>CAZUBN010000030.1:0-1075 GCA_964618675.1 uncultured Candidatus Saccharibacteria bacterium | reverse complement strand
AAATAAGAAGAAAGACAGAAGGAGGAGTAGAGAGATAAGTATATATAGTAATATACTATTTTCTCTCACTCCTTCTTGCGATCTTGCGCTACCTAGGATCCCTGCACGAGACAGCGGACGGGCATGCCGAGCCAGCGACCGTCGTTGTTGGACGGGTTAACGTTACCAGAATTGAAGTACAGGTAGTACGCTTGGCTGCCATCGTAGGCTGTAGAAGACCAGTAATAGCCGAGGGTGCCGGCGTTGTACAGCTTGCCGGAATTGACGTGCCCACCAGGCACAAAGTACATTGGGTCATTACGCAATGTCATTGCTCCCGCTGCATTGCTACTAACACCGTAAGCACTAGTTAATCCGCCAAAGGAACCACTCGTAGTCACCTTGCTAGTCGGCAACTTCCAGTTAGTCGGACAGATACTGCCAGACGCATTACCACCGTCATTCGTCACGCTGCTACCCGTACCGTTCGTTGCCGCCAGGTAACTATAATAATTTCCTACGTGATAGTGCCGCATGAACTGTTTATCCATATACTTATAATAGTACATCCGACACGGCAAATAGGTTGAGGTCATATCACCTAGGAAGCTTCCTGCTGCTTTAGTACAGATCATTTTACCATCCGCACTTTCATAACTGGTCGCTTGGACAAAGCCGTCATCAATCGTGGCGCTCCAAGTGGCGTCCGGCTCGAGCTCGGAAACAGGCGTCCAACCATTGCTTTTACAAGAACTATTAGATAAACCATCCGCCGGACTACAAGCCGTCCAACCTATCAAATCCGTCCGAATATAATCCCCCGCATCATAGTAAGCTCGGTAGGTATTGCTCGTGCTCGTCCAGCCACTTGGAGCTGTCACCTTAGTGCTACTACTATCGTTATAATCAAGATTTTGCGTCATCCAGCAGTTATTGTCTTTAAGTCTTGCCACCCAGTAAGTCTTATTATCTCGAGTATCCTTCAAGATTCCTTCACTCCCCACCGCAGCGGTCTTACAAAGTGCCGGGGTCAGAGCTTGCATCGTCTCCACCCCAGCAAACCCTAAGGACGTCGTCACCTCCCCCGGGTTGGCGG
>CAZUBN010000029.1:0-1529 GCA_964618675.1 uncultured Candidatus Saccharibacteria bacterium | reverse complement strand
CCACCACACCCGAAGGCACCAAGAAATTTACCCTAGCCTTCGGTGTTAAGTTTGCTGATAGTGCTAGTCCAGATCACTACAAGGCTGATGTCCTAGTCAGTGTTGCTGCGAATCCGGGAGAAGTGACAACGAGATATAGCATCACCTATGATGGAAACGGCAATACCGGAGGTGAAATGCCGATAATTCAAAAAGCAGAGACGGCCAACACTAGCTACACATTTAAAACTGTCGAATCAAATTTTATCAAAAACGGATATAAATTTGCCGGATGGGGGGACACTCCTAATGCTACAACAATTAAATATAAGCCCGGCAGTATCGTGACGCTGAGTTCTGTCACTCCGAACAAAACCCTATATGCTATATGGTCACCTACTACTATAACAGGCATAGCAAATATGCAAGATCTTACCACGTTAATATGCGGCGCATCGGATGTCGGCAGTTCCAAACAGCTAAAAGACACTCGTGACCAGAAAATGTATTGGGTGACTAAACTTAAAGACGGTAATTGCTGGATGACGCAAAATCTGGATTACGATGATCCGCAAAGTGTTAAAATTACAAGTACTTCTGGACTTAATGGCGGGCCTGCAAGCGGCGAATGGAACAATAATGCATCAACGAGACAGTACTGGGATCCCGGAATAGGAAAAACTCTAGTAAATGGAAAGCTAGTAGATATTAGTAGTTCTAGCAATTTGCAGGTAGGCAACTACTATTCTTGGGCAGCCGCAACTGACGGAGGTGATGGTGGCGCATATAATAAGGTTAGCATCTGTCCTCAAGGATGGGAGTTGCCAATGAGCGGTGGCTCTAATTCGGGTAATGCGTCACAAAATGGATCGTTTGCAAATCTGTTTAATTCATATACAGGTTTAGTGGGTACAGCTAGATTTAATCCAGACGCTTATAATACACAACCAGACTCTTATCCATTTTACTTTACAATCGCAGGAGAAATAAGGGAGGGAGCACTAGATGCCACCGATCAAGGCTTTTACTGGTCCCGATATAAAGGTAATGCTACGCATGCATACAACCTGCATATTATACCCAACTACCTAATCATACCAAACGATTTTACGTCCGCTCACAGTGAACTTTATAATGGCATGCCTATTCGCTGTTTAGTAGTCGTAGGAAGCTATTTATAAAAAACTGCGACTCATATCTTCTATTCCAACATCCCTCAGCCGAACCAGTACCTACTAAATAAGAAGAAAGACAGAAGGAGGAGTAGAGAGATAAGTATATATAGTAATATACTTAATCCTGCTCTTCCTTGCGTTCTTAGTGTCTAGGATCCTTGCACGAGACAGCGGACGGGCATGCCGATGTAGCGATTGGTGTTGTTGGACGGGTTAACGCCACCAGAATAGAAGTTCAGGTCGTACGCGCTGGTGCTATCGAGGGCTGTAGAGGACCAGTAATAGCCGGCGCTGCCGGCGTACTGCAGGCTGCCGGAATAGACGCGACCACCAGGTATGAAGTAGAGCGGACTATTGCGTAATTTGGTCGCTCCG
>CAZUBN010000028.1:0-1942 GCA_964618675.1 uncultured Candidatus Saccharibacteria bacterium | reverse complement strand
TTCTGTCTTTCTTCTTATTTAGTAGGTACTTGTTAAGATCCGAGGACCAGGCAACGAACATTAAAGCCGAAGTCGCGTCCAATACTATTTACACGTGCAGTATCGACAGATGTAGAGTTACCAGAAAGTACGTATGGTGTACTACTGTTGTAGTATGTTGAGGTCCAGTAGAAGAACTGTTGATCTATACCATGCGTGTCGTTTGAGTAAACGTATCCACTCATTTTAAGATTATATGGTGCAGCCCGAAGCGCACTTGATAGAGCTGATCCATAGCCCAGGTCTGTAACCAAGTTAGCGAAAGAACCGTTGCCACTAGATGGCGGTAGAATCCACCCCGAAGGACAGATGCTCCCACTTGCATTCTCACCTCTAGTGGTTACTTGACTACCAGTTCCTTGCGTAGCGGCTTGCCAGTTATAATAGTTACCCGTTGTAGAATCCCCCGGATCATAGAACATTGCCTGAGAGCCACTATTAGTCCAACTGCTAGCGTTAGTGTATTTTGTACCATATCCATCATAATCTAAGTTCTGGGTCATCCAACAGTTGCCATCCTTAAGTTTGGTTACCTGATAAGTTTTACTGTCGCGTGTGTCAGTAAGCTTTTTGGTTTCGTTCTCCGTGGCGGCATTACAGACACTTTTCGTTAGTTGCTGCATTGTGGTAATGCCACTAAAAATTTCTTTAGACCAAACAGCGTAGAGGGTTTTGGTCGGGGTAATTTTAGATAGAGTAACCTTACTAGAGCCCGCAATGTATTGCGCTGAGGTGGCAGTATTCGTCTCAGCCCAACCCAGGAAGCGATATCCGGGCCGCGTAAGATTACCTTGGCCTGCTACCGTAAACTCATAAGTATCCTCCGCACTCTCTATACTTTGTTCTGATGGCGGAGTACCCGTTCCGCCATTAGCGTCGTAAGTAACACTGTATTTGACGATGTCGGATGGTGAAGCTGCGATAGAAACCAGAACTGAAGTTTTATAGTGGTCTGGTAGAATAGAAAAACCAAAGTTTGCAGCAAAAGCCAGAGTAAAATCCTTGCCATCTTTAGCTTCTCCTAGAGTCTGCTGGCTGTAAGCTGGGGTAATGTTAGATGCATCATGTTCCGGTACCGTACTATACAAAAGACTATTAAGACCCGACTCATCCATAATTCCTTCAGTGAGACTATATCCCCACTGGTCGCCGGTAAAACTTGAGGTAGCAACATTTGAGCCAACACCTGGAATAGTGGCGCCAGTCTCATCACCAACAAGATTGCCCGTGTATCCGTCTGCCGCACGGATATAGATTGCATAATCCTTAATATCTATCGTTTGTACATTAAGGTTGGTGAAAATGAAGTTCACATCATTAGCAGAGACTTCTTTGAGCAGATTAGTCTGGCCGACACCTAAGGCGATACTGGCGTTACCAATAGCTACCGATTCACGAGTTGTGAGACTGTCCGTAGCAAGAGCAGCTTTTGATTGTGGCATAATAGCAGAGAATCCTAGCAAAAGGAGAGCTACAACGCATAATAGAGGAATACTATAAGAGAAACCGTGTAGCATAAACTTACTAATTGGAATACTATGAAGCTTAAGTTGATTTGGTTTCTGCTTATGGTGATGCATCGAGCCCTCCTTTTGGATTAATCATCTCCCGGGGCCCAGATACGAAAATCGGCACCGTAGAGGTGCTTAATCCTACCAATCAGCTTATTCTATAAAAGAAGCGACTGGATCTACGATGCCGAGTTTTACTTCTTTTATAAAATTAAACTAACTGGTTATTACCAAAAATCTAGCTGATTTTTAATGGTAAGATTAAGCAATACTATTGTAACGAACTTTGGGGGTTAATGCAAGAGGTTTTGTTTGGCAATTTTTGTGATTCCCCGCTGCCAACCCGGGGGAGGTGACAGGAACGCTGAGCGATCTCAAGAATATGGAAGACC
>CAZUBN010000027.1:0-2222 GCA_964618675.1 uncultured Candidatus Saccharibacteria bacterium | reverse complement strand
ATATATACTTATCTCTCTACTCCTCCTTCTGTCTTTCTTCTTATTTAGTAGGTACGGAGAAAAATTAATATCAAGAGATCTCAAAAGCAAAACCGAAATTGCCCATATAGGAATGCTATCAGGATAAACCCAGTAGCATCATTATTTTATGAACCGAGCACTAAACAACGAACAGAATGACCAATATAACTTGATAGCCAAGAACTTCTAGGGTCAACTTTCTCCGAACTAAGAGCCAAAAAATATCCATTTTGATTGGTGCTATACGCCGTCGACGTCCAATAGAATCCATCGGTACCAGCATCTAACTTACCTGAGTACAAATATCCACTAGGAATAAAATACATCGGAGCGTTACGCATAATAGCAGCTCCAGCAGCACTGCTAGTTACATAATAAGCACTAGTTAGGCTCGGCCCTGAGACTACCGACTCACCAAGGCTAGAGCCAAAAGACCCACTAACATTTCCGATTCTAGGCAATTTCCACCCTTCAGCACAAATCCCAGACACAGCATTGTTATTTTCTTTATCTCCTCCAAGCACCGTCGACCAAGAATAGTAATTCCCAACATGAAAATGTCCATCTCCTGACGTTGCCCAACCCGCATTCTTACAGCTCGAATCAGATAATCCTGTAGCAGTATTACACCTTGACCAGCTAGACGTATTTGAGTAAAAATAATCTCCTGGATCATAGTATGTTTTACTCAGAGCAGCATCGTTGTCCCACTCGCTAGGCGTATCGAGTTTTGTGCTATTTGGATCATTATAATCCAAATTCTGAGTCATCCAGCAATTACCATCCGCTAATTTTGTGACCCAATACATCTTATTATCACGTGTATCTTTTAGTTGTTTAGTGTCATTAATGGCAGATATCTTACATAAAAATGGCGTAAGCTCATTCATATTATCGACATCTAGCAATCCACGCGCCCAAACAGCATAAAGAGTCTTGCTTGGTGAAGACATACTTAAAGTAATTTGGCTATTAGGCTCATATTGCGGAGTCAATGCACGCGGATCTTCCGACCATCCTAGAAATTTAAAATCTTCTTTTATCATGTCACCCTGCAACGGGGTCATAAAAGTATAAGTCGCACTACTACTTTCTGCCGTCTGAGTGGCTGGAGTTACGCCACCAGTACTACCATTCGTGCTATATGACACGCTATACAGCGTCGTCACCTCCCCCGGCTCCGCCGCCACCGACAATACAATCCCCGTCTTATAGTGCCCCGCCGTCGCACCACTACCGAACTTCGCCGCAAAAGCTAGCGTAAACTGCTTCCCCGCAGCCGCATCATTTCCGCTCTTAATCGCGTTCGTCGTATTCGTAGGAATCGCATTATAAGTCAGTGAGCTCTCACTCGGTTTATTATCGGCTACCGTATATCCCCAAGTATTGTCCGTAAAACTAGCTGGAGCTACATTACTACCAGCAATACTCCTCACTACCGTTTTGCCATTCGTTAGATCACTACTATTATTAGTCGTTTGGACGTAAATATTATAATTATTACTGGCCGTTACAGTAAAGCCCTTACTAATATAGGCTATTTCGCTAGTCGTAGCACCAACACTTAAATCAGTTACCTTAGGCTCATCTAGTTCAATAGAAACGGTACTATTCGTGCTGGTGCTACTACCAGAACCACTACTGCTCATCGTAATATCCGCATAAACTTCACCATTGCTAAAGCTACCTAGTGGCGCAATCATAATACCAAAAGTCACAAGTAGCCCAGATGCGCATATTAGAGGAATACTAGAACTCAAATATCTAAACCTATTACTATGAAGATGTTTATACTTTGATATTCTTTTGCGCATCTGGGCCTCCTTTGGATTGTTTTTACCACCCTACAAGGTTTACCCGTTTTATAAGCATCTTTGTATTATCGGTCCGGTAGCATCGAAGCATTATATATAAGTAATAGAGGTACTATGCTCACCAAGTCCGTAATACAAAAAACGGCACCCTAGGGTGTTGAACGACCAAGACCGTCAGACATTATCGACTAACCGAAAAGGTCCCCTAAGGCACCGTTCTTATTCGGCTAATACTAATAATGTCAACTATCTTGTATATAACAAAATAATGGCCTTATAGTCGTTCAACAATTCTATTGTATATTAAAAATCTCCAGAAAGCAAGTGCGGAATCTTCCCCCAGTACCTACTAAATAAGAAGAAAGACAGAAGGAGGAGTAGAGAGAT
>CAZUBN010000026.1:0-2243 GCA_964618675.1 uncultured Candidatus Saccharibacteria bacterium | reverse complement strand
TACGATAACCTAATGTCAACTGACCCCATGGGGTACGTGGAGCTTTACCAGTACCGTGACGACCACCGTCACCACCACCGTGTGGGTGATCGGTTGCGTTCATGACGACACCACGGACAGTTGGGCGAATACCTTTGCGGCGGCGGCGACCAGCCGAACCGATCTTGATGTTCTGATGTTGTTCGTTACCGATGACGCCGATCGAAGCTTCGCAGGCGGTGAGGACTTTGCGCATCTCGCCGGAAGGCATGCGGAGCGTGGCGTAACCATTCTCTTTGGCCATTAGCTGAGCGCTGGTACCGGCCGAGCGGACCATCTGGGCGCCTTTGCCCGGAGTGAGCTCGATAGCGTAAATGAAGGTACCGACTGGGATATTCTCGATAGGCATACGGTTAGAAGTTTCTACGGCGACTTGGTCACCACTGGCGAAAGTCATGCCTTTCTTCATGTTGGAATCGGCGAGTACATAATAATATGTATCGTTTTGGTCCTTAATGCGAGCGATACGAGCGCTGCGGTTAGGATCGTACTCGATTTCCATGATGGTGTACTGACCGCCCTTAGGTAGGCTGTAGGTCAGAATGCGATAATGACGTTTGACGCCACCACCACGATGACGAACGGTGATGCGACCAGCGTTGTTTTTGCCGGCCATTTGCTTTTTGCTGGCCAAGAGCGATTTCATCGGCTTCTTGGTGGTGATTTGGTCGAAATCCTGGGTCGTCTTTTGACGTTGGGCAGGAGTGGTTGGACGATAAGCTTTAATACTCATTATTTATCCTCCTCTTTGGCGACCTTTTTAGTGGTTTTAGTAGTCTTTTTCGCGACTTTCTTGTCGGCCTTGACTTCTTTTTTATCGGCTTTGTTGGCCTTATCAGCTTTCTTGGACTCTTCCACCTTGACTTCTTCAAAGACCGGAATCTTGTCACCAGCCTTGACGGTAATGTAAGCAACCTTACGATCACGGCGATTGGTGATGCCAGGATAAGCGTGCTTACCGCGAGAGAAGCGAGTTGGCTTGCCCTTGCGGACACCAGCGCGTACGTCGATGACCGTCACCTTGAACTCCTCAGCAATCTTTTTAGCAATTTCTTGCTTCGAAGCGTGCTTTGGTACGTAGAAAATGTAGGTATTTTGAGTCTGAGCGACGTAGGCTTTTTCGGTAGCGCGGGGGATGTATTGTACAGTTCTCATTATGCTTCCTCCTTATCCAAAAGCCAATTTTCGGCGGCCTTCAGCGCGGTTTCACTAAAGAGGATCGCGTCAGCATTGAGAATGTCAAAGACATTCAAGTAAGTCGCACGGACGAGCTTGAGGTTAGGCAAGTTGTTCGTAGCGCGGAGGATCTCCGGAGCTTTGACATCGACCACCATGAGGATGTTCTTGCCGTTCAGCTTGAGATCGTTGAGCTTCTTTGCGATTTCCTTAGTTTTGCCAGTGGTGCTGATGCTATCGACGATGATAGCTTTGTCAGCGTTCTTGAGGCTGAGTGCCTGTTTGATGGCGACTTTCTTGGCGTTCTTGCTGAGCTTTTTGGTGAAGTTCTCTTCGCCGGTACGACCACCAGCGATACCGCCGTGGCGCCAGATTGGGTTACGGGTAGAGCCGAAACGAGCCCGACCGGTGCCCTTTTGCTTCCAAGGCTTCTTGCCACCGCCGCTGACTTCGCCACGCTTCAAAGTTTTAGCGTGTGAGCTGCGGGAGTTTGCGAGATAAGCGTCGTAAGCGGTCTTGAGTAATTCGTGGTTTTCGACATTGAGGCCGAAAACAGCTTTGTTCAATGTAGTAGCCATATTACTCCTTTCCCTCCTGGGCGATCACGGTGACGATGCCCTTCTTTGGACCAGGGACAGCGCCCTTGAGACCGATGAGGTTGCGCTCATTATCAAGATAGGCCACTACCAAGTTCTTGACGGTAACTTGATCGTGTCCCATACGTCCTGGCATTCTTTTGCCCTTGAAAACTTTTTGTGGATACATTGAACCAATTGAACCTACACGGCGGATATTGCCCTTGAAACCGTGCGTGTTGCGTGATTCGTTGAAGTTCCAACGCTTGACTGTACCAGCGTAGCCTTTGCCCTTGGAGATACCGGTAACTTGTACCTTATCGCCGAGTTTGAAGTTTTCGACGCTGATTTTGTCACCCACCTTGAGATCCGCGACGTCGTCTGTACGGAACTCTTTTAAGACTTTTGGAGTGACTCCGGCCGCTTTGACGTGGCCAGAAACCGACTTGCTCA
>CAZUBN010000025.1:0-2257 GCA_964618675.1 uncultured Candidatus Saccharibacteria bacterium | reverse complement strand
CAGTGGGTTCTGGTCCCACCATTCGGGGGTTCGAATCCCTCATCCCCAGCCATATTAAGGCGTCACGTTTGATACAAAATTTATCTGCCGTGACGTGAAGAAAACCCCTATTTATAGGGGTTTTCTTCTGTTTTCTGAACATATTTAATAATATACGTAAGCCGCAAGCAGTTTTTCAGTGACCTTATCTGCTTGTGGTTAAATTTTTGATTTTACACGAAAGTCTTGATTTGCACCCGTTTACACCATCAAAACTCATTATTTTATCTGGTGTCAACATGGTTCACTAACAAAGCTGATGGATCTTTATATTAACTCCTATATCACCGTTCAAAGTACCCAGCAGGCATAGTCTCAACCATGTAGCGGTAGAGGAATGTCACAATCTGTCCACGAGTACAAATGGAATTGGGAGAAAACTGATTATTGCCAGTACCAGAAGTCACGCCGCGACTGATTGCCCAGGCCACAGCTTGTGCATAATCGGAATCTGTCGGAACATCAGAGAAACTTCTACTGGGACTATCTGGGCTTCCCTCCAGCCCCCAAAGGTACAGCATAGTCATGCCGCGAGTGCATGGTTCGTTTGGTGAGAAAGAGCCGCCGGAGATCAATCCCTCTTCGTAAGCCCATACTGCCGCATGGTAGTAATAATCACTGGTCTTTATGTCTTGGAATGGCTCTTTTCCAGCCGAATGGCTTGGCTGTCCTTCTGCCCGCCAGAGGAAAGTTAAGATCTGTGCTTTTGTGCAAGTAGCATCGGGAGAAAATGTGGTCTGGCTGGTACCGGAGGTAATGTTATTTTGTACTGCCCACTGAACTGCATCGGCATAATAGCTGCTCTGCTTGACATCGGAAAAACCACCCACGGTAGGTTCGGCAGGTATCGTAGACGCACCGGGAGCTGCCGCTGTAATGTCCAGTTTATACGGCTTCTCCTGCAAAGGCTGCGATGAATATCCAGCCCAGGTAGAATCCTTGGCCTTTTCTCCAAGCCCACCGTTTCCGATTTGCCCATAGCCGTTGAAGCCCCACGCCCACACTGAGCCATCACTTTTGACCGCCAAAATGTGGGTGCCGCCACAAGCGACATCACAAACGTCATCCATCATTTTATGGAATTTAGTATCAAAAACGCTATAATTATGACCTCGTACCCAGAGCGAACCGTCTGCGCAGATTGCGGCACAGTGCCACTCGCTTCCATATCGAATCGCTGTCGTATCTGTTCTCTGGAGGAATGGGATATGCTTGTAGCTGCCCTGTACAGAAAGCACTCCATTAGCGTCCGTCAGTACTGTCGTTTCTTCTCCGCAGCATACCGATTTTACTCCGCTGCTTATTTGCACAGGTACTACCTGATCGGAAGCCGCTTGCGTGCTTGAACTACTATCGGACAAATTTTGCCCCCATTCCCATAATGTTCCGTCCGTTTTTATTGCAGCAGTATGCCAATTCCCGCAGCTAACCATAGATACCTGATCCATAATTTTCACAGGAATTGTCTGTATAGGCAGCTGTGTATTGCCCCAACCCGGCGCCTGTCCATTAACAACACCATTAGTTCCCAGTTGATTGTACCCGTTATGTCCCCATACCCATAGGCTACCGTCATACCGAATAGCGGAAGTATGGCAATAGCCACAGCTTACAGCGGCCACTTGATCCAGCACCTGTACGGGGACATACTGATTGTGTCTTGTCCCATTCCCCAGTTGCCCCATATCGTTCTGGCCCCACATCCATAGGGTACCGTCTTCCTTTATTGCGGCGGTAAAGTAAGCTCCGCAGCTGACGGATGCGACATTTTCCAGTACTTTGACTGGTGTTGTCTGAATTTTATACTCCCTCGGTTGATCGGTAAAAGTACCATCCGCATGAGTAGTATATCTGTGCTGAGTGTAGACCCCGTTATATGCGCCGTCATTCCCAATCTGTCCATATTGATTTGAACCCCAGACCCAGAGTGTGTGATTACTGTCAATAACAGCTGAATGATCCTTACCTGCAGCAACGACCGATCGCTGTCCCAGAGTCGCCACGTCACCTGTAGCGTAGGAGGTTGCCGTAAGTAGCTCTACGCTAAGGGCTAAAGCGCAAATGAATGCAATAAATAATCGCAATTTCCTCATAGGAACCACCTTTCCTCTAATTATGTAATATTGCTCAGGTATATGTGTACTCAATCCGCTCAAATAGGGTCTCTTGACCCGCACTGGCGAAGTATCTCTCATAGGCGCTTGTTGCGCCCTGTTCA
>CAZUBN010000024.1:0-4301 GCA_964618675.1 uncultured Candidatus Saccharibacteria bacterium | reverse complement strand
GGCTAATTTGGCGAGTGTAAACATTTTTCTCTGGCGTCATCCAAAAACCGTCTGGAAAAAGAATTTGTTTACACTTTTCAACATTAATAGGGGAGAGTGTGACAAAGTGGACGCCAAGGTCATCGATGAATCCCAGCGCAAAGTGTGTAAACTTCTCTCTTTCAAGATCAGCCGTTGCTCCTACTTCTTTTAGCATTTTTTCTAGCTGATCAGCTCGATCGCGGCTCTTGTTAAGCACTTCTTTGATTGATGCCTTAACATCTGGGTCAACCTCATCGATATAAGCCCTAGTCTGCTTATCTACCGTTTTCTTAGCATCAACCAAGGCTGCCGCTAGACTCTTTTTACGCTCCTCGGCATTATCTTCCTCCATGTCCCATACTTTCGTAAGTGCTTCTAAAAACAGCTGCCGCCCACGCTCTGTCATATCGATGGAGCTACAAATTTCTATAACCTGCTGATTGACCTCGTCTCTATCCATCGAGCGATAACAGCCACGGCAACGATACTTAGGATAGATACGTGTCTTAGCATGTTGATTGAGTCCTACGTACTTGTCATACTTACTATGAGAATGCGAGCATCCTTCGCATCTAATGATGCCGTTTAGCGGAAAATCTGGGTTGCCGTGCTTGTGCGGCCCGTTATGGACTTTGTGCTTTCTGCTATCTTCTACAAGTTCACAAATGCGACGGTGTTCGTCCTTTGTGATTAAGGGTTCATGAAGACCGTGCTCATTCCTAGCTTTAATATTTTTGTCTACTGAAATAATACCTGCGTAGAATGGGTTAGCAACTAGTTTCTTCCACTTATCCATTTTTACTTCTTTGGGTAAATAGTAAACGGTGGCTGCCAATCTATTGTATTCTTTAAGCGAGTCTGTAAGAGTGAGTATTCCTGCAGCTAGCCGTTTTAGTACGTCTTGCATAATGTCGGCCTTGCGACCGTCTTTTTCTGGTACACCGCTCACCGCCCCTTTCTTATAGCCACGTAGTGGTTGATACGGATAGCGGCCAGCATTGATGGCACTAGTTTGTCCAGCAATAGTTTTATGAACACGCTCGTTGTTTGAGCTTTCAGCCTGGAAATACTTCATAAAGCGCATAAACTTAGCCATCGTTGCATCGCCGTTCAACTCATTATCTGTATACCAAACCATCACACCGTACTTTTTGAATTCTACCTCAAAATGAAACGCCTCATCAATTGAGCGCATAAAACGATCTGGCTCGTCAACTATAAGATACTTGATCTTTCTATCCTTCTTGCAGGTTTGTATCATTTCTTGCAAATCCTTGCGATGAACGTTGGTACCAGTTTTGCTAGAGACGCTACCACTCCAAATATACTCAGGCGGAATCTCTACTTCTAACTTTTTTGCCGTCTTATAAACTGCTTCGTTCTGACGCGCGAGGCTGTGGTTTTTTAGCTGCTCGTCGGACGACACTCGACAAAGCGCCATAGCTTTGGTTTTGATATTACTCATTCTGCTCCTTTCAAGTATTAACACTTTGTTGCTCTTTGTAGAGATTATAGAGAAAGAATGCAAGTTCTTCCGCTATTTTTGCCTCAACATTGTTTTCCGAACACGAAACCAGATGCCTGAAATCTTTCTCTTTAATGTTTGCATCGTTCGTGTTCATGACGCCATTGTCTCAAAATGGCGCGCTACGAATTCTTAAGAATTACAGAGTAGGTTATTTGATAAGCTTTGGATTTATCATAAATCCATTCTCTATTCGTATAATTAGGTCTTCTCCGTTGGGGATATTTTTGCGAACCTTGTCATTAACGATAATATAAACGTCTAAGGCACATTTGCGTTGTGCCGCCTCATTGCCGTATTTCTCTGGGTCTACTTCTTCTATAAGCCTAAATGTCCGAGCATCGTCAACTATGTGAGACACCAGATTATGACGACTATCTCCAAATAAAGCAGTGAGTAGTGCGTTCATACGTCCACTTTTATCTCCGATAACTTTTTTCTTACTATTTATTGTTAATATGTTTTTAGTGCGATCATAGCTAACGGCACTAATATATTTGAGCTTTATAGCCTTTTTATCTAAGATGTTCTCTATTTCTTTTGCAATTAAGTTGATTTGAGCGAGCACAGAATTTAGTTTATTGATGCGACGAGCCGCACAATAAAACGACTGCGGAAGCCCATAGTCTCCCTCGGGAATGATAGGATCACACTTTATGTCCTTCTCAAGCAGGCGCTTTAATTTTACTGGTGAATCTGGTAGAACTTCTGGTAGATTCTTTTGTAATGTTTTAGTAAAGCCTGCAACCTCTGTGTCCAGACTACGTACCCTATCGATTGCCCTTAGTGATGTTCCGACTGCCGTCTCACTAGCATTTCGATGTGCGCGGTAATCAAATTCCATGCCACTATCATTCTGTTTTGCAACGAGGTTTTCGTACTGTTTCTGGAAAGATTTTATTTTGTGTTCAGTATCGTCTTGAATTTTATATATTTTCTTTAGTAGTACTTCTCCATCCATGATCTTATTTTAATGCTGCTAGCCTCCTTTCTCAAGCTTGAGCTTAATATCCGCAAGCCAGTCTTCGTGAGCTATTGTAAGCTTGAACTTTTTGACTAAAAAGTTGATTGTAGTAAGTTTCGGCTTCTTGCGCTTTAGCCTCATATTGTCTTGGGCAAACTCTGCCTTTCAGTATATAATTTTGGCATTGTGCTTGGGAAAGAACTACTCCGCTATTACGGTATTCTTCAGCTTTCTGAGCATAATCTTGCCATGTATTATAAGCTTGTACAACAGAAGCATCGGTTCGCGCTAATTCTTCTGCGCTCTTATCGCCATATTGAGCCTTATATTCATTACATCTTGCTACTTTCTCTTGTTCTGCTTTTGCTATTGCAGCTTGATTGGCTGCAAGTTCAGCTTCTCTTCGCGCCCGTTCAGCCTCCAGTTCTGCTTGATGCTTAGCCGCAGCCTCAGCGTCCTCCTGCAGCCAACGCTCAGTTTTAGCTTCCTGCTCTGTTGCTTTTGCATCTAAGTCTGCCATGTACCGATGATGTTCTGCATCAATCTGTGCCGCTCTGCGATCGTACTCTGCATCAATAGCCGCTTGGTTAATTCCAGCATCACGTGCGGCAACTTCTACACTAGTAAGCTTATCCTCTAAATCTTTCTTGGCTAGGCTCTCATTATCATATCTGTCATAGCAGGTAATTTGAGCTTTATAACTTGCAATTAGCTTTGGATAAAACTCTGGATCACCCGCTTCAACATCAGCTTTCGCAGCCCTAAGACATGAATTGAGTTGTACCTGTATATCAGAGACTTCATTTCCAGAATCTTCCATTGCCGTTTCCTCGGCTGGACGTTTTGAAGTACTCAATATCGCCGCAACACCTCCAAATAATCCAATGACAGCCAATATTGCAATCATTATCGGCTTTAGGGAGCGCCGCCGTTTGGTCACCTTGGTATTTTCAACATCATTAAGATAGCTCAGACTGCCTGAAAGGAATTCATCGCTAGCCGACTCATATTTTATTTGTTGATCGTTATTTTCCATTTTGCCTCCTATTGAACCTCCAAATTATTATTAACCCTAAAATGCCAATACTCCGCAGCAACCTTCTCCAAGAAATCGGCTAAACCACATACAAACATTTGGTATATTTCTGGGCTATCATCACTATCCAAGCATTGATCTATATGTTTTAGAAGATCGGTTTTTTGACTCGCATGCCAAATAAACCTTACTTCATTCTCTAAATCATAAAATTCATCCAACTTTTTGGCATCCCAAATTGATTGTAATGACTGTATTTTCTTATCATCTTGAGACCGACTTGCGAGCAGATTTTTTACACCTACCTCTGCCGCATTCATGACTCTTTGCTTGATCATAGCTTTATTGGGCTTTCCTTGGTACCTATACGACAGTTCTTGTAGTTGTGAATCTGTTTTATTCTTGAAGATGTCGCCAATTACGTCGACTTGACCATTGGTATTCTGAACAATATACGGTTCATTTAGAATTGTTACCGCTGCACGCTTCATTTCTCTCGTACGATTTGAAGCGTATGCGCAAATGCCTGGCAAAAGTAATAGGAATGCATTAGTGTCGATAAGTGGAGTGCGGCGCCTTTCCAGCGTACGCCAAGCGTTTTGTCCTAATAGCCACACTTCGTATAGCGCACCACCATATTTAGCTAAAATATCTAATTGCGTCTTCTCTTCATCTGATAATTCCATATTAGTATATTCTGCTAAATCATTCTGTAAAGATCTATAATTACGCTCCATTTCTAACAGCGCATCAGG
>CAZUBN010000023.1:0-5270 GCA_964618675.1 uncultured Candidatus Saccharibacteria bacterium | reverse complement strand
CTAAATCATTCTGTAAAGATCTATAATTACGCTCCATTTCTAACAGCGCATCAGGAAAACAACCAATTAATTCTTTATGATTCGGTCTTTTTAGCTGAATATTCATTGATTGCTATACCTTTCGTTATCGGACTCTCGAATGATGGCTTCAAGATTCTGCAAAATACCATAGTAAAATGGGTCATTAAAGTCATAGCGCTTTTTAAATCCAACAATAATTTCGGCTTGTTCTTGCGGAGAAAAAGTTCTAAACTTGTCAATCTGGTCTAACACTTGTTTTATCTCCTGATCTTCTTCTGGAGATCGCTCCTGATTCAATAACTCATCCTCCATGCTCTGCAAAAACATTTCTTGCATTATCGGACTCTTAAACTTAGCTCGTCTAGTTCTAACTAGCTCTTGTTTCTGCCTACCACTATCCAAGTTACGAAAATACTCCATGTACTCTGATAGATTATTGAGGGCATCGATAGACTGTTGGTCAACAGATTTATTATTAAGTGGCTGAGACGATTTGTCTTTCACAGTTTTTGCTGGCTTACAAGCTCGAATCAAAGAGATAATCAAGAAAATTATCCCGATGCCGATTATGCCTTTCACTATATACCTCCTTTAGGTTATAATGGCTGCCAACAAAAAGCGACAACCGCCTTTGGTTGTCTACACCGAACAAATCTGATTAAGATTGTTTTAGGGCAGTTGCCGCTTATTAACCTTAATCAATCTGCTCATCACAGACTTTCTGATTTGTTCACTAATTGTGTAGACAATTCTATTATAACATAAAAACTATTGCTAGAGGTGAATAATAGTTCCGTCTGGGGCAATTTCAGTATAGGCCGAGTCGTTCTTGTCGGATTTCTTCGTTTCAGTTTCCTTAGGTAATTTTATTTTGCCAGATTGTAACAGCTTTTCGGCAAGCTTCTTGACTTCGTCTGGGTTTTCGATGGCTTTTAATCGGCCAGATAGGACGCCCAATCGATAATGGATACCATCGCTCATCAACCGCCAGTTGGTGAGTAGCAGCTCTTCATCGATAGTGTGCTTTAGATTGCGAGTACTCTGATGTGCTTGACGATTGGGTTGTGTATCGATACAGCTAAACTCCATCGTTAAGTTGCGTTCTGTCTGCGGAGCAGAAAAGTTCACCTTAGCATAATGTTTTGCTTCAATAACTGGCGTAAGAGCGTTCATAAGTTCGACAACGCTGAGTTTCTTAATTTGTTCGACTGCTCGAATCATGTCTTTTTGCTGATCCCGCTCAGCAAAATAGCGCCCAAGTTTGCTCATTTTCTCAAGTCCGTCACGTACATCACGTAACCGTTTAAGCCAATGTTCATCATAAAAGCAAAACTTGTAGCGGTCTTTAGCATAATCTGGATCATGTTCGGGATCAATATTCCAATAGTATGGATCATCTATGTCTTTAATGTCGTGTTTTTTAGAAGTTTTCTTTTTAGGGGGATTAGATTTTGTAGGTATTTCACAATTTCCTGATTCGTTATCGTGATTTACTTCATAAGGAGCCCCATCCTCCCAGTAAGCACTATTCTTATGGCAGTTATTACATCTAAACAGGAGTAAAACTAGCTCTTCATTTTGATCTTGATCACGTCGCATTAATGTCTTATGTCTGCACTTCATTCCAAGCCTACCGCAGTGTTGACATGGTGGCTCATGCTTGAGCTCAGTATTAGAAATACGCTGATCGCGCGCACGATCGCGTTCTATCCACCCCTCAATCGTTTGCTCACGCTGTTCGTAACGCGAAAGCAGTTCATAGCCCAAGAATTGCATGTAAGCTATATTCATTAAAAGCGCATTACCTGGACGAGAGAGATCATCGGGCGGGTCAAGTTGCTGAACCTTCTTAGCAAGCCGAGCGACGAAATCATCATAATAGTACTGGCCGCGTCGCGCGTCAGTAACTGTCATCTTGTCGTAAAGATTCTCGTAATATTCACGCTCTTGGAGGTAGGTATACATTACGTTATGCCGTTTTAACGCATCCTACGGCCGTTTGGACGCATTCTACGTGCGTAGATGCTATTACACTCGTTTTTGACTTTTGGGTGCTTGATTCGCCAGATAATTCGCTTAAGCAGCGTGAACACTTTTCTAACATTTCGAATAGTTTTTCTGTTTTAATGTTCGCAAGACTTCTCTTGTTAATCTCAGCTAAAATTTCTCTATATATCGCCGCAAATTGGGCAATCCTATGCTCGCGCGAGGCTTTGTACGCGCTCAGAATGTCTGCTTGCTCTGCTTTTTGCTGCTCGGTAATTTGATCCTCCAATTCTTTACCCCATGAGACGAGTGTAGACTTGCTACAATGAAGAATATCAGCCGCATTCTGGTAGCTTACACCTTGGGCGCGCAGCGTAATAAATTTCAAACGCTTCTCCGATTTCGTCATATTCATAACCGTTGATGATGCTTTTAGCGCGTCAACAATATCATCTTCCAGGCGTTCGGTATTGGTGCGTGGATATGCAACCGCACTTTCGGTCAGAAATGGACTAGTTTTGGTATCGTTAAGCATAATAGTATTATATCATGCATCACTGAAAGATTGACAAAATAAAGCTCTAGCAATATACTAATAATAAGTTTTGTAATAAAATAAAAATATCAAATGACTATTTCAAAAGAGACATTCGATGCTTTAATGGCATTAGAGAAGAGATTTTCAGACGACAAAGAGCTATCCCTTGATAGCAATTGGACGCGAGATATTGAGTCGATTGACACCAAGGACAAGTTCCAGCTCGACTATCGACACTCTAAAATAGAGATAAGAAAATACTCTTTTAATCATCGAACGCGTGTTAGTGTTGTGCTGTTGCGGTTTTGCGCACAAAAACGACACACAAATCCTGATGGTGAAGTTTTTGATGGCCCGCATCTTCACCTATTCTGCGAAGGATATGACGATAAGTTTGCCTTTAGCGTTGAAGATATACTGCATATCGACCCATTAAGCGCTACTAAGGAGGATATCCTTGAAAAAATCCTAGAGTATTGTCATATAGCTAAAAATAAAATCCAGACAACTATGGAACTAGGGGTATGAATTTATGGACGGCAGAAAAATAATATCAGAATATGCTGATTGGATAAAAAATAATAGCTTTGTCCGGGAAGTGCGTGACGGTAAGTATTGTGCCATCACTACTCCTTTTATGGATCGTCACAATGATCATATCGACATTTATATTACCAAAACTGATAATGGGGAATACCTATTAACAGATGATGGGGATACCATTGCTGACTTGATGATGAGTGGTACCTTTCCGAATACCCCAAAACGCAAGCAAGTTTTACAGACGGCACTAAACGGTTTCGGAGTTGAAACTGATGGTGAGGATATCTTTGTTAAAGTTGCACATTCTGGAGATTTGCCTAGGAAAAAGCATGCCCTGTTGCAAGCCATTTTAGCCGTGAACGACATGTATATGATGTCACAGGAAAGTGCATATTCGTTCTTTCGGGAGGATGTTTCTGCATTTTTTACTGCACGAAATATATCTTTCGTGGCTGACGTAAAGCTTGCTGGTAAGACAGGGTATGATCATAATATCGATTTTGTGTTGCCTGGGTCACCCCGTGTACCAGAGAGATTGATTAAAACTATTAATAAAGCATCTAGTAAGGATCAAGTTCTTTCTGTTGTCTTTGCTTTTTCTGACATAGCCGCCATACGAAAATCTAAAAGTGAACAAGTAGTGTTGTACAACGACGAATATGGTAGTATTTCGAGTGATGCCGAAAAGGCTCTTAATCAATACGAGATAAAGCATATTCCATGGAGCAAAAAGGAAGAATATGCTAGTAGTTTACTAACTGCTTAGATGCTGCTTCATGCCTCGTAGGCCCTTTGTAGTGCAATCTCTATTTTTGATTGTTTTAGTTTATATCCAAGGATAATGCTCTCTTGTTTCATAATCGTCTTCGGGCCAATCAATGCGAAAAACTCCAAGCTAATACACCATACAAAGAATTCCTCTAGTGATAGTGCTTCAAAATCTTTGCTAAATATTTGTCTGGCTGTCGATAATTGTGCTGGAAAGAATCTGCGAGAAAACTTCACGGGGACTTTTTGTATGTAGCACCATAATATCCAGTATTTATAGTTTTGCACGCTATCGCTTTCATCAGAAAACTGCCTTCGATAACTATTGAAGATGAGAGTCGAATATACTATTTCAAAAACCTTACGTCGCAGTACGCAAGTGTCATAACCTCGTTCAACTCCTATGTTGCGTATGAGTTGCATTTCTATTGTCCCATAACCTCTTGAAAAAATTTTGCGCATTGTTTGGAATGGTTTTCTTAGAGTGTTCTTGTTGATATATTTAAAAGCTCCTTTCATAATAAGCGGTGATAAAACAGTATGGGAACACATATCTCGGTCAAGAAAAGTCTTATCTTCAAAAGCAACCAACATATTAAATTTTGTTTCCATATCTTTTACTGGTACAGAATAAATACTAACCGTCTTAAGTGTGCACATAATATCCGTAACCGTCTTTGTTTCAAACTTCATACGAGTGATGCATAGGATTGCAGCCAAGATTAATGCTGAGGCAAGCAGCACAACCCATGCAGCAAACGTACTTTGCCAACTGCAGACCCAGCAAAAGATGTCGCTCTGAATAAGCAGACCGTTGCATCTTCTAACAATTAGTTCGCCAACTGTCAAAGTCATGATAGACCCAATGTATAAAGTGAAGTGGTATTCGACAAAGAGTTTATACACGCAATCGACGACTTTATACCCTATTCCAAACAGAGATCGTTTCTCTACATCCTCCGTAAATATCTCCAGCAAGGCAAACTCTGCTAATACTAATATGGCTACCCCCAGATAAATTTCAACCCATCCCATTAGGATCATGATAAAACTCACTAGATACAGCACCCCCACTTTAAGGTTCTGGCATAATTTTATATCTTTCAAAGCGATAATTAGCAAAATAAGAAGACATAGAATTTGAGACGGCAAATTGCCATCGATTAAGTCGAGAATAAACTCCATATACTCTATTTATACCACCAAGGCATGGGAATCCAAACCTTAAGAATTAAAGAGACATCACCAAACTGATATTATTTGTAATCCTCTCTCCTTACTTCATTCTAACAACCATCTCTGGTAGTCTGAATGTAAAATTTTGCGCCACCGCTTGATTTCGGAGTTGATTACACTCAAGTTTTTATAGAGGTAATCTTGATAAGATTCGTTGCTTGGATTATAATCGTTGTAA
>CAZUBN010000022.1:0-5376 GCA_964618675.1 uncultured Candidatus Saccharibacteria bacterium | reverse complement strand
TGACCTCTTCGCTGCCAGCGAAGCGCTCTAATCAACTGAGCTAACACCCCAATACCAACATTCTATCACAAACACGCTTATTTTCAAGCCCCATATTTATAGCAACTAACAGGCAAACACTTAATAATCCAATTGACGTGAAAAATCCCCACTCGAAAAGTGGGGATTCGTCTCATATTTGGCCTTTTAGTTTCAGAATTGGATATCCAATTAACTCCCGGAAATACCAAAACAATCGGTTACGACACCACCACTGATCCGCCGCGGTATAAAGTTTACACGGTAAGTTTGGCAAAGCCAACAGATTTAAGCCGAACAGCCTGCCTTGTCGTACAACCCGCGCCACATGCAGACTGTGCGCAACCACAAAAGTCGTAGCATGATCGCGGAACCACGAACCTTCTTGATCGATCATGCGCGCTGCTTCGCGCAAAACATGATATGAACCACCATCAGTTGTACCGTCAGTGCTCGATTGCCCCACCTTAATTTTTAACAATCTCCGGCAATAAGTAGCGTGTCTCTCATTCAGGTATTGAAAAGTCTCGCCCTGCGCTAGTACTGTCACGCTCGGATTTTCTTTACAATATTGTGCAACATAATCGCCCAAATCCCAGATCGATGTCCTCTTCGTGGCGTCTTTGGCATACCCAAAATCCAATACAATCACATAGGTCCCTAAAGTACTCACAAGCCCACCTCCATCAAAAAATTGTGTATCTATATTATATCATAAAATCTAAATAGTTACAACAGTTGTCCGTCTTGAAGTGCCCGAAATCTGCCCCGCAACCACCAGTTGCGCCAAAAAACTCCAGAAGTCGCTCCAAGTTGGTAGCAAAAGCCCCTGCGCAACCATAAAATTAGCTATAATATAAAACATGAACAAAGGTTACCGCATGAAATTTAGTGATAGCTTACAAAACCTACGCAAGCAACATAATATCTCCCAAGAGCAGCTCGCCGAGCAAATTAACGTCTCCCGCCAATCCATATCAAAATGGGAAAACGGCGACAGTTACCCCGAAACTGAGAAACTGATCGCCCTCTGTGAAATTTTCGATTGCTCATTAGATGATCTCGTACGCGGCGAAATCAAACCTTCCGCATCCTCCACCACCTCTACTGACTCCGCTTCCGTCCTCAAACAATACGATCAACTCATGAATAAGTTTAGTATCGGCATCGCACTTGGCGTTGGCATCATCCTGCTAGGCACCACTGCCTTTCTCGGCATTATGTCACTCAAATTTCTCGGCCACTATTCCGTAGCCTTCTACGATACGCTGAGTCTAGTCGTGATCCTTTGTTGCGCCGCTATCGGTGTACCCTTTCTCATTGCTAACGGCCTGAGGCTAGCCAATTTCAAACTCAAACATCCCCGCATCGACGCTCAATATCCCGAATCCACCATCGCAAGTTTCAATCCTAAGTTTACCACCGGCATCGCCGTCGGCGTCGTTCTACTCATTCTTGGCGCCGCTGCACTAATTGCCGTACAAGACATGGCTATTTCCGCCACATCCATGCCAGCCGCTATTTTCATGCTGTTTGCTAGCATCGCAGTACCAATTTTCATCTTCGTCGGCATCCGCCGTGGCAAATATAACCTCGACGAATACAACAAAGCCAACACGCCTACTGAACACAAAAACGAAGCCCTGATCAGCAAAATCTGCGGCGTAATCATGCTCACCGCTACGATCATTTTCTTCTGTCTCGGCTTTATCGGCCAACTGTGAGAAATTTTTTGGATCGTCTTCCCAATCGGCGGCATGCTCTGTGCTATCGTCAGTACCATTCTCGGTCCCAATCCCCATTCCTAAATCACCTTCATTCGAACTTTGAGCTTTGCCATAAATCACCCCATATAGTATAATAGAACCATGACTAATCAAGGAACAATTCTTACTGGTATTCGCGCCAACAGCGAGCTCACATTGGGTAATTTCCTAGGCGCGCTCATTCCGATGGTGCGGCTTGCGAACGCCCACAGCGATCAGTACCATATTAATATCTTCGCTCCCGACCTCCATTCCATTATTGCCGAAATTGACGGGGAATTACAGCAGAATATTATCTGTTCGCTCAAATATTACCTCGCCGCTGGCCTCAATCTCAACGAAAATGTCCATCTCTACCGCCAATCGCACGTTCCGGCCCATTCCGAACTTTGCTGGATTTTGAACTGCGTCGCCAGTATGGGCGACCTCAATCGCATGACTCAGTATAAAGACAAAAGCGCTGGCAAAGACAGCGTGAATGTCGGCATCTTCGACTACCCCGTACTGATGGCTGCGGATATTTTGCTCTACGACGCTGAATACATCCCGGTCGGCGAAGACCAGTTCCAGCATCTCGAGCTCACCCGACGGATCGCCGAACGTTTTAACCATCGCTATGGTGATATTTTCACCCTGCCCAAGGAACCGAAAGATCAAGCCAAATTCATGCAAGTTGACGACGGCATTCGCATTCGTGATTTGCAAAATCCTGAGAAGAAGATGAGCAAATCCGCCGCTTCCGAAAATAGCAAAATCATGCTCTCCGATACACCAGAACAAGTCAAGAAAAAAATCATGTCCGCCACCACCGATTCGGTCGGCAAAATCCAGTTCGATATGTTCAACCAGCCTGGTATTAGCAACCTCCTCCAGATCGACGCCCTCGTCAATAACGTTCCGCTCCAAGATGTCATTTCTACCTGGGCGGGCGAGACCCACTACGGTGATCTCAAACAAAAAGTCGCTGAAGACGTCGCAGTCTTCCTCGGCGAATTCCAACGCAAACTTGCCACCATTAGCGACCAAGAAGTCCTCGACCTCCTCACCACTGGCGAAGCCTACGCGAACCAAGTTGCTAATGCTAAACTCTTAGAAGTCCAAAAGGCCTTCTGTCTGCGCTAGGGCTATCATGATTATTACCGGCAAGAAATTTAGCAAGCCCGCGCTCTCCCGCGTCATTAATGGCGATACCATCCTGCCCGAAGCGGAGCAACCGAGCACTAAACAGCGTCTCGATCATGCCCTCATTGCCAAATATCCAAGCTATAATCGCTCCAGCCTCCAGCAATTCATTAAAAGCGGTTACGTCACGGTGGATGGTACCGTCGCGAAAAAGCCTAACGAAAAAATCCTCCCCGACGCTCAAATTGCACTCAACCTACCGCCCGAGCAACGCGAATTACCAAAAATCCCGATCATTTACGAGGATGATCATGTTCTGGTACTGAATAAACCCGCCGGCCTCCTCAGCATGGCCAAAGGCGAATATTGCCCCGAGCCCACGCTCGAAGATTACGGTCTCCTCGTACACCGCCTCGACCGCGATACTAGTGGTGTCGTGATTCTAGCCAAAGATCCTGCCACCCAGAAGCTGCTTCGCAAGCAATTCCAAGACCGCAAAACCCACAAAACTTACCTCGCCATCGTCCAAGGCACTCCCAAAATCCCCGCCGCCCTCATCGACCTCCCGATTGGCCGCAACCTCAAACGCCCAACCACTTTCCAAGTCGACCAAAACGGCAAACCTTCGCAAACTGCCTACCAAGTATTAGAGACTCATCATAACAAAAGTCTCGTTGAGCTCAAACCCAAGACCGGCCGCACTCACCAGCTCCGCGTTCACCTCAAATACCTCGGTACGCCCATTCTTGGCGATTTCGTCTATGGCGAAGAGGGATCCGCTCCTCGCCTCATGCTGCATGCCAAAGATCTCGAAATCAGCATTCCTGGCCCCGCCGGGAACCAGCGCAAAACCTTCACCGCCCCTCTCCCGGAGGAATTTGAACATGTTCTTCGACAAGGCTAGCTCCATTCCGCAGATTGCTGCCGACGTCAGCTGTAGTATTTTTGTCGTACCGAATCAGACGAAGCTCAACATCAAGCACGCGCTCTACCTCCGCCCCGAAGACGAAAAGAAAACCGCCACCATCACCGTCGAGCAAATCCGCAGTTTCCTCGCTCTCACTAGTAGCAGGGAACAATCCGACCGTTTCTTCATCATCACGCCTGCTGACGCTATGAACGAAGCCGCCCAAAACGCCTTCCTCAAAACTTTCGAGGAACCACGCGATTTTTGCCATTTCATCCTCCTAACCGAACAGCCCAAACTGCTGCTACCCACCATCCTCTCGCGTGCGCAGGTTTTCTACCTCAAACAAACCCATCAGCTCGACCAAGCCCCGGGCGCTAAGCCGAAAGTCCTCGCCGCCGCCAAGCAGCTCATCGCCACACCCGTGCGCGGCCTGCCCGCCCTTGCAACCGATCTCACGAAGAGCAAAACTCAACCCCGCCAGCAAGCTCTCGAAATCGTCGCTACCGCCATCGAAATCCTCTACAAATCTTACTTCAAAACCGGCAACGCCAAATTCCTCACTAAACTACCCAACTTTTTGCAGCTCTACGACAATCTAAGCAAAAACGGTCATATCAAGCTGCATCTCGTCGCCGATTTATGCTAATTTCTCATAGGTAATATATCATATATGATATATTACTTTTTACGCTTATTCATCCCGTGAATATTCAAAATTCGCTTTTCTGACGCTTTTTATGGTAAAATAAACGTATATGATTGGTATTGGAATTATTGCGGTTCTGGCATTTTACCTAGCTTTCTTGTATCCTATTTTCCGCCACCGCAAGGCCGAAGCTCCGCACAACGCTCGCTACGATATGCAAATGAAGAAACTCTGGAATGCCGCTCAGACTTCCATGCGCGATCATAAGCCATTGCGTGCGGAGAAAGCTTTGCTGACCATTCTCAAATTCGACGAAAAGAACGCCGCCGCCTACAACCGTCTCGGTATCCTCTACGCGAAGGAGCAAAAGTTCAACGAAGCCATCGAATGTTTCGAAATTGCTCAGTCGCTAGATAATAACCCGTCGTCACTCCACAACGTTGGCTTGATTTATCTCGAAACTGGCGCCTACGAAAAGGCCGCCATGGCTTTCGAACAAGCTATTGAACTCGAAAATACCGTTCCAGCACGCTTCATCGCGCTCGCCAAGGCTAAGGAACGTCTCGGCCAGAACAAAGGCGCGATTGAAGCCCTCGAGCAAGCTTACCGTCTCGATCGTAGCGTAAACACTCTGCGCCTCATTCTCGGTATTCACGAAGCGACCGGAGACGCCGCTGGGTTAGCCGACACTACTGCCCGCATCGAAGCCCAAATCGCCGAAGATGCTCGCCGCACCAATCCGAAGCACGGTAGCGTTCGGCGTGCTCCCGCTAAAGGTAGCGAAAAAGCCAAACCGGTCCGTCGTCCTACCAGTACTCGCCGCAAGCGCATATAATATATATTATATATAGTAAAAACACAACAAAAAAATGGAGCCGTGTGTCGGCTCTGCCCCGACGACCTGCCGCTTACAA
>CAZUBN010000021.1:2310-7557 GCA_964618675.1 uncultured Candidatus Saccharibacteria bacterium | reverse complement strand
CCGAAGCCGAGAGATTTACAGTCTCTTGTCATTGCCACTAGACGATTCCAGCATACTTATCTCGCATTCCGCGAAACAACACCTCTATTATACCAAACCGCGACCAATCTGACAAGCTCCATCGCGCAGTTTTCTGTCGTCAAACCCGCTCAGACACAGTATAATATAACTATGAAGTCTAAATCCAAAACTCTCCTCATCACCATCATTACGATTATTATCCTAGTAGTCATACTTGCTCTCGCCTTCCTCTTCTGGCATTTCCGTGCTATGCCGTTGGCACCCACTCCCGATACTCTGCCTGCAGAGACTCCGCCTAGTACTTCTGTCACCGACACAACGCCGCCTACTTTCGTGGACTATCCAGAAATTATCCATATTACTCAAGGCACGCATAGCCTCGATTTACTTTCCGGGGTTATTGCAACCGACGATTCTAACGCCTCCGTCGACCTGACGATTACGGGCGATTATAATCCGGATCAGCTCGGTACTTACACATTAGAGCTGATTGCCACTGATTCATCTAGCAATCAAACTACCCAACCCCTCACGATCGTGGTTACTACCGATTATGTCGTCGGTGGCAAGCGCGTCTGGCAGGGACATTTCACCACTCGCAAGGGCTTCGCCGTAGCAATCCGGGATGGTATCACCTACATTGATGGTATTCTAATCGCTAATAAAGCTAATCCGGTGCCCGTCACTTACGCCCCAGGCATCACCGCGGAAACTTCTGCCGCCTTCGAACGCCTACGTCAAGCTGCCGCCACCGATGGTTATACCATGACCATCAAGAGCGGCTTCCGTTCCTACGCCACCCAAGCTGGCCTCTATAATTATTACGTCAATCGCGACGGTTTCGCGGCTGCCGAGACTTATTCTTCGCGCGCCGGCTACTCCGAACATCAGACCGGCCTCGCCCTCGACCTCAACTGGGTTGATAATAGCTTCGCCTCCACGCCGGAAGCCAAATGGCTCTACGACAACGCCTACAAATACGGCTTCATTCTACGCTATCTCGAAGGGCAAGAGGATATTTCTGGTTTCATGTACGAACCTTGGCATTTCCGTTACGTCGGCACCGATCTTGCGCGCACGCTCTACAACAATGGCAACTGGCTCACTCTCGAGGATTATTTCGGTATTCGTAGCGTCTATGATGAGACCGGCCAGGCAAATTTCTAACCGGAAAATCCATGTTTACATCCCAAACCTTTTGTGATACAATATAAGGTATTATGGCAAAGAAGAATAATACTAAGCGCAAACTCGTCGGGTTAGTTTCGGAAGAGTCTGGTATTCGTCAGTATTACACCAAGAAAAATACGATGAACACTCCAGATAAGCTCAGCTTGAAGAAATACGATCCAGTTCTGAGGAAGCACGTTGTCTTCACCGAGACCAAAAAGAACCTCGGTCGCAACGAAGTCAAAGAGAAGAAACGCTAAAGCCAACCCTCAAAATATGCAAAATATACTCCGCTCGGAGTATATTTTTTACACTCATTACTCGATCACAATCTTTTTCGAAATCCGCTCGCGTAGCGACGTCTTCTTGCTCGCCTTACTTTCTTTGGCGTTCTCCTTCGCCTTGTCTTTTGTAGCCTTACCGATTACTTCGCCATCTTCACCGATCACCTCAGCTTCGGCTAGCTCCGCCACGTCGCGCTCTTTCTCCATCGCCTGCCAAGAAATCCGCTGCGCTAACACTTGTACCGCCGCCTCCGCATCATCCAAATCACCATTGTTCAGCCAGTCGTCAGCATCACCCACCGCATCTTTCACTTTCTTCAGAAACTCCGCTTGTCTTGCGCGTTTCTCCGGATTCTTCTTAATCTTCACGTCCACTTTATGACTTTCGGCCAAACCGTTCTCGACTTCATCACCCTCGGCCGCCACCACATTCTTCGATCGTCGCTCAATGTCCGCCAGCACCGCCCCCAAACTTTTGTCTTTCTTCAATCCCAACGTCGTCAACCGCGCGAAATCCACGTACAGATCCCGGTCTTTCGACGCCACCACCTGATCCTTCAACGCGTAAATCTCCGCCATTTTTTCATCCGCCAGCGCATTCGGCAATACATAATCCTTTTCCGCCTGACTAACGCTCGATATAGTCCGCTTCACGCTCACTTCCGCCACTGCCGGCAGACTAATCGCTTCGCTCGCCCCCACCAGACGATATCCCGGCGTCTCCATCCAAGTCTCAATCAAATCATCGAATAGCTTAATCACACCCGCCTCGCGCCGTTCGCCGAACAGTTCCGCGCCGAAATACAAATTCAACAAATTACCCCTCAAACTCGCCAAATCCAACAACTTTTGATACTTGGCCACCGAATATACCGTCCGCGGCGCCCCCTCCACCTCTTCCTGCGCCATCACCGACGGTTTAGCTTTCGTAATCACTTCTGTCAGCTGTGCATTCATAAACAGCACCTTCAGATTCTCACAACCCTTCGCATCATAAACCTGATTACACGTCCGCCAATCCAGCACTTTCGTCGCATCCCCCGCCAATATACCGCGAAAATCCGCCTTCTCCGCCCAACGCGCAATCCGGTTATGATACAAAAACTCCGGCAACACCAGCACGCGGCTCTCCGCGCCTAGCACTGCTGCAATCTTCTCCTGATCACACCGCACCTGCGTAGCAAAATCATCCATATCGTAGAAAGCCGCCAGGGAATCATAATACGGCGTTACGATAATTTCCACATTTTTGCTCGCTACTAACTTCTTCAACCGCCGCACTAACTCCGGGCACCACTGCTCCGCCTGCTCGAGCCACATGCCCGACACCACCAGGGAAACTCGCAATTTCGGATAATGCTGCGCGTTCCGCTCTAACAAGGCCAGAAACGGCTGATAATCTCGCTGATCGGCCGCCCGGAAGCTCTCCGCCCCCGCAAAATACCCTTCCTTCGCATCAAACTCCTCCCGCAGCTCATAGGGATGCTGCAACCGAAAAACCAAATGAAGCACCCGCATTAAAACCACTCCTGCTCTGCCATTCTATTCATTACCACCATTATAGCATAGCTTCACCCTCGCAGCATAGTTCCACTAGGAAATTTCCTCAGCATATGATAGAATAAGTTCAGGCATTGATTTGTCAATGTATCAATTAGGGGCGTAGTACAACGGTTAGTATAGCGGTCTCCAAAACCGTAGATCATGGTTCGATTCCGTGCGCCCCTGCCAGATGAAAAAGAAGCCCTTTCGGGCTTATTTTTTCTGATTTTCCGTGCGCCCCCTGCCACAACGCAATAAATAACCCCCGCCAATTTCCAGCGAGGGCTTTTTGTGGGCTTTTGCCCGCTTGTCCGAAAGAAGCTTAATCAGGATATTCCGCCACCAGTGGATCGTATTTCTCAGCGTACTTCGCCACGGCTTCATTCACGTCAATCACGTACTGCTGCATGGTTACACCTGACTCGGCCGTAGTCTGCGCAACATACTCGCGAATCAGCCGCCCGCCCAGAGCCCGCATTGTCTTCGCCGAGCCGAGGTTCTCCTTCTTGCAATCCAGCAGGACAGCTTCCAGACCATGCTTCTGACAAACTCTGAGCGCCAGATAGAGATTTACCTTGTTGTAGCCCTGCCGGCGTTCGCACGGACGAATGCTATAACCGATATGTCCGCCGTAGTTCCACAATGCATCGTTTAAGGTGAAGCGAATATTCACCATCCCTACCAAGCACTCGGGTTCCTGCGCAGCGTCATCGGCTTGCTTCATCAGGAAGAAAGTCTCAGCCGGCACCAAGCTCGCGCTCGGCTCCAGATGTCGCATTTCCTCCACGTGCCGCAACCAACCGTCATAATCGCCTGCATAGCGATTCAGACCGCCGATTCCGTGCAACTCCGATCCGTCCGCGTAAAACTCCTCGAGATACGCCATTACCTGTTTTTCATGCTTCTTTTCGGGACGAACTAACCTTAATTTCACCATTTTACTACCTCCAATTATCAAATTTTACAACTGGTTTAAGGTTCTCTTACATTTTAGCATAATTTACTAATTCTGTCAATAAAACTCAAGCTTAAAGCTTGTCTAGTGCTCACTTTTATTAGCAACATCCCGCATAACCCTATGTTACCAAAAATGTTATACTTAAGAGCATGGATACTAAAATTATTAATAATATCGCAATTGTAAATAGCGACGAAATTATCATAAAAGATGCTGCCTCGGCGGTGGATTTTGTAATGGAGCTAAAACAAAAAACACATTGTCATAAAATTGCGCTAAACAAAACGGCCATTGCCGAAGATTTCTTTATTTTAAGTAGTGGTCTAGCCGGAGAGATTTTACAAAAGTTCGTCAATTATGGCATCAAGTTCGCGATTTATGGCGACTATTCCAAATATACCAGCAAGCCCCTGAAAGGCTTTATTTATGAAAGCGACCAAGGTCAAGATGTATTCTTCGTCGCCACTGCGGATGAAGCGAAAGAGATGCTCAGTCAATAGTCGCCCTCACCCTGTCCATATATCATATGAACAAGCAAAATTGGATCACGATCGTCCTCGATGGTACGATTGACGATGCGGAGCTTTTCCGCTTGATTGATAAAAGTTTTGCTTTATCGAGCGACATCTAAATCTCACGTACCGGAATCTCAGAAATAAAGCTCCACTGCCAATTCCCAATCTTCAATGCTACAATATATAATATATGGCTACAACTCAAGATTTTATGGAATACCTTTGCGAACAACTTGCCGGAGTTGGCGAACTGCGCTACCGCAAAATGTTCGGCGAATACATGCTCTACGTCGATGATCGCCCCGTCGTCATCGTCTGCGACAATACCCCCTATGTCAAGCAGCTCGATTGCATCGCCGAGCAAATGCACGACGCTAAGACCGGCTGCCCCTACCAAGGCGCCCGCGAGCACTATATCCTCGACGTCGAAGACCCCGCTTTCGCCAAATCCATCGTGCGTGCAATCGCCGACGTCACCCCGCTGCCCAAGAAACGCCAATCTCCCACCGCGCCGTGATATACTTAAAATATGCAAGCCAAACTTCGACAGCTCGAATTACGTCATTGGGCCACCATCTGGTGCGCAATTTATTTGTTGATCATTGTTTTTGGTATCGTCGCGCCGACTAGCCTACCGCTCACCTTGCTCAAGCTCAGCGGCATCCTCCTCTGTTCAGTTTACGTGCGCCAAATGTTCCCGCACGATTACTTCCTCCTCGCCGCCATGATTCTGACTTTCATCGCCGATATCGTCCTC
>CAZUBN010000021.1:0-2210 GCA_964618675.1 uncultured Candidatus Saccharibacteria bacterium | reverse complement strand
CCTCACCATCTTCCTCGCCACGCAGATCGTTCACCTCATCCGCCTCGACCGCGAGCGCCTCTCTCAGTTTATCATCTTTTTCTCCATCACTTGCCTCCTCCTCATCGTCATGAACCAAATCGTACCCGTCGTCCCCAACATCGTCCTCATCGTCGGACTCTATATTACCGCACTTCTCACGAATCTCCTCAGCTGCGCCTACTGGCGTCGCGAACAACCTCGCAGCCTCCCCGCCAACTGCGCCCTCGCCGGTTTCTCGCTCTTCCTCTGTTGCGACATCTGCACTGGCATCTCCTACCTGTCCTTTACCGCCGCTCTGCCCGCCTTCCTCTACCTCCCGGCCAACTTCTTCGCTTGGTTTTTCTATTATCCGTCACAAATCCTGGTGTCAAACAGCACAAAGTGTGTTATAATGTCCACAAAGGAAGGTAAAAGTTAAATGGAGGTATATGGAAGCTAAAAAATCACACTCACCTAGCACCGGACAGCGCGCGATCCTTATTTTTGGCGCGCCATGCAGTGGCAAGACGACATTCAGCAAGCAGTTCGCCGCCCAGTTCGGCGCCACGTTCTACGATCTAGACACTTTACAGCAAGAGCACAACCTCTCTCGTCAGTTTATCCTTCTCCTCGTCGCGGAAGTGGCCAAGACCGGCGCTACCCTCATCATCGAAGGCGGCAACGATACCGAGAAAGACCGCCGCGAGCTCTGCGAAATCCTCCGGGCTGCCGGTTACACACCGACTCTGATCTGGATTCAGACCGACGTCAGCACAATTCGCATGCGTCTCAAGAACAAGCTCAAGTCTGTCGAAAAGGCCAAAACCGTCTATGAGAACCGCATCAAAGCCCTCGAGGGTCCATCCGACGCCGAAGCTCCGATCGTTCTGTCTGGTAAGCATACCTATCATACCCAGCTCAAACAAGTTTTGACGCAACTGTAAGGTCAAATCAGTGATTATCAAAGACCCCGAGTTCGGGGAAGTCATCGTGCGGAAAAATCCGCTCTCTCACAGTGTGCGCTTTTCGGTCTCACCTTCCGGACGCCTCCAAATGTCCGTCCCTCAACATACCAGCGACTTTTTGGTGCACCGCTTCCTTAAGGTTAATCGCGACCTCATCAAGGAGAAAATCCCCCTCGGCAACCCTGAAAACCAACGTGCCCGCGATGCTAAGAAGCGCATCCTCATGAAAAAAGCCAAGGACTACCTCCCCTACCGCCTCGAATATTACGCCAAGCTCTACGGTTACCAGTACGATAAATGTCGGCTCAGCCATGCCGCTACCCGCTGGGGCAGTTGCTCCAGTAATCGCACCATTTCGCTCAATATCGGCCTCATGCAAGTGCCGGAAGTCCTGCGCGACTACGTAATCCTCCACGAACTCGCTCATCTCCACCATATGGATCATTCCGCCGCTTTCTGGCAAGAAGTCGGCACCCACGACCCCCGCTACAAAGAACATCGTCAAAAGCTCAAAAAATTTTCCCCTGGAGTCTAAACATCAAAAAATGCCCCGGTCGTACCGGGGCTAGGGGAAAGTAAATGATCAGTCCTTCTTATGCTTATGGTCGCGAAAATAAGCACACAGGAACCATCCGGTCGCAAAGCCCAGTACGCGCACCAACGCCGACATCAAGCTCACCTCCTTCTATACATCAGCATAATCAGCCTGCTCCAAGCGCACCAGCGCCCGATCGGCCAACACCGACACGCCGAACGCCAGCAGGGCGCCCACCAGAGTAATCCTGCTGATTCCCAGCAATTTTCTCCCCACCGCAGTCGCGGTATTCACGGTTGCGTACAGTTTCTTCTCGTCCATGTTTTCACCTCCTCTAAAGATCCAGGGCGAGATTGCATTTTACGTCCTATCTTCTTATTATAGCACACTTTCGCCAAAAAGTCCATAGATCGGACAATTTTCCGCCCCATTTCCAAAAACGTTGTCAATTTTACAACAAAACTGCCACTAAACTCGCGAATTAAGGTGTTGTATTCTCCCGCAAACTGTGATAAAATGACACGGTATAGTATATTAAACGACATACGTACTAGACGACAGAGTAAGCCCAGCGCTGGGTCCGTCGGTTCCGTCTTTGAGAGAACAGAACCGATCGACTTAGTCAAAGGGAACTGCTCATTAGTCTAGCTTTCGTGTGTTATAAGGGAAAGGAATAGGATGCAAGTCATCATCGGCACCAAAATTGGTAT
>CAZUBN010000020.1:0-7898 GCA_964618675.1 uncultured Candidatus Saccharibacteria bacterium | reverse complement strand
CGGAGCGACCAAATTACGCAATAGTCCGCTCTACTTCATACCTGGTGGTCGCGTCAGTTCCGGCAAGCTGAACTACGCCGGCAACAGCGGCTATTACTGGTCTTCTACAGCCTACAGTAGCCACTACGCGTACTACCTGTTCTTCAGTTCTGGTGGCGTTGACCCGTCCAATTACAGCCATCGCTACTTCGGCGTGCCCGTCCGCTGTCTCGTGCAGGGATCCTAGGGAGTAGGAGTATAGAGGAGGAGCGAGAGAAAGTAGGTATATATTACTATATATACTTATCTCTCTACTCCTCCTTCTGTCTTTCTTCTTATTTAGTAGGTACTGGGGGAAGAGAGGATAGGGTAAGAGAACTGGACTAAAGAAAGTTAAGAAAGACAGAAAAGAGGGGGAAGAAAACAGATAACACAAAACCTATCCTCTCATAAAACCGGATCGAAAAGATCCGGTTTTATCATCTTTTGTTTGAGAGAGGTTAAAACAGGGAGACCATGATGAGAGGCCTGAAAATAGCGGATGGGGATGTTGAGACAGCGCTGTCTCGCGCATTTGAACTGCCTGACCAACTGGAGTGGCGCCAGGGGACGAAACCGTGGACGCGGACAGGCTAGACTACGTCTATGCCTCGGAATAGGCGCTGTATAGCGCCGTCAAGGCTGTGGAAAACTGTTGTCAGGATTGAGCGTCGATAGAGAACAGAGAAACAACAGGGGTGTGACAGGGGTACAACAGAGGTCAACTGAGGCGGTAAGAGAAGAAATTGCCAAAAAACGTGAATTTGCCGCCAGAGGCCTTCTCGCGCCGTTTACGGCGCGCAGAAGCAGAATGGCTAAGTTATCCCACTTATGCTTAGAATGGCCATAAACGGCTTCTGGTGGCGTCTGAGAGGGTATTTTGTATGATGGATATGCTGTCTTGACATTGATTGGGTGAAAAGCATATAATTGTAAGAATACAGAGGCTGTATGCCTCACCCTCGGGGATGTTGCTTCGGTACCATCCCCATTTTTTGTTCCACCATAGGTTAAGAGATTGCGCTGTGAGGGCTTGAGAGGCCGCTGGTGAGATTTTCGTTGAAAAAGGCTCCAGTGTATAGCTTATGGTTAAAAATGCGTTAAAACGCTTCTCAGCGCGTCTGCGACCGTATTTTGTAAGGCAGATGTGGCTAGTTTTGTAAAGTTGAACTTGAAATACAAAATTTTATGTTCCAAGTTAAGTCGTGAAGTTGAAATAAGGTTTTCTATATTTAAGTTTCGTGGTTTAACTTGACATATGGATAATCTTTGATAAAATGTAGGTATGGACAAGTCAAATTTTATTTCTGGAAATTTTAGAACTGCAATGTCGGGTACGAATTGTGAGTACGCTTATTTTATGCCGAATTTTTTGCCCGAAAAGGTAATTTTTCATGATGCAAAAATAAATATTTTGCTGGAAGAGGCTAACCAGCATTTGGGGGAGTTGAATGCATATGCGAAACTTGTACCGGATGTAGACTTTTTTATTAAAATGCACGAATCTAAGGAGGCGACGACATCTAATAAGATTGAGGGTACTCGTACGGAGATTGATGAAGCAGTGATGGATGAAGAGAATATTGATCCAGAACGTCGCAATGATTGGCTAGAGGTGCAGAACTATGTAAAAGCAATGAGGTATGCTATTGGCAGATTGGAACAAGTGCCACTGGCAACGAATTTATTGAAGGAAACTCATCGAATTTTAGTATCAGGTGCGCGTGGTGAATACAAGACCCCAGGAGAATTACGTCGTACTCAGAATTGGATTGGCGGGGCAACTATTAGAGATGCACATTTCGTGCCTCCCGTGCCAGAGGAAGTGAATAATTTCATGAATGATTTAGACCATTATTGGAACGATCGGGCAATGAGTACACCTACACTTATAAAGGCAGCGTTGAGTCACTATCAGTTTGAAACTGTACACCCTTTTTTGGATGGTAATGGCAGATTAGGGAGATTGACTATTATATTGTTTTTGATGGACAGAAAGAAGCTATGTAAACCGATTTTATATTTGTCAGATTTTTTCGAGAAAAATCGAATGCAATACTATGATGCACTGGATGCAGTGAGATTTCATAATGATATAGAACATTGGCTGAAATTTTTCTTAGTAGCGGTTTCAGAAACGGCTCAACACGCATGCATAACGTTACAGAAGATTATTGATTTAAAAAATGAAGATAGCCAGAAGATTCTAGAGCTAGGTAAACGCGCTAGCAAGGCGTCGAAATTGTTGAATTATATGTATAGTTCGCCAATTGTGGACGCAAAACGTGTCGCTGAAACGATGGAAATTTCATCAACTTCTGCAAATGCTTTGTTGAAGGATTTAGAATCAATAGGAATTTTGAGAGAAATTACGGGATTTTCGAGAAACAGATTATACGAATACCAGGATTACTTAGCTTTGTTTAAATAGGCGTAAAGTTGGAATACAAAATTTTATATTCCAAGTTAAGGCGTAAAGTTGGAATATGGATATTTGTATTCCAAGTTAGTATTTTGTCGCGCAATAGCGCCCCAGACGGCTGTGAGACTGCTGAGGCGCTAAGGTATAGGATTGGAACGAGCGAGATCAGCGAACGGACAAGCCGAGGTAGCGATTGTTGTTGTTGGACGGGTTAACGTTACTAGAGTTGAAGTACAGGTTGTACGCGTTGGTGCTATTGTTGGCTGTAGAAGACCAGTAATAGCCGTTGTTGCCGGCGTTGTTCAGGTTGCCGGAATTGACGTTCCCACCAAACCAAAGGCTACATGTCCAGTCAGAGAAGCTCTTTGGACTATTTTCGCACCGTAGTGCTAGATAGATTGACCAGCCTGCTCATGATCGTTAAAGGTTTCATGGCGACAGGAGAACTTCACAATCCTATAATAGAGTACCTGGGACCGCCGGAGCTTGACCTCAATGACGGACTTCGGAGCTCAAGGAGTGTTACCTCCTCACGAACATTATAGCATTTAGTGTTCGGGTGTTCATGCGGAGAGCTTGAGTATTGGTGTTGAGAGTGTGGGGATTTATGCGGAGAGCGGAGCATTCGCGGAGGAGCGTGGCAGGAAGGGCTAATGGCGGGCGCTTTTCGGGGGTAGGCGCTTGGGTGGTTCGTCGCTCCAGTCGTAGTCCCAGCCGAAGCGGTCGAAGACGGATTTGAAGAAGCGGCGGCTGTTGATGTGCATGAGGGTGCCTTCGCGGGAGACGAAACCTTCGACGCTGCCATCACCGGTGGTGGCGAGGCGGTAGGCGGCCTGGTGGGCTTTGCGGCGGGCGCGGCGGCCGGGAATGATGAAGCCGGGATAGACGACGGCGCCGGTGAAGGGTACGCCTTTATCGACGGGTTGTTTGTGCTGTTTATGCGGGTGCAGTTCGAGTTCCAATTCATCGCGGAGATAGTGGGAGATGACGGTGATATCGCGGAGAAGTTGGGCTTTCTGCTGCATGGGGACGACGATGAAGAAATCGTCCACGTAGCGGCCGTAATGTTTGTAACCGAGGTCCATGGTGACGAAGCGGTCGAGTTGGTCGAGGTAAATGTTCGAGACGAGCTGGCTGGTGAGATTACCGATCACGATGCCGTGGCCGGGGCGCCGGTTGAAGAGGCTTTTGCTGGGCGGTAGATTGGCCCATTCATTGCGAGAGCCACGGACGGTGATGTCACGCATGGGGTCGTCGTAGATAATTTGGTACCAGAGGAACTTAACGGTTTGATAAAGTTCGTCGCGGTCACGGGGATGGCAGTGGATGTGGTTGCGAGCGAAGTAGCCGGCGGGGATTTGCTCGGGCGGTACGTGACGCTGGAATTGGCGGTCGAGACCCCAGTTAATCCGTTCGACGAGCTTGCGGTGGCTGAGGTTGATGAAGTAACTTTTGATATCGAGGACGACGGAGAAGGCGGGCTGAGTGTAATTGAGAGTGGCTTGGCGGACGTGCTGGGCGAGGCGCTTCTGGCCGAAGAGGACGCCTTTGCCGAGGCGGCAGGAGTAGGAGTCAGTGATGAAGCGGCGGTCCCACCAGTCGGCGCAGATATTGAAGAGGAAGTGGTGAATGACGCGATCACGGAAGGGCGCAGCGACGATCTCGCGGACGACTGGATCGTGGACGACGAAAGTGACGCCGCGGCTAGGGCGGTAATGTCGACTGATGACGCTGTCGCGTAAAGCGATGATATTTTCCATGTCGTTGAGCTCGAAACGATGCTCGTCGACGGTTTTGCGTTTGCCCTTGCGGGCGACTTCGTAGGCGCGCCAAAGCTCCTCGAGCAGGAAATCGCTAAACGCCGGGCTGCTCATGACTTTTTGTCTTTGGTTTTGGCCTTGAGGTAAGCTTTGGAAGCGAGGCGTTCGATGGCGACTAGTTGCTCGAGAGTTTTGCAGAGCTCGCGGTGGTGGAGAATTTGCAGTTTGCTGACGTAGGCGATGCCGTAGCGCAGCGAGCGGGAGATTTTGATGATGTTGACGAGATACTGGGTGGAGTTTTCGCGGCTGTTGGCGAATTGTAAATATTGGAGGGTGAGGTCGTAAGTTTCCATGATCATGCGCTTGCCGATGGTGTCACGGGCGACGCCGTCGGAGAGGTGTTTGAACTGGAAATAGATGAGCTGATTGGCCTGAGTGATGGCGTCGTAGAGGGTAGGGAGCGGGGAAGTGGGCAGGACGACGTTCATGATGCGCTTGATGTCCTGCTTGGCGGTGTCGCGGAGTTTGGCGATTTGCTCGTCGTTGTAAACTTTGGCTAGTTGATAATAGTGGAATTCGGGAGTACTGAGCGCGTGATCGGGGAAAATATTGATTGCAGCGAGCTTTTCCTCGACGACGTTGATGTCGCGAAAGGAAATAATGCCATCTTCGGAGACGGAATAATGGTCGGTGTCGACTTTGAGCGAGTAACGCCAGTGGATGCGTTCGGCGATGGTGGCGGCAAAAAAGAGTGCGGAGTGACCCGCGACTTTGACGAAATTATTGGTGGATTGGAAGAATAGCAAGTGACGATTGTTGGTTTGTTCAAATTCGATCGCGCGAGCCTTGATGAAACGTTGTCGCTGCTGGATAATGACGCGCAAGGCGGAGATTTGATGATCGAGCTGCGGGGACGGTTTGCTCTTCGCCTGGTCTTGCAGCTGATGCAATTTTTGATCCAGTTGGATTAAATCGAGATTGGCATATTCGTCAACCTCCTTTGGTTTAACAGAGTGTTTCTTCATAGTTTTTATATAATGCTACAGGTTTTATTATAAAACGAAGCAAAGAAAAGTAAATACAAAATTGTGATGAAAATGCACTTGCTAAAATATGGGATTGGCGTTAGAATTGAATAAAGTAGTGTAAGTTTTAGGATGCTTTTTAGCAGTAAACAAAAAGGGAGGCAGAATGAATCCTAAGGAAACAAATCCAATGTCAGCGTCAGGTACGAGTGATGCTGGCGCATCGAGTTTTGGCTCGCCTTCGTCACCGGTTGATTTTACGGGTGGTACAGGTTCTACATCCGGCAGCGCGGGGGCGAGCGGTTTGTCGATGGCTGATAGTTTGGCCTCGGCGCAGGATAATTTAACGTCGGCTGGTTTGGCAGCGGGTACGGCGGATACGGGTGCGATTGGTCTGAATCAGCTGGGCGCGAGTGATCCTTCGGCGTCGATGGCGCGTCCGAACGAACCATTAGTGCCAGCGGAGCCGGTACCGGGTTCGATTGGTAGTGTGACGTCGGTGCCACCTTTGAAGAGCGCGACGGATACGGCTGGTACGGCGGAGACAGGTTTCGGGACAAGTGGTACGAGTGGCATGAGTGGTATGACGAGCGGTACGAGTACGGGCAGCGCTGGTGTGAGTGGCACGGCGGCAGGCATGAGCGGTGCAGCAGGTGCAGGTACGATGAGCACGGGTGCGGCGGGGACAAGCGGTGCGGCGGGGACGAGTACGCAGCCGTATTATAACCCATTTGCGCAGACCGGTGCAGCGAAACCAGTTGCTCCGATGGGAGCGAGTGGGACGCCAAGTGCAGCTCCGAGTATGACGGGTACGCCAGCTTCGAGCGCGACGGTACCGCCAACTTTGCAGCCGGCAGCGGAGAAGTTCTCGGCGAAGGGCCAGGGTGCAGGTAAGCCGTCGAATATTCTAGTAATTATTTTGGGTGGTTTGTGCGTTTTGTTCCTGGTGGCGGCGATTATTTTCGCGGTGCTGTGGCAACAGGCGGCGAATTCGAAAGAAATTGTTTATTTGCCACCGGTTTCCGACGGTACGCAGAAACCTGAAGTGGTGAAACAGGAGTTGACTTGTACGCAGCAGGCAGATTTGGGTGGTCTAGAAGTTCTGCAGAATTTGGTTGGTTTCGATCGGACGATTGTCGCAAACTTCGATGACGAGAATTTGTCGAAGATTAGCATGAGGAATGCTTATACGTTTACCGACAATGCAGCGGCGGAAGTAGCGCGCGGACATTTCGATGAGCAGATTAACCATATCAATAGTGTAGCCTTGGAGCTGGGGGTGCCGGCACTTGGGACGCAGATTGACATCGTCGATAACGTTTTGAATTACAATCTGGACGGTACGGCGGATAAGCTGATGGGTGACTATGCAGCGCAGTTCTTGCTGAACGTGAATGAGGAAGGTAAAGTACAGAGTACGCTGAACGAAGTGCAAGAGGGGTATCAGACGGCTGGCTTTGTTTGCTCGTTGACCCAGTAGTGCGGGGCGGGTCCGAAAGGGCCCGTTTTTTGATGGGTCGGAGTTGCGAGGCTGAAGAGGGGTGAGCCACGAATGAGGTGAGTCGCGAGCGATGCTTGGTAAGCAAAAAACTCCAGGTGGAGTTTTGGCCTGGTAGCACCAGCTGGAATCGAACCAGCATTGTACCCTTAGAGGGGGTATGTCCTATCCGTTGAACGATGGTGCCACTATTTAATATATAGAGATATTATACTACTTTACAAGCTTATAGTAAATAGAAGGGGCGAAGCGGATAGGGGCGAGGCAGCTCTGGGCGGCTTTTTCGAGACGGACGAGGTTCTTAGTGCCGAAGAGCTTTTTCAGCTTGGCACTGCGGAAGTTAGAAACGGAGAGAACTTTCTCGATTTTGAAACCAGAGTTGCGGAAGATCTCCTCGATATACTTAGGATGGTAGTTATAAAAGCCGTTGGCGTTGAGGTCTTTGAGATGGGCGGGTTCACGGCTAAAAGGATTAATATCGGACTTTTTGAACCAATAGCGGAACATTTTGGGTAGAGTTTTCTTGTTGGCCACTTCGATTACGGCGATGCCGCCGGGTTTGAGGATGCGGTAGAGCTGATCGGAAACTTTTTGCATGTCCTGGAAATGGTGGGTGGCGCGCACCATCATGAGCGCGTCGAAGCTCGCGTCGGCGAAGGGAAGGTCGTAGATATCGCCCGCCTGAGTGTGTAGTTTATCGCCATAGAGATCTTTGGCTTGCTGGAGTTCGGTCTTGGAGTAGTCAAAAAGCGTGGCGCTTTTCGCACGGGGGAGGTATTCATCGGCAAGGCGACCATAGCCACCGGCAATATCGACGAATTTGTCCATTTTTTGTGGTAAAAGTTTGCGAATGGCGAGTCGATCGGCCATGTCCTCGTATTTACGGTCAGCATCTTCCCAAAAAATTTTCTTATAATCATAGCCGTTGTAGTCAGCAACGATTTGAGTAGTCTTATTCTTATTGTTCGCAGTTTCTTTTGTCATAATCTCTATCTATTATAGCATGATTGGAGGGGTATCGGGAGAAATAATACTTCTTTTCGCTCCCCCTGCGAAGTCGGAACTCTACGAGTTCTTACTACTATAGCATAACAAAAAAAGACCTGATGGTCTTTGTTTGTTATGGTGAGCTGGGAGAGGCTCGAACTCTCGACACCGGGCTTAAAAGGCCCGTG
>CAZUBN010000019.1:0-8176 GCA_964618675.1 uncultured Candidatus Saccharibacteria bacterium | reverse complement strand
AAGATGTTTATACTTTGATATTCTTTTGCGCATCTGGGCCTCCTTGTTGTTATTTTGGTCCCCTGCATAGATAACGCTGAGATATGTTAGTTATAGAACAAAATATCTAAATAAGCATTATATAAAAACTTATTACGTTTACCTTTTTATATTTCTCCTACTTTTCTATATATAAGTAATAGAGGAATGTACTAAAAGTAGTAAGAATAATTTTTAAGGTATCAAAAACAAACTGTTCTTGATATAAGTCTTTATCTTAGATTTTGTTCCCTTACATACAAAAACGACACCGCAAGGGTGACTAAACCTAAATTAACCCGTGAGTTACAAACTCGCCGAACTAAACTTGCGATGCCGTTTTCAGACGACGAATTTGTCTGCCTATAAAAAGCACTCACGTTTAGTTAATTGGTTTAGTCAACTCTATTGTACCTAATTTTCGCAATTAGTGCAAGCCTAAAACTTTTAGCATTTTCGCCCCTCACAGCCTCTTTCACGGCTTTTTAGCTCCAACCGCCGTATAGGCTCTTTTTAGCAAAACTGCTCAAAACAGTCTTAAAATGCCGTAAAAAGCCTATTCATGACAGTAAAACACTTATTTTTATGGTTTTTCAGCATCTTCTCAGAATCTAAAGAATTTCTAACAAATAAAGACACTTCTCAAACTCTTCACGGTATCAGCAAAGTCCGTAAGAACATGCTTATTTCCGCAAAGGTCCGGAGTTACGACGAGGAGTAGCGGCTCGACCCTGCAACGGCAGGCGTCGAGAACGCGCTTTGCGGGAAAAGTATGTTTTACGGACTAATTCTGCACTCGGATTGTGAAAGCAGGAAATTTTTAGATTCCTAAGAACGCCGGGTCTTATAGGAAGTGTTTTCCTACGATTCCGCAAACTGCGAATTATACAACTCCGCATAGAACCCACCTTGCTGCAGCAGCTCCTCATGCTTCCCTTGCTCAATGATCTGCCCATCTCGCATCACCAGAATCAAATCCGAATTCCGAATTGTCGACAACCGGTGCGCGATCACAAACGACGTCCTTCCCTTCGTCAGCTTCGCGAACGCATCTTGAATCAGCTGCTCCGTACGCGTATCCACGTTCGAAGTCGCCTCATCCAAGATCATCATCGGCGGATTCGCCACCATCGCCCGCGCGATCGTCAGCAGCTGCTTCTCCCCCGCCGAAATATTATCCGAATCCTCCGCGATCTCCGTCTTATACCCATTCGGCAAACTCTCAATGAAATGGTGAATACTCGCCATCTTCGTTGCCCGCACTACATCCTCGTGCGTCGCCCCTGTCCGTCCGTAGCGCAAATTCTCCTCAATCGTACCCGAGAACAGCCACGTATCCTGCAACACCATCCCAAACAATCTGCGCACATCCGCTCGCTTCATCTCCCGCGTCGGCACACCATCAATCGTAATATAGCCACCCGTCGGATCGTAGAATCGCATCAGCAAATTAATAATTGTCGTCTTCCCCGCCCCCGTCGGCCCCACGATCGCCACTTGCATACCCGGCCCAATTTTTACTGTAAAGTCCCGAATAATCGGCTTCTCCACATCATAGGCAAAGTCCACATGGTTAAACTCCACCGCTCCCTGCACCTTCGCAATCGTCTTCGCCGGCTCCGGATCTGGCGTCTCTTCCGGCTCCTCGAGGAAGTTAAACACCCTTTCCGCCGCCGCCATCGTTGCCTGAATATTCGACACAAGCTGCGACACCCCCTGAATCGGCTGGTTGAACTGGCTCACATACTGGATAAACGCCTGAATCTGCCCGATCGCCATTTTCCCCTTGATCACCATATCACCGCCCAGGACACACACTATCGCATAACCCAAATTAGTCAAAACGTGAATAATCGGATACGCCAACGCCGAGAAAAACTGCGCCTTCCACCCCGTCTCATACAGTCTCTGATTCGTCTTTGCGAACTTCTCCAGCGAAATTTCCTCGTGCGAATTCGCCTTGATAATCGACTGCCCCGCGTAATCTTCCTCGATCGTATTGTTCAGTTCACCTAGCGTCGTCCGGTTCACTCGATGCAATGTCTGCGCTTTCTTCGCCAATCGACTAATCGCCAAGAGCGACAACGGCAGAATCAACACCGTCACCACCGCCAACGGCACTGAAATCACCATCATCATGACGAAAATCCCGATAATCGTCGTCACATCCGACAAAACTTCCGACAAAATCCGCGCCAGCGACTCCGTCACCATATCAATATCATTACTCATTCTCGACAACGTATCGCCGAACTGGTGCTGATCAAAATACGACACCGGCAACCGAGCAATTTTCTTAATAATCTCATCGCGCAGATATTTCCCGTAGCGCTCCGTCGCAATCGACAAAATCACCCCTTGCACATAGCCCAATACCGCTGAACCCGCATACAGCGCAATCAGCTGAATAATCAAACTCGTGATTACACCCCAGTCAATCGCCCCCGTCGCCGTAAAACTATTCACCGCCTCGGTCGTAATCTGCCCCAGCACCATCGGCCCAAACAGCGACAGAATCACCGACACAATCGTAAGCACAATCGACGTAATTAGCAGCACTCGCCACCGCTTCAAATCCTTCAAGAAAATCCGCACCGTTCGCCCTAATTTCTTAGACATTCTTCCCTCCCTTCGCCATTTCAGTTCCCTTTGCCATTTCAATTCCCTTTGCCATCTCAGACTCAAACTCCTGATCCGATAACTGTGACTTCGCAATCTCCCGATAGACGTCGCAACAGCTCAATAATTGATAATGCGTTCCTTTCCCCACCACGTGGCCATTGTTCAATACCACGATCTGGTCCGCATCCTTAATCGTACTAATCCGCTGCGCCACAATCAGCGTCACCGCGTCTCGCGTCACTGGCTTCAATGCCGCCCGCAACTTCACATCCGTCTTCATATCCAGCGCCGAGAACGAATCATCAAAGATGTAAATATCCGGATCCTTCGCCACCGCCCGCGCAATCGACAGCCGCTGCTTCTGTCCACCCGACACGTTACTTCCACCTTGCGCGATGTGCGCATCGTACTTCTTGTCCAGCTTCTCGATGAACTCCGACGCCTGCGCAATCCTCGCCGCCTCGTGCACCTGCTGTTCCGAAATCTCCGGCGCCCCAAACATAATATTGCTCTTCACCGTCCCCGCAAACAAAATCCCCCGCTGCGGCACATACCCCACTCGCCGCATCAGATCGCCCTGCGCATAATCCCGCACGTCAATCCCGTTAATCTTCACCTTCCCTTCCGTCGCCTCGTAGAATCGCGGTACCAAGTTAATCAACGTCGACTTCCCCGACCCCGTCGAGCCGATAAAGGCCGTCGTCTCCCCCGCCTTCGCCACGAACGACACATCCGACAGCACTTTTTCCTCCGCTTTCGGATAGCTGAAACTCACCTTCTCGAACTCCACCGACGGCGTCAAGCTACTCTTCCCTACCGTCTGCTCCTTCCACTGAATCTTCGACTTCGTGTCCAGCACCTCATTAATACGCTTCGCCGACACATTTGCCCTCGGCAAAATCACAAACAGCATCGTCAAGAACAGGAACGACATAATCACCTGCACCGCATACTGCATGAACGCCATCATATTCCCCAAATACGCGATGTCCTTCGTAATCAGCGACACCCCGATCCAAATACACAGAATCGTCGTCCCGTTAAACACCAGATTAATCAACGGATTTTGCAGTGACATCACCTTATTCACCCAAATCGACAGATCCATCAATTCCGTATTCGTCTTTTCAAACTTCTTGTGCTCCAGCTCTTCATTATTAAACGCCCGAATCACCCTAAGGCCCGTCAAATTCTCCCGCGTCAGCATCGTAATCCGGTCCAGCAATTTCTGGAAAATCTTAAACTTCGGCATCACAATCGCCAAAATCACCACCACCAGCACGAATACCACCGCCACCGCCAGCGCAATGATCCAAGTCATGTCCGGCGCCGTCGCAATCGCCTGCATAATCGCAATAATCGCAAACATCGGCGCCCTCAACAGCATCGTCAGACACATCACCGCCGCCTGCTGCACCTGCGTTACGTCGTTCGTCGTCCGCGTAATCAGCGAAGCCGTCGAAAAGTTCTGAATATCGCTCACCGAAAAACTCAAAACCTTCGCGAACACATCCTGCCGCAAGTTCCTCGCAAACCCCGTCCCCACGATCGCCGCCAACAGATTCGCTACCACCCCACCGAGCGCTGCCACCACCGCGAACCCCACCATCCGCATTCCAGCGACCCAGATAAAGTTCAGATCCCCTGCCACGATCCCGTCATTCACAATCTGCGCCATAATCGCCGGCAGCTGCATCGCCGACCACACCTGCACCGCAATCGCCGACAGCAAAATCAGCGTCTGCCACCAATATGGCTTCAAATATCGTAAAAGTTTTAGCATATCTTACCATTTTACTCGGATTATTTTTACCAGTCAAGGCTCCCCAACTGCATTTTTACCCCTTTTTATTTTCGCTTCAACTTCCCTATCTATTGACAAATATCACAAAGTATGCTAAAATAGTAATAAGGGCCTTTGTTGGTCTGTTTCGGGTTGTCTTTCACGCCCTGTACTTTACTATCTTTGAAAGGAGCATTCCCATGTCTGATCTGTCGCGCCCCACTCTCACCGCCAAAGGTACACATCCCACTCCCATCCACGAAGATACCCACCAAAATCCTCCCGCAGATGCGGATTATGTCGACATCTTTCCCACCCCCAGCACCCGCCGTGGCGCCAACTATCTCACTCTCCTCTGTCTCTGCCTCGGCTGCGCCATGTGTATGTCGAACATCTGCGCCGTAAAAATCTGGCAAGTTGGCCCCTTCATCCTCGACGGCGGCTTCCTGCTATTCCCCATCACCTACGTCGTCACCGACGTGCTCGTGGAGCTCTTCTACCGCCGCTACGCCAACCGCGTCGTGCTCTGGAGCTGCCTCGTCAACGCCGTCTGTTTCCTCTTCCTGCGCCTCACCAGCCTTCTCCCCGCCTCTCCCACCGCCGACCAAATCGACATCACCAACGCCCTCGGTCTCTCCAGCCGCATCTTCATCGCCAGCATCGTCGCAACCATCGTCAGCTCGCGCATCAACAACCGCGTCTACGACTACCTCCGCCCCCACACGCAGGGCAAACCCGGCATCTGCATCCGCGCTTGGATTTCCAGTTTCTTCGCGCATCTCCTCGACTCCGGCATTTTCACCTTCCTCGCCTTCGCCGGCCGCCAATCCAGCTTCCAAAGCCTCTGTCAGCAAGCTCTCACCTCCTATCTCTCCGCTTTCGCCGTCGAGACCGCGCTCATGCCCATCACCGTTTTTCTCAGCGCTTACCTCCGGCGTCAAATCCAACGCGCCGCTTAGTTCCTTCCCTGCCGCCCTCCCACCGAGGGCGGTTTTTCTTTCCGCATCTTCAACTTGACTTTTCTCATAATTATTATGCAAATATACCAATTTCATGCTATAATATATAGTAATGGAATTCCAAATCGAAAAAACTTTACCTAACGGCCTCGGCCGCGCCGGCGTCATCAAAACCGCTCACGGCGAGATCAAAACCCCCGCTTTCATGACGGTCGGCACTAGCGGCTACGTGCGCTTCGTCTCCGCTGCCGACCTCCACGAACTCGGCGCCCAAGCAATGCTTTCCAACGGCTATCACCTCCGCCGCCAATCCGCAGAAATTGCCGCCGGTGGTTTAGCCAAGTGGAGTCCTGCCGATGCGCAAAACCAAGATCCTTTTACGAGTGAATCGTGTCTCGGCGAGCGCGGGTCGGATTCTTTAGATGACGAGAGCGCTCCCGGATTCACGACAAAAGGACTTGGTTTGCGGCTTGATGGACTCTCATCTGAACCATGGCTCGGCCCCACCCTTACCGACTCCGGCGGCTTCCAAGTCATGTCCCTCGGCTCCGGCCTCGGCAAAGTCGTCTCGATGGAAAAGGAACGCGGCGTCACCAACACCGCCCACAAAGAACGCCTCGCCCACGTCGCAGAGACTGGCGTGAGTTTCATCGATCCTTTCGACGGACAACCCGACTTCATCGGTCCTGAAGAATCTATGCAAATCCAATGTCGCATCGGCGCCGATATTCACATGGCTTTCGACGAGCTCACTTCCCTCGCCGACACTTACGAATATAATATCGAGGCGATGGAGCGCACCGAACGCTGGGCCAAGCGTAGCCTCACCGAACATCTCAAACATCGCGACGACCTCGGCTACCGGCAAAATCTCTACGGCGTCCTCCAGGGCGGCCGCTGGGAAGATTTGCGCCGTCGAACTGCACGCAATCTCGCCGCCATGTCGGTCGATGGCGTCCAGTTCGACGGTTTCGGGCTGGGTGGTGCCTTTCTCAAGGAAGACTTAGGTGAGATTTTACGCTGGTGTAACGAAGAATTGCCCTTTGACAAGCCCCGCCACCTCCTCGGTCTCTCCCATCCTGACGACATCCTCATCGGTGCAGAAATGGGTGCCGACACCTTCGATTGCGTTGCCCCGACCCGCGAAGCTCGCCACGGCAAAATCTACACCCGCGACGGCAGTCTCAACCTCCGCAAATTCGCCAACGTCGGCAGCGTCCTCGACCCCGGCTGCGATTGCTCGACTTGTCGCGCCGGCTGGACTCTCGGTTCCCTCCGCGCCATGTGGCGTTCCGGCGACCCAGAGAAAAAGCGCAAATTCTATCGCCTCGCCTCCATTCACAACCTCCGCTTCATCGTCCGCCTCACCGAAGAAATCCGTTCCGCCATGCTCCACAACGAATTCGACCAGTACAAAACCGACTTCCTCCGCCGTTATTACCATAGCTAAACTATACCTGTCAATCTTCCCCTTTCATCCGCCTAAACGCCAAGTTATATGTTATACTTAATATATGTACAAGAAAACTATCGAGGTTGATACCAAAACTTTCATTCGTTTCTGGCTAGTAATTCTAGCGCTCGGTCTAATCGGTCTCTTCATTTGGAAGGCCATGGCTGGGCTAATTATCGTCGGCATCGCCGCCTTTCTCGCCATCGCTATTCAGCCTCTCGCCGCTCGCATTAACCGCATCACTAAGAAAGATCATTCCTCCGTTTCTTCCGTGCTAGCTTATGGGCTCGTCATCATCGTGCTTGGCATCATTATCGCCGTCGTCGCACCAGTCGTCATCGACGAAACCGTGCAATTCGTCCGCCAGTTCCCCGAAACTTTCGAGCACACTTTAGGCGGTTGGGACGGCATTAATAGCTTCGGACAAACCCTCGGCATCGAAAACTTCCAATCGGAAATCATCAACGCCGTACGCAGCTTTTCCAATGCCTTTGTCAATAATTTCGGCAGCCTCGTCGTCACCAGCGTCGGCACGGTCGCGCAAATCGCCACGAGCGTCATCCTAGTCCTCGTCCTCACCCTCCTCTTCGCCATCGAAGGTCCTAGCCTAGTCCAGCAATTCTGGCGCACTCTCGAGGGTAAGCACAAAAACAGCGTCATCCGCGCCTGGCAAAAGCTCGCCGATCGCACCGCTGGCGTCATCAGTACTTACGTTTCTAAACAAGTTACCGTCGCCCTACTTGACGGTTGTATGGTCGCTATCGCCATCTTGCTACTTTCACTCACCTGTGGCTTCTCTAGTGGTCTCGCTGTGCCGATGGGGCTCCTCGCTTTCGTCTTCTATCTCATTCCAATGTTTGGCCCGATTATCGGCTGCATCCTCATCGCCATGATTCTCTTCTTCAGCTCGCCGATCGCTGCCATTATCTACGTCATCTTCTATATCGTCTATCAGCAGATCGAAGGCAACTTCATCGCCCCGAAGATCCAAGGCGACGCTCTCAATCTTCCCACCGCCCTCGTCCTCACCGCAATCATCATTGGCATGTATATGTTTGGCCTCGTCGGTGCTATCATCGCCATCCCGATTGCCGGCTGCATCAAAGTCATCATCGAAGAATTGCCTAACTTGCGCGAAGCTGAAGCCAAGGCCAATAAGCTCGAATCCGGTTGCTAATTCTCAGACAACAAAAAACTTCAATCCTCCAGCCTAAACGGTCAGACCACAAGAATCGGGTCATAAATAACTCTACCAACAAAAAACGACCTCCGCGAGATCATCTTTTCTTGGCTGGGCCGGCAGGATTCGAACCTGCGAATGTCGGGACCAAAACCCGGTGC
>CAZUBN010000018.1:0-13018 GCA_964618675.1 uncultured Candidatus Saccharibacteria bacterium | reverse complement strand
TCTCAAGCTCCACCCGGAATTGGGTGTTTGGCAACGCCTCAACAACCTTGCCAGTGAGTTTTATCACTTCTTTTTGACTAGCCATAAATTACATACTTAATTTTATCACGAAATATACCTAATGTAAATAGTTTTTAGCTAATTTTATGATGGCAAAACTACTGGAGGACGGCCCGGACGAAGAAGCGATGAGAATAAGTACGGCTGGTCTGCCACCAGTCGCCGGTACAGGTGATTAAGGTGAGCGAACCGATGCCTGGCTCGGGTGAAGAGAAGGCGTAATGGGACATGTAGCTATTGGCTTCGTTGCCGATGGCGACTTCTTGAGTCTCGGCAACAACGTAGTTGAACTTGCGGCCATCGCCCATTTCGATAGTGATGGTATCGCCGATTTTGATATTGGGGAGGATCTTGAAGACGCTGTAGCCAATCGAACCGCCGTGGGCGTCGATGAAGGCAGTGCCGTTGCTACCGGGTAAGCTAGAGCCGTTGTACCAACCGACGTCGTAAACGTTGTAAGGCGTGCCGATCTCGCCATTAGCCATGAGACCGACGGCAACGACGCGGGAGTTAATGATGCCAAGTGATGGAATCGAGAGATAGCGAGGACGCTCGGGAGCGACGGTGTATTCGCGGACTTCGGTCTCGGTAGGCTCAGTGGTGTCGGCTTCTTGTTCGGTGCCATCCGTACCGTTTGAAACGACATCACGTTCGCTGCCTTCCATGGCGGCGAGGTAATTATGCTCCCAGACGGCGACCCGTACGAAGAAGACGGCTAAGAGTACGGCGATCGCGCCGAGTACGCAGTAGGCGGGATGGACGTGGATCTTGCGGATGGTTGGAAGCTTCATATTGCGAACTTTCTTGTCACGAGGCTTCTTGTCGCTGGAGTCCTTGGTCTTTTTGGTAATAGTTGTTGATTCTTTTGTGTCCACTTTTGCCACACCCTTTCGTTGTGATTGCAACTTATTATTTGTACTCATCGTAGGTTACCATTAAGGCACGCGAGTTGAGCTGGCGGAGGTTCTCAAGGGCAACGGTGACGACGATGAGGAGACCAGTACCAGAGATGGAGAGGCCAATCGGGCTGCCAGTAATAATGATAAAGATATAATCAGTGAGGAATGGTAGCATGGCGATCACGCCGAGGGCGAGAGCACCGAAGAGATTGAGACGGTTGATGGTCTTGCCGAGGAACTCAGCAGTTTGGTTACCAGGGCGGACGCCTTCGATGAAGCCACCTTGCTTTTGGAGGTTGTCAGCGATTTCCTTCGTGTCGAAGATAATGCTAGTGTAGAAATAAGTGAAGAGGACGACGAGGATGAAATAGAGGGCAGGATAGAAGAACCATTGTGCGGTAATGCCATTCGGATAGTAAACGCTGAAATTGCTGGCGGATGGAGCGGTGAACAAAGTGATAAGGGTATTACCGAAGGTGCCGTCGGGATTGATAGTCTGGAGGAGCTGACCGAGTAAAGCTGGTAGTGAGAGGAAGGCGGTCGCGAAGATGACTGGAATCACGCCAGCAGCAATGAGCTTGAGCGGAAGAATGGAACGGATGCCACCGTAGGCGCTATTGCCATGGACACGCTTGGCGTAGTTGATAGTAATGACGCGCTGGGCTTCGTTGAGCTTGACGAGGAAGTAGATCACGACAAGTAAGGCGATAGCGAAACCGAGGACAATCCAGAAGATTAACGGATTGACCGGGAGATTGAACCAGCCGAAGAGGGAGAGGCTGCCGGCGCTGGTATCAAAGAGGGCGGTGCCGAGGCTGGCGAGGGTGGTCGGAAGCTGCGAGATAATGCTGGCGAAGATAATGATGGAGATACCGTTACCGATGCCCTGCTCAGTAATGAGCTCGCCGAACCACATGAGAATCATCGAGCCGGCAACCATGGCAGTGACGGAAAGCATCCAGTCGGCTGCGGTCGGTGTGTAGGCGATGGCGGTATTAGAAGAAAGCACGGACTGATAGAGCATGAAGATATAGGCGATAGACTGGACGATAGCGAGAGGTACGGCGAGGATGCGAGTCCACTGATTGATTTTGCGACGACCGGCTTCACCGTCCTGCGAGAGTTCCTCGAGACGCGGAATCGCCTTCGTGACGAGCTGGACAACGATTGAAGCGGTAATATATGGTGAAATACCGACTAAGAGAATTGAGAAGGAGGTCAGGCCGCCACCGGAAATAAGGTTAATGAAATTACCAAAGTCAGACTGCTGGATGAAATTCTGGACGGCTTCCTGGAAAGTGGTCGGTTCGCCTAGCGGGACCGGAATGTGGGCCAAAAAGCGGTAGACAACTAGCAAGCCCAAAACAATCATGAAACGTTTGAGCATATCCTTGTTTTTCAGTGATTTAAATATAGTCTTGAAATTCATATTCCCTACTCTTACTCCGTCTATTGTAGCATAAAAAATAGCCCTAAGGAAGGGCTAATTTTATTAAATTGGACCCCTTTCTCGAAGAAAGGTGTCCAACCTCCAAAGATAAGTTTGTTTCCGTCTTGAAAAGCGCGGTTTCCAAGACGGAAATATCTTTGACAGCTGGCGACAGCTTCTATTCAGCTTTGGTCGCTACGCGCTGTGGAACAGCGACTTTGGTGAAGCTACCACCGGCGTTTTTGATGGCGGCGATAGCAGTCTTGCTAGCGAATTGCGTCGAAAGCTCAATCTTCGCAGTAAGTTCGCCGCGAGAGATGACCTTGACCTTAGTGTAAGGATTCTCGATGAGATTCTTATCAGCTAGGGTGAAGTTGTCAACTTTGCCACTGAGACCGTTGAGACGGTCGGTGTAAACGACGGTAGCTTTATCGTGTAAGCTCTTGAAACCTTTGAGCTTCGGGATGGCTTGCATGATAGCGCGCTGACCACCCATGAAGCCGGTTGGCATCTTGCGGTGACCAGTACGGGCTTTTTGACCCTTGGTACCACGACCAGCGGTCTTACCCTTGCCAGCGGAGATACCGCGACCGAAACGCGTAGGACGCGTGTTGCGGTTGACTTCTAGATTATTGTACTTCATTATTTCTCCTCCTTCTTGGCGGCAGATTTCTTGGTCGAAGTAGCTTTCTTGGCGGGAGCGGTAGCTTTGGTAGCTTTCTTGTCGGCCTTAGGAGCTTTGCCTTGATTGCCGACCCATTGATCGCGTGGGGTCTGTTGTTTGAGACCTTCGATCACGGCGTAAGCGATGTTGACCTTGTTGGTGCTACCAAGACTCTTTGAAATGAGGTTCTTAATACCGGTCAAACCAATAATGCTACGGACGACGCCACCAGCGATAATACCAGTACCAGGAGCGGCCGGTTTCATCAAGACGTCGGCACCAGTCGAGCGAGTTTCGACTTCGTGGCAGATGGTTTCGCCATCCATGTTGAACTCGATCATGGATTTCTTGGCCTTGGTGGTGGCTTTTTGAACGGCGCTAGTAACGTCACCGCCTTTGGCGACGCCAACACCGACCTTGTTCTTGTGATTACCCATGACAACGAGGGCCTTGAAGCGCATACGACGGCCGCCTTTGACGGTACGAGAGACACGGTCGATATTAATCGTAACGGTGTCAAACTCCTTCGGAGCGGTGTCTTGATTGCGATTGCGGTCGCGACGGTTGTTGCGACGAGGCATGGTCTTGCCACTGATGTCTTTTTGGGTTTTGGTGGCGGCAACATTGTCATTCATCTTTAATGTGCCGGATTTGTTGATAACCTGTGCGGTTTTATCAGAATCTGCCATTAGAATTCCAATCCTTCCTTGCGGGCGGCATCTGCGAGTGCAGACATTCTACCAGCATATAGTTTTGCACCGCGATCAAATACGACAGTCTTGACATTGGCTTTTTTAGCTTTTTTGGCAATTTCTTGTCCAATTTGAGCGGCAAGTTCGGTTTTGGTACCAGCCATTTTGCTGCCAGCAGTGGTACTATAAGCAATGGTGGCACCTTTGTCATCGTCAATGATTTGAGCGGTGATGTGCTGATTGCTAATATGTACGCTGAGGCGAGGACGTTCGGCGGTACCGTGGATTTTTGCACGAGTGCGCTTAGCGCGAAATGCGGTGTTCATTATTTCTTCCCTGCCTTTCCTGCTTTGCGAAGGATGACTTCGTCAACGTATTTAATACCTTTACCCTTGTATGGTTCAGGTTTCTTCAATGCGCGGATTTCGGCGGCGACTTGGCCAACTTGCTGTTTATCAATGCCAGAGACAGTGATAATCATCTTGTCGGTCTTCAACTCGACACCCGCTGGAGCGGTGTAGCTCACGGGGTGGGAGAAGCCAAGGGCCATCTCGATTTTGTTGCCGCCACCGCTGAGGCGGAAGCCGACACCATTAACTTCGAGTTTTTTCTCGAAACCTTTGGTAACGCCCTGAACGGCGTTGTTTAGCAAGGCGCGCTGGAGTCCGTGCCAAGCACGAGACTTTGGTTCGTCATCTTTACGGGTGACGGTAATGATATTACCATCCACGGTAACGGTGACGTTTTCCTGAAGCGGAACATTGAGTGAACCTTTCGGTCCAGCGACAGTTACATCTTTGTCGCCGACCGTAATTGTCACTCCCGCCGGAATTTCGATGGGTTGTTTTCCGATACGACTCATATTTCCCTTTCTTAAATAATATCTCAACTATTTTAGCATAGAATAGCGATAAATACAAGAAGGTAAGGAAAAACTAAAAATAAGCTTGACTATATATATATATATATATATATATACTGGGTTTAATATAGTTATGTTAGTTTGCTAGGCACTCAACTTGACAAATTAACGAAACTCTATATTAATAATACTTAATTCTCTGCGCATTGAGGAGAAAGGGTGATGCTTTATGGCAGTAAATACAAATAAGAATTCGAAGGCGATGGCTACGCGAACGGCGCAGCGCAGCGGGACACGACCGGTGAAACGACGAGGAGGATGGAGCCGGGATCGGAAGTTGATCGCGGTGATTGCAGTGTTGGCAGTGGCGCTGATTGGGACGGTGGGGGTTGCGGTGGCGGCTTTTTCGACTGATCTGTACATCCGAGGGACGGCGACGGTGCGTTCGACAGTCTGGGATATTCACTTTGAACAGCTACAGCCAGTAACGCTGACCGGTACGAAAGCACACGAAATCACGGCGCCAACGATCCAGACGAGCATCAACAACGTACCACTGGCGGCGATTAAGAATTACGAAGTGGAACTGAAAGATCCGGGTGATGCGGTGGAATATACCTTTGACGTGGTGAATGCGGGTGATCTAGACGCGGAAATTACGGCGGTGACGATTAACAGTGGAGAGACGCTATCTTGTACTTCGGCGGCGGGGCAAGAGGTGGCTAATCGGGTCTGCGCGAAACTGCGCTATACGCTGACCTACGCAGATGGTGCGAATGTGGCAGTCGGGGATGCTCTGCCGAGCTCGGCGAGTGGTAACAACCGGAAAACGATGAAATTAAAGCTGGAATTCGACCCGACAGCAACGCATACGGATCTGCCAGATAAAGACGTGGCGGTGAGCGGCTTGGCAGTGATCGTGAGCTACGGTCAGGTCACAGAGTAGGGATAGTAAAGAAAAGCCTGGCGATGGTGAAGCTTTCGACGAAAAAAATCTTGGTCCTAGAGCTGACCCTAACGGCGGTACTGCTAGGGTCGCTCTGGGTGCCACAAAACGTGGTGCGGTCCTATCTGCAGGTGGCGGCGCTGGCCGGAACAATTCTGCTGGGGGTGGCGTTGCTGGGCTGGGCGAGAGTACCCAAGGCGAATAACCGACTGTTTGCGACGATTATCATCCTAGCGGCGACGGTTTATCAAGCGGTGACCTTTGTCTTGCTGGGCTGGAGTCTGGGTTTCGTGAGTAATGTCTATGCACTGAACTGGGCGAGTATTTTGCGGCTGTTCTTGCCGATGATCGCGATGATAGTGCTGGCGGAGATCTGGCGCGGACAGATGCTAGAAAAGGGTAAAAATAGTCGCACCGTGATTATCGTGACGACGCTAGTCTTGACTTTCACAGGGGTGGTGGTAGTCCTGCCGAGTTATAGTTTCGGCGATGTGAAAGCTTGGTTTGATGGCGTGGTGACGTTAATCTTGCCGGGGCTGCTGACGAATATTCTGCTCAGTATCATCGCATATTATTATGATTACCGGATTAATATTGCCTATCGCTTGCTGATGGAGCTGCCGACCTATGTTTTGCCGATTTATCCGGATGCGAGTCCGTATCTCAGTATTCTCTTGCAGACGTTCCTAGTGCTGATGCTAGTGGGGATACTGCTGGCGAACCGGAGTCGACGCAACGTGGCGACCGAGCTAGCGTATAACCGCCCGGAGCGGGCGAAGCGCATCCTGAATACACGGGAGCAAAATGGACGAAAGTTAGCTTGGGGAGTGGGCGGCGGAGCGTTGCTGCTAGTGACAGTGCTGTATGCGGGGCTGATGTCGGGGCTGTTTAAGTATTATTTCTTAGCGATCGGCAGTGGGAGTATGATGCCGAAAATCGCCCGCGGCGATCTGGTACTGGTCGAGAAAAGCCGGCAATATCACAATCTCAAAGAGGGAGATATCCTAGTCTATCGGCACGACGACGCGACAGTGGTGCACCGGATTGAGGAAATCCGCGAGGAGGATGGGCAGCGCAGCTTCATTACGAAGGGCGATGCGAATGCGAGCGTGGACAACTGGATCGTGGCGGAAGCGGATATCATCGGGACAGTGAGGGGTCGGCTGGTGGGGATGGGCTACCCGACAATTTGGCTGAGTGAACCGTTAAAGTAATAATTAAAGGGTAAGTAGAAAAATAAGGAGGAAAATGTCGTCAGAAGTATATTATCAGAAGAAGGATAAAATCTACCGCGTGCAGAAGCACGTGTGGCGGCCGAAAAAGGTGAAAATCTGGCTCTTGATCCCGCTGGTGGCGATGTTGGCCTTGGGGATTTACGGGATTATTAGCGCGGTCGGCATGGAGAAGATTGGCGAGATCGAGTACGACGTGAAGGGTGACGTCGATTACAAGGTCTATCTGAAAGAGAATAATTATTATGCGGAGAAGTTCCTGGGGCGGGACATGCAGTACATCGCGAATTTGATTAACGTGGTGAATGCGGACTTTAGCTATCAACTGATGACGGATGAGCTGTGGAACGGAACGTATAGCTATCAGATCGTGGCGACGGCGAAGGCAACGGAGCGCAACGATGCAACGAAGGTCCTGTATGAGAATACCGAAGTCCTGAAAGAATCAGGGGTGCAGCTGGTGACGAGCGATACGATCACAATTCGTGACAACGTCGATATTGATTACCCGAAATATAATGAATACATGCAGAACTTCCGGGCGGAGTTCGGGCTGGCGGCGGACTGTGTGCTGGATTTGCAGCTGATCGTGAAGACGGAGGGCGCGATTGAGACGACCGATGTGCTCACGATGAAGATTCCCCTCTCGAATCAGACGACTGATATTACGGTGGATACGAAGGCGCTGAACCGGTCGGAGAAGGTCGGGACAGGGCGGATTGAACTGTACGTAAAAAGTTGGCCACTGCTCGCGGTGGGGAGCGCGATTGCGGCGATTAGCTTGATCCTGATCGTGATTGTGTGCTACTATTACGCGACACGTTATAATAATGACCTCTATGAGAAAGCCTTGCACAAGATCCTCAAAGATTACGATGCCGACATCGTGGACTGCCAGAATAGCATCGCCGAGTATGAGGACGTGGCCTATGTGAACGGGATTCGGGAGATGCTGGATGTAAGCTATAAACTGAGCAGTCCGATCGTCTTCGCCGAGGTGGAGCCGGGCAATAAGGCGTATTTCGTGGTGAATGACGGGGTGAACGGGATTACTTATCGCTATACGGTGTCGCGGGCGTACCAGAATCATTTGGCGGCTAACGGGGAGAAGGAAGAATTCTAGTGAGTAGGCAGAACTCGACAAAGCGTGGGCGTGAACAAGTAGTAGCGCGAGAAGGACGAGCGCGGACACCGAAGTGGCTGTGGGGCAGCTGTGTCGGTTTGGCGCTAATCAGCATCGTGCTCTGTGGTTACGGTTACGCGGCGTTCGAGTCGGACCTCTATGTGCGCGGTACAGCGACGGTGCGCCAGCGCAACGCGGTCTGGGTAAAGCAGGCAACGCTCGCAAGCACTACGGGTGGGAGCGTCGAGAGGTACGTGCCGAAGATTGCGGACGATGCGACGGGCCTCTACTTGCGGATGCCGGCGGGCGCCACGGCGACCTATAACGTGACAATCGTGAACGAGACGAATAATCTGCAAGTGATTAAATCCCTGACGCCACAGTTGCCGGTGAGCGGGGCGACCTATCAGATCGACTCGGGCGAGGACCCGTATGCTTACATCGCGGCGCGGACGACGAAGACGGTGCTGGTCAAAATCACGAATACGAGCGGGGCGGCGCAGGATTTAGCACTGCTACTGCAATATAATTTTATCGTGGATAACGTGACGGCGCCGGCGATCAAAGTCAGCACGACGAAGTGGTCGAAGTCGGCCGTGAGTGTCACATTAGGTACCGCGGGAACGGCGACAACCGGGGTGAAAAACTACGAATACAAGATCGTGACGGATAATGATACGGCGAACCCGACCTCCGGAACGACGACTAATAAGCTCTCTGTCTCGAAGACCGGGACGAATAAAGTGCAGTATCGAACGGTCTCGCAGTACGGGATCAAGTCGGCCTGGAGCAATACGGTGACGGCGCTGTTTGACAATACGAAGCCGACAGTGACTATGGTAGCGGGCGGAAATTATTGGTTTAACGATGAGAAGGAATTTGTCACGGGAGCAACTTATGGCCCTTCGGGTGGGAGTACGAGCTGTACGTTTGGCTCGACGACGGTGGCTAAAATCATTCAGCTAGGAGTGATTGGTGCAGCCAAGGTGACCTGTAAGGCGACCAGTAATTCAGGGATGGTTTCGGCGGATGTGAGCACGAACTATACGATTTACGGGAGGTTTTACGGCAACGGATTGCCTTGTTATGATGGCGGCAGCGGAACTTGTCCGAAGTCGGGGAATTCGGTAATTGTGCCGGCGGGTTGGCTACAGTTTGGACCATATAGGCCGATTTCAGGCGGGTGTTATCAGGTATTTTATTATGGCTCGGGTTTTTCGGGGCAGACGCCCGTTAGTAGTCATTATAACGGTGGGAATACTCCTGCTACGGTGAATAATATTAATATAAGCAGTACCATGGTGGCTTTTGATGTGATGATTCCGAGTGCGGGGGTCGGCAATATTGAGTTCCTAATGAGAAATAATACCGGTGCTAATATCCGGATTGACCGGATTGACGTAGCGCCGAGCCCGGCAGGGTGCAGATAGATTTAGTGACCTGTGCCCTCTTCGCCCTCGGTGAGGAGCTCCTCTTGGCGTTCGCAAAAGTCGATCGTAGCCTGGAGGTCTTCTAGAGCTTGCCAGACTTGGCGTTTATGAGTGCGCAACATGGCGAGCTGCTCACGCTTAGCGGCGCAAGCGCTGCGAGTTGACGCCGAGCTGTTTGCTGACGGAGCGGATAGTAAGTTTGGTGGGATCGTCCATTTTGAAATGCCTTATGCTATATATTTATTATATCATGATTGATACGAAAACGGTCACGTGAGCGTTTTAATTAGTGGAGTAATAGGGGTTGTGGCGAATACAAAGCGATGCCGTGAGCGAGTTTGCGCCTTGCAAAAAGTACCCCCCTGAACAGAGAGTACTTTCTGCGCGCTGCCTTATGAGGCTTCGGCGTCTGACGGGAAATCCGCTCGGAGATTCCCCGCTTCGCTTCGTTCTAGTAAACTTTGACGAGGATCTCGCCGCCAAGATGTTGCTTCTTGGCTTCGCGACCAGTCATGATACCCTTAGAAGTCGAGATCAAGACGGCACCGCGGCCGCTTTTGACGACGGGGATTTCTTCGACGCTAGCGTAAACGCGACGGCCCGGTTTCGAGACCTTGGTGATCTCGGTGATGCGGGCGGGCATGCCCTCGGCGTTAATGGTAACGTGGAGGATGCCGCGTGGCTCACCGTCCTCGACTTCGCAGCCTTCGATGTAGCCGGCGTCTTTGAGACCCTCGGCGACCGCAAACTTGAGCTTGCTGGTCGGGACGCGAATCTCGGTCTTGCCAACCATGATAGCGTTACGAATACGAGTGATAAGGTCGGCGATTTGATCAGTTGATTGTAATGACATATTTTCTCTCCTTTCCCTTACCAGCTACTCTTGGTGACACCTGGGATTTCACCCTTAGAAGCTTTTTCACGAAAGTTAATGCGGCTAAGACCGAAGTAACGCATGTAACCACGAGGGCGTCCGTCGAGCATATCGCGGTTCTTGAGGCGAGTGGGGCTAGCGTTGCGTGGCAACTTTTGCAAGCCTTCGAGATCGCCGGCAGCTTTGAGCTCAGCGCGCTTAGCTTGATATTTTGCATTCATCTTGCGCCGTTTTTCGTCGCGGAGGATAGCAGATTTCTTCGCCATATTATTTGCCCTCCTTCTCAAACGGCATACCAAATGCTTCTAACAATTTGGTGCTCCCTTCTTTAGATCCATTTTTGATGATAAAGGTAATTTCGAGACCGTGCAGAACCGAAGCGTCTTCGAAGGTAATCTCTGGGAAGACGGTCTGCTCTTTGAGGCCGAGGCTGTAGTTGCCCTGCTTATCGAACGCCTTTTTCGAAACACCGTGGAAGTCACGGACGTGTGGCAAAGCGATGTTGATGAGACGATCGACGAACTCGTACATTTTGTCGTTGCGCAAGGTAGTCAGATAGCCAACTGGTGCGCCCATACCTTTACGAATTTTGAAGGTCGCAATGGATTTCTTCGCGAGACGGGCGGTTGGTTCCTGGCCAGCGATCTTGCGAATGGTGAGCTCGACGGTTTCGGTGAATTTCTTATCTTCACGCTTCTTGCCGACGCCGCTAGAAATAACGACTTTTTCGAGCTTTGGCACCTGATGGATGTTCTTGAGCTTGAGCTCGTCCTTGAGCTGCTTAGCGATTTTCTCGTTGTAGAGAGTCTTGAGCCGTGGGGCTTGAGTAGTTTTAGCCATTATTTATTCTCCTTTCGTAGATTAGAGAAGTCAATACCAGCATGAACACTCTTCTTGCCACCCTTAGGATTGTACTGAGTGGCGCGGACGTGACGCTCACGGACTTCGATGTCTTTAAGCATAGCTTTGCCAGCTTTTTTATCGACTTTGACAATAGACGCAACGGTACCTTTGTGATTTCCGGCGATGACTTTGACGCGATCGCCTACTTTGAGACACTTTGCCATACTAGAGTACCTCCGGAGCTAAGCTGATAATTTTGTTGAAACCCAGTTCGCGTAGTTCGCGGGGTACGGGGCCGAAAACGCGGGTGCCCTTCGGAGTCTTGTCGTCGTTGACCAGCACGGCAGCGTTGTCGTCGAAGCGGATGGTGCTACCATCGGGACGGCGGATCTGCTGCTTGGTGCGGACGATGACGGCCTTGACAACGGCTTTCTTCTTGATGCCGCCGGTTGGGCTGGCGTCCTTGACGCTGCAAGTCACGATGTCGCCAACGCGAGCATAGCGAGCGCGCGTACCACCGAGGACCCGGATTACACCAAGCTCTTTGGCGCCGCTGTTGTCAGCAACTTTTAATCTAGTTTCCTGTTGAATCATTTTACTTTTCCTCCCCTTCGACGTCCTCAGTCTTGCCGAGAACTTCGTCTTTCAGCTCAACCGCTTCGTGTGATTTTTCGAGAACTTTGACAAGCTTGTAGCTGCAGGTCTTCGAGAAAGGACGGCAAGCGACGATCTCAACTTTGTCACCGACGCCGGCTTCGTTGTTTTCGTCGTGAGCGGTGTACTTACGAGTCTTCGTGTATTGCTTGCGATAAAGCGGATGAGTTTCGCGACTGGCGATTGAGACGGTAATGGTCTTATCGCGCTTGTCGGAAGTAACAATACCTTGTAATTCTCCCGCCATCTTAAAACTCCTCTTTCTTAATAATTTTTGTACGAACTGGTAGCTTGTGGCCAGCCAAGCGGAAAGCTTCTTTGGCCTGCTCTTCGGTAACGTCGCTGATTTCGAACATCACCGTGCCAGCTTTGACTTTAGCAACGTAGAATTGCGGTTCACCTTTACCGCTACCCATTTTCACGTCAAGTGGTTTCTTGGTGACAGGTGTGTGTGGGAAGATGCGAATCCAGATTTTACCACCGCGCTTGACATAGCGGGTGATCGCCTGACGAGCAGCCTCGATCTGGCGGCTGGTGACGCGTTCATTGTCGAGTGACATGAGACCCCAATCACCGAAAGCGACATAATTACAACGAGAGGCGGTACCGCGATTCTTGCCCTTGCGGACTTTGCGGTGAGCTTCTCTGCGTGGTACTAACATTGCCATATTATTTCTCCCCCTTATAGATCCAGACCTTTACACCGACGATACCAGCCACGGTTGGTGCGTGGCAAATGTGGAAGTCCACATCGGCACGGAGCGTGTGTAGAGGCACTGATCCCTCAATAAACTTTTCCCGGCGAGACATTTCTGCACCGTTGAGACGGCCGCTGACCTCGACGCGGATACCTTTGGCACCGGCGTTCATGGTCGATTGGCACGCCATCTTGACCGCCCGGCGGAAGTTCATGCGGCGACCGAGCTGGAAGCCGATGTTCTCTGCGACGAGCTTAGCAGAAAGCTCAGGTTTTTTGACTTCTTCAACATTGATGCGAATTGGACCACTGACGATCTTTTCGAGTTCTTTCTTGAGCTCGTTGATGCCTGCGCCTTGCTTGCCGATCACGGCACCGGCTTTGGCAGTCAAGATGGTAATGGTGGTCAAATTGGCGCTACGCTCGATGTTGATGCGAGCGATCGTAGGGCGATTGCTGAAACGTTTTTCAATCAAATCGCGAATCTTAGTATCTTCTACCAGCCAGTTACGGAAGTCTGCCTTGCGGGTGAACCACTTAGAAGACCAATCTTTGCTGATCTGGAGACGATAAGAGACCGGGTTGACTTTCTGACCCATTATTTATCCTCCTT
>CAZUBN010000017.1:0-14612 GCA_964618675.1 uncultured Candidatus Saccharibacteria bacterium | reverse complement strand
ATCGGTACGAGAACGTGTCGATGGATTACCTCCTTTCTAGGGAGTTTGATGCGTGCGTAATAGTAATGTTGCGTACAGCTAGGTCGGTCGTAATTGTGATAATTAAGCTTATATCACAAGTGCTCGCAAGAGATGCGACTTTAAGCTTTTAACTTTCGATGAATTGCACAACTAAGTTGTTAATCCAAGGACCGCCTAAGGGCGGTTTTTTGGTGGGTAGGGTATTGATAAGTTGAGCGGATTTTTAATGTAATTTTTAGAATAAAAAGTGCTATAATATACTGCATATGGAACCTTTAGAAAAACAAACAGACACAAGAAATCTACAAGATGAATATAAAGGTTTGACGAACGAGCAAGTTTTTGAGGCTCTGGATCGGCAGCGGAGCGACTTGGAAGTAGCGATTGAAAACGTGACGCATGATTTTAATGCTGGCACGATTGTGCGGAATGCGAATAATTTTAATGTGGCGAAGGTGCACATTATTGGCAAGAAGAAATATAATCGTCGTGGCGCGATGTGCACGGACAAGTATTTGGAAGTAGTATATTGGGACGATTTACATAATTTTATACAGGATCAGCGGCAGCGTAACAGAGAGATTGTGGCGATCGAGAATCATACGGAACGGGTAAAACCACTATCTGATAAAATATTTGTTCAGGGCACAACATTGTTGTTCGGCGGGGAATCGGACGGGTTGACGGCGGAAGCGCTGGCGGCAGCGGACGATGTGCGGGAGATTGAAAGTTTTGGGTCGACGCGGTCGGTCAATGTGGGTGTAGCGTCGGGAATTGCGATGTACGAATGGGCGCGGCAGTGTCTGCTTGGTGGTCTGACTGAGACGGAAGAAGGTTGTGAGGTAGAGGAGGAATAGGGATGGACGAGTGGCAAGACGGCGAAATTGAGCGGAACGGGGAAGCCGAAAGCGATGGCGCAGACCAGAGAAATGTGGAAGACGAGCGGAACGGGGGAGATGATAGAAGTACGGAGGACGAGAGAAGTGGCGGAGAGCAGAAGAACGGCGGAGCCGAGAGAAATTGGGGAGATGAGAGAGGTAGGGGAGAAAGGGTGCAAAAATGGCTGCAGCTTACAGTAATGATATTATGTATTGTGAGTTTGGCGGTGGTAGGAATCAGTGCGGGCAAGGCGTTGCTGGATAACAAGAATACTCAGGTGAGCCAGGGGGAAGGCGTAGAGGGTAGCGATCGAGGTGACGGCGATAAGGAAGTGGAGCAGCCAGGGGAGAAAGCGGAGGAGAGTGGTGGACAGAAGCTGGAGGAGGCAGAGCCAAAACCGGAGCCAAAGCCAGAGGTAGAACAGCCAGAGGAAGCGCCGACGCAACTAATCGAGCAGCCGAATTCACCCGTACGGAGGCCGGCGCAGCCGGTAGAGGTACCGTCGGAGGTAGAGGGGAATAAGGTGATTGCTCTGACCTTTGATGATGGCCCGTCGACGGCGACGACGCCACGGTTGCTGGATATTTTACAGGGTAGAGGAGTACACGCGACGTTCTTCGTGTTGGGGAATTTGGCGGTGCGTTCGCCGGATTTAGTGCGGCGAGAGGAGGCGGAGGGTCATGAGGTGGCGAGCCATACGCCGTATCACCATCAGTTGACGAAGTTGAGTGCGACGCAGGTGCAGGCGGAAGCGGCGGAAATGGATCGGATTTTTAGGGAGATTTTGGGGCACGTGCCGCCGTTTACGCGGCCGCCGTACGGATCCTATAATGCGACGGTAGGGAGGGCGTTGGAGCAACCGATGATTTTGTGGTCGATTGACCCGCGGGATTGGGCGGATCGGAACGCAAATATTGTCTGTACGCGGGTGACGAGCGCAGCGAGGGACGGGGCGATCATCCTCGTGCATGATATTCATGCGACGACGGTGGAGGCGGTGCCGTGTATTATTGATAACTTGCGGGCGCGCGGATATAGTTTCTTGACGGTGTCGGAGCTGGCGGCTTACAGGGGTGTACAGATGGTGAACGGCGTGGCTTATGGGTCGTTTTAGGGATATAGAAGAAGTCCCCAGGGTTGAACTGGGGGCTTTGTGATAATTATAGAGTGTTCATAGCGTGTTTATTAGAGCATTGATAGCGGTGTTTGTAGGATAGAGGTGTTCATTGGGCATGAAAAAACCGTCGTGAAGACGGGATTTTTGCTGGTGGGGATATGTGGACTTGAACCACAGACCTCGTCATTATCAGTGACGCGCTCTAACCAGCTGAGCTATATCCCCAAAATGAGTGAATAATGTGTAAATGCTTCTGCTATTGGCAAAGAGCTGAAATGCAGATTTTCAGCTGGATAGGCGCAAGCGCTCGGTCTTTTATTATCTCGGCGTTCGCCTCGGACAGAGCTGAACTATATCCCCAAAATTTGGTGGAGTAACAGGGATTCAAACCCTGGACCTCCGCCTTGCAAAGGCGGCGCTCTAATCAGCTGAGCTATTACCCCATTTTTAACGTATTTAGGTAAAATTTACCCTACTGCTTCATTTTAGCGCATTATCCGGAAAATTGCAAGCTTGAAGTGCAGAAAAGCCTAGATTTGCCGATGTGGCGATTGGGCTTGTGAGGCGCTGAGAGGCGATTTGGCGGGTTTTGTGCGTAAGACGTTTATGTATATATCTTTGGCCTAAAAATGGCTAAAAAGGGCCTTAGAATGGCTCTGACGGCGTTTTAGAACGTGCCAACAACCAAAAATCCCTAGTTTGGTACTAGGGAAGGTTTGATTGTTTGTTTCAGCATCCTCGCAGTAGTATGCTTAAACTACCTCTATTATATATCATGATGCAAATAAAAGCAAGGGTATTTTACAGGGAAGGGAAAAATTGGTTGCAAAATGACATATCACGGGGTGAATAAAGGGATAAGGGCTTTTCCACAGTGCGTGGAAAACCGATAAGCACAAATGGTATAAATTATAACATATTTTGACATAAAAACTATTGACAAAACGGAAGCACTATGATAAAATCGTAATAACACCTTGAGGGTGGGTTTAATAATTGGATAAATTGGTGGGCAGAAGGAGACATAAAATGTCTGGAACGAAGGCTGGTGGCTTGAAAGCTGCCCAAACCAACCGTGCGAAATATGGTAAGGAGTTTTACTCTCAGATCGGTCGCAAAGGTGGTCAAAATGGTCATACTGGCGGTTTTGCCGCTAACCCAGCATTGGCACGGATTGCCGGTGCGAAGGGTGGTCGCATTTCGCGGCGTGGCCCAGCGAAGAAAAACGCTGCTTAATTTAGAGATCAATAGGGGAAGGATCGTACGAAAAGTACGGTCCTTTCTGATGTGTTCGGGAGAGTGTTCGGTAAGTTGTTCGGTAAGTTGTTCGGGAAATGCTTATGCTCGCGTTATTTGGGCGGGGCGAGTATAATTATTTTAGCTGAGGTGTACAAATTATGATGCAAGTGGAAGGATTGGCAAGGTGCGGTTTGAGGAGGTCTTGAGGGCGGTGCGGACGGATTATCCGCAGCTGAGGGTGCGGCCGGGTAAAAAATTTATGTACCGGGCGCCGCGGACGATTTTTTATGAAAAAACCGGCGATTTTGAACAAAAAGATGATACTGAGGGCGTCTCGGCGGATAAAAATACGTCACAATTTGAGCAAAATTGGTATGTGATGCAGCTTTTACACGAGTTGGGACATGCTTTGCTCGGGCATGTGGACTTTCGGACGGACGTTGATCGGGTGCGGATGGAGCGGGAGGCTTGGGAGAAGGCGCGCGAGCTCTGGGAGGGTTATCGGGAGCGGTATGGGGAGGCGTGGCAGATGGATTATGACGAGGAATATGTGGAGACGGCGATGGATTCGTATAGAGATTGGCTGCACCGGCGGTCGAAATGTCCGGTTTGTGGGGAGACGCGCTATCAGGCGGCGGATGGTCGGTATCATTGCGTATTTTGTGAGAATTTTGGAAAAAATGTTTAGCCCAAAAACAAACCTATCCGGCGCAACGCTTGCTCAAAAACGCGCCGGTTTTGGTTAGGTTACATAAGCATTATCGCATAAATAATGAAAAAGTAAATGGCCAGGACGTAAAATGCACTTGCTTTTGTGGAGCGGGCTGTGATATGATAAAAAAGACAACAAATAGGTCAAGGTGTTTATGTTAAAACAGAAAAAATTGAAATATTTTTTAGGTACAGCATTGGCGGGTTTGACGGCGATGCTCTTAATGGTGAGCACGTTGGTGCGGCCGACTGGGGCGGTGCAGCGGCAGATTTCGGCGGAACAGGTAGTGGATTTTGGATCGGCAAATCAAGATGGGAAGTTTCTCTTCCTGTCAGATATAGATTATATGCCGGCTTCGGCGACGGCTTACGATCGCATTAGGAAGGACCAGATTAATAACGGGTCGAAGATTTCGTTGCGTTACGGGGGCGAGGCGCGGAGCTTCAATAAGGGGTATTGGGCGCACGCGACGTCGAATTTGTACTTTGATCTGCGGGAATATCAGGATTATGACTATTTGACGGCGTATGTGGGTGTGAACACGACGGCGACGACAGGGGTGGGATCGGTGAAGTTCTGTGTTTATACGAGCACGGCGGAGACGATTGATCCGACGGTGGCGGCGCAGTGGGGGTCGGCTTTGACGACAGAGGAGGGAGCGACGGATTGTAACCGGATTGCCCGGCCGGAAGATGATGCGGTGTTGATCAAAATCCCGATTCGAGGGGTGAATTACGTGCGCTTCTTTGCGAATGCAAATGGCTCGAATTCGAGCGACCATGCGGTGTACGGGGATTTGAAATTAATCAAGGCCGATTACGTTGAGGACAAGGGGTTAGAGCTAATTCCGACGGTTGAAGCGATGGATAGTGAGCTGAAGCGGGCGGACGCTGGGGCGGAGCTGATTGAGCAGGATGCAGACTATGAGATGCAGCTCTTGCGGCGGAATTTAGTGCAGAAGGTGTCGCGGTGGACGCTGACGCGGTTCGTGGAACAGGGAGAGGACGAACGCGCGATGATGAACTGGCTCTATAATGATCTGGGTGCGCTCAAGATGTACACGACGGGTGGCGAGCCGACCGGTGGGCATGGGCAGGCGCTGGCGGTTTTGACGCAGCTCTATGCGGCTTATAAGGATGATTTGGCAGATACGACGCCGCTGACGACGACGAGTGGTACGAGAGGTGAGCTCTATCAGAAGATGATGATTACGCTGGCTTTGACACATTCAAAGCAGGTGCGGTTCTGGATTCGTGATTTGGGTGAGATGGCGAATAATCCAGCTAGTCCAGATATTTCGCGGCCGTTGGACCGGTATGCGGTGTACAAGCGGATGTATTTAGCAGGGAAGTTAGCGAATCAAGTTTTCGAGCAGCTTGAGGTAGAAGAGATGCGGTACGTAATGTTCACGGAGTTAGGCGATGACGAGATTGAATGGTTGCGCGATTGGTTGCCAACCATTGGAAAAGGGTTATATACTTATCCACCAGTGCCATATATTAGTATCGGTAATCATTATTGGTATGATCAGAATTATAATCCAACTTATGTTGACCCACGGTCGGGTAAGACATGGGAGGAAGTTTATAAGTTGCGGGGTAGTAATTATACGGATGGTCGAGATAAGTCGATTTCTGGTAACTATTTCATTGGTTTTGAGGCGAAGGCGCCGCATCTCTGGATGATTAATTATTATGGTGGGGTGTGTTGGCAGATTTCGAACTTCGGGCAGAATATGACGGCGTCGTATGGTGTGCCGAGCACGACTTTGGGACAGCCGGGGCACTTGGCGTTTGCGAATTACGAGATGGGGACGGGCGTGCCGGCCTGGGCGTTAACGAACGACGTGAGTGGCTGGGCGGCTTCGACTTATACGGGTTATACTAATACGAACACTTATCATCCAGTGCGACAGATGAATAACTGGGGTGCGGCGACTGGAGAATATGCTTATTTGCGCAATCGTTTTGGTTCCCAGGGTAGCTATCTGACGATGGCGCAGGCGGCGATTAATGATTTCGAACATTATGAAAAATCGCAGATTTTGGTGAAATTGGCGGAAGTATATAGCGATGATTTACTGAAGCAGGCGGAGATCTATCAGCAAGCTTTAGCAGTGCAAGATTTCAATTTTGACGCGTGGTATGGGTTGGTGGTGAATTTCATTAAGCAAGGGAATAAGACGGCTAAAGAGTGGTATGATTTAGTGTTAAAGATGGGGGACGCGCGGTTGAGCAGTTTTGCCGTACCATATCATGATCTAGTGCAGGCGGTATTAGCTCAGATTCCGGTAAACAATGAGGCTGATATGACGACGACTGGTTATAGTATGGCGATCGAGATCATCTTGCGTGAAAAATTGGAATGGATGGCGGCAAATGCTAATAATACGAACATTGAGGGGATTTTCCGACAAGGAGCGGTGTCGCGGTCGTTGGCGAATGCGATATTGGGGCGCCTAAACAATGAGATTGCGACATTCTCGTTTGACGGACAGGACGCTGGCGTGTTGAAATTAGGTTCAAAGTATGAGGCTAGCAATGCGGCGTTTGAGTTTAGCCTAGATGGCGGGACGACTTGGATGGGGGCGGATAACAATTCTCAGTGGGTGACGGAAAAGCGAGTACAGCTGACTGAGGCGCAGTTGGTGCAGATTACGGCGGAAAACGATATTAAAGTCCATATTCAAGGTGTGCCACGTGAAGGGAATATTTATACGATTGATATTAAGACGGGGGCCTTGCCAGCGAACTTGTACGCTAATGATAAGGAAAACCGGGTGGTCGGCGTGACCGAGAAGATGGAATGGCGGACGGTGACGACGGAGGGGGAGAACAAGACGTATGGAAAATGGACATCTTATGCGGTGGAGTCACCATTGAGGGTGGGGGAAATCACGATTCAGGTGCGGATGGGTGCGACGGGAGTCTATCTACCGAGCGGGGAGTCAGCGGAATATAAGTTTACGACCGATACGGATCCGGAGACGCGAAGGTATATTCCGGTTTCACATCTGTCGGTGGCGGCAGTGTCGAGCCAGGCGACGGGCGGTGGTCAGTATGGCAATGCGATGTATGCAATCGATGGGAATTTCCATACTAGGTGGCATTCAGCTTGGAACGGGAGTGATCATGATCAGTGGATTGTGATTAAGTTCGATCACATGGTGGAGCTGGCGGCGTTAGGTTTTGTACCGGCGGGCGGTGGTAACGGGCGGATTTTGCAGGGCGAGATTTATGTGACGACCGAGGAAGCGCCAGATATGACTAATATCGAGGCGATTAGGAACAGCTTTGAACTAGTTGGGAAGATTTCGAATGATTGTAGCAACGCGGGAGAAGTGTTGTGCGACGGGCCTTGGCCGGATGCGGACAATGCAACGGTGAATAATTTGAATCCGCGTACGTTCGAGTTTCGCAGGACGGAGACGGTGGCGAAGCTGGACGAGGAGGGGAATGAGGTGGTCGATGAAGCGGGCGAGACGGTGACGGAAGAGCGAGTGACGCACGAGGCGGTGCCGGCGCGGTACGTGGCGATTAAGGCGACGCAGACTTCGAATTACGGTAATTTCATCGCGGCGAGGATGTTGAATTTCTATGAGGATAAGACGAAGAATCCAGTGCCGACGGCGGGTGTAGCGTACAGCACACAAGAGCCGACGAATGGCGACGTAATTGCGCGGTTGATTAATACGACGGAAGAGGAAATTGAAGCCGTAGACGAGAACGGCAACAAGGTCGAAAACGGCTTTACACATATTTTTCACGAGAATGGGACGCATACCTTTAGGTTCCGCAAGGTGAACGATGCGAACCGGGACAATATCGGTACGGCGATTGCGAAAGTGGATTGGATTACGAAGGTGATTCCGAATCCGACGGTGACGTATATCTGTGTGGATGATAATCTGGACGGAAGTAATCAGACGCAAGATTGTAGCAAGGCGCAGGGCAAGACGAACCGGAGCGTGAGCGTGAAGTTGACTTTCCCGGAGAGCGCGCAAGTGCGAATCCTGAATAATGGTCAACAGCAGGAGACCGATGAGGATGATAACACGGAGACGGAGGCGCCGGATCCGGGTGAGACAGAGAATCCGGACAACCAAGACGAGACGGTGAGTAAGGATGAGAATAGCTTAGATCCGTTTACGTACTTGTTTATGCGCAACGGCCGGTTTACTTTCCGTTACGAGGATGCGGCGGGTAATCAGGGTTCGTATACGGCAGAAGTGGACTGGATTGACAAGGCAGTGCCGAAGATGAATGTAGTTTATGATCCGACGAACGAGACGACCGGTGAGGTGGTGGCAACGTTGGTGCCGGTGCCGATGTCAGAAGGGGGTAGAGGCGGCGAAGATGACGACATGGAGATGGGGGACTTCGAGCTGATCGTGAATGGTCTGTACGATGAAGAGGGCTATGAGTACGGCGAAGAGTTCATCGTGATGAATAATGAGGGTGCGCGAGAATATCATTTTAAGGAAAATGGTGAATTTACGTTTACTTATCGGGATGCGGCTGGAAATCTAGATGCGGCGGTGGCGAAAGTTGATTGGATCAAGAAGGCACCAAATGTTCCGGATACTTCGGATAAGCCGACACAGCCGGATGACACCGAGCGACCGGATGAGCCAGACCATTCAGGGGATGGCGAACAGAATCCAGGTGGTAGCGATGTGACGAAGCCAGATGGTACGGGCAGGCCGAACGGAAATAATGGTAGTTTGGCTGGTGGTGTGAATCGTAATCCTCAAGGGGGCGCGGATGATTCGCAGGCGACCGGCGATGCTCAACAAGATGACACGAATGGTGATCTGGGATCGGAGGGGGATAAACAGCCGGATGAAGTGCAGATAGACGATAAGCGGAATGAAGCTAATCAGAAAGATCAGGATAAGACGCAAGGCGATAAGTCGGGCGATGGCGAGAAAGCTTGGTACGAGAACCCTTGGGTATGGGCCGCAGGTGGAACGGCGGCGGTGACGATAGCGGGGGTAGGCGTCGCGATGGTGAAGAATCGCTGGCGGTAGGCGACTGGTGCTAGACAGGGAGGGGAAGATTTGGTATAATGAGGGGAGATTTCGGGTTCGTTCAAGAGTGACGAATGGATTGTAATATGTTGTGTTGATTCGTGATTGCTGAACGAATCCGAAGAAAGGATAATATAATTATTATGGCAAAAGCCAAATTAACAATGGACGAGTTGCTAGCTGGTGGCGAGGAAAGCGCAAAGCGGGCAATCGTTGGCGAGACAGTTACTGGTAAGGTAATGTCAATTCGGAAGCACGAGATCTTGATTGATCTAGGTGCGCGCGGGGTTGGGGTAGTCCCACGTCGCGAAGTGTCGTTCGCACGGAATTTGAACGTCGGCGACGAGATTACAGCTTCAGTGATTGAGGCGGAGATGGGTGATGGCAGTGTGTTGCTGTCGTTGCGCAAGGCTGCGAAGGAGAAGGGTTGGGATGAAATCCAAGCTCGGATTGATGGCGCAGAAGTAATTGAGATTACACCGTTTGATGCGAATCGTGGTGGCCTCTTGGCAGAATACGAGGGCATCCGCGGGTTCTTGCCGGTGTCACAATTGTCGGCGGAGCACTATCCACGGGTAGGTTCAGCTGATAAAGATGAGATTTTGCAGAGATTGAACTCCTTGGTCGGTAAGTCGATGAAGGTGCGGATTTTGGATGCTAATCGCAAAGACAACAAGTTGATCTTCTCCGAGAAGGAAGCGATCAAGGATGGTCTAGCAGAGCGCTTTGCGGAATTGCACGTAGGTGACGTCGTAAAGGGCGTGGTGACTGGCGTGGTAGATTTTGGCGCGTTCGTGAACGTCGACGGCGTCGAAGGTTTAATTCACATTTCCGAGATTTCTTGGGAACGGGTGAACAATCCGTCGGATTACGTCAAGGTTGGCGAAACAGTCGAAGCGAAGATTATCGCGATTGACAAAGAACGTTTGTCACTTTCGATTAAGCAGTTGAGCGAAGATCCATGGCTATCAGAGGTCGAGGGTTTGAAGCGTGGCGACGAAGTCGAGGGTACGATTACGCGTATTACACCGTTTGGTGCGTTTGTGCAGATTTCTCCGGCGGTCGAAGCTTTGGTGCATGTCTCCGAGCTCGGCAGCGGGAATGATGTCGACCCAGAGAAGGTATTCACATTGAATGAACGGAAGAAGTTTAAGATTCTAGATGTGGATAAGGATGGGCGGAAGATCAGTTTAACTATCGCGAAGTAACATCAAAAAGACCCCTTAGTGGGGTCTTTTTGATGTTACTGTTCTGGGACGGCCTTTCTTCTCGCTTGACACTACGTCGTCAAGTTCTCCAGTACTCATTCGCCGTACATCAAAGTACGTCTCATTCCGTGCTTCAAACTTTCCTAGTACTATCTAAGTGAGAAGAAAGGGTTCTTATGTTGGGGCATTCGTTCCGTTGCTCATTCTCGCCTAGCACTAATCCGCTCAGAAGGAAGGGTTCGTGCGTTAGAACTATTTGGTGTCGGGAGTTTTCTTCTTTCGTCCGCGGGGGGCGGGTTTGATTTTGCTGGTTTCGTAAATCACGCGGGAGAACTCCTCAATGACACGTTCGGAAGTGAGATTTTTCGTGTTGGTGAGATAAATGAACGGAATGTGGGCGCTGCGGAAGAATTTTTTCATATCTTCGGGGCTGCTACCAGGATTTTTGTCGTGGGGATCGACGCTGTCTTCGAGCTTGACGGCGCAGATGGGGCGGAGAGAACGCTTGTTGCAGAGGACGAAATCGACGGTTTTATTCTCGATGAAGCGGTAAGCTTCGTGGCGGTCTTGGAGACCGACTTTGTGGCTAAGGAGGGAAGAGAGGTTGACGCCGGGGATGACGTAGAATTTTTCACCGAAGAGGTTATTAAGCATTTGGAAACATTGTTTCTCAGCGCCGACCATAAGATGTTTGCGGGGGCGGTAGCGACAGCGATCCATGGCCTCGCGGTAGCGACGGCGGGTGGTAATGCCGGCGAGAACAGAGACCAAAAAGAGCAGTAGAGTCGCAATAACGGCCACTGTGATGTAGATCTTGTCAGGGCTAAAAAACTCTTCCCAGTTCATAAAAACTCGCAATATAACTTATCTTTTTATTATAGCACAGATTGGGGGATTTTGCAATGGTAACAGAGTGGGTTGGCGGGAGGCGCGGTCGCAGCGGGGATAGTAGTTGACATTTTGGGGAGGGCGGCGTATAATGAAGAGTACAATCCCGGGTAGCTCAATGGTGGAGCAAGAAGCTGTTAACTTCGAGGTTGCCGGTTCGAGCCCGGCCCCGGGAGCCAGAGAAATTTACGTAGACCCCGCGAGGGGTTATTTTTTGTCTGAGGTTGGCTTGTCAAAAATGGGGAAAATGTGGTAAAATAGAGAGAGTTATTAAAAAGATTCTAAAAAACAGAAAGGAGCCGGCATGAGTGCGGAAAACGCGGAACAAAGCACGGAAAAAGTAATTCGGATCGCTGGCTCAATCACGGTGGATGAGCTAGCGCAGGCGTTGGGCTTGAGCGTGACGGCGTTGATTGGCGAGTTGTTTAAGAACGGGATTGTTGCGACGATTAATCAGCGGCTGGATTTCGAGACGGCCGAGATTATGATTGACGAGCTCGGGATTAAGGGTGTGCGCTTAGAGCGGAAGAATACCACAACAAAAATCAGCGACGGCATGCGCAGGGAGCTGAGTGAGAAGGCAGTGCCGCGTCCACCGGTGGTGGCGGTGATGGGGCACGTCGATCACGGCAAGACGAGCTTGCTGGATAATTTGTTACACAAGAAGACCGTCGAGACTGAGGCAGGCGGGATTACGCAGCATATTTCGGCGTATCAGCTGGAGTATGAGGGCCGGATGATTACGTTTTTGGATACGCCGGGGCATGAAGCTTTTGCGGCGATTCGGCAGCACGGGGCGATGTTGACGGATATCGTGGTGATTGTGGTGGCGGCTGATGATGGCGTGAAGCCGCAGACGATGGAAGCGATTAAGTTTGCGCAGGGGGCGAACGCGAAGATTATTGTAGCGATTAACAAGATTGATCGTGAAGGCGCGGATGTGCCGCGGACGATGGCGGATTTGTCGACGCATGGTTTGCAGCCAGAGGAATGGGGCGGTGACATTATGATGATTCCGGTGTCGGCGAAGACCGGTGAGGGAATTAAGAAGTTAGTCGAGAGCATTCTGCTGGTGGCGGATGTGGAAGATCTAAAGGCGGACGTGGATGTGCCGGCGGAAGGTCTAGTGATTGAGTCGCATATGGAAGTCGGTAAGGGGTCGGTGGTGAATTTGCTGGTGACTGGTGGTGAGCTGAAGGTTGGCGAGTTCGTGACGGCGGGGAATACTTACGGTAAAGTGCGGACGATGTTGGATTTTCGCGGGAAGCCGAAGGGTAAGGCGACGCCGAGTACACCGGTGACAATTACCGGTTTTAAGGAATTGCCGAATTTCGGGGATAGGTTCTTTGAGCAAAAAGATGAGAAAACCGCACGAAAGATGGCGCTTCTGAACGCGCAAGAGGCGGCGAACGAAGCGGCGAGTGCGAATGTGACGAGCACGGATCTGCTCAGGATGATGAGCTCGGCGGATAATGCACAAGTGTTTAATGTGATTGTGAAAGGCGACGTGCTGGGGAGCGTGACGAGCGTGGTGGACTCGTTGAAGATGATTGACACGAAGGGCGAAGTGACGCTGAATATCGTGGCGACTGGGGTGGGCGACGTGACGGAGAACGATGTTTATATGGCGGCCGGGGATGACCATACGGTGATTTACGGTTTTAATGTGAGCGTGCCGACGAATATTAGCAAGTTGGCAGCGCGTGATGGCGTGACGATTCGTTGTTATAAAGTGATTTATGAGTTGCTGGACGACGCGAAGAGCAGCATGGAAGATTTGCTGGGTGAGGAGATTGTTGAGACGGAGCTGGGTGAGATGCAAGTGATGGGGGTGTTCCGGGTGACGAAGAATGAGGTGATCGCGGGTGGTAAAGTGACCAGTGGCAAAGTTGTGCCGGGGGCGCTCGTGCGGGTGAAACGCAAGAAAGAGATTATCGGCGAAGCTGAGGTGGAAAGTGTGCAGAAAGAGCGCATCGAGGCGAAGGAGTTGATCGAGAGCGAAGTTGGCGGTTTGGCGTTGAAGACCGAGAAGAAAATTGGCGTCGAGGTGGGGGATAAATTGGAGTTCTTCACGCGGGAGCGGAAGAAGCGAACGCTGTAAAGGGTGGCGCGGGATCAAAAAAAGAGGGCTTGGCCTACTGTTTACAACAGTAGGTCGCCCTCAATAGTTTAATGATATCATGTATACCGTTGAAATGCAAGGGTTATTTCTTGTATTGTCTGAGTTGATTAGTTTTAGTGATGATATACATATTGCGCGCTTTGCGGGTGTTCTTAAAACATTTCTCTAGGATATTGAGGGTGGTTTGACTGCCATTATGTAGCCGGCGGAGATCAAAAATAACGTTTTGAGATTGCTGCAGCGCTGTGTAAAATATTCTTTCAATAGTACGATGATTATTTTTTGCGGGGAGACTTAATTTCCCAGGCAAGGCCGTCCATATAAAAGTCTGGCCGTTGAGTTTTTGGTGTATTGGAAGGAACAATAAGTTCGATATCTTTGTCTAGATTGGTGAAGGATAGGATAGTGTCCAGTTCATGAGGTTCTGGTTTGACGCCGTTAAGAGTGAGTGTGCCGTGTTTCATCCTATCAGCGTAGCATATCTAGAGAGAAAGTTGCAAGCACAATAGGTAAAAACGGCTGCAGGAGAGGCCGTTTAAGAGGTTTTATGGGGGTGAGGAGAGTTTTTGAGCAAAAAGGGTGAGAGTTTTGTACGCAGGGGCTATCTGATAGCGCACAAGCTTGTAAAAAATTCGGGGTTGACATCGCGGTTATGTTCAACGATAATGGTTATATATAAGTAATAGAGGAATACTATGAAGCTAAAAAAATTAGCATGCAATAGTTTTGCCGGACCTGTAGGGTGTGTCGGGTTGCTTGCCCTACTGGCTGTGGTAATGCTTTGCCCAATACAAAACAGAAATGCGAGCGCAGAAGGCGAGGTGAGTAGCGAGGAAGCCCCGGTTTTGAGCGAGCCACAAACAGTACAGAATGATGCGGCAACCTCAGGTGATGAGGGGATTATGACCCTTGCGACGCCGACGGTGGAGTTGTCAGTAGGTTCGACAACCCTAAGCGGTACGGCGGCAAGTACGAGTGCAACCGTGTCGGCACAGACGAATTTGACAGTGACTGCACAGAATACAACGGCTTATAATATTTACGTACAAGAAACTAGCAATAACGGCAACTTGGTTGGTCAGAACGGTAAGGAAACGGTAGCGCCTTTGGCAAGCAGTACTGCCTACAACTCAATTCCAGCGGGACGCTGGGGATATGCGATTACTGATGCAGGTCATGGTCAGGCTGCGACAGGGTTGACTTATAAGGGCGTGCCAACCAGTACGACGGCTTCGGCGTATTCGGGTACGACTGCATCTAGCAAACCTTTCACGTTGGCATTTGCTGCGAAGTTTAATACGAATCAGAGCGCAGATCACTACAAGGCAAACGTTCTAGTCTCCGTGGCCGCCAACCCGGGGGAGGTGACGATGACGCTCAGTGATGTAATGTATATG
>CAZUBN010000016.1:0-16775 GCA_964618675.1 uncultured Candidatus Saccharibacteria bacterium | reverse complement strand
ATATACTTATCTCTCTACTCCTCCTTCTGTCTTTCTTCTTATTTAGTAGGTACTTAGGGTAAAAAGCATCACGTCTATGCTTGGTACTTTTTGCAAAATGTGCTTCCCTCTAACATACAAGACCATCAAAATAAACGCGTATGCTTGGTAGTTTTATGTAAAATACGCTACGCTTACCTCACGGGCAAGTAGTAGGTCTTACCTAAGCAATTTGAACAAGGGAGAAAGGAGAAGGGTTTATGGTAATACGCCTTTATTTGAAACACTTTACTATCTGGATCAATTTGCTTCAGATAAAAATTACTTTCGCCCGAAAACGGCGAAAGTAATTCAAAAACCTATAACTCCATTCTAGCATCAAGAGATCGCAAAAGCAAGACCGAAATTGCCCGTCCTTAAGCTTGCCCTCTCCCCTCACCTCGCCACACACCTCACCGAATTACCATATTGGCGAGCATTATAGCTGTTCGCAAGAGTAGCCGCCGCGGCAGTGGTTCCAATATGGTAAGCCCTGGTAGAACTTTGAGCAGTTGAAGACCAGTACAAGCTAGTGTAGCCAGCATTACGCAATGCCCCCGTAGTAATAATAATGTAGCCATTAAGTACGAGATAAAGTGGCTGATAATTAAAAACGTTCGTGTCTTGCCCCTCATAGGCCGCCACTAAAGCGCCTTGCTGGGCATTCGTCGGCAGCCTCCAGCCTTTAGGACAGATACTACTCGTAGCGTCTTTACCCGCATCCACAACCTTCTCGCCCGTGCCAGCAGTGGCCGCGTTCCACTGATAGAAATTACCTATCAGGTAATGAGCATCGTATTGGCTGCCATCAGGACTCACCGCACTCACCGGCGTAGCGGCAAAAGTAGGTTGCAGATTTGTAGCGTCTTTGAAATACTGCGGACAAGTCTGCGTAATTTGCTGACCATAATACGCGGAATTATAATAACTATCATCATATCTGTCCGGCACAACCGACGGACGCGGACAACGTTCACTTTTAGTCGGGTTCGTGAGAACAATTTTGCCTAAATCCCAGGAGTCTAAACCGTTATTATCTCCTCCCTGAGCCGGCGGCACCGCCATCGTAGTAGGCGTAGGCGTCCAATCGGCTTTCACATCGCTAAGTTTTGGCTCAAGCTTGCTGACTTTTCCAGTTCCGCTGCCAAAAGTTAACGCCAGATTCTGCGTCATCCAGCAATTGCCATCCTTCATTTTCGCTACCCAATAACTCTTTCCGTCTCGTTTATCTACCAATTGCTTCGTTTGGCCAATATCCACTTTAGCACATTCCGCACTCGTCACATCCTGCATGTAAGCACTAGAAAAATTAACTTGGTGACGTACCATTCCCTCCCCGCTAATCAACAAATCCGTATTCAGCGCCGCATGCCCGTACCCGCATGCCACCATCAAACCAATGCCTATTAATATATATATATATATATATATATTATTCTTTACGCTTTTCTTCTCGCCTCTCACAGTCTTCCTTTCTATTATTCCACTACATTATTCCACCGGCATTCTTAACCCACAACGTACCGTCATTCCCCAATATCCATCATATAAACCATATGTCACACTCTTGGCGTTCGATGCTGGATTAATTAATCGAGTCCTACCTCCAGACGCCGCATAGCTTGTCCAGTAATACCCATTGCCAAGAAAGCTACTGTCCCGATTAGAATTAAGATAATATGCTCCTTGCGCAAAATAAAACGGCCATCCTGTTGTAGTTCCACCATCACTAGCATATAATTTAATTGTCTCCGCTGGATACGATACTAGCGGATCACTATTGTCCCCAGTATATTTTGGTAAACCCCAACCTTTCGGGCAAATACTAGAAACCGCCTCCGTATTCGTATCACGGCTGCCCGCTGTTGCGGCCATATGCTGATAATAATTCCCGATAACGTAATGCGGATCATAAGTCATTGTCTCATCATCGTAGCTCACATTATTAGCAAAGCTTGTTCCCGGTTGATATAACCAAACTTCATTGTCATTTTCGTCCCAATCGTACAGATTAATTACAACTCTACCACCACTGCTGTTAGAACTAAGTCTTGGATTCGCCCTCACTTGATCACGCAGATGCCAAGACCGCGTCGTCTGCACGCTACTACCGGTACTAGTAAAACCTCCGCCTGCCGCCCCAAAAGCCCGCATATTGGTCTGTACCGGTGGCCTCAGTGAATTCTCATTCCATTTCAAAATCGTCTGCCCATTTTTCACCTCTTCTTCATACAGAGTCCAGTTATCTTCCGTCGGGTTAATATCCGTCAGTTCACTCGTCAATTCAATTTTACCGTTCGCATCCGGAAGAATATCAAACTGTAAATCTTGCGCCATCCAGCAACCACCATCGCGCATTTTCTGCACATAGTATTTCTTCCCGTCGCGCTTATCAATCATCTGCGTCGTCACATCATCTGCGACCTTACGACATTCCTTCGGCGTCAAATCCTGCATATAGATTGACGCAAATTGCGTTCCGCCACCAACCACTTTTGCGTCTCCAGAAATCAGTAAATCCGTACTCACCGCCGCATGTCCATAACCACACAATAAGATACTAATCGCTCCTAGCACCACGCACAACACTAAGATTGGAGCAGCATTGCGACGGGCGCATGCTTTATAAGAGGCTATTTCCCGGCGAACGCGTCCCCGAGCCTCGTTAGAGTTTGCGCCTTTCGCCTGCTGTTTCTTCATTAGAACTCCTTTGCTTCCCCGCTCTTGCGCAACTGGTCCTGATACGCCCGACTAAAAGTATAACGATAAGTCGTATTCATCCCCTTCACCACAAAGTACGCTTTATAATCCGGGTCTACATCAAAGAATTGGATCGGCGCGCCTTCATTCTCACTCGCGTCTAGTAGTTCTGTAAAGCTCTCCACTCTTACCGTATCCTCCGGCTCATAAAAAGTCGTATCCCCTACACTCACAATCCGCGTATCATACTTTTTGAAAATATTATGTAGCCCTTCCGCATACCAGTTATCACCAAACCTCGTCGCGTACAAATAAATCACGATGATACTAATAATCAAGCTACTCACCGCCATCACCCCGCCGATAATCAATATCGACAAATCCTTCGTATAGAACCTTACCTGCGCCTCACCCACCTTTTCCTCGCGGTTCAATTCTTCCGCACTAATCCCGATATTGATTGTCTGATCGCTCAGCGGAATATTCATCGCTAGCACATCTTCCGTCTTCACCGCCCCGTCCACTTTCACAACGAGTTTCAAGTCCATGAAGCAGTTCGCCGCAATCCCAAAATCACTCCTAAAACCCCGCATATATTCGTTGTACTGGTTGTAATCCACGTTCACATTATCATTGATCGTAATCGTGCCATTTTCTAGCGGTTTGATTTCGCTCGTCTTCAGCACGTCCGTCTTCTCGTACAACACTCTTGTCGTATCGCTTCGGTCAGTCGCCTTCGCCGTCGCAATAATCTCATACTGATAGTTCGCGTCGATCGCCTCATCCGCCTCCCACGCGTAGTCAAAGTCCGCCCGAATCGTACTAATGATACTGGCAATGTATTGTAATCCCGGTCCGAGATACTTTTCTGTATAATATTCATTTTCTTTCAGGTAAACTTGATAATCGATGTCACCCTTCACCGCGTATTCTACTAAGCCGGTCGTTTCCTTACCAATCCCATTAAACACTAGCCAACCGCCCAGCACCATCAATAGTAGCAGCGGCACCAGCACCCACAGCGGCACATTCCTCACCGGCGGAATCGGCGCCCGCCGCTTCAGGTGATATTCCTCGTCCGGTTTAATGTATTTTATTTCTTCCATGAATCCTTCTCCTTATTTTTATAGAGATTAAGTAGTAGCCTACTCATTAACCTCTCCATTAAATAATTCATTAAGCCATAATGTCGGATACCCGAATATCGCAATCCTCCCTCTTGCTCGTCCGATCACATCGCTTTCCGTTACTTGCCACACATCTTCGCTCGCGTTATTATCCCCCTTCGTCTGATAAACATACCGCGCCCCGTCCTTGTGTACCTCCACGATCCGGTGAATCATCACCGCATCCTCATGGTGATACACTAGTACATCTCCCTCGTCCAGGCCCGCGTAATCCTTCGTCTTCTCTACTAAGATCATATCGCCTCGGTACAAGCTCGGTTCCATACTACCACTCCCGACCGCTAGGAAATAATACTTAAATATCCCGCTCATCAGCCCGATGTACAGCACCGCCACCACCGCCACCGCTCCTAAGCCCGCTCGCTTCAACGCTAATTTCACCTGCTTATTCTGGTCCGTTTCCGGCCGTTTTGGTTGCCTCCCTCGCGCCGCTAGCTTACTCGGCTGTACTTGTCGCTGGTTCATTCCTACTAGTGACACCATCAAGACCAAGGCCAGCCCGATCTGCAGTAGCACTGGCAGGAACGCCCCTGCATCCGGTACCACCGGTAGTAGATACGCCGGCAGCTCCATCACTAGCCGATACCCTATGTTCATCCGGTAATCATACGCGTAAGCAATGTACGTCAGCAAGACATTCGTAATCAACCCCGGCCCCACCACCGTCGTAATTATCGTGAAGATCGCCTTCCCCTCGGAAAAGTCATATAGTGGCATCGCCACCAGTATCATCACCAGCCAAATCGTTACACCTGTCACGATTACCGCTGCGAGACTCCCCTTTCCCTTCTCGACCAACTGCCCACGCAGGACTTCTTCACCTATTATTAACAGCGCCGTTGGCAAGAACACTTGTCCGAAACTACTCCAGTTCCAACCGTATATATTATAGGCGAACCCGAGCTTCAATCCTAAGAGCAAGAATATTCCCACCTGGAACACTACCGCCGCCAGGATCACCATCAGCGCGACAATTTTGCTATTCAGCGAGCGTGGTTTCGCCCAGCCCATTACTAGTACGCTTGTCGCTAGTCCCAAAGCCAACCCCGCCACCTGCAGGTACGATCTCACTACTCCATTCGGCACCCACAAAGTCGCCAGCGTAGCCGCGACTACCACTCCGGCGATACCGATAACCTTACGGGTTGAGAGCTTTAGCATAATGTGATGGCTTCAAGTTTTAATTATGCTTAGTTATCTTGTCCGTAGGATAGAATGACTGCCAACCCCGAGATTGTTACATCCTTACTTGGTAAGTCTGCACTAGTCGCACTAGAATCGAACTCGAGCTTAAGCTTCATGGTACGAGTAGTTGCTGTACCACCGGTGGCTTTTGCCAGTGTATCACCTACGGCTACCGTAGTGCCATCGGCGTACTTTAACGTATAGTTAAGTTTAGCGCAGACCTTATCAGCGGCTGGTTGTCCGGCTGCCGAAGCACAAGAAAGGCTTGAGCCAGTATTAATCGTAATGGCATTAAGTACGGCATCCATATCACCAGCATTAGCTACATCAAAGGTATATTCTACCGAATCTCCTGGATCCTTTAGCTCCACATCATAGTTCTTAATCGCCGCGAGCGGATTATTATCTACGCTGGTTTGAATAGTTGGTGCAGTGATTTCTTTCGCGCTACCCACCACCGTTACTGGCTTTAGATTAGCAAAATGCACATCCCAGACGGTTGAACGTACCGTCGCAGTACCGCGTACATACAGATCCGTTGAGAAGGCCGCTACGGCTACACCGATTGATGCAACTAGACCTACTGCTAGAGCAATAATCGCGCATACCATCTTCTTTTCTCGATCATTACGATAGAGTCCACGACTGCGGTTACTACGGCTTGTCCTTATAGCATTTGCTTTAGGGTTTTTATTCACTTTACCTGCCATAGGCTTTTTGTCCTTTCTTATAGTGGCAGGTTAGGGAAAACAACCTCCACCTTAGTGATAATGCTTGAACTCTGGCTATGCTGGCAGTATGTGAATTAATATGTTGTAATATAAGTTATACATATTAAACCAGCATAACTGGTTTAATCCTAGTATATATATATATATATATATATAGTCAAGCCCAAGCTTATCTCACCCTAGGTCTCGTCAATTTTGATTGCATTCTCCACCCGATACTTCCCCACTTGCGTCCGTCGCAAACTCGTCAAATACCCTCCCACACCCAACGCCTTACCAATATCCTCCCCCAGCGCCCGGATGTACGTCCCACTCGACACTTTACACCGGATCTCCAGCTCCGGCCATTCATAACGCAAGATTTCTATTTTGTCGATTCGCACTTTCCGCACCGGCATCTCCACGGACTTCCCCGCCCGCGCCAGCTTGTACGCGCGTTCGCCATTAATCTTCACCGCCGAATAACTCGGCACCCGCTGCTCAATCTCCCCGGTAAACTTCCCGACGACTTCCTCCACGTCTGCTCTCGAGGGAATGTCGATGTCTGTTCGTTGGCGCGTCGAAGAGCTCGCCAATTTCTCGAGATTGTTTCCCGGCTGAGCCGGCTCCGATTCTTTAGATGAGGAGAGGCTCACCAAATCTCGGAAATGGCGACTCTCGCAGCTAACAAATGGCACAATTTCTCCTTCTATATCCCCAGTAGTAGAAATGTACCTCAGCTTCACGGTTGCCACATACTCCTTATCCAGCTTCAAAAACTCATTCGCTCGCTTCGTCCCCTTCCCCACTAGCAAAATCAACAGCCCCGTCGCGAACGGATCCAACGTCCCCGTATGCCCCACCTTCACCTTCTTCCGCTTCCGCCGCACTACGCCGTCTTTTCCCTTCACCTCGATATACCCCGCCTGCTCCGATAGCTTCCGCCGCACTTTCGCCACCACGCCAAACGAACTAATCCCCGCCGGCTTATCCACCAGCAGGATCTCCCCCTCTCTTAAACCGTCATTTTTCACTAGTCCATCTTTCATTGTCCATATCATACCACAAAACCCACCCCCTATCAAATATTTCCCTCGACCAGCGTTGCCTCCTTAAACGTGAACCAGCCATGCTACAAGTATTACTCTAAATAGTTTATTAACCTTGTTTGAGGAATCTTTCGGCCAATGTTGCCGATTTGAACACAGATCAGTCATACGACAAATAATGCTTTTATTGAACTATTCGGAGGTCACGACCGAGACTAAGTGCGTGACACCCGCAACGGCGGGCTGTCACGACACGTGTTCAATGAAAGCATTATTTGTAAGTATGGCTATTGCTGTACAGGTGGCAACACTGGCGGCATCATCCCCTCCGCACTTGGCGCTGGCGGTGGTGGCAAAATCGTATCTGCCGGCTTCACCACTGGCTCCGCTACCGGCGTTTCCGCAGCCGGTGCTGTTGGCACCGCACTACTTGCGATCGGCGCTCCCGCGACCGGTCCATTACCCGGCACGCTCATTTCCGGCGCATTCACTGGCGGCATCACCGCGTCCGGCACTGGGATTCTCCCCGCCCCCTTCACTTGCTCCGGCGCCTCATTTCCTTCTGCTAGAGCTTGTTCCATCATTTCTGCATAATTCTTCGTCGTCTGCGGTTTCGGTGCTGGTGGTTGCAAGGCCACTCCCACTTGCGGAGCCGCCCCCGGCAAACTCATCGTCCCCGGATCATCCGGCAACCGTTTCGGTGCCGCTGACTCAACTGGCGCTACTGGCAATTTCAATTCCCCCGGATTCTCCGCATTCACCGCTCCCGCTTCCGCCGCTCCATTCGCCGCGCCTGCATTCACTGCTCCCGGAATCACCGGCTGCACGACCACATTCTCCGGCGCCACGGCATTCGTACCGTCTACCGGCGCCACCGCCTCATTCGTATTTGCCATTTCTGGTGCTGCTTGCGCCGCCGGATTACCGACCACGCCCACATCCGGCACTCCATTTGCTGCATTTGGCACTGGCGCTGTATTCACCTCCGGCGCACCCGATGCACCCGCAACTCCCGGTACATTCATCATCCCCGGCATGCCCATGCCTGGCCTTACCACATCCGCTGCCTGCTGAGGCGCCATATTTCCAGCGCTCTCCGGCTCTTCCGGCTCATCGTGTTGCACCTCGAGCTGCGTCCGGTCTTCCATGCTATTTCCGTACATATTATTACCATAGCTCACCGGCGCGCCGTACTCATTCTCATTTTCGATCACTTCATTCTCCCCCACGTTCGACGAAATCAGCTGCTGATCCGCCCCCATCGACATCAACTTCGACGCGATGCTCAACGTCTCCGAGCTCGTCCGCTCATTCGAGAACCTCGCCGTCGCCGCCACGATACCTGTCAATAGTGCCGTCGCCACATCCTGATCCAGCGTCTCATCATTTCCCTGCAAGGCGAACACTAATTCCGTCACCATCTCACTCACCGAACTCGCCATCGGATCGCTCCATTCGACCTCACCGAACCTCCCCGGCGCATTCGTCGTAATATCCACGATCGACGCATCCCGCATAATCCGCGCGTGTTCTTTCAGTGCCGGATCGAGATTCCCTGCCGCCGGCACATTCATCGCAATCACGAAATCCACGTTATAATCACCGTGCGAGAACGTCAAATCTTCCTCACTAATCGTCGTCTTATACGGCGTGATGAACACTTTCACGTTATCACCTTCCAGCTTATACCGCAGGTGATCCGCCTTATCCTTATTCAACGAAATGATGAAATCCTGCAAACTCGCTGTATCCGTCTCGAACGTCGCTTCTGGCCGCAAGAACACCAAACTCTCCGGCACCCGCCCCGAATAAACTGCCGTTGTATGCTTCTGAATCCCATCCAAGTACAATGCTAGACCAATCGCCGCCGCAATCTCGTCCACCGACGGATTCTGCGCCAACGCAATCAGAATATTCTCCGAACTCTTAATCTTCGTGACAATTTTCTGCACAAAATCACCCTGCGCCGCTTTCGCCGTGGCGTTTTCCAGCGCCTTCATCGGATCCGGCGCGCTAGTATCCTGAGTTGCATTTTGTGTATTTTGATCTTGCATGTTTGTTTTAAAACCTTATATATAATATATATCACACCAATTTCAAATAAACAATACCAAAATCCATAACGCTTTGCGAAAAAGAGTAGTTTTCTCCAGTTATTTTGTTGTAAGAGATAGTTTCTCGACTGAACCGGGTCTGGACCACGGCCTCGAAGAGGACTCGGTCCAGAGAGGTTCACCGTATCTCGTCAGCAAAATAGTGGAGAAACCCCAGTCGGAGAGCTCCACCGAATATCTAATTGAGCATGTCGCTAGGTTGGTAATTCTTATTTTCGAAATCGTCTTCCGGCTGGAGCGGGTCCGATTCTTTAGATGAGGAGAGCTCCACCGGATTGAGAAAAAAGAATTACCAACCCGAACGACAGCTATTTAGATATTCTTCATTGCTTGTTTCACGCGCTCAATATCCTCTTCTCTCGTCGCATAACTCAGCGAAAACCGCACCAACGCCGGATACTTCATCACCTTATCGAGATAAAAATGCGCGCAGAAATACCCCGTTCTCGCCATCACCCCCTCCTTCCCTAACGCCGCCCCCAGCAAATGCGAATCCAGCCCCTCCACGTAGAAACTCATCGTCGGATTCGCACCGTTCTCTGGCCGCCCCACCATCCGCACTTTCTTCCGCCCACGCAGGAACTCATCCAGCTCCTTCGTGCAAGCTTCCAGTCGCTGCTGATCCGCCTTCGTCCGCTTCCCCAGCCAATCAATCGCCGCCCCTAAGCTAATAATCTCCGCCCACGCCTGCAGCCCCGGCTCAAAAATTGTGTACACGTGTTCCTTATTACCATCTGCGCTGAGCAAATATTTATCCTCAAACACATCGTCCACCATCCCCCCACCCACGAAACTCAGCCGCAACCGCGATATCAAATCTCTCCGCACCACCATCACTCCGAGCGACGCCGCATACATCTTGTGCGCCGAGAAACACACCGCATCCGCCTCCGTCTTCTCCAACATCTCATGATAGTGTGCCATCGCCTGCGCCGCGTCGATGATAATCAGCCCGCCATCCTTGTGTACCTTCTTCACCAGCTCCTTCAGGTTTTGCAGCCTCCGCCCGTCGAAATTCGCCGCGCAGTTCACCACTACCACCGCGCCTTTATAATCTAGCTCCGTCTCTGCCGTCAAGTCCCCATTCCAACTTCGCGCCACGTTCTTCAACTTCCCCGTCAGTGGCACCGTCCCGTCCTCCCCCCGCTTCAGGACAATCCGCGGCACCCCCAGCCGCTCACTCATCGCCATCGTCGCTAGAAACGGCGAATTATGCTCAATCTCGCTCGTCACCACCTTCCGCACATACTTCGCGTCAATCTCATTCAGCAGCAAATTAATCCCGTAGGTCGTATTCAGCGTAAACGACACGAAATAATCCTTACTTTTCAGCTTCAACAGTTTCAGCACCTTCTCACGCGTACCTTCAACTAGCTCATCCGTCTTCTCCCCCCAAGGATACTTCACCCGCTCCCCGCACGAATTATGCTCATAATAATACCGCTCCATCGCCTCCACTACCGGCCGCGGTCGCAAGCTCTGACACGCCGCATCTAGATACACCGTCTTCTCACCTAAATAATCAAAGTCCCCCTCGCCGCGTTTCGCCCGCATCTTTTCCATCACTCCTCCGTTGTTTATCTCTACTTACCTTCCAGTATATACCATATCTACCGCCAAAATGTAGAAAAAACTATGGTTTTTTGGATTTAATTCCAAAAATATTATAATATTTTCTACATTTCAACCAAGTCGCAACTAGCAATATGTTATAATATCTACAAATTATAGGAGTTATTATGAGCAGCGTTTTTAGCAAAATCGTCCAGGGCGAACTTCCCTGCTACAAAATTTACGAAGATGACCGCACCCTCGCCTTCCTCGACATCGAGCCCGAAGCTCCCGGCCACACTCTCGTCATCCCCAAAGTCGAAGTTGACAAGGTTTACGACCTCAGCGACGCCGATTACCACGCCGTCATGAACACCGTGAAAAAACTCGCCCGTCATCTCGAGCAAGTCCTCGGCGAACGCATGATGATCAAAATCGTCGGCACCGACGTTCCTCACGCCCACGTCCACATTCTCCCCATCACCGAGAATTGGGCCGGCGAACGCTCGCTCAAACCCACTCCCGACGACCTCGAAGCCATGCGCCAAAAGCTCGTCTATTCCGACTAACCCCTACCTTTAGCCATCTATTAAGCCCATCAATTCATGATTGAGATTACCCGACCATAGCTCGCCCACCCGGTGAGCCGTTCCGGGATGTTTCACATACTCACTCGCCAGCACATTCAGCTTCCCTACGATCCGCTGCTGCAACATCGCATAATGCTCGCGTAGCTGCCCGTCCCCCTCCTCCATCGGTACTTGTGCGAACCGCCGCCAGAAACTCTCAAACTCTTCCTCACTAAACTTCTCCGCACTCCCCGTCAAATCACGAAACTTCACCATCTCCTTAAAGTTCTCATCGTAGGGCAACTCCCGCCAGTTCTTGTGATCCACTCCCCGCATCGCCAGCGTCGCCATCCGCTCCGCATACGCCACCGCCTCGATCGTCGACGGCCAAATTCCCGTATTCCCCTGCGCCTCCATCAGCAATCCGTTCACATATTTTATCAACTCACCGGTCTGCTAGAAATCCGCCTGCACCACCCCCGTCTGCGTATCCTTCCAGACGTCCACCTGTTGCATTAATTTATTCAGTTCCGCGTCCTTCGTTTCCGGCACTTCTAGACTTTGCTGGTCAGTATTCGCCACCAACCGCCGCAACACCTCAATCGCCGTCGTATCATAATCTTCCGTCTTCCCGTCACACCAGATCCGATCCTGAATCGGCTGCTCATAGTTCTCAACCTTCAGCGCATGCTCCGCCAGCCCATGATAATACCCCGCATCTTGCGAACTCATCCGCTCCGCAATAATCTGCTGCAATATCGCCGTCTTCTCCGCTTCCGTCTCCGTCCCCTGTGCATCGTAAAAGTCGACCATCGCCCCCAGCAGTTCATGCACCCCTGGCCGCTCATCGTGGATGAAATCTCGCGCGTTAATCACCGTCCCCTGAATCGCCAACGCATCCCGTCGATTCTGCTCCAATCTCGCCAAATCTCCCGCCGGCAATTCCCTCTGCGCCAGCAGCATCTCATTCACATTCCGCGGGTTCACCTTACTCACCAAACACTTACACCGAAAATCCGACAGCCCATACGCCCCGTAGTACATCCCCCACGAATTAATATTCCGCGTCAGCACGTCCACTTCCGGATCCTGTGCCGCAATCAACGGAAACACCACATCTTCCAACCCTTGTTTCTCGTCTTCCGTCAACCCGTGCGTCTTGAAATACAGCGACGCTACCTCGCTCTTTCGCAACCCCGGCAATAGAGTATTATCCGGCGATTGTCTCAGCCCCTCTAAATACGACCAAGCCTCCACCACCGTCCCAATTCCGCGCCCCTCCATCGCATGTGTCATCACCACTTCATACGGCATGATTCTCCGCGGCTCATTCTGTACGATATCCTTCGCCAGCACCGCCGCTTCCCTCACACCCTCGCTATCCGTCCGCTCCGCATCGTAGCAATCCGTAAACGTCTTCAAAATCCGCTTCAGATCTTCCTGTTGCCCCTCGTCCTCTACGTCCACGAACTCCGCACACATCTCCCCGAAATGTTCGTACAATTTCCCAATGTCCTTACCCGAGCGTTGCCAAATCCCCCTCGGCAATAGTTCCCCTTCACCCAGCACATTCTGCATGTTCGCCAGTTCCACTAACGTAGTGTCATCATGCTTATCCACCTGCTCCCCCACTTCCGCATAGCACCCCCTTAGCTGCCACTCTAACGGCCCGAAATTCGTCCCCGTCTCTTCCGCTATCCGCGCAAATCTCGCCGCCAGCTCCGGCGCCTCCATCGCCAAGTTCCACTTCTCCCGCTGCCCCCAGTCCGCCGTCTCATCATCGAATCCCGGCACATCAAAAGGCTTTATCTTTTGCTGCGGCTCTATCACAAACCCTTTTGTCATTCCCTCTTCCGCGCCGTCTACTTCTGTCTCGTCCATCTCTGCTGCTCCCGCCAATTCCGCCGCTAGCCCTTGCATATCCGGCAGCTCCATCAATCCTTCCCAAGACGGTTCATTCATAAATTCAAATGTTTGTTTTTCCGACATAACTCCCTTCATTATATCACACTTATGCTAATCCTTCCACCCATCTCTCCCCACGAAATCCCCCTTAAAACTCCCTGTTATGCTATAATAGAATCATGAGTTTTACGAAGAGTTATGAACCGGGAGAGTTCGAACCTAATATTTATGCTCTATGGGAGCAAACTGGCTCTTTCCAGCCGAAAGCACCAGTCATTGATAGCAACGAAAGCGACACCGAGAATTGTTATTCCCTCGTCATGCCGCCACCTAACGCCAACGGCAACCTCCACATCGGTCATGGTCTCACCATCGCCATCGAGGACGCCCTCACGCGCTACTACCGTTTGCGCGGCCGTTCCACTTGGTACATTCCGGGTGCCGACCACGCCGGTTTCGAGACCTGGGTCGTTTATGAACGCGCCCTCGAGAAAGACGGTCATACTCGCTTCGAATATTCCCGCGACGAGCTCTACTCTCGCGTCTGGCAATTCGTCGAAGAGCAGCGCGGTAATATGGAGCTCCAGGTCCGCGCCTTAGGTGCTAGCTGCGCCTGGCCCGACCTCACCTTCACTCTCGACGAAAATGTCGTCTCCCGCGTTTACCAAACTTTCGAAAAAATGTGGAACGACGGCATGATTTACCGTGGCGAGAAATTGGTTAATTTCTGCCCGAAGCACCAGACCGCCTTCGCCGACATCGAAGTCGAGCACGAAGACGAACCCGGCCACCTCTGGGACATCGCCTACCAAATCGTCTCCACCCCTGACCAAAATCTCGAGCCTGAAGCATCGAAAAATACTTCTGTAGAAAAAGGAGAGACAGCACGCGACGTTAACGTGTCGTCTCGTACCTCCTCGACTAATTCCGATGATACTCTCGACGTGGAAGTATCGGAAGATACTTCTGCGAGGAATCTTTCGGAGGCGACGGGCCGAGAACGAAACGGCGTGACCCCCGTAACGACGGGCGGTCACGACCGTGTGTCCGAGCAGAATGTATCTTCCGATCTTCCTACCGAAGTTATCATCTCGACCACTCGCCCCGAGACCCTCTTCGGTGACACCGCCATCGCCGTCAATCCTAACGACCCTCGCTACCAGCACCTCATCGGCGGCCTCGTCCAGCTCCCCCTGACCAACCGCGTCATCCCTATTATCGCTGACGAACACGCCGACCCCGAGTACGGCACCGGCGCTGTGAAGATCACCCCGGCCCACGATTTTGACGATTTCGAAGTCGGCGAGCGTCATGACCTCGAGCGTATCCAAGTCATCGGCGAAGACGGCAAAATGCTCCCCGCCGCTGGCCAGAAATACGCCGGTCTCACCACCGCCGAATGTCGCGAGCAGGTCCTCAAAGATCTCGAATCCCAGGGTATCCTCCGCGGCGAAAAGGAAATTGTCCACTCGGTCGCCCACTGCTATAAATGTGGCACCGTTATCGAACCGATGCTTAAGCAACAGTGGTTCATCGACGTCAAACGCCTCGCTGCTGCCGCTATCAAGCATCTCGAAGCCGGCGAAATCAAGTTCACTCCTGCTAATAAAAAGAAGGTTCTCGTCAACTACCTTCAGAACCTCAAAGATTGGAACATTTCCCGCCAGATCCCTTGGGGCATCGCCATCCCGATGTTCCACCAGACCGAGACCGACCAGGCTCCCGAGTGGATTTTCGACACCCGCACCCACCTCCAAAAGATCGAGATTGGCGGCGTCCATTACTACCGCGACGAAGACACCTTCGATACCTGGTTCTCCAGCTCCCACTGGCCGCTCGTCTGTACTAACTGGACCGAGGGCAAAGAGAACCCCTACTACCCGCTCAACGTCATGGAGACCGGCGCGGATATCCTCTTCGCTTGGATCGCCCGCATGATCATGATGGGCGTGTATGTGAGTGGTGAAGTTCCTTTCAAAGAAGTATATCTTCATGGTCTAGTACTTGACGCACATGGTGCAAAAATGTCCAAATCTAAAGGCAACGTCATTAACCCTATGGACCTCGTTACTAAGTATGGTTCCGACGCTTTCCGTCTCGGCATCCTCAGGGGTCGCTCTGCCGGCATGAACCAAGCTTTTTCCGAGAATGCCGTCATTTCTGGCCGTAATTTATGCAATAAACTCTGGAACTTAGCAAGGTTCATTCAAGGCATGGTCGACGAATCCACCAGCGGCTCTTCCGTCGCTGTCGAGATCGCCACTGCCGAGCAAGATAGCACCATCGTCAACGAAGGCGCCGTCATCGCCGGCGCCGAGCTTCCCTATTCTACCGACAACATGGGCGAGGACTGGATCTGCCGCGAGCTCACCGCTTGCAAAGACGCCATTGAGGACGATTTCCAGGAATACCGCTTCTCCGAAGCCGTCGAAACCCTCTACTCCACCATCTGGGACAAGTACGCCGACTGGTTCGTCGAAAGCCAAAAAGTCTACAAGAATCTTCCCCTCCTCAAGACCACCCTCGAAGCCATTCTCAAGATGCTCCATCCGTTCGCTCCTTTCGTCACCGAAGCCATCTGGCAGAGCCTCAGCTGGACCAGCGGCCTCCTCATTACTCAGCCGTGGCCGAAGCGCTTCGATTTCGACCCGATTTCCGCGCAAAACTTCGACAACCTCATCACGGTCGTCTCGGAGACTAGAAGGCTCTTAACTGACCTCTCAGAGCCTCTGAAGGGCAACAAACCTGCCTTGTTGTATGGTGACGATTCCCTCGTTGATGACAATCAACTTCTCGTCGCGAGGCTCACCGGCGTCGGTAGCGTAATTAGCTGCGAAGGCCAACCTCGCGGTCTGCGCCTCGCCCTGGCTAACCATGAGCTCTATCTTGATGTTTCCGCCGATATCGTTCACAAGTATCGCGATCAACTCGAGGCCCGCATCCTCTCTGTCGGCAAAGAGCTCGATGCTCTCAATGCCCGCATGTTTAATCCGAACTACGTCGACAAGGCCCCCGCTCACCTCGTTAAGCAGACCCGCGACGGTATTGCCGAAAAGACTGCTCTGATCGAGCGCCTCAAGCAAGAGCTCCAAGTCATCGAGTAACCATTACATTCTCGAGCAATCACTAGAGCTCTCCCCTAAAAGCCGCCCTGTGCGGCTTTTTTGCTCCTCTTTTATTCTCAACTTCAATCTTCCCTCTGCCAACCCAGCATCACCGTCTGGCTCCATGCTTATACCTTAGCCTCAAGTTTAATTCCTCCTTTCTCTTTCGCCATTACCACCCACCTTCCTCTTCTTCCCTATCGATCTATAGCCCCAGCCGAATAACAATATCATGCCAAAAACTTACCGTTATCTCTGTTATTCAAAAATATCTCAAAAAAGGTCTTGCTTTTTCTCCACCCATCCACTACAATAGAAATATGATTAATTACGATTGGGCAGGTAATTAGTTAAGCATCAATTAGTTCTAATGCTATTCGTCATGACAAGCATTAGCATGTCCTAATTTGTTTACTTGGGCAATATATTTCACATGTGATTTTTCTGTGTGAAAATTTTTCGCGTACCCCTATTAAATCTAATTGTCATTTTTCCTCCACCCCAACGAGCGAGGAATTAACGCACTTGCGAAAGTGCGTCTTTTTACTCTTGTTTTTCACGCAAAATCTTTCCTAATATATGTAATCCAACTCCCGAAAAACCAGGGAACTACCGCCCATCTTACACCCCGCCAACCCGGGGGAGGTGACGACGTCCTTAGGGTTTGCTGGGGTGGAGACGAT
>CAZUBN010000015.1:0-17853 GCA_964618675.1 uncultured Candidatus Saccharibacteria bacterium | reverse complement strand
GTCGAGGAGTCGATGATAACCATGGTAAGGAAGGGGTCTCGAGTTCAAATCTCGAAGACGGCTCCACGAGGAGCAAGCAGAAAAAATGCTTGCATTTTTCTATTTGCGACGAATGATGCGTCGCACGGTAGTGTAGACGGCTCCACGAAGAATAAAAACATCCCCCAGCTCGGCTGGGGGATTTGAGGTTGGAGGGCTCAATCATAGTGATAGGGGCGCGGCATGCCGCCGTCGGATTGCGCGGTCGTAGTCGTGTTGCCGGCCGGCACTTCTGCCGCCTGCGCGGGTTCTTCCTGCGGTGTAGCCGCAGCTTCCGCCGCGCTTTCCGACAACCTCTTGCCGCCACTGGAACTCTCCAAGATGCAGCCATTCCAACGCTTACCAATATACTCCGTAGATTCAGACATCTTTTCACCACCTTGTCAAAATTCGCTACTCTTTAGCAGCAACGAGGCCATTAAGAACGACGATAAAATTTAACAGCCTCATTGCCACCAAAGATCTGAGTTCTCTTCTAAAAAACTACCCAAACAGGGCCTATCCATATAATTATAGCACACATTATCGAAAAAGTCAATTAAACACCTGATTTTCCAGGCTTTTTTGAACATTTTTATCTCTATAAAATCCCCCCAAAACTGGCATTTTCCGCTATAATAGACAAATGATAAGGCGGCGAAGCTGCGGCCGAGCGCCACGATAATTGGAGGAACCATGAAAAATTCACAAATTACGCATAAAATTACCCAAGGGATGTACGTTCTGACTGCGCAGGGTGGCGGTTGTATCGTTGACGCCGTGATGCGCGCGGGCAATAGCAATGACCAGCCGCTCGTCGCCGTCTCTGTCGCGAAGAAGAATCACAGTAACCAACTGCTTCGTGATCAGGATAAGTTTGCGCTTTCTGTACTGAGCGAACAGGCCAACCCCGAGCTCATCCAGACTTTTGGCTTCAAATCCGCCCGTGACACCGATAAGTACGCCGGAATCGCCACCGAAGAAGTCGCCGGCGTGCCCATTATCAAAGATTCCATCGGCTACATGGTGGTCGAGAAAATCGATGCCATCGAGAATGACTCGCACACGATTTTCCTCGGTCGCATTATTGAGGGTGACATTTTCCAGGATGCCGCGCGTCCGATGTCGTACGCTTACTATCAGGAGCACAAAAATGATCTAATCGCCAGTGAGTCGAAAGACGATCTAAATAAGGCTACCACCGAGCAGGGAAAGACCGCTTGGGTTTGCACTGTCTGTGGTTATGTTTATTACGGCGATGAGGTGCCGGATGATTACCGTTGCCCACTCTGCGGTCTAGGCAAGGAGTATTTCAAGAAACAAGCCTAGTAATTGGCGGCAGCCCAATCGGCTTCTCTTCCCCCAGTACCTACTAAATAAGAAGAAAGACAGAAGGAGGAGTAGAGAGATAAGTATATATAGTAATATATATCTACTTTCTCTCGCCCCTCTTTCTAGTTCATCCTAGGATCCTTGCACGAGACAGCGGACCGAGAATCCACCATTGCGACCATCTTCGCGCGACGGATCAACCTGATCGGATCTTACATATAAGATATAGGCTTTGTCTGCACTAATAGCGTTAGCCGATTGATAATAGCCACGACTCCCAGCATTACCAACGTTAGAATTGAGATAATAACCACCATATTGGAAATAGTAAGGAGCTTTTGTTGCATCACTGGGATTTACCCCATCCATTAATGCGACAAAGTAGGTAGACAAAGGCAGACTCCAATCTCCACCCATATGGCGACAAACTTTGGCTGCATCACTACTCGTAATGGTTCCGCTCGACTCGCCACTTTCATTGGTATAATATCCGCCATATGTACTATCGTATCGTGCTCGCCCAGTGCTATTGCTCATATTCTCAGTCATCCAACAATTGCCATCCTTCAGCTTGGTAACTCGATAGCTGCTCTTATCGTTACCGCTGCTATTGTCGGTCAAAGATTTACTTTCGCCAATTTCCGCACCTTTGCAAATGCTAGTCGTCATCTGGGACATTGCAGTAATGCCGCTAAAGGCTGCCTTTTGCCACACAGCATACAATGTTTTATTAGGCGTAGCTGCGCTTAAAGATATTGTGCCGCCAGGTTTATATTGCGCTGTTGTAGCTATTGCGCTTTCCGACCATCCTATAAATTGATACCCAATTCTAACTAAGTCCTCTCCCATCGGAGCCAAGAAAGTATAGGTGCTACTACTGCTCTCTGCCGTTTGGGTCGCTGGCGTCACCCCACCAGTACTGTTATTAGAATTATAAGTTACACTGTATAGATTTGTCACCTCCCCCGGGTTAGCGGCCATACTTCTGTAGTGATAAGTGACTGAATGGTTTTCTCCAGCTGTTGTTGTAAGAGATAGTTTCCCGGCTGAACCGGGTCAAAATCACGGTCCTCCGCAGGAGGGCTCGATTTTGAGAGGTTCACCGTATCTCGTTAACAAAATAGTGGAGAAAACATTTACACTAACTTTCTACCTACTTATGTTTGTACCTAATCGTCTAAATATGCTACACTATTTGCTTTTAATTTCAGTTTTTGACCGTATCTTAGAATATTGCTCAAAAACGCCCGAAATAACGTGCCTATGCTTGCAAGTAATTTCAAATTTGCTATATACTGACACCGAGCGGCACCTTTTGGCATAACTAAAAGGTCGATCAAGATACCATTAGTATTTTAAAAGGTTGAAAGTTAGGAAAATCGTATGAGTAAGTTAGCTGTAGAGCTGACGATCCACGATCGTCATGTTCGAAAAGTCAAAATTACCCTAAGCCGCAAAGCCTAGGGTAAAACCCAAAATATGATTCCAGTTTATCACTAATTAAAAATCTTGTCAAAGTGTCGCTCACCACACACCCCTCACTTTCTTCTTATCTAAATCGATAAACCTGCGACCTCCTTAGCAGGTTTATTGATTATGCGCACAAGACGCCGTATGAGTAAGCTAACTATAGAGCGCACTGCTACATGAAGCAATACGCCACGAAACAAATAAAATGTTCGATATTTTTAGAATTCAGGCGACCCTCAACGTCGGATCTCGTCCAAATTCTACTTCCATTATATCACGCTCATGCCTAGCGTCAACCTTGTTTTTTACGAAATTCATGCTCTAGAATAACAAACCTTTTTCCACAACCACCCCTGTTATTCTCACAAAACCGAACACCACCCCATTGACAAAAAAGAGAAAGTGTGATAAAATAGAAAGATAAGGTCTTTCACTCTTGTCCCCCTTAACGGCATATGCTACAATTAAGCTATGTCACGTGGAGGTAAATACAAATCTTGGCTGAGCCGCTGGCTGGACGAGTGGAAAATGGCTTTTTCTGGGCTGCTCTTGGCTACTCGCAGCCCCAAATTCTTGGTCGCGGCCGTCCTCTCCTTTCTCATCTTTGGCACACTGATGAACTTCCTCGCTAGCAGCACCGCCGCGTTTAATCTTTTCTGGGCGACCGATTTTGCCGGTAAATGGTCAATTATCTGGGATAGCTTCCTAGCGAACTTTGGCGTCGGGCGCAACTTTTGGGATTGGCTTCTGACCTTTTTGATCACGCTTTTGCAAGGTATTTTAATCGGTTTAGTGGTTTTCGTGTGGCAGAAACGGCGCAAAAGCCGTCGCGAACAGCTCCTGGCTGGCGTACAGAACAGCGACAATTTACAGAGTGTGAGCTTAACGGCCGGTTTGGCGGTGCTCGGTTCGGGTTGTCCGACCTGCGGTACGACTTTGCTGATGCCGATTATCGGCACACTGTTTAGCTCGGGTGGCTACGTCTTTGCTAGCGTACTCTCCGGTCTGCTGACGGCGGGCGCGATTATCCTCGCCCTTTTCACTTTTAAGCGCATCGGTAAAGATGCTTACGTTCTGGCGCTCAGCGAGCATTATCAGCAAAATCATCAAAAGAAGGAAGCATAATGGAAGAATATCAGCAAGCACATCATCAAGGTCGAATCTGGCGCAGCATTGCCATCGTGGTGGTCATTGCACTACTTTTCGTGGTAATTTTAATCAATCTCAGCGCGAAGCCGAACCATCAGGACCAAGTTTGGGATCCGGCGACCACCGTCGGACACACGGACGCCGCGAACTATTACGTCATGTACACTGACCTCATGTGTCCGTATTGCGATGTTTTCTCCCGCGAGGCGCTCAACCATTGGGACGAATTCACGCAGTATCTCGACGAAAACGACATCCTCTTCGAGGTACGCTTGACCGACTATCTCTACGAGGGGCACGGCAGCTCCATGCAAGCCTCGCGTAACGCTGCCGAGGCGGGTTATTGTGCGATGCGCGAGAACAAGTTCTGGGATTATTATCACGGTGCGATTCAGCAGCTCTGGACTGATTATCATTCCAAAGGCATTGGTGTCAGCAAGACCGCCACGCCGATTTCGGGCATGCCGGACGACTATTGGCAGAAAATCGGGCATCAAGCCGGGTTAGGCGCACAGTTCGACCAATGCCTCGCTAATCACGAGACCGTCGCCGAGGTTGAGAAGAATACCGCACGCGCCCTCCAGACCGCGCAGGGTATGCCATACTTCAAGTTTAATCGCTTCACGACCGCAGGGTTCGATAACAACTGGGGCTGGGACTACGTCGTACGCTACCTCGACGCTGGGCTGGGCAAATCTTAAAGAGCGCCCTCGCCCAAAGCACTGCTCAAACTTTAACTCTAGAACTTCAGCGGACGCTTCTTGCCGCTCGCAAAGTCTTTCAGCATAAAATCGCCACTCTTGACTTCATCTTCGCCAATCACGACGGCACCACTAGAAATCCGCTCAGCGTACTTTAGTTTGTCACCCAGCTTTTTGTCGGTCAAGACCAAATCGACTTTCTGCCCCTGCTGGCGCAACTTCTCCGCGACTTCTTCCGCCGTCGCCAACTCTTGCCGGCTAATCGGCACCACGCAAACGTCAACCGGTTTCGCCTTCGCTGTCTCAATCATCTTGTACTCTCTCAAGACGTAAAACAACCGCGTCAAGCCAATCGAACCGCCTACACCCGGCAAAGCTTGCTCGGTGTAATTCTGGGCCAAGTTCTCGTAACGTCCACCGCCACAAATCGAACCAATCTCCCGGTGCTCCGGCACAATCGTCTCAAAAACCGTTCCAGTATAATAATCGAGTCCGCGCACAATCATCATGTCGGCGCGTACGGCGGCTTTATTACTATCGTACTTCGCCAAACCCTGCATCTTGCGTTCCAAAATCTCTAACACTTCGCTAATCTCGGCAACGCCTTCGTTAAACTTCTGGCTCTGGAAACCGAAGCTTTGCAATTTGCTCACCACCTCGTCGCGACCGCCCTTGATCTGGATAAATGTTGTAATTTTTACAACATCTTCTTCCGCGACACCAAGTTCACGCAGCGCCTGTACGGTCGCCTCCTCGGGAACTTTCTCGGCGTGGTCAATCACGTCAAAAATCTCCGTCGCTTGCGCGTCTAGCTTTAGCTCTTCGAGCAAGCCACCCAGCAACTTACGGTTGCTAATCCGCACCACGAAGCTCGGCAACGGCAAAATCTGCATTGCGTCAATCAGAGTCCCAATCACGTCAGCGTCGTAAGCAATCGGCAACGTCCCCCAGCCGATTACGTCAGCATCGCACTGATAGAACTCGCGAAAACGCCCCTTTTGTGCGCGCTCACCCCGGAAGTTACGCCCAATCTGCGTCACTTTGAAAGGAAAAACTAGATCATTCGCGTGCTCGACGACGTAGCGAGCCAAAGGCACCGTGTGGTCGAAGCGCAACGCCTGGTCAGCATCGTCGGCCGTCTCGGCGGTCTTGACGACTTTGTAAATTTGTTTCTCAGTATCACCACCGGCCTTGGCCAGCAGAATCTCCGTGCGGTCAATCGTCGGCGTCTCAATACTCTGGAATCCATGCATAGCGAAAGCCTCCGCAATACCCGCTTTCAAGCGGTTGAATTCGGTTTGTAAGCCTGGCAGCAGCTCTTGCATGCCGCTAATTGGGGAAGTATTGAATTTTTTCATAATCCCATTATAACATAATCTCTCTCAAAAGTGTTTGATTTTTATGATAATTATGCTATAATGCGCTCATGACTGAGTATTGGGATTATTTCATGCGTCGCAAGGCGCGGCTGTTGCCGATTATGGCACTCTTCCTCTCCAGTAGTTTGCTGAGCTATAGTCTCCTGCGCCACCACCAGCCCGAACTTTCCCTCCGTGAAACTCCGAGTACTTACATTAGCGTACCGATTGCCGACCCCGAGGATGATGATTCCTCCGAAATCGACGTCCCACTCACCGGTAGTCCGGCTCCGCAAATCTTTTCTATCGTCATGGAACCGACCGAAGTTACGGCGCTCGCACCTCGCTTGCCAGATACCAACCCGGTGCTAGAACCTGACACTTCGCATGAAGTCCTCGCTCCGAACCGCTCCTCCCGCACTGCCGCTGCAGTCACGCTACTAATCAGCCTCTCCATCGCCGGCAGCTTCTGGCTTTACTTCCTGTACGAGCACTACACGCGCTAACAAATACTGGCAAGTACTAGCAAGCACTAACGAGCGCCATAAATTATAAAATTATAAACCGTGCGCACTATTTCAGTTTCACTACACTGCTAAAGTAATATTTGTCGTTCACTTTCTTGAACTGGTACTGATATTTATTCAGCTCACTACGATAACGATCGAAGTCGCTCTTCTCGACGTCCTGCGCGGCCGGCTTGAAAAGATTGTCAAAGTTGTAAAAGTTCGCTTCCGCCTTGTCGTAAATCGTCGCCGTCGTCAGAATATACAGGACGCTGCCTTCCTCATAAATCTGATCGATTTCTTCGATAATCTCCCGATCTTGGCTCTTCGCACACTGCTGACCAGGCGCCACGAAACTATCCACCGACTTGTCGTAATCGAACTTCATACAACCGTGCACGAAATTGCGCCGCACGTAGTAATCATCCGAACCAAACAAATCCATAAACGCTGTCCGCATATCGCCAGAGGGAATCACGATATTGCCGTTATTATCACTGTAGCTGGACGACAAATTCAGCCGATTGTACGCCATACCTAGCAGGTAAGACGGCTGAATCTCGCTGACTTTGTAATCGTCGCTGTACAGATAATAAGCGTCAACTTTGCTCGCATCCAAATCTACTTGCAAATCGGTAAAGAGATGGCCGTAATTCTGAATGTACCAAGCCGTGTCCTTAACAACTTTTTCTTCTTTCGGCTCGCTCGGCTGCTGTCCGGACGGGTCGCAATTCTGTTCCTGCTCGCAAAGTGGCTGCATGAAATCAAAATACTTCGCATCGTACAGACAGTAAGCAAAATAGCCCACCACTGCCGCCAAAACCAGAATCATAATATCATGCAAGAGATTACTAATGCGCCGACGCCGCTCGATCTGCCGAATCCGCCGATTGGCCATCTCGTTGACTTCTTTGTGAATACTCTCCTGCAGCGCCGCCACAATCGCAAACTGACAATTCTCAATCTGCTCGCGCACGCTAGCCTGGAAGTCTTCGTCAACCGTTGCATCATCTGCCACCGCAACTGCTTCACTGTCGCCATCCTCGGCTTCAACACCCACACCTTCATCCACCCTGCTAGCTTCCGCGCTCACGCTCTCGTCTCGCGCGCCACTTGTCGCATTATCGGTATCACTTACGTCAGCCGACGCCTCCTCCGCGCTTTCTGCACTATCGGTAGCCTTATCGTCGGCCGCCTGCGCAGCCTTCGCGCCCGCCTCCGACTCCGGTAAGGTCCCGGCCTCGTGTGCCTCGTCAACTTTCTCGGCGACCGCTTGCTGCGACTTCGGCGCCTTGAGTTTGGTAGGTTTTTCAGTTTTTTGCTTCTTTGCCCGGCCCTTTTTCTCCGCTGCTGCAGCGGCAGCATCATTGTTCGCATTCTCTGCCATAATTACCTCTCTTTGTGCCCCAATTATAGCATATGTTTAGTTTTTACGTAAACACTTTAGCGCTACTTTTCTGGAAAGAGTTGACCAATGTTCTAAAAAAGCTTATACTTATACCAAACTTAATTCTAAACTCATAAGGAGTTATCTATGGCAAATACTGCGAAAACTACCAAAAAAGCTTGTGCTAAAACATGTAAAAAATCTGCCCCGACCAAGACCGTCGCTGCCACCTATCACCCCCGCGAAGTCCGGATTCCGGAAGGCTACGAACCTATCAGCATGTGGGGTTACTTCGGCTACGAGCTGCTGTTCGCGATTCCGCTGATTGGCTGGATTCTCTGTATTTGCCTCGCTTTCATGGCCAGCAACCACAACCTGCGTAACTTCGCGCGTTCGCAATTTTGCTATCTCATCATCTATGTCATCGTCGTCTGTCTGCTGGCGGGGCTCGGCGTCTTTAGTAATATCGCTGAGGCCTTTAATATCATCTAATGACTAGACAAGCCATAGATTATTCTATATAATATATACAGTGTTACAAGGAGAATTATAGATGAGTACAGGTTGGATTATTGCTATCGTCATCATCGCAATCGTTTTGATTTTGATTGCGACAATCTGGGGGACTTACAACAGTTTAGTGCGTCTCGATGAGCGCGTGAACGAAGCTTGGTCGGATATTACCGTCCAGCTCAAGTATCGTGCCGATCTGATCCCGAATGTGGTCGAGACCGTCAAGGGCTACGCCGCGCACGAGAAGAGTGCTTTCGAAGATGTCACCAAGGCTCGCTCTGCGGTCATGAGCGCGCAGAATGTCAAAGACGCTGCCGAGGCCGAGCGCTCACTCGAGGGCGCTTTGTCAAAGATTTTTGCCATTGCTGAGGCTTACCCACAGCTCAAAGCCAATACTAACTTCCAACAGCTCCAGCTCCAACTCCAGGACGTCGAGGACAAGATCCAGGCTGCTCGCCGCTTCTACAACGCCGGCGCCAAAGAGCTTAATACGAAGATCAAGATGTTCCCGTCCAACCTTGTCAACAGTATGATCGGCCACTTCAAGAAGCGCGATTACTTCGAAGTTCCCGAAGCCGAGCAAGCCAAAATCGAGCAAGCTCCCGAAGTCAAATTCTAATTCAATCTTAGCCTGCTGGTGGGAGCAGGCCTTTCATTATGTATAAACAAATCGCCGCCAACAAGAGAAATACCGTCCTCATCATGCTCTTTTTTGTGCTGATTATTGCCGCGGTTGGTTGGTTCATCGCGTACTTCATGCACGACTGGATGATCGCAGCGTGGATCCTGGTGATTGCGATTGTCTATGCTGTCATCCAATATTTCGCTTCGGCGCAGCTCGCCGTCATGATGACCGGCGCTCACCAAATCACCAAGCGGGAAAATCCGCGGCTCTACAATACCGTCGAGAATCTCTCTATTGCCACGGGCCTGCCGATGCCAAAAGTCTACATCATTGACGATCCCGCGCCGAACGCTTTCGCGACCGGTCGCGACCCGCAGCATGCTATCGTAGCGGCCACGACGGGATTACTCGACATCATGGATAACAAAGAGCTCTCGGCCGTGATGGCACACGAGATGTCGCACGTGAAGAATTACGACATCCGCGTCTCGATGATTACCTTTGGCCTAGTCTGTATTGTCGGCTATATTACTGACCTCAGCGTACGCATGATCTGGTACACCAGCCGCAACGACAGCGATGATAATAGCCCAGTCGGCGTCGTGGTGCTCTTCCTAGTGTCGCTCCTAGCGCCGTTTGCTGCCTCAATGGCCCAGCTCGCCATCTCGCGCGAGCGGGAATATCTAGCCGACGCCTCGGCCGCGCACATTACGCGGTACCCGGAAGGGATGATTTCCGCTCTGAAGAAACTCGACACTCACGCTCGCCCCATGCACCACCAGAACCCTGCCACCGAAGCGCTTTTCATCAATAATCCGCTCAAAAAGAGCTCGATTAACCATCTTTTCAGCACCCACCCCCCAATCGAGAAGCGCATCGAAAGGCTCGAGCATGGCAAAGGTACGTTCTAAGCGAGCTAGCAAGTCGGAGGCTAAACCGCCGAAGCCGTCAAAGCCGGCGAAGCGCTCGGATGCGAAATCGCGGCATCCACTCTGGCGTAAAATTAAACATTTCGGTCGCCGCATCAAAATCGCTTGGCGCAAGTTTTGCGCGCAATTCAATACGCCGTATCGGAGCTTCCGCCGTGCTTACCGCGAAGATTACCTGCGCCAGACCCCCAACCAAGGGCTCCTCTCGCACGCGGTGACGACTTTCCAACTGATTTTCCGGAATTGGAGAATCTTCCTCCCCTTCGTTTTACTGATGACTGTCAGCTATGTCGTCCTGGTGGGGTTACTCAGTGAGAACCTTTACCAACAGTTCCAGACTAGCATCGACGAATCCAGTGCCGAGCTGGCGAGCGGGCACATTGGCAACTTCGCCAAAGCTGGCCTGCTCCTACTCTCGACCGTGACTACCGGCGGCCTCGACACCGGCATGGGTGAAGTCCAGACGACTTTCATGATTCTGCTGTTCCTCATTATGTGGCTGGTGACGATCTTCCTCATGCGCCACCTCCTCGCCGGGGAACGACCGAAGCTGCGTGACGGTCTCTACAATGCGCTCGGACCGCTGCTGTCTACGCTGACGATTTTCGTCGTGGTCTTCATCCAGGCAATCCCGATCATGCTCGTCGTGATCACTTATTCCGCCGCCGTGATGACCGACTTCCTCGCCACGCCGTTTTACGCTTTGCTCTATTTTATCTTCGCAGCACTGATGATTTTGCTGTCGGCCTACCTCCTCTCGAGCTCGCTAATCGCGCTAGTCGCGGTGACGGCGCCGGGAATGTACCCGATGCAAGCGCTCGTCTCGGCATCAAACCTCATGCGCGGCCGACGTATCAAGCTCATCATCCGGGCGATTTACCTACTCATCGTAGTGGCGCTCGTCTACGTGGTGACGATGCTACCGGTCATTCTGATCGACCTCTGGCTGAAGAGCATCTGGGACTGGCTGGCGGGCGTACCAATCGTGCCGTGCTGTCTGCTGATCGTGACCTGCTTCATCTTCATCTACGCTACAACCTATCTCTACCGCTATTACCGCTGGTTGCTGGATTATAAAGAACAGTAGGGAACGGTCAAGCACGCCGTTGGCCCATTGAGCCAGCGATCTGCTATCGGAACAGGGTAGCAAAGCACTTAGCTATTGACTTTTTAAGCAAAGTATGCTACAATAGTAAGAGGAGTGTCGCTTACCCCAGGTAAGCTGACGCTATCCAGCATCTTATTTTGTCGAGGGGGAATACCTGTATGCAATCCGAGCACTTCATCCGCGAGCTGCATGGTCGTCAACTGCAAATCACCAATCTGCCCTGTCTCATTCCAGAGCAGGCCGATGACCCGGCGATCCCGTACGGGCTAATCTGGAGCTGTCCTGCACTCAAGGTTATCCAGATCAGCCACCACGACCCGCTGGACTTTGCGCCGCTGGACGAGGAAGAGAGCGAGCTGGAGGAAGTCATGGCCGCACTGTTCTGCGGCGACCAGTCGCTGCTCAGCCAGCCGCAAGACAGCCCGAACTGGTGGTGGCACCAGCAGATCCCGCAGATCCTCGCGGGCGAGCATCCCGACTGGCGGCTCTACGCTGCCGCGATGGACATTTCTGGCATCAGCTTCTATATCGCCCATCGCCAGCCGTTGCCCGACGGTAGTGCCTACACCCGCGAGTTTATGCTCGACGCTCCGTCTGACGCGCTGTTGTCGCTGCAAATCCAAGATGGCTGCATCTACAACTATATCCAGCTGGAGCGGCCGGCACACTGGCGCTATCCGACGCAAGGCATGATCGCCAGCCATCCCGACGGTGCCACTGAATGTATCACTTTTCACCCGTCTGCAACTCATCAGTACAGCACCGAACTTTGCATCACCCGCTATCGGCAATAAAACCAATCCCCGCCTCGTGCGGGGATTTTTATGCTATAATGAGACTAACTTGTGGAGGTAAAAATGAACAAAGCGGAGGCAGAGCAGCGCATCCAAAAACTACGCGATCTCATCAATGATTATCGCTATCACTATCATGTCCTAGACGAGTCGACCATGTCCGAAGCGGCGGCGGATTCGCTCAAGCACGAGCTCTCGGAGCTAGAGAAACAGTATCCCGAGCTGATCACGCCCGACTCACCGACGCAGCGGGTCGCCGGCAAGGCTCTCGACAAATTTACCAAAGTCACCCACCAGGAGCGCATGATTTCGCTGGCCGATGTTTTCTCCGAAGATGAGGTACGGGAATGGCTCACTAGCAACGAGAAGCTCGTTGGTCCCATCCAGGAGTTCTTCACCGATATTAAGATGGATGGTTTGGCCTGCGCGCTGCATTATCAGGACGGTCTGCTCGTCCAGGCAGTGACCCGGGGCGACGGTTTGGTTGGCGAGGATGTCACCATGAACGTGCGTACGATTGAGAACGTGCCGCTGCGCATCCCGGAGCTCGGGCACGTCGAAGCGCGCGGGGAAATCGTGATTTTCAAGAAAGATTTCGAGGCGTTGAACCAGAAACAGCTCAAAGCCGGCGAGAAACCCTTTGCGAACCCGCGCAACCTCGCGGCCGGTAGTATCCGCCAGCTCGACCCCCGGGTGGCGGCCAGTCGCAAGCTGAAATTCATGGCTTATGACCTCGTCACGCCGAACCTACCGCAACACAGCGCCGCCTATGCGAAGCTGCGGGAGCTGGGCTTCCGCACGAGTGGCGAGGACAAAGTCTTTACCAAGATTCAGGACGTCTTCCGCGAGATTCAACATCTCGAGGATTACCGCAAGACCCTGCCCTTCAACACTGATGGCATGGTGATTAAAATTAACGATCGCAAAGTTTATCAGAAACTGGGCATCGTCGGCAAGACCCCGCGGGGCGCCGTGGCTTTCAAGTTCCCAGCCGAGGAAGTCACGACCGTGGTCAAAGATATCGTGATTTCAATCGGGCGGACCGGCGCAGCTACGCCAGTGGCGATCTTTGACCCAGTCCAGCTGGCCGGTACGACGGTGCGGCACGCCAGCCTGCATAACGCCGACGAGATCGCTCGGCTCGACGTGCGAATCGGCGATACTGTCATCGTCTATAAGGCGGGCGACATCATCCCGCAGGTCAAGAAGGTCCTCACCGAGCTGCGCCCCGAGCAAGCTCAGCCCTTTAACTACCTCCAGGCACTCAAAGCACAATATCCCGAGCTAGAGTTCGAACGTCCGGAGGGGGAAGCGGTCTATCGGGTGAAGGGCGAGAATTCGAACCTCATCCTCAAGCGCACGATTGAATATTATGCCTCGAAGCCAGCGCTCAATATCGACGGTCTCGGCGAGAAGAACGTCGAAGCCCTGATCGATGCCGGCCTAGTCAAAAGCATCGCTGACCTCTACCGTCTCAAGGCCCAGAAAATCGCCCAGCTGGAGCGCTTCGGGGAGATTTCCGCGGAGAAGCTAGCCAGTGCAATCGCTCAGAGCAAGACACCACCGCTCAATAAGTTCATCACGGCGCTCGGCATCCGGCACGTCGGTGGTCAGACCGCGATGACCCTAGCGAAAGCTTTCCCGACGATCGACGACCTCGCGAAAGCCACCGAAGACGAGCTCACGAAAATGCCTGATATCGGCCAAGTGGTCGCAGAATCGATTCTAGCGTACTTCGCCGATGATGATAATCTGAAGATGCTCGAGGAGCTGAAGAGTCTCGGCATGTCGCCGGTTAGCCTCCAGACGGAGAATCTGCCGCTCGACGGCCAGAGCTACGTTGTGACTGGTACGCTAGCAAGTATGGGGCGCGAAGCCGCCGAAGACCGCCTGCGCGAGCTTGGAGCGACAGTGACGGGTAGCGTGACGAAGACTACCACGGCGCTCGTAGCCGGTGAGAAACCGGGCACGAGCAAGACCGATAAAGCTGCTCAGCTCGGCATCCCGGTGATGAACGAAGCGGAGTTCTTGACTTTGATTGGAAATCACTAGATTACAACCATAAACTTTTTGTCCGTTTATAAGGTCGGATACTCCTGTTAGCATGCTCTCAAAGGGTCAAAAATTGTCCGTATTCGCGTTCTGGCGCTTGAGATGCTATAATGATACTATGCCTAAGTTTCAACTGGTTTCTAAATATCAGCCCACCGGCGACCAACCGACCGCGATTGCGCAGCTGGCGGCGGGCTTGGATGCGGGTGTGCGCGAGCAGACCCTGCTCGGCGTGACTGGCTCGGGGAAGACCTTTACCATGGCGAACCTCATCCAGCACTATCAGCGCCCCACGCTCATCCTCGCTCATAACAAGACCCTGGCCGCGCAGCTCTATTCGGAGTTTCGCGAGTTTTTCCCGAAAAACGAGGTCCACTATTTCGTTAGCTACTTCGATTATTACCAGCCGGAGGCCTACATTGCCAGTACGGATACTTATATCGAGAAGGATTCCGCGATTAACGAGGAAATCGACCGCCTGCGCCACGCCGCGACCGTCGCGCTCCTGACCCGTCCGGATACTATTGTGGTGGCGTCGGTGTCCTGTATCTACGGTATCGGCTCGCCCGATCACTATACCGAGATGTCGCTGCCGCTGGTGCGTATCGACGGTAGTTGGCGGATTGCTGGCTCGGGGAATTGGTGGGGCGACCTCGGCGACCGTGATAATGATGGCGGTATTTTCTCGCCGAAGCTCCTAGTTGATTCTTTGACCCAGGCTGATAATTCGCTCAGCCAGCAGAACTTCTTAATCTACCTCGTCGCCATGCAGTATCACCGCAACGATCTGGCGTTCGAACGCGGCAATTTCCGCGTGATGGGCGACACCGTCGATCTCTTCCCGGCGAGTGGGGAATGGGCTTATCGCTTCGAGTTCGGGTTCGATACGCTCGAGAGCGTCCGCATTATCGACCCGCTGACCGGCGAAACTCGCGAGAAGCCTGAGCGCGTGCATATCTTCCCGAATACTCACTACGTCACTCCGAAGGATCAGCTCGAGCGCGCCATCGCCAGCATCGAGACCGAGTTCGAGATGCGCCTGAAATATTTCGAGAAGCACGAGAAGTATCTCGAGGCGCAGCGCCTCAGTCAGCGTACTAAATATGATATCGAAATGCTGCGCGAGACCGGCTTCGTCAAGGGAATTGAGAATTATTCGCGCCATCTCGACGGCCGCAAAGCCGGGGAGCCGCCTGCTACCCTGATCGACTTCTTCCCGAAGGACTTCCTACTCTTGGTCGACGAGAGCCACATGACCCTGCCGCAGGTGCGCGGGATGTATAATGGTGATCACGCTCGAAAGGAGACCCTAGTCGAATACGGCTTCCGTCTGCCCAGCGCTATGGATAACCGGCCGCTGATTTTCACCGAGTTCCAGAGCCATATTAAACATGCTATTTATGTCTCAGCCACACCTGGTCCGTACGAGCTGGAGCATTCGCCGGAGCCGGCTCAGCAGGTGATTCGCCCGACCGGGCTCCTCGACCCCGAGATCGAGGTGCGTCCCAGCGAAGGCCAAATCGAGGACTTGATGGAAGAAATCGACAAGCGCATTGTGAAGGGGCAGCGCACCCTCGTGACCACCCTGACCAAGCGCATGGCCGAGGACTTAACCGATTATCTCAAAGAGCGCGACGTCAAGGTTGCCTACATCCACTCCGATATTGATACCTTAGAGCGCGGTGATATTCTACGCGATCTACGCACCGGGGTCTATGACGTATTGGTTGGGATTAACCTCCTGCGCGAAGGTTTGGATTTACCCGAAGTCTCGCTGGTGGCGATTCTCGACGCGGACAAGGAAGGTTTCCTGCGCAGCGAATCCGCCCTCATCCAGACGATTGGCCGGGCTGCTCGTCACGTCGAGGGGCACGTCATTATGTACGCCGACCACATTACTGAGAGCATGAATAAGGCGATTACCGAGACGATGCGTCGCCGCGAAATCCAGCAAGAATACAACGAGAAGAATGGTATCGTCCCGCGCTCCGTGAAGAAGGAAATCGGCGCCGGGCTGCGCGCCATCATCCCGCAGAAGGAAGAGGCGACCAAGCTCGACCTCAAGCGCATCCCGCCCGAGGAAATCCCCAGCCTCATCAAGGAGCTCCAGTCACAGATGCAGCTCGCCGCCGCGAATCTAGACTTCGAGCAAGCAGCCTTCCTCCGCGACCAGATTGCCGAGATCAAGGGTGAGGTTACACCGAAAAAGGGTCAGAAAAAAGCTCCCGGAAAAGGGAAGGTCAGCTAGGTTTACAGGCGAGCCGAAATTTGTTAGAATAAAACCTAACCCACTAGCGTTTTGCGCTCGGTTGCACCTTCATACTGAGACTTTGAGAAAAGGAGTGATTTTATGTCCGGGTGGTACCTGTCCCACCGCATTCCCGAGCAGGAAGCCCTTAAATTGCTGGCCCAGGGCCTGAAGCTCCCGGCCGGCATCGTAGTGATCGGTGGTGATGACTCGTCGAAACAAATCGCCATCGACGCTTTGATCGAGCACCTCGGCGCCTCGCAATGTCAGCAGCTCACCGTCACGACGGTCGCTGATCTGGGGCAGATCCCGGAGGCGCACGTCTTCGACTCGGCCAAGTACGCCCTCGTCAATATCGTGGGCAGTATGGGCGCGTCCTGCGACTTCCGTTTCACCCTCACCAATCGCTTGCACGATGTCGGCGCCCAGACTACGGTTTTGATCTGGGTGGGTTGCGACCCCAGCCAGGATCCCTACGGTGTCGAGCGCTACCTGCGTGAACGGCCGCCCGCCATGGACGACCTCGACTACAGTATCGCTATCAAAGTCTAACCCCCACGCCCCGGCAACGGGGCTTTTTATGACAAAACGGCCACCAGAGTGACCGTTGTCTTGTTGAATTAGTTAGGTGCTAATTGCGTCAGAGGGATAGGCGCGCCGTTTGCGGAGAGTCTCGCGGCGGTTGGGCTGATCCAGATTCGGCTGAAAGCCAGCGGCGATAATCGCATTATTCCAAGTCTCGAAAGCTCCTCGGAAAGCGCTCATCGCGTAGTCACATTCGCCGTCGTGACAATCTGCCACCGTCGGTACGCGACCGTACTTCAGATGATAGCGTTGAATCGCCACGATCAAGTCCTCACGGTTCGGAATCGTCACCGGCAAGGCCAGCATTCGCAAGGCCTCGTCGAAGCCGCCGCAGTAGCGTGCATAATCGGTCAGCGGCGGCATTTTCCGATCTCGCGCGATCTGGTAGCGACTAAGGTTGCCGCCCTGCTCATGCCGACGCTTCAGGCGACGCAGTAGGGGCTTACGCAGCTCTAGGACTTCCTCCATCTGGGCATGCGTCAAACGTCCCGCCATCAGCCAGGCCGCCTCGCGTGCCGCCGTCATGCTCCCAAAACGGAGGTCGTAGCAAGTTGGCGCCTCGATGTTGGGATCAGCAAGGATTTCTTTACGGGTGGGCCATCGCCCTAGTTCGTCATGTTTTTTGACCAGTTGAGCCAACATCTGGCGGTCGTCGCAGCGCAGAGATGTTTTCTGTGCCATGAAGCAACACCTTCCTCTCAATAAAATACTAGACCATAGTCCATCTTTCTATTATAGCACACATTGCCTAAAAAGTCAAGATAAGCGCGACCTTTACCGGTAAAATCTGGATAAACCCCCTTTACAATCCCGCCAAAATTAGATATTATATATAGGTAGAGTTGGAGCTGGTTGATATTAGTGCTCTGACAAGATAATAATTAAAAAGGAGAAAGAATGGCAAATTTTGACCGTTCCAAGCCACATATCAACGTCGGTACGATGGGCCACGTTGACCATGGTAAGACTACCTTGACGGCTGCGATTACTAACGTTCTCGCTAAGAAACTCCCATCAGAAGTTAACAAAGCTGTTGCTTATGACCAAATCGATAACGCTCCAGAAGAGAAAGCTCGTG
>CAZUBN010000014.1:0-19981 GCA_964618675.1 uncultured Candidatus Saccharibacteria bacterium | reverse complement strand
TGTAAACTTGTGGTGCAGATTAGCGGTTTTGTATCATTGGTGACGTCTACACACAAGAGTAGATTTTGTGGAAAAGTCCATTCGATCGAATGGCTTTTTCAATTTGTAGTAGTTATAACTAAAGATGTATGAAATATCAAAATTATGATATAGAGAACCAAAGTATTATTGCGTTATCATTTTGGATAATTGTTCTTGTTGGCATCGTAGTTTATCTCGTTTTAAGAAAAAGCAAGAAGAAAGACGCGCAGAGTAATCAATCTAAACCGCAAAATGCAAGGAATGCGCCTACTAACAAAAATGACAGTATTAATGATACTGAAATATCGGATGATAGCATATTACCGTTATCGCAGTATCAGTATCGTGCCAAAAAGCATATTATGACTAACTATGAAGAAAAGTCATACAGAAAATTGATTTCAGTCTTTAATAAAAAGTTTTATGTCATCCCACAAATTAGTTTGGCGACATTATTGGATCATAAAGTTAGAGGGCAAAATTGGTATGGCGCATTTCAGCATATTAATCGTAAAACAGTGGATTATATCCTGTTGAATAAAATAACGCTGGAGCTAATTTGTGCAGTCGAACTGGATGATTACACTCATGAGTGGGAGAAAAGACGAGAACGGGATTTAGAAGTCGAGAGAATATTTAGAGAAGCAGGTATACCACTAGTTAGATTAAATAACATAACAAATCTTAGCAACACAGAAATTATTGCTTGCTTTGCAAAAGTAATTAATGCTGATGAAGATGCGTGCTAGTTAAAAAGCCACCCGTACTGGGTGGCTAAGGGGAGGAGGTCAGGCGATGGTGGAGTTGAGATAGGCGGTCAGGTTGGCCAAGCGGTGAGCGAAGCCGAAACAGCTGGGGTTGATGGTGGCGATCAGGTCCATGGTACGGCGACTACTCAGGATGCCGTGTAACCGTCGCACGGCGGGCTCGCAGACGCGATGGCGCAGATAGTTGCGACGTTCGTCGGCGGTGGCGGATTCGCGCGGAACCTGGGTCCATTGACCCTCGGCGTTCAGGGCGTAGCCGGGCAGGTAGTTGCCGTTGGCGTCGCGATAAGTGGTAACCAGCTCGTCGGGAAAGGTCTGGGCGAACTCCCGGTCACTCTGGATGGCGTAGGCCAGCATCTCCGGCAGTGCGGTGATCCGGGGCTGGTCCAGTAGGTCGTGACTATAGAAGGTTGCACGCTTGGTGGTGCGGTTGATGTCGCACAGCATGGCGATGTCGCGGGCACGATCGGTGGTGAGATAGCCTTGGGCTTCCTGGACGTGGGTTATCGGGAATAACGGCGTCGGCTGATTCATGGTAAAAACTTCCTCTCAAAATGTACTAGGAGACAAAAAGTCGCCAGTTACTACCATTTTATCATATGTTTTACAAAATGTCAAGAGTGAGGGGTTATATAAGGTCGGAATTGAGGTAGTAGTAATATTCGAGGAGCTCATGGGAGTAGTTTTTAATAACGGCAAGATGAGCGCTAGTGCCCGTGGCAGTAAGTTTGCCGAATTGATTAGATTGGTCTGATTGGCGGCTAGGGACAATGAGCATGCGGGTAATACCGATCTGCTCGACGAAGGCGGGGTTGTGGCTGACCATGATGATGGTGCCGGTGTAATCTTTAAGGTTTTCGCCGATGATTTTTTGGGTTTCGGGGTCGAAATGGTTGGTGGGCTCATCGAGAATGATGAGATTGGCGCGTTGGAGGAGGATTTTGCAGAGGGCGACGCGGGCTTTTTCGCCGGGCGAGAGGACGGAAACCTTCTTGTAAATGTCGTCGCCGTAGAAGAGGAAGTTTGAGAGGGCGCTGCGCAGCTCGGTTTCGGTGAAGTCGTAACTGGTGATATTCTCGAGAATGGTGCGGCGTTCGTCGAGGATCTCTAGCTCCTGGGCGTAGTAGGCGATGGTGGTGTTTTGGCTGAGGATGACCGAGCCGGAGGATGGGACGAGCTGGCCGACGATGAGCTTGAGCAGGGTGGATTTGCCGACGCCGTTTTCGCCGACGATGAGGAACTTTTCGCCGCGGGTGAGGCTGAAGGATAAGTTTTCGTAGAGTAGCGGTCCGTCGGGATAGGCGAAGGTGAGGTTTTGGATTTCCAGGGGAGTTTTGCCGCTGGCTTTGGCTGGGGTGATGTTCATGGCGACGTGGGCATAGGCTTGTTCCCTAGTTTCGAGCTCGGCGAGCTTCTTGGCGAGGACTTTTTCGCGCTGATGACCCATGCCGATGAGGGCGGTATTGGAGCGTTTGGCAGCGCGGGCGCGAGCGACAAATTCGCTAAGGCGCTGAATTTCGCGCTCTTGCTCGGTGATGCGGGCGTCTTCGGCGGCTTTCTCCTCGGCGTATTGGCGACGAAAAGCGGTATAGTTGCCGTTGTAAACTTGCATTTTGTGCGTGGTTTTATTGACGAAAAGGATTTTATTAGTAATGGCGTCGAGAAACTCGATGTCGTGAGAAATGACCAGGACGCTACCGTGATAATTACGTAAAAAGTTGGCGACGAACTGCTTCGTTTCGACGTCGAGATGGTTAGTAGGTTCGTCGAGCAGGAGAAGGCCGGCGTTTTCGAAGAGGACGCGGGCGAAGGCGACTTTGGACTTTTGCCCGCCGGAAAGTTCACTCATTTTGCGATCCATGAGCTCGGAAAGGTGCATTTTGTCGAGGATTTTGAGTAATTCGTAATCGAAATTAGCGAGGTCGTAGGAGTCGATGAGATCCTGGAGATGGTTAATGCGGTCGGTGATGGTGGTGCTATTGGGGTATTTGGCGAGTTTTTCGTATTCGAGGTTGAGCTGATTCTGAAGCTTCTCGACCGGGCGGCCAGAGGCGACGTATTCCCAGACGGTAATTCCCTCGTGCTGGGGGTCGATGGTGATTTCTTGGGGTAGATAGCCGAGGCGTAGGCTCGGGAGCTCGATTTGGCCGTCGTCGAGCTTCTGCTGACCGAGGATAATGCGAAAAAGGGTGGTCTTCCCAGCGCCGTTCACGCCGACGATACCAGTTTTGTCGCCATTTTCGAGATGAAAACTACAATCATCATAGATGATTTTGGTGCCGTAAGCAAGTTGGAGATGGGAGGCTTTCATATGCTAAATAATAACATATTTAGCACGAAAGAGCTAGTTCAAGCGGGTTGGGTGGGATCAAGGAAACGGTCGGTAATTTCGTCATTATGCTCGTTGCGGACGATGGTGGTCGGGGTCATGTGGCTTTGACGGAGGCAGTCGCGGACATGGGCGACCTCAGCGGGCTGGAGGAGGAAGCGGCCGGAAATGCCTTTGATGGTGTGTAGGAGATGGGGTTGGAGGCAGGCGTAGCAATTCTCGGGGAGGTCGTAAACTTTGCGCAGGGTGGCGTTGGGTCCGAAAACGATGAGGGAGTGGATGGGGATGTAACTCGGGACGGAGCTGCGGAGGGCGCGAATGTGGGAGGCGTTTTGCTTGACCGGATTGTAAAAGGAGCGGGTCTCGTGGGTGTCGTTGCGGAGTTGGGTCCAGAAGCGTTGCTCGCCGCCACCAAAAATCCAGCCAGCATAATCCTTTGACTCGATGACGAAGATTCCCTGTTCGTTGACGGCGAGACAATCGATCTGAAGGAGATTCGTGCTGCGTTTGGAGGCGGACGGGAGATAGTAATCGGCGAAAATATTTTCTGGGGCGAAGAGTCTTTGTAAAGTAAAGACGATGCGATGCTCGGCAGGAGTGAGTTGAACTGGGTAGGGAGAGGTGACTTTGGTGCCGCGAATTTTGTAAGTAGGCGGGGTTTCCATAAGTCTATTTAAGCATAGGAATAATCGAAAAACAACCGAACAACAGCAAGCTTAAAGGATGTAGAGAAAGATGGCGAGCCATTGTAGAAAAGTGCCGATGATGCAGAAGAAGTGGAAGACGCTATGGGAGTATTTGTGTTTCGCGCCGATGCGATAGAGGATGGCACCGAGTGAATAGGCGATGCCGCCGAGGAGGAGTAAAAGTACACCCATGAAGCCAGCATGCTGGTAAAGTGGTACGATGCCAATGAGAATACTCCAGCCGTTGAGAAGATGACAGATAACTTCGAGGAGTTGGAAACGGTCGACGTTGATGGCGGAGAAAACAATGCCGAGGACTGTAATGAGGGCGACCCAGCCAAAGAGCCACCAGCCCAGAGTGCCACCAATGCCGAGGAGGGCGACTGGAATATAAGTGCCGAAAACTAAGAGAAAAACGTTGCAATGGTCGAGAACGCGGAGAACTTTCTTGCCAGTGAGGCGTGGAGAGAGTGCATGGTAGATACAGGAAATCGTGTAGAGCAGAATCATAGTAGTACCGAAAATCGAGACCGTGACGTACTGAAGGGCGGTGTGCGCACGGACGAGTAGAAGTACTAAGCCGGCGATACTCAGGAGAGCGCCAATACCGTGGCTGATGGCATTAATCAGTTCTTCAGCGAGAGTGTACTTAGGGATTTTGATGGACATGGTTATATTGTAGCATAAGTTGGTGACGGCTGTGCTTGTATCTGGGGCGCGGTTTGTGATATAATGGGTGCGGCGGGCCGCAACGGGGGTAGGCGGCCAGCACTTTAATATTGATGAAGGAGGTGAGCGAATTGTTGATTCAGGGACGAGATTTGACTCCTGAAGAGGCAATGGATGGCTGTGGTTTCAAGCAGAAGAGCATGTACTGGGACGCTTGGCGTTACATCTGGCCGGCACTGGTGTCGAAGATTCTGCGACTGCGCACGCCTTGGCGCGACGTGGATCGCATCTACGAAATGATCATGGTGCATTGTGCGACGGTGTCGAAGAGTGCTGCGGAGTTTATTCTGGATCTGCACGGGCTGGAAAGTAAGTGGCCGGAGATGGAAAAAGCCCTGCGCAAGAATCGCGGTATGGCGCGGTTGATGCTGGATCACGGTTGGGACTCGCGAATTATAATGCCTTATATCTTGGCCGGCGCGCAGGCAATTTCTCTGGACGTGTTCTATGGTCGAGCGTTTGACCTGCAGGGCCGGTTCGTGGAACTGCCGCCGGGCGATATGGCGATGTACTATTCGGTGTGGGAGCCGATCGGCGTCTTCATTCGGGAACGGGTGAAATGGGCGCAGGAGGAGCTGATGCGTCCGGATTTGACCGTGGCCTTCTGTGGCGCCGGTTTGATGCCGGAGCTGCGGCTGTTCGACTACAAGATGGCCGATTGGAAGCCGCACGTGCTGGCCTGTGATATGGACGAGCGCGTGCTGGACGGTCTGCCGCTGGTGTTTGATCAGCCGGTGGAACAGATGGACATTGACTACCGCATCGAGAGCATCAAAGCGATGACGAATCGGCCGGAAAATCACGAGGTGGCGGACGTAACGCTGGCGCAGGGTATCCCTTCCTATTACCGGAGCGACAAGGCGACGATGGATCTGTTTAGCGACCTGGTAAGGATTACGAAGCCGGGCGGCAAGATTTTGTTCGACCTGCAGGTCTTCGAGCTGACGCTGGTGCGTTGTGCGCTGGGCATGGGTTGGGAGTCTGATTTGACCCCGGATTGGACGCCGAAAACCGCGATTAAACGCATCCAGAAAGTCTGCGAGCGGCTGAACCTCGACTTGGAATATAAGGTCGACTCGCGCAATCGTCATCCCGTAGGCGTAATGTTCAAAGCTACGAAGCGTTAATGGCTCTTTAGCACGAACCCTTCATCTATCACCTAAATACCCCGCATTAAGCGGGGTATTTTCAATGGGCGATAAGTTTAACGCTTGCGCGTATTAGCTTTCGCATGGGATTTAGTAGTAGCTTTGGCAGCTGTGCGAGCTACTTTGGCTGTACTCTTCGCTGTGCTTTTGTTGGCTTTGGCAGGTTTGGTTGTTTTTGCACCGCTTTTAGAGTTAGCTTGACCGGCGCTAGCAGTAGCTTTGACAGTTTGATTCTTGAAGTTTAGGTATTTGCGCATCGAGAAGTAAATCGCGAAGGACGCAGCGAAGATGAGGAGGACAGTCATTACGAACCATTGCGAGAGGATGGCTTCGGCGAAGTATTGGGTGAAGAGCGGAGCGAGAACTTCGCTAACGATACCGGTATTTGGCACGTAAGTAACTTCACCGAGAGGGCCGACGTAGATTAGGTCGTCATCGCCAGGAACAACTGGGATGGTAGGTAAGTTGTCTTCCGGTTCGGATGGAACATCGGGAGTAGGATTGTCCGGGACGACTGGAACGGTCGGAGTGTTCTTGCGAGTATAGGTGACGATGATTTCGGTATCTTCATTCGGCATGGTGCCAGTCACAATCTCCGTGTCAGGAGTGTAATTTTTGACTTCAGGAGAGCTGACAGAATACGGGTCGCCTTCGTAGTAAGTACCAGTGAAGTCGTCTGCTACGGTATTGCCGGCTTCGTCGACATACTTGATGGTGAGAGTGTGCTCTTTGCGAACTGGTTCAGTCGGCGTCTTAGTATAGACAACTTCTATGGTGACGTCGGAAGTTTCGACGATACCGCTAACGGTCTTCTTGTCGGGAGTATAGCCGTCAAGGTCTGGCGATGGGATATTGTAAGTATCGCCTTCTTTCTTTTCTTGGTGGACAGGTTTAGGAGTCTTGGCGACGATTTCTGGATCCGGTTCCTCGTCACCGAAATCGATACGATAAGTGACGTCAACATTGTAGGTTGGTTCCGGTTGCGGATCTTCGCCGGTATCGGTCTTGCCGGTGTAAGGTAGGACGATGTGGTCGTAAGTGACGCCAGCGGCGCCATTCATATTAGTATAGTAGCTAGTACGGTTAGTGACGGTACCGCTATATTCCGAGGTCTCGGCGAGATAGCGGAAGTAAATCGTATCGCCAGGTTGGCCGGAGCGGCTCATAGTTAGAGGAGTTTCGAGCTTGAAGCCATCTGTCGTATTAGATGGGGCAGAAACTTTGACCGGTTGCCAGCTATCATCGTCATCGAGGGTCTTCGTATAGTAGAGAGTGGTTTCATCAAGCGGCAAGAAACCGGAGTTGGTGAAGGTCTCGGTGGTGCCGTCTTCGCGGGTGACGCTGGATTGGTCGTGAATATAGGTGGCCATACGCTCGAGCTGTAACTCAAACTGTGGGTCACGGTTGCTCACGCTAGTGACATATTTGACAATGTTGCTTTCGCTACCTTCGAGTTTGCCTTCGATATGACCTTCGACATTACTACCAGCGGAGATTGGCCATTCCATATTAGAAATGGTGATACGGGTGTTTGATTCGGAAGTACTGCGCTCAGCGTAGAAGAAATCGAGGTTGACGATGTCGCCAGGCTGGAAGCCGGTGCTGATAGTAGTAGTCTTTGGGCTGCGGGGGCAGGCATTGTCCACTTGGCTATTATAGGTGTCGTAACCGATGCGCTTAGGATTGTAAACTTTTTGCTGGCGGCAGGCGGCATCTGCTACGTTGTCAACAGTTGAAATGACGTTGCCGTTTGCGTCGATGGTAAAGCTACCCTGCGTATCGGAGTGGAGGCCACCAAGGTCGAGTACAAGTTGTCCATTAAGAAAGACCCACACATCATCGTCACCACTAAACCAGAACTGCTCGCTACCGTCGGCGGCAATCTTCATCGGAATCTGCATGTGAGCGGTGAAGTGGAAGTTATGGTTGGCGTTAGTAAAATCGCCATCAGAAAAGTCAACATCATCAAGTGGGAAGGTGCCTTTGCTACCGTATTCGTAGGTGTTTTTGGTGCTCTCTTTGAGGCGGAAGGTGACTTTGCGATCGTAGCGCTTAGAAAGCTGCTTACCATCGGCATCGTAGGCTTCGTGGAACCAACGGTAGAAGTTGTCGCCGACTTGGACAGGGTCGTTCCCGGTCACGTTAGCGGTGAAGACGTCGTGATAAGCTTTCCAGGCATCAGTGGAATTAGTATAAGTCGGAACGGGCAAACCGTCGCTACCGAGCGTGCTCTTGACGACGTTCTGAACGATACCCTTCGCATAGAGACGACATTCGGACCATTCGAACTGACGATTCTCGACGTCGCAGGCGTCGACGCGTTGATCCCAGTATGTAATCGGGATGTCGATGGTGCTAGGGCTGCCGAGAGAGGCAACCTTCCAAGACGCCGGAATGCCGTTTTGATTCTCGACGGCAGTGAGCGACATGGCGCGCACTAATGAAGAAACACCGATGACTGTCAGGACTAGAAACGAGATACATGCTACGATTCTAGCAACTGAGCAGATTCGGTATTTGAGTAATTTCTGCTTGTATTTTTTTGTGGACATTTTGTTGACCTTTTCTTAATGTATATGCTATAATTCTAAGTATACATCAGCATTTTAAGGAGGTCAAGTGAGTTTAATTTCAATCTTGTTGATTGCTACGGCGATTTTGTGTTTGCTGACTGGTTTCATCTCGTTGGTGGGGTCGTCGAAAGTTGATCGGAAGCGTGGCGTGTGGTTTTTTGTCACGACGATTGGCTGTGCGATTTGGACGGCGGGGATTGGCGTGTTTTCGGCGTTGCGCCCGGGACAGGAAGGGATTGCGATTTGGCCGATTTTTGCGATTTATCTCGGTTCGTTACTGATGGGTGTATCAGTGCTGGGCTATGCGGCTTGGCGACGCACTTCGGGTAAAATTTGTACCGTGATTAGCGCATTGATTGCGATTTTCTTGGCCTGTGCGTTTATTTATGATCAGAGTATATTATATACGGGTTTTACATTGAGTAACCAGGGCAATTCAGTGCAGCTGTATTGGGGTTGGTATTATGTTTCGTATTGTTTGTTCTACGTATTTAATAACTCATGTTTCGTGTGGCAGCAATATTTGAACGCAAAGCGAGGCCGGACGAAGAAGATTCGCAAGGGTGAATACATTCTGTTTTTCGGTCTGTTGATTGCTGGTGTACTGTCGATTGTGTTTGACTTGTTAATTCCGCCGACGAATTACGATTTGATTTGGGTAGGGCCGTTGTCGCTCTGTGTGGTGATGATTTCGTTCTTCTATGCGTCGTTGCGATATCGGATGATTTCGCTGTCGTCCCGGTGGTTGCAAATCTTCTCGTATGGTGTGATTATGTCGGTCGGTGCGGTGATTTATATGGTGATTTTCTACATTATTTTCACGGCGCTCTTCAAGATTCCAAATCCTTCGGCTTCAATTCTGGTGTTAAACTTCTTGATGATTGTGATTGTCTTATTACTAATGCCAGTAATCCAAGAGGTGAGCGCGTCGGTACGATCAATGATCCACGTGGGGCAGGTAGATATTGCCTATGTAATTAAGAAGCTAAATCATTTAGCGACGCGGAACGTGGACTTGCGGGATTTGGCGGCGTTTTTGGCGGAGCATTTGCACTTTGCGTATATCGGTTTCTTGATTAACGGGCGGCTGTACGGATCGAAATCCTTGGCGATTTCTTCGGAAGAATTGTCGGCGATTACGCATTTGAAATCAGCGACTGGTACGGAAATTTGGCAGCAGCCGAATAAGACAGTGCAAAAAGTCTTCGACGAGTTGGATTTGCGCGCGGTAGCGGAGTTAAGGAATGCTAAAGGAAAGGCGTTTGGGCAGCTAGTCGTTGGTAAGCCGTTGGGCAAGACCAGTTTCGAGCGGCGGGATTTGATTCAGCTAGAAATGATGATTAATCTAGTCGCGACAGTGATTGATTCAGAAAAACATTTACGAGCTTAGTGGGAGCGAGGATACTAAGTGAGGAGTAAGCAATAATGGCAGCAGCGCGAATGATGCATCAGACGAAGTTGATGCTGCTACTTTCCCTGAATGCGGTGGCGGTGATTATCGTGGGGGTGATGATTTTCTCGGCGATTAATCTGAACGGCGGGATCGGATTAAAAGTGGTCGATGAATATACTGATGTGGTGGCAGGTGATTTGGAACAGTTGGGGTTGGTGGCGTCGGGTTTCGATGAGCTAAAACCGCCTTCGATTTCGCAAGGTGGGCATATTACAACGATTCCCTCGCAGAATCCAAGCGGTTCGAGCGGTGGGCAGTATACGCCGAGCGGTACGGGACAGAGCGAGAGCGGCAACGTAGCGTCGGGTAAGTTATGGACGGAAAAAGCCATTACAATGTATCAGACGGCGGATTTCGATATCTGTGTAGGGCAGGGGCTAGGTGATTTGGGGGAAATGTACTGGCAGTCGAGCAATACGGCGGTGATTTCGAAATTCTATAATTCGGCGAGAACGTGGTTGGGTTATACGGCGGATCGGTGTCGATATCCAGTGATCGTGGGGACGGGTACGACGACGATTACGGCGGGTACTTATGATGGTCGGCGTTACGATAAGCTGACGGTGACGGTGATTGCGCCACCGGTGGAACAGTGGAAGCATGATGTATTGACGCTGGTTAATCAAGAGCGAGCGAAGCAAGGGATTGGGGCGTTAGCTTGGGGTGGAAGTTGTGAGGCGGCGTCGGCTTTGCGTGCGAAAGAGATTATGACAAGTTATTCACATACGCGGCCGGATGGGAGATCTTGGAATACGGCTTGTCCGGTGCCAAGTACGGGTGGTAAGAGTGGTGAGAACTTGAACGTGGGGAATGCGGCGGTGTCGCCAGAGACGGTGGTGGCGTCTTGGATGGGGTCGCCGGACCATCGGCGCAATATTTTAGATCCAGATTTTAAGTATTTGACGGTAGGGTTTATCTTCGACCCGAACTCGACTTATAAGACGTACTGGTCGCAGTATTTTACGACTTACTAGCGTTGCGAACGGCCTGCTCGAGGGCGGTGCCGAGACGCGAGATGATGCTGGCGCTCGTCGTGTTGCGGGTGAGGACGACTACGACGTAGTGTCGGTCGAGGTCGGGAAATTCGACAATGGCAGCATCATTATAGACATCCCAAGTTTGACCGTTGTAGCTCCACCCAACCTTATTATAGACGCGAACTTGATCAGAGAAGCCAGCCGGTAAACCCTGACGCCAATCGTAAGTGGTTTCGGGTTGGTTGAGCATGGAATCGGCGAGTTGTTGCCATAACTCGGGGGCGAGGTCGGGATGTTCCCAATATAGCTGCAGTAAGGTCGCGATATCGCGAGCAGTGCTATCGAGACCGTAATTGGAAGTGCGCGTGAGTTGGAGCTGACGAATGAGCTGATTGACGCGAGTCTGAGCGGAACGATTTTCGCGGATAGGGTCGGCGCAACCGTTGTAGGATTCGCGAATCATTAAGTCGAGGCACTCGGAATAGGAAAGGGCGCCCTTCTCCGGAGTGGAAGTGAGATGGCTAGAGCCGTCGATGGCGTTATTAGTGAGCTGATGGTAGCCGTCGTAAGCGAAAAAGAGCTTGTAGATAGAAGCGGTATAGAAAATGGAATTAGGTTGGTAACTAGCGGCAGTCTGTTGATGGTCTAAGTCGTAGACGACGAGTCCAACCTGACGATTGGTGGTAGAGAGCCATTGGTCGACGGTCGATTGTAGATCAATGAAAGCGCGTGCGTTAGCTGGAGGTACTACTTCTTCGGGCTCGGGAGCGGGAGTGGTGGTGTCATAAGGTAAATTAGCGGTCAGATCCGAAGAATCGACTACGAGGTCGTCGGTGATGGGGTTTTGCTGGTTGATTAAGCCCTCGACGTAGTAAGCTAGGCCGATGATACCGGCGCAGATGAGTGAGGCAGCGAGGATGGTGGCGGCGTCGAGGAGGCGTTGTTGCTTGTCGGTCATTGCTGTGCAGGTCGAACTTGGTTAAGTCGGTTAATGAAAGCTTCAGCGGCTGTGCTATCCATGAGCCGAGTCTGGTAGCTGTGGTCGTAAACGGTAGGAACGATCTGAGTCTGGAGTAGGAGTCCGTTATAGAAATGGTGGACGAGGATGAGGCTGCGCGTAGTGCCAGGCCACCAGCTCTGGTCGAAGAAGAGGTTACCGAGGCCATAATAGATTGCGCCGTCATGGTAGAGCTCATAAGTCTGGGGTTGATGCGCGGCGGTGCCAACTACGACATTGGCGCCCATGTCAATCAAACTGCGGAAGAAACCGACTTGGTCTCCGGCTGACGAATCGGCGCGGTCGCAGTAGGTGGCTTCGTATGTTTCGTTGTACTCGTTACATTCGTAATATTGAATGTCCACGATGATGAAATCCCCGCGGGCTTTGGCAGCAGCGATATCGACGCGAGCTTTCTCCTCGGTGTAGAAATTGGCGCCAGGAGTGTTATCAAGCGTGTAGCCGCCAGTAGAGAGGTTGTAAGCGAGGAAGGTAATATTGGTGTTCTTAGCGCTGATTTCGAGAGGAACGGCGGCTTCCTTGGCGGTTTGCCCGCCACCTACGGTGCGGATGCCGAGGTTGTGGTATTGCTGGATAGTAGCAATGGCGTCGGCGTCGCCACAATCCTGATTGTGGTTGCCGGTGAGTTCGACGATGTCGAGACCGATACTGGTGAGCACGTCGATCATTTGCGGTTTGGAGCAGATATTGGTGGCGTTGGCATATTGAGAGAAAGAAGATTCGTTACTAGTATGAGTGAGATCGAAGTGGCTCAAATAGTCAGCGATATTCTTAGTGAAGAAGGTGGCGTCCTGGACTTGGTCGAGCTTGGCGTTCATGCGGCGAGAGAGGGCGGTCACGCCAGTCTGCGCGAGAGTGAGGACCGAAGATTGGTTGGGGAAAGTAGCGATTTTGCTACGCAACAGATCGACCACCTGCGTGACGTCGGTGGTGGATTCCCCTTCGACCGTGTAATATTCAAAGAAAGCGCCACCAGAGAAGTCGTCAAGGAAATAATGGTCGTCGATGGCGAGTAATTTGACTTGGTTGGTCAATTCCCAAATCGACAGTAGCGTTCCCTGCTCAGCGGCGGCGAGGTCAACGCTATTTACCGGATTATAAAAGTCGGTAACTGGTACGAGAATGTTGTAAAGCACGCGGTTGTCCGCGTCGCTACGTTCGTTGGTGGTGAGCGTACTCACTAGAACGTCGTGTTCAAACTCGAGGTCAGTGAGTGAAGAGGTGATGAAATCACGATTAGCTTCGGTAGCGGAGTCGGAGAAAGTAATTTGGCCGGGTTGGTGGAAAAGGCCAATCCGAAAGATCAGCTGTGCGCCAAAAAAGACTGCCAGCACGAGAACTATTACGGTAATAAGAATTGCAATGATCTGAGCGGTGCGAGGTCGTGCGACCGCTGGTTCCTCCACTTTGTCGTTCATATGGTTATATTGTATCATGATTTGGCAAAATAAATTTTAATTTGTGCTAAAATAGATGCAAGTTGTAAATATTAAATAAAAAGAGAAAACTAAAATGTTTCTAAATATTTTATTGTTGATAATAGGATTTATCCTGTTGATTAAGGGGGCGGATGTGTTCGTCGATGGTGCTTCGAGCACGGCGCAGAATTTCAAAGTCTCGAAGATGCTGATCGGCTTGACAATTATTGCTTTCGGTACGAGCGCGCCGGAGCTGGCGGTGTCAGTGAGCGCGTTGGCGTCGGGTAGCACGGATATGGTGCTAGGTAATGTAATCGGGAGTTGTATTCTGAATATCCTGCTGATTCTCGGTTTGGCGGCGATCATCCATCCAATTCGGATTAAGGCGAACACGGTGCGCAAGGAGCTGCCACTGTGTATGTTGATTTCGACGCTTTTGGCGGTGCTGTTCCTAGACGTGCAGCTGGGTGGAAGTGGCCAGGATCAGTTCAGTCGGTCGGATGCGATTGTGGTACTACTGTTCTTCACGATTTTCTTGTATTATCTAGTTTCGTTGGCGCGGAGTAGTAAGGAGAATAAGGTTAATAAAAATGAAAAGCCGAAGTTTACGCTGGGCAAGTCGATTCTGTTGGTGTTGCTGGGTCTAGCGGGAATTATCGTCGGAAGTGAAATGGTCGTGCAAAATTCGACTGCGATTGCGACGGCGATTGGCTGGAGTGAACGCTTGATTTCGTTGACGGTGATTGCTTTCGGTACTTCCCTACCAGAGCTAGTGACGACAATTGTGGCTTCGAAAAAAGGTGAGCAGGATTTGGCAGTGGGAAATATTATCGGGAGCAATATCTTTAATATTTGTATCGTATTAGGGGTGCCGGTGGTGCTGTTTGGGACGATTACGCCAGCGAGTTTCCAGATGTTGGACATCGTGATGTTAGTGGCGTCAGCAGTGGCACTCTTTATCTTTTCATTGACTACGCGGAAAATCTCTCGGGCTGAGGGCGCAATCATGGTGACGTCGTTCGTGGCGTATTACGCGGCGATTATCTTGATGTAGCTAGTCGGCGACGGCGGTAATAATGAGGCGGTGGGTGGCGTCTTGATTCTCGAGGAGCTCGCCGGCGCAAGTCATAATGACGATAGTGTCTTGAGTTTCGGCTTTGAGCAAGTGCTTCATACTGATGGTCTCTTTGCGGGGTGTATCCATCTGGACGATGCGATAGGTCTGACCGTCATATTCGATGCGGTCATCGAGCTGGACGTGTTCGAGCTGACGGAAGACGGTAGTCGAATGACCGAGCAAAAAAACCTTGTGCGGGGCAGCGTAGTAAGCTCCGGCAATGGTGGCAGGAGCGGTCAGTTGATGATCGACGAGCTCGACGGTGGCGACCGGCGTATCAAGCTGAATACTAGGAATATGAAGGCGAGGATAATTGAGTGCGTCGGCTGGGACGGCGGGCATGAAGCCGATTAAGAGATAGATTGGCAGCATAATAGTGAAGAAGGCAGCAACGAAGACCTTGACGGTACGGGTAGACCAGTTGAGCGGGTTGAGGGCGTGCCACGAAAAATAGTTCCGAGCTTGGCGCAAAGCTGAATATAGCCGAGCAAAGAAATTGCTAATAGTAGTTTTCAAATACATAACCTCCTGATAATGCTATTATAGCATAAGCGCGATGTGCGGGGAGGAGAAAATGTTGTAAAAATTACGGAGCGATAGAGTTGTGGCTAGCTAAGAGATCTCGAACTTGCGAGTAGTTTTCTTCGCTTTCGCTGTAGCCTTGCGGTTGGATAGCTTCTTAGTAGCTTTGGGTTTAGCTTGCTTGTTGACCTCGGTTTTTACGACTGGAGCGGGCTTGCTGGTACGTTTAGCCTTCTGAGTCTGCTTGGTTTGTTTAGCCTGCTTAGCCTTGGCGGCTTTCTCAGCCTTTTTGGCTTTTTTCGCGATGCGCTTGACTTCTTTGTCGGCCTTCTTGGCGGCGGCAGTGATATTGGTGATCTTCTTTTTGCGCTGTAAGCGCAGTTTAGCGCCGAGACGGGTCTGCTGTTTGCCTTTCTTGAGAGCGAGCTTCCCTGTGCTCTCGACGACGGGAGCAGATGGAGTATCGGTGACTGCGACGGACAATTCTGCGCCTTCAACTTGTACTGGAGATTGCTCTGCGGCAGGGAGTTCGGCAGTAGTCTCTTGCGGTTTGAAAAAGATTTTCACGGTGGTGCCGAAACCGACGCGAGATTTTACGTCGATGTATTTATTGCTGAGCAAGGCGCAGGCAGCCTTAGAAAGAATGGTACCGGTGTCGGTAATGGTGATGGCGGTGTTGTCGACGTTAATAGCAACTTCGCCTTTGTCGGAGCGTTTGAGGGCAGAGTCGAGGTTCTCGTCGAGGTATTTCTTAATTTGCTCGGGATTCGAGACCTCTTGGGTAGTGTCGGAAAAATCAAGATTGAGGGAGATGCCGTCTTTCTGAGCTAACGGAAGGTATTTATTGTAGATTTCGCTAATAATTAATGATAAGCGGTACATATATAATATATTGTAACAGATTATGCTCAATCGGAATCAGGAATAATGTTGTATTTTTTACAACATCTATAGAGTGGTGCGATTTTCGAGGGCGGCTGACAAGGTAATTTGATCGGCGTAAGATAAGTCGACGCCTAAAGGCAAACCGCGGGCGAGGCGGGTGACTTTGACATCTGAGTAGTTCTCCTCGATCATCTTTTGTAGCAGGAGGGCGGTAGATTCTCCCTCGACGGACGGGTTGGTAGCGATGATGATCTCGGTGGCTTGGTCGCTGGCGATACGATCCAAAAGCTCGTGGATGTGTAACTGGTCGGCAGTAATGCCGTCAATTGGTGAAATAGCGCCGCCAAGCACATGATAAGTGCCGTGGAATTGTTTAGTCTGTTCAATGGCATAAATATCGAGCGGTTCCTCGACGACGAGAATAGTGCTCTTGTCGCGAGCAGGGTCGCTATAGAACTCAGAGACGTCATCGTTGACATCAATGAGGGCGAAGGTGACCGGGCAATTCTTCACGCCGCTATGTAGCCCAGAGAGGGAGGTAGCGAGATCTTGGCTGATGCGAGGGCTATTCTTGAAAAGAAAGTAGGCGTAGCGCTCAGCAGTGCGGGCGCCAACACCGGGTAAGTGTCCGAGATTATCAATAACGTCTTGTAGGGCTCGTGGAAGCATACGGTGTAAAGTTTAGTTTTGTTTCTTTTGTAACTGCGCTGACGGTTACAGCAAGATTACAAAAGAAACAAATTATAAAAACTATCTCCTAAATAAATCAGTTAATATAAGGTAACATGACATTATGTCTAGGGCATTTGCCCCAGACATAATAGTGAATCGATTAACGCTTCGAGAACTGCTCTTTCTTGCGGGCAGAACGAAGACCGTATTTCTTGCGTTCTTTTTCGCGTGGGTCACGCTTGAGGAAGCCAGCCTTTTTGAGGACTGGACGCAGATCGGCCATCTCGGTAGTGAGAGCCTTGCTGAGGGCAAGTTTGATAGCATCAACTTGACCGGCAAGACCACCACCACTGACGCGGATAGAAGCGTCATAGGTGTTTTGCTTTTCGGCAAGGGCGAGTGGATCGGTAATCTCAGCAAGATAAGTCTTGTTGCCGGAAAGATATTCCAAAGCAGGCTTATCATTGATAGTGATATTACCTTTGCCTTTGTAGAGCCGGACGCGGGCGGTAGCAGCTTTCCTGCGACCGAGACCGTAGATGTAAGTATCTTTCGTAGCCATTATTTAATCTCCTTTGGATTTTGGGCGGTATGAGCGTGCTCAGCACCATCGAAAACCCTTAATCTTGCCATGCGATCGGCGACTAGCTTGTTCTTCGGGAGCATACCTTTGACTGCGTGCTCGATAGCGACACGAGGGTTCTTCTCGATCACTTCTTCAAGCTTGAGCTCGGTAAGACCACCGGGGAAACCGCTGTGGCGATAGTACATTTTATCGACCATCTTGTTGCCGGTAACTTGGATGTTTTTTGCGTTAATAACGACGACGTAGTCACCATTGTCGACGTGTGGGGTGTAAGTAACTTTACTCTTACCCATTAATTTGTCGGCGATGACGACGGCGAGCTTGCCGAGTGGCATGCTGCTAGCGTCAACCAAGTACCATTCGCGTTGAATTTCGGCAGGTTTTTGGCTGTAAGTTTTGCTGACAGTTTTCATTATTTAGTCTCCTTCAGCTCGATGTTATCGACGAAAGAAATTGTAGCCATTTCGGTATTGTCGCCGCGGCGGAAGCCTGCCCGTTCGATACGTAGATAGCCCGAGTCACGTTTGACCTGAGGGGCGATCTTGTCCATTAAGAGGTCGGCAGCCTTGATATCATCTAAACGAGAGATGAGCAGACGACGATTGGCGAGACCACCTTTCTTGGCGATGGTGACGAGTTTCTCGGCTTCGCGACGAATTTCTTTAGCGCGTGCGAGCGTTGTAGTAATTTGTTGATTCTCAATCAGCGCCCTGATGAGCCCACGTTTGAGCGCGCGTCGCTGGTCGGTTTCACGACCAAATTTGCGACCTTTATATCCATGACGATGCATTAGAATAACTCCGTTAACTTTTCTTTCACTTCGTCCAGAGCCTTGCTACCAAAACCTTTGAGGTCTTTGAGATCGATATCGGAGAGAGTAACAAGATCACGAACGGTCTTAATATCATTATTGATGAGAGCATTGGCAGTACGAGCCGAGAGACCGAGCTCTTCGATCGGAAGAGCGAGTCCAGAGTCGTCTGATTCTGTCTCAACGCCTGGGGCAGGTGCAGTATCGACGGTAGTGCTACCGGCCAAGGCAGTATATTGATTAACTAAGATAGCTGCAGCTTCTTCGAAGGCATCGCGCGGAGTAATAGTGCCGTCGGTATCAACAGTCAAGGTGAGCTGTTGGTAGTTCATGTCTTGACCGACACGGGTGTTCTCAACTTTGTAACGGACGCGTAGGACAGGCGTAAAGACGGCATCGAGGGCGATCATATCGCTGTGAAGGCGATCCTCGCCGGATTTCTCAATGCTGAGGTAGCCACGACCAGTCTCAACGATGAAATGCATCTTGAGCGTGTAGTCGGGATCGTCGATGTGGCAAATGATTTGATCAGGGTTGCCAACTTCGAGATCGGCAGGAAGCTTGATATCACCAGCGGTCACTGCGCCTTCGGCGCCAGCATCTTTGCCCTTGATTTCGAAAGCGACTTCGATCGGATCATCAGAATGCGATTTGAAACGAACATTCTTGAGATTGAGCATGATGTCGACGATGTCTTCACGAATACCCTTGATAGCGGTGTATTCATGAGAAGTACCTTCGATGCTGAAGGAGGTGATAGCAGCACCTTTAATACTTGAAAGAAGAACACGACGGAGCGAGTTGCCGAGAGTGTTGCCGTACCCATAGAAGAGCGGGCGAATGACAAACTCAGCGCTGTTGTCGCTCAATTGATTGACTTCGGCCAAGTTAGCTTCGTGAATAACTTTTGTAGTCATTTATGGTTCTCCTTAACGTGAGTAGTACTCAACGATTAGCTGTTCGTTAATGCCGGCTTCAGCTTCTTCGCGCTTTGGTAAGCCGGTAATTTCAATCTTCATTTTCTTTGGATCGGATTTCAGCCAACTGAGTGGAGTAGTACTTGCGCTACTGACAATGCTCTCTAGGTTCTTGAAATATTCAGATTTTTGTGACTTGGGGCGCACTTCGAGGACATCGCCGGGTTTGAGGCGAATAGAAGGAATATCGATGCGCTTGCCATTCAATAGAAAATGGCCATGAGAGACTAACTGTCGGGCTTGGCGGCGAGTAGCTGCAAAACCAGCACGATAAACCGCGTTATCAGCACGACGTTCGAGGTACTGGAGCAAGTTCTCACCAGCAAGACCTTCGGCACGTTCAGCCTCTTTCATAAGTTTGGCGAATTGTTTTTCGAGTAGGCCATACAACCTACGGACTTTTTGCTTTTCCCGTAGCTGGGTTAGGTAGAGGCTACCGCCACGTACACGCATGTCGGCATGTTCGCCTGGAATACCAGTCTTTTTTGCCATGACTTTGTGGGCTTTTGGAGCCAGTGCATAACCTTCACGGCGACTTTGTTTGACAACTGGAGAAATATCTCGTGCCATTACGGTTTCCTTTCTCCCTTAGGACGCACGCCACCGTGCGCGATTGGGGTGACATCTGTGATGCTATCAATTTTAATACCAACAGTAGAGACGGCACGGATTGCGCTATCGCGACCGAGGCCGATACCGTTAATATAGATATCTACACTATTAAGACCGTGTTCGCGCTTGGCGATTTCGAGAGCTTTCTCAGCGGCAATCTGCGCTGCGTAAGCGGTGCCTTTTTTGCTACCACGGAAGCCGTTAGCGCCAGCGGAAGAAGCTGCGAGAGCGCCACCGCTTTTGTCGGTAACAGTGATAATAGTGTTATTGAAGGTAGCTTGGACGTGTACTTGACCAGAAGTAACGACGCGCTTGCCTTTTTTGCCTTTGGATTTTGCCTTAGTTTCAACAACTTCGGCAGCTTCCTTAATGATTTCTTCTGCCATTTTGAGCTCCTATTCCTAAGTCTTACTTGCTGCTTTTGGCTGTGCGCCACCTACAGCGATTGCCTTACCCTTACGAGTACGTGCGTTCGTGCGGGTACGTTGACCGTTGACCGGGAGTCCAGCCTTGTGGCGGACGCCTTTGTAGGAGTTAATGTCTTTCAGACGTTTGATATTATTGGTTACGAGGCGTTTCAAATCACCTTCGACCATGTGCTTGTCGCTGATCAAAGTGTTGATTTTCTGAATGTCAGCCTCGGTGAGATTTTTCACCCGAGTGGTAGGCTCAATCTTGGC
>CAZUBN010000013.1:0-22075 GCA_964618675.1 uncultured Candidatus Saccharibacteria bacterium | reverse complement strand
GTTTTTATAGAGGTAATCTTGATAAGATTCGTTGCTTGGATTATAATCGTTGTAAACATTTGCACCTAAGGTGCACCAGAGAAATTAGAGAACCCCGTTAGGGGCTGTTTTTTTGTTGTTGGGATTTTTGACGATTAAAAACCGCCAGCGGAACTGGCGGTTGGGGGAAGTTGCAAGCGGTGAAATGATACTATTGGCCAGGGGTCAGGATTGACCAAGGTTACGACTTGCTGAGGTCCTGTTCGAAGTAGCAGAGGGGGCGGCGCAGGACGTTGTCGATGTTGACGCCGTTGCGCCAGGAGCGGAGGACGGGATGCTGATAGGGGATGGTCGCGGCCTTGCGAAAAGCGCCCGGCTGGTCGGTGTTGTACTGGGGATGCGAAGGCTGGCAGCTATCGAACAGCTCGTGGATCAGCTGAGCCACGCAGTTGCCGAGAGGCTCATCGGCCTCGGTGCGCAGACTGGTAATCTGCTTGATCGAGCGCTGCAGTACGGTGTCGTGCGGGCGCAGGCAAGCCAGAGTCTCGGTGATGGCCCAGAGCACCAGGTCGTCGTAGTGATGATCGCGGAGGTTGGTGTCGATACTGGCCAGGAAACGCCCGTAAGTAGTATTGAGGATTAGCGTGCGATAATCGCCATGGCAATAAATACCGCTGTCGGGCAGCCCGGACAAGGGACAGAATACCGAACCAAACTCGGCGCTTTCCCGATCAGTAGGGGCGTGTGCGGCGGCTTTGATCGCCTGGAGGGTACGCTGGGAACTGCCGATATAGGGCGACTGCCGGCGGGAGTCGTAGGGACCTTGGCGCAGATGAGCGCCGAAGATCATGTGGTACTCGGGGATGGTGTAGCGATACTGGCCGGCGAGGCGGATGGTTCCCTCCTCTGGGAGGTGGGGGAAGCCGTCCATAGTCATGAGGATAACCTCTAAGAGGACATCCAGCTCGGAAACCGTCAGGGTAGAATAGGGGCCGGCGGTGTATTCGAGGCTGGTGAGGGCGGCGGGGAGACGGAAAAGGTTGGCGATGGATTCGGTATAGCTGCTGGTATGTGCGAGACGAGTGTGGGACTGAGGAATGCAAGTGGAAGGGTCGGACATGGTGATTGAACTCCTTTCGTATCAAATTCGGATGCAACTGGAAAAGTGCAGGGCGTCAAAAAGACGCCTATCTTCCTATTGTAGCACAGATTGGTGATTTTGTCAAGGTGAAGAGGTAGGTTCCCGGAAACTGACAGATAGATTGATGGTTATTCCTCGGAGGTTGACCGGCGACCAATTATGACACCTTGGCATACGGCCGCCAAGAAGCATTAAAACTACTGGAAGAAGCAGAAGTAGGTCAGGGCGCCGACGGCGGCACCGAGGATGATGGTCATGATAATTAATAGGACCAGAGGGGCGCGGGAGCGGCGGCTGGCGGGGATAATTACGGTGGGTTTGCTAGGGATGGGCTTCTTGTCGCGAGGGGCGGATTTCTCGTAAACGTTCTTAGCGTTGATCGGCTCGGTGCTGGGGTGCTGATAGAGGGCGCCTTCGGGCGGAGTGGGCTTCTTCGTCGGGGCGTCGGAGAGGGGGCGCTTCTCGACGCTAACGGATTTGAGGAAGAAAGGCGACTGGCCACCGAGCGCATAGCGGTTGTTGTCCGGTGTGGCTAGGCTGGTAGCCGGAACGGCGTCTTCCGGTACGGGCTCTAGAGGTGGCTCGGGCTCGACTAGAGGCGGACGGTAGGCGGCGGTTTCCGGTTCGTCATCCATCATGCCGTAAATCTCGACGGCAGGTTTGCGTGGAGGGCGGGCGGGCTGAGGCTGGCGTTCGTCACCAACGTAGCTCGCGAATTGCGCATTAGCGGGAGCCTGCGTAGCAGCGTAACCGCGTGGGGCGGCCTGGAAACGGTGCTTGACCGAATCGGCCGGCAGATCCTCAGAAGAAGCACGGGTAGGAGCGGCGGGGCGCACGGGACGGACGATGTCTTGCATGAGACCACGGCGTTTCGGCAGGCGGGCGGCCTGCGGAGAGCGAGCGGATTTGGGGCCACCGACGACCTTGCGAATACTCTGCTGAGCGGCGGTCTTGATGGCTTGGGCTTCTAGTTCGGCGGGGGTAGGGGTGGTCGGGACGATGGTGGTGACGGGCTTGGGCGCGGGGCGGCGACGCGTATTATTCAATAAATGACTGAGGCTGGTGGGGCTTTTCGTACGCATAGCTTGGCCGCGCACGGGGACAGATTGCTTCGGACGGGCGACAATTGGGGTGCGCTTAGGGCCGAGCTTCAAAGAGGTGCGGACCACCGGCGCGACCTGGGGAGTACTCGCTGGAGCAGGACGCTTCTTGACTCGGACGGCCGGAGCGGTGCGCTTCGCGAGAGGATCGGCAGAATTGGAAGTATCATCGGGGATGACCGTCGGCTCGGCCTTCGCCTGGCGCAGGAGGCCGGAGGCAGAGGGGCGGGCAGATTCCATGCTGCGCTGGATGGAGCCGCCGTGAAGATTGGCAGCGGATTTGTGGTCGCTGGCGGGCTTGCCGCTAGCATTGATGATCTCTTTGGCGGAATTAGCCAGATATTTACTGAGGCGATTGGAGGCCTCGGAAGCGTACATAGCGTTGATGGCATCCTTAGCAGACTTGACCGGTACAGCCTTAGACGCCTGAGACGGCTCAGGCGTGGCTGGGTGAAGCTGGTCAGTGGTCTTACTCATGGGCTATGAAATGACTCGTTTAGCAATTTCGATAATATCAATAAAATGGTCGGCAATGAGGCTCGATTCGCCGATGACGATACCGTTAACGCCAGGGATGGTCAGGTAAGCGCCAGCGTTGGACGGAGTGACACTCCCACCGTAGAGAATGGGGATGCGGTCGGCGAGGTCGCGATCGTAGGTGCTGGCGAGGGTGTCGCGCAGAGTCTGTACGGTCTCGGCGACGTCGTCGGGGCTGGCGATGTGGGCGTCAGTAGTAGTGCTAATGGCCCAAACTGGCTCGTAGGCGATGATGACCTTGTCGAGGTCCTCGGTGGAGACATTGGAAAGGCCGCCGATGAGCTGGTCGGTGAGGACGTCGTGCGCTTCGCCAAAAGTATGCTCGGTAGCGGTCTCGCCGAGGCAAAGAATCGGGGTAATCTGATTGCGAATAGCGGCGGCGACGGTATCACGAATCCGACGATCGGATTCACAGAAAAGTTCGCGACGATCAGAGTGACCGACGAGACAGTAATCGACAAGACCACGGAGCTGAGTGCAAGAAACTTCGCCGGTGTAGGGGCCAAAATCGTGGGGATTGGCGGTCTGGGCGGCGAGACGGATCTTCTTGCGGTCGGCCTGGAGCGAGAGGGGCTGCAAAGCAACCGTAGACGGCGCGACCACGACCTCCACATCGCGATAAGCGCGCGTACGCTGCAAAAGTTTATGAAGATAGACTGAAGAATCACCAACTGACAGGTTCATCTTCCAGTTGCCCACGATATATGATTTCATATATTTAGTATATCACATTTGGATAATTTTGCGCTATTCTACGACGCCTAAAATGCCGCGCAGGGCATAGAGAGTGTCCTCGTGTGAGCGAACGGCAATCGTGTCGATGCCCATCTCGACGACCGGGTAATCGTTGCCGCCGGGCTGAGTCATGTCGCCGAAATAGAGGACGGCCGATTTGTCAACTTTGAGTTCCTCGAGGAGGTGCGTCATACCGAAGGATTTGTTCATGCCGGGGGCGGCGACGTTGATAGAGGTCGTACCGCCAATTTCGTAGAGGAAATCGGGCAATTTGGCCTGGCATTTTGCCACGATCGCTTGGCGTTTCTGAGTGTCGGGATCCCAGGCGTATTTGGCTTCGGTGCCGGCTTTCTGGCCGAGGGCGGAGAAAGTGACCTGAGAGAGGCGATTTTCGATAATTTCGTCGCCGGGTTGGAGCTGGTCGGCCTCCCAGTAGCCCAATTCGCGGGCGGATTCCTCGAGAACTGTTGTAATTTTTACAACATCTTCGGCTTTGAGCGGGAAATTATAAACTTGTTGCCAATTCTGGGGATCGGTAGGGGCAAAATCATCAGTAGTCGGGGCGTAGCGATAATATTGGGTGCCCTGAGCAACGAAGAGATGGAGATTGGCGAGTTGCGCAGCGGTGACGCCGGCTTGTTCGAGCGGCGCGACGATTTGGATGAGAAATTGCTCGAATTTTTGGCCGGAAATGGGGCAAATACTGAAATAATTTAAGCATTTTGTCAATACATCAGCGATTTCGGGCGGAATGGGGGTCTTGGCGATGTTGAGAGTTTGGTCGATATCAAAGGCCAAAATTTGTTTGCTGATTTTTGGGGCTTGGTTCATAAGATCTCCGTTTAGTTGTAATGATTATAACATAGCTTGGGAAAAGTATCTCTGTATGTTATACTGAGAACATGAAACTATCAGAAGAACTACTCTGGCGGGGATTTCACGCCGAGACAACAATCAAAGATCCAGCAGAATTAGATACACGAGCTTCCAAACAATTCTATTGGGGCGCAGATCCTTCGGCTGATTCCCTGACGATTGGGAACCTGGCGGCCTTGATGATGTGCGCTTGCTTCGTGCGGCATGGTTATAAACCGTATCTTCTGGTAGGTGGCGCGACGGGACAGATTGGCGATCCGAAGGATAACGGGGAGCGCGATCTGAAGACCCTAGAGGAAGTCGAGCATAACAAAGCTTGCATTAAGCAGCAAGTCGAAAGCGTTATCCGCACGAATGAGGCGGTAATGGTGGATAATTATGACTGGTTTAAGGATATTAATTATCTGAGTTTCTTGCGCGAAGTGGGAAAAAGCTTCTCGATGACACAACTGCTAGATCGCCAGTTCGTGCAGAACCGGATCGGCGAAGGCGGGAGCGGGATTAGCTACGCAGAGTTTTCCTATACGCTGATTCAGGGGTATGATTTCTTGCATTTATATAGGAAATATGGGGTGGATTTGCAACTGTGCGGAGCGGATCAGTTCGGGAACTGCTCGAGTGGCATCCATCTGATTAAGCGCCTGGAAGGGGCGACGGCGGACGCTTGGAGTACGCCGCTGATTATCGATCCGGTGACGGGGAGGAAGTTCGGTAAGTCGGAGGGTAATGCAGTTTGGTTGGCCGGCAAGGATAATGGCTCTGGAAACTATACTTCGGTGTTTGATTTTTACCAATTCTGGCTCAATCAGGCGGATACAGCGGTGGAATACCTGATGAAAGTCTATACCGTGCTCGAGAAAGACGAAGTGGAACGGATTATGGCGGAGCAAAATGCGCATCCGGAACGCCGAGTGGCGCAGAAGGCGTTGGCGATGGGGGCGACAGAGGTGGTGCACGGCAAGGCGAATGCGGAGGCGGTGGCGAATTTGACCGAGAGACTATTCTCGGGCAATCTGGCGGAACTGTCGGAAGATGAAATTATTGAGTTTGGCGAGTTCCTGCCCTGCGCAAGCAAAGGGGTCGGGCTGGTAGAAGCGCTGGTAGAGACTGGCTTGGTCGCGAGCAAGAGTGAGGCGCGCAAATTGGCGGCGGCTGGAGCGATTACGGTGAACGGGGTGAAGGTCGTGGAAGACGTGCCGGTGGCGCAGGTGGCGATTCTGAAGCGAGGTAAGAATAAGTTTGCGGTGGTGAAATAGCCTCTGGGTGAATTTGAGGAGCCTCGGGCGAGCTTGAGGAGCGTCAGGCGATAGAATGGCGTCGGGCAAGTTAGGCATCGCGAAATCGTAAAAAGGCCCCGAGCGAGTGCCCGGGGCGGATGGGGGGGTAGGGATCTTGCGTTCTGAAGGGGGTGATGAGTGTGAGTTAGGCGTCCTTGGTCAGGCCGATTTTGAACCCGCCGTTGGTGCTGGCCAGGACCATAGAGGTCCCGGGGTGCAGGTCAAAATCGATGCCGTTGAGGAGCAGCTTGCGCTGTTCGTTGTCGACGATCTCGACAGGGCCGGTCTTGACGTGGCTGCACAGAGTTTCGTTTTCGGGCATGGAAGATTCCTCCAATCAAAAAGATTCTAGAGATCCGGAATGGACTCCATGTTTCTATTGTATCATACTATGGTGAAAAAGTCAATGGTTAGGATGGTCTTCCCTGTTAACTTGCTGAAATGTGACAAAAATGTTATTTATTATGGACCTTGCTTGTGGTATAATTGGAGGTATGAAAGAAACTGGGAATGATTTGGGCAAGAGCTCCTCGAAGAGGGGTAATCTTGGGGTATATTCAAGTTTGGTAGCACAGAAGCGCAAGCTAGCTGATAAGGTAAAGAGTGGGAAGGCCGACAAGAAGCCGAGGAAGGCTTTGCGACCGTTGCCGAAGGAACAGCCGGCGAGGTTTTTTGCGCATTTTCGGTGGGAACGGATTAAGGCGTATTGGTTTTCTCGAGAGGGAGCGAAGCGGATTGGGAAGATTTTCGCGGCCTGCGTACTGATTGGTATTATTGCGGTGGGGGCGCTGTTCGTGTATTACAAGAACCAGTTGAAGGAGATTCAGCTGAATGATTTGACGATTTCGGAAACGGTGAATACTTATCTGGACCGGAACGGCGTGGTGCTCTGGGAGGATAAGGGGACGTCGGACTATCGGTTAGTCGTGGATGAAGATCAGATTTCGACTTATGTGCGGCAGGCGACGATTGCGCTCGAGGACCGGAAATTCTACTCGCACCCAGGGGTGGATATTTGGGGGTTGATGCGGGCGGTAGTCTCGACCTTGACGCGGAAAAGCGTGCAGGGCGGATCGACCTTGACACAGCAGCTGATTAAGCAAGTGTATTTCTCGGATGTGGCGCAGTCGGCGAACCGTGGGGGGATTTCGCGAAAAATTAAGGAGTTGATCCTGGCGATTGAGCTGGAAAAGATGTACAGCAAGGAGCAGATTATCACGATGTACCTGAACGAGTCGCCTTACGGGGGACGGCGGAACGGGATTGAGAGTGCATCGCAGACTTATTTCGGGAAGAGTGCGAAGGATCTGACGCTGGCGGAGAGTGCGTTGCTGGCGGGGATTCCGAATAACCCAGCTTATCTGAACCCGTATAACGAGTACGGGCATGAGGATTTGATTTTGCGTCAGCACAAGGCGTTGGACGTGATGGTGGAGATGGGCTACATTACGCAGCAAGAGGCGAACGAGGCGAAGGAAGTGCCGATTCTGGATCAGATTTTGCCGGAGAGCAATCAATATACGGATATTAAGGCGCCACATTTCGTGATGGAAGTGAAGAAGCAGCTGGAGGAAAAGTACGGTATCCAGACGATGCGCAACGGCGGATATGTAATTAAGACTACGCTAGATTACCGGGCGCAACAGATGGCCGAAGAGGCGGTCGCGGAAGGTGATAAGCTGCGTTATCTCAATAATAGTGATAATATCGCGTTGGCTTCGGTGGACGTAGAGACGGCGCAGGTGCTGGCGATGGTGGGGTCGATTAACTGGGAGACGCCGATTTATGGCGAGGTGAACGCGACAACTTCCCTGCTCGAGCCTGGTTCGACGATTAAGCCGTTGCTGGATTACGCGCCGCTGTTCGCGCAGAATGGCGAGACGGTTTACGGGCCGGGTACGGTGATGAAAGACGAAAATATCGATGATTTTTACTGTAATGGGAATACTTCGGCCTGTGCGCTGCGGAACTATTCGGGGTCGTTCTACGGGAACGTGACGCTGCGACAGTCGCTGGCGGGGTCGTTGAACATTAACGCGGTGAAGGCTCTGGCGATTACCGGAATTGATAAGGCGCTAGATATTTTGCACGGGTTGGGTGATTTGTCGTACTGCGCGGATAATAACGCGGGCGGTCTGTCGATCGCGATTGGTAGTGGCTGCCGGGTGACGCCGATTGAACATGCGAATACATATGCTTCGATCGCGCGCGGCGGGGCTTATAAGGAACTGTCGTATGTGCTAGAGGTGAAGGACCCGCAGGGTAAGATTGTCTATACCTGGGAGGATAAGCCGGCTGAGCGGGTGATCGACGAGCAAGTAGCGTATTTGATTGCGGATATCTTGAGCGATGCGGATGCACGGCGGATTACGCTGTTTGACCAGTCGGCGGCGTTTGGTTTCGTGGTGCCGGGGGTCTGGACCGGAACGAAGACGGGTACGACTACGACGACGAATAGCTCGGTGACGAAGGACTCTTGGATTGCGAGCTTCTCGACAGCGGTGGCGACGGTAATCTGGAACGGCAATCACGACGGGTCGGGGCTGTCGAATAGTAGTAATACGATTACGCGGCGCGTGGTGAATAATTACATGGAGAATGTGCATAAGAACCTCTATCAAGAAGAGGGTAAGTGGAAGCCGGGCGACCAGCCGACACGGCCGAGCGGCATTCAGGAATTGACGGTGGCGGGCAAGACGGATTTGTGGCCGAGCTGGTACAGTAGCGAGAAGTCGGGCGTCGAGAAGAAGAAAGTTGAGTTCAATGAAGATACTTATTTGCAGGCTTCTGACTGTACGCCGATGAGCAAGCGGATTGAGATTGAGGTGACGATTGTGAAGGATCCGATTTCCGGGACGGAGACGGTGAGCGTGCAGGAACCTTATAAGTACGGGGAGATGGATACCTGTAATGCGATTCCGACCGACGCAGTTTCCTTCTCGAGGACTGGTTCGATACTGAGTATTGCGTTTAATGACGACCCGTCTTACGATTTGTATAAGTACGAGATTATTGCGGACGGCAGGGTGGAAGATAGCGGATATATTACATCGTCGCTGTTGCTGAGTGGCTTGATCTATTATATGTCGGGCGACCAGGATTCGGTCGTGGTGCGCGTGACGGATTCGGAGGGGAATTCGCACGACTTCCGCTATAGTGCGGGTAGTACGAGTGCGAGTGATTAGCTGGCGGGTGATTAGCTTGGCCGGCGATTAGTTAGCGGGTTCGGCGACGGGAGCGTGAGGCTGGTCGGGGGAGGCGACCGGAGGATTTGGCGGGGCGAGTGGTCTGGGCGGAGCGGCTCGAGGGCTGAGTGGAACGGCTGGTGGTTGGGGCGAGGCGGGCGAACATCATGGAGCCGGAAGCAGTTTGCTTGAGGCGGATGAACTCGATTTCGACTTCTTTGCCGACTTTGTCGCTGGCGTGATCAATGACGACCATGGTGCCGCCGCTGAGGTACGCGACACCCTGATGTGGAGCGCTACCGACGGCGACGACTTTGACCTTCGCGTGCTCGCCGGGGAGATATTGAGCGCGGAGGGCGAGGGCAAGTTCGTTGAGGTTTAGCACGTCGATATGCTCGGTAGCAGCGACTTTCTGGAGATTGTAGTCATTAGTGAGGATGAGGCCGCGATTGGTTTTCGCAAGGGCGAGGAGCTGATTGTCGACCGGAGTGTTGTCGAGGTCGTCGCCAAACAGGATAGTGTCGAAAAAGACCACGCGTTCGAGCTCGCGGACGGTATCGAGGCCGGCACGGGCCCGGGCACGCTTGTCGGAATCTTTGCCATCGGCCAGGAGCTGGAGTTCGTGCGTGACGCTGCGCGAAATGAGAATATCATCACCGATGAAGCCGGTCTGGGCGACCGCAAGCAGGCGCGGATCCATGAGGGCCGAGGTGTCGACGTAGACTTTGCGGCGCTGGCGGGTGCCGATCGAGAGTTTCTGGCGATTTTGCAAGACGAGAAAGGACGTCTCCGCGAGGACGACTAGTGTAATAATAAGTAAAAATAATTCCATTCGCATATTATAACACTAATTTGAGATTTAAGGAAGGTCTGTATGACGCGCGAGGTGTAGGAGGTGTGAGGTACGATGAGGGGTTGGCCGAGGCTTATATTGACAAAGTGTCAATTCTGTGCTACAATAGAAGTAGAAGGGTTGGATTTTGATGCTCAAAATTACTCTGATCTGTTTTATAACGGGGATTCTAGGGTAAGAGAGCGCGAAGACCCTGCACTTTGATTTTGGGAAGGTGATGATGACATGGCAAGGCTCAAGAGTGGTAGCCATAAGTTTGCATCTAAGTACGGAGAGGAGTTGTGCAAGTTTCTCGGCGAGGCGCAGGCGAAGTACGCCAGCGGCGAGGTGCCGTTCACAACGATGAACGACGGTAGGCATTTGCTCGAATACGCCCGAGACGACTGGAGCTACTCTGACCTCTGGTATGGAGGCGAGCCGTTTGGCGGCATGACGACGATCAGCAAGGATGGCGAGGTCTGCTTCACGATGGTGTACTTCGGGAAAATCATGCCCTACGCCGACAAAGACGCGGTGATGCAGGCGCTGATGGAAGCGCTGCAACATTACAACCCGGCTTGCCCGTGGCGGGGTCCGCGCGAGTACACGACCGAGAAAGATCGGATGCACTACAGCAACCAGCAGAGCGGCGGCGTGCGGAGGTTCTCGGGAACCGAGAGAATTGTCAGTGAAGACGGCAAGGAGACTCTGTACGAAGCCAGCTACCTGGGTGGCATTGTCGACAAGGATTAGCGTTTTCTATTTCCTGTTCCCTGTTTCTACAGAGCGGCCTCAGATGGGGCCGCTTTTTACGATTGCTGCTTATGAGGATCTCTTTTTAACGAAGGCTAGACGATCTGGTCGACGCCGTGCTCGAGGGCGTAAGCATGGTTGTCATCGAGGATTTTTTGGTACTTGGTGATTAAATCATCACGCTTCTCGAGGCGCGCCACGTCCATCGCAAGATGATAGCGCGAAGCTTGGTTGAGATTCAACATTTCGAAAGGCGTCGTCGTGCTACCATGCTCCAAGTAACCATGCACACGCACGCGCGTGCTATCGGTATAGCGGCCGAGAATCGCCCGCAGTGAATCGGGGTAGCCGTGGAAATTCGCAATGATCGGACGAGACTTGGTGAAAAGACGCTCAAAATCGGCTTTCTGCAGGCGGTGGTCGATGGTGCCGATCGCGCCGTACGAAAGCGCGGCGATGTTGACAAAGCGGAATTTCTTGTCGGGGAGGTCTTTCTTAAGGAGTTGGATGGCATAAATGGCTTCGCAGGACGGGATGTCGCCAGCGCCAGCGAGGACGTAGTCGGGCTCGCCGGGGTCAGAAATGAAATCGAGGACGCTCGCTCCGCCCTGCGCGAGCTGGGCGTCGGCTTGGTGCGAATCGATCCAACGCGGCTGGTCGGTCTTGTTAAAGGTGGCGAGGTTGACGGCATTCTGGCTGCGGAGCATGTAGATGAAGGCAGCCTCGGCAGCAACGTCGTCGAGCGGGAAGAGACAGTTGGCTTTGTTACTGGGGTGCGTGAGGAGCATCGAAATGAGCATCGGCGACTGGTGGGTGAAACCGTTGTGATCTTGGCGCCAGCAGGTACTGGTGGAGAGGAGGTTGGCAGAGGGGATATTGGTGCGCCATTTGACTTCGGCGGATTGCTGGAGGAACTTGAGATGCTGGATAACCTGCGAGGCGATAATCATAAAGAAGGCTTCGTAGCTGGTCATTACGGCAGGTTCGCCATTCATGAGATGGCCAACCATGCAGGCGAAAAGGGCGTTCTCGGAAAGTATTTCAACAATCCGACCGTCCGCGCTCTCGGGCAAATCCCAATCGGCGCGGGGTAAGGACCAAGCGCGCGCGGAAACTTCGTAAGTGGCATCGAGTTTGTTGCTGGTGGTCTCATCCGGCGAAAAGAGATAAAAATCGGGATGGTGCAGCATGTAGCTCGCCATCATGGCGCCGAGGCGCTTGGCGGGAGAAAACTTATCTTTGCCAGGGTGCTCAACAGCGTCGATCATAGCGTGAAACCTTTCTCTACATTAAATAGTTCGGAAAATTCGTAGCTCTTTAGCCAGCTCTTGAGAAGGTCGAGCTCGGCCGGGTCGGTCTTGGCTTCGGGAAGCGGAATCTGATGCGCGAGGTAATTGCCGGCGACTTTGTGGCCGTTAACTTCTTTGGGGCCAGTGGCGCCTTTTTCGGTGTGGAGGATGATGAAGGGGTGGGATAATTTCTCGGCTTCGCGGAGGCGGCCCTGGAAGGTCTCGGGAGCGTCACCCTCAACCCAAAGTGGAGTATAGCCAAAGCCGCGAATGAGCTCTTTCATCTCGCGCTCGGACTTGCGACCGTAAACAGTCGGGCCAGAAATCTTGTAACCATTCAGGTGCAGAATCGGGATGACTTTGCCATTATAGATGGGGTCACCGACGGTTTTGACGAGATTGAGCGAAGCGAGGGCTGAGCCGGTCTCAAATTCCCCGTCACCGAGCAGGACGGCGATTGTCTTCTCGGGATGACCGAGAGCATAACCATAGGCAGCACCGAGAGCGTAGCCTAATTCCCCGCCTTCGCAGATGACGCCCGGTGTGAACGGGCTGGAATGTGAGGGAAAGCCACCTGGCCAGGAGAAATTTTTGCAAATGTAGGCAATACCGTCTGCGTCGCGAGTGGCGCGAGGGTCGACTTTGGCTAATTCGCCGTCGATGAATAAGTTGGCTTGTAGCGCGGGGAAACCGTGTCCCGGGCCGAGAATGAAAGAAAAATTAGACTGTTCGCGACGGCTCTTGCTCGGGGTATATCCGGTCTCGATGCGGGCAGCGGCGCTCTTGCCGAGGTTATCGAGGACTTTCTGAAAATGGTTATTCGAAGAATCTTGCGTGTCGGGCTGTTCAGGAATCAAATCGGGGCTGAAATAAGCCTTGAGATTCGCATAAGCGACGTTAATGCCATGGCAAGTACCCCAGTGCCCTAAAAGACGGGGCTTGATGTCATTAAAAGTGAGGGGCTTCTCGAGGAGAAAATTACTCTGCAAGAAGAGCTGTGCAACCGATAAGTAATCACAGGCGCGTATGCGCCGCGTAATCCGCTGATAATCAATACCTCCGTCAACGTTCATGGCTTAATTATAGCATACTTTGGGCGGAAAAGGGATTTCGACTAGGCGGCGGGGGTGTATTTTTTGACTTTGACCATGGCGGCACGGATGACGTTGCCACCATACAAATAGCCAGGGCGGAGGGTCTCGCTAATGGCTTCTACTTCCCCACCCTCATCATCGACGGAAACGGCTTCGTGATAATCAGGGTTGAACTCTGTACCGGGCTCAGAATTGATCTTTGTCAGTTTGAGAGCGTCAAGAGTCTTCTGGAAGCTCTTCGCAAGGGGCTGCAACTGGTCGGGATAAGCGGCGAGTGCGCGATCCATGTCGTCGATCAGGGGCAGGAATTGTTCGACGGTGGCATATTTGGCGACCGCCATGGCTTGGAGACGTTGAGCTTCAACTTGTTTGCGAAAATTCTCAAAATCGGCACGAGTGCGTTGGAGATCGTTGGTTAGCTCGGTAATCTTAGCAGTAAGTTCAGCATCTGGAGAAGCAGGCTCGGGCGTAGCAGAAGCGGAAGAGGTTTGGTTCTGGTCTTCAGCGATGAGTTCGGCCATTTCCTGTTCGTCAACTTGTTTTTTCTTCATAAAATTCACTCCTTATTTAATCGATAACGTCTCTTCTAAAACATCTCCAGCATAACGCACCAACGACATGACGCGGTGGTAATTCTGACGAGTGGGGCCAAGCACACCGATATAGCTCTGGTCGGAATAGGGCGACCGAAAACGGCTAATGATCAGCGAGACTTGAGAGGACTTGCCGATGGGATTCTCCTGACCGATGAAAATACTGAGGGGCTGACCGGGGGCAGCTTCGCGTAGCCACGGCTCGAGATTATCGAGGAGTTTGGCAACGGCCTGGACGCGCTCGGTATCAGTAAACTCGGGTTGCGTAAAGAGGCGGGCGATACCAGACATATAGAGTTGATCACCGATGGTGGCTAGACCGAGATTACCGGTGAGCTCGACCAGCGAGTCAACAGCGCGGCGAATGGCAAAATCGGCGCGAGCTTGCGAATTGATGCGGACTTCGAGGACGCGACTCTCGCGGTCGGAAATCTGTGGATCTTTGAGCTTGAAAAACGAGGGCGACTGCGCAGAGGCAAGTTCGGAATCAGAAGAGTTATTAGCACTCGCAGGCTGATCGGAAAGCGAATTGACGTAATAGCGGTAACCGGCATCGGTCGGAACACGGCCGGCCGAAGTGTGCGGCTGAGCGATCAGGCCAAGATCTTCGAGACGAGCCATCTCGGCGCGGATGGTGGCGGAAGAGACTTGAAAAAGCTTCGCCAAAGTTACGCTGCCGACGGGGGCGGCCATTTCGGCGTATTCTTCGATGATGGCAAAGAGTATATCCTCTTGGCGTTTAGTTAAACTCATGTTTTCATTATAGGTGATTAGCACTCGCTTGTCAACTCTGCTAAAATATCGTTGTGTTCTAGGCGGAAAAGATAATAGGCTGCCCTAATCTAGAAGCGCAAGATGTCAAAAGGCTTCCCCGCTGCTGGCAGGCAAGATAATCGAGGGTTTCCCGAGTCCGCATGAGCAAGAATACTTGGTGTATAGATCATCTCATGTTATAATATAGAAATGGATACGCAGATACAACAAATTAAGCGTTGGTTAGGGATTGGGAGTATCAATATCTTTGGCTTGCCGATGAGCGGTAAGGACACAGTTGGGGTGCAATTGGCGGAGAAATTAGGGGCGAAATTCTTGTCTTCGGGGATGATTGTGCGCGCGATGGAACAGGCGACGGGGCAAAACTTGACTGGTAACGGTAAGTTGGTGCCGTCAAACGTGTTTTATGACTGGGTGCTGCCGTATTTTGAACGTGAAGAATTATGGAAATATCCTTTGGTACTATCTTCGATCGGACGTTGGTCTGGTGAGGAAGATGAAGTGATGGCGGTAGCACGAAATAGCGGGCACACAGTGCGAGCGGCGATTGAGTTGCAACTGTCGGAACGCGATGTCGTGGAACGCTGGGAGGCAGCGAAGCTCTTAGGTGATCGCGGGTTGAGGGCAGATGATGCCGATCCGCAAGTTTTTCGGACGCGCATTGACGAATATAACCAGAAGACGTTGCCAGTGCTCAAGCGCTATCAAGAGCTAGGGCTTCTTGTGCCTGTGCAAGCTAATCTTCCCCGCGAGCAAGTCTTGGCGAATACTATTGAAGCGCTGGCTAACTTTGCGAACCGCACGAGCAATTTCGTGGCGGAATTGTAGAACAATATAAGTTACACCAAGCAATACGATTAGGAGTACGATACCAGCTCCGATGAAGACGGTTTGGTCGGAATGAGTAGTGGGGACAAGGGCGTAGTCGGCGCCGTCGTTTTGGCTGGTGCTGGCGACTTTGCGACAGCGATTAGTCTCGGGGTTACGTTCGTATCCTTCGGCACAAGGTTTCAGAGTAGTGGAGGTGGAGGCGATGTTTTTACAACGACCGGTGAGTGGGTTGCGATACTTCCCCGCTGGGCAAGGAGCGGGAGTATCATCAGTAGAGCTGGAGGTGGAAGATTTGATGGTGGTAACTTTCACGCAGTTGCCGGTGGCTTTGTTGATAATTTTGCCCGCTTCACAAGTGCGATATTGCTGGTAGATATTTTCGCTGCCTGGGGTTGGTAGGTATGTGATCTGCCAGCTCACTGCGCCAGAACTGTCAAAAATACGAGCATAGGAGGTGGATTTTTTCTGACCGTTTGGGTAGGTGATTTCGTCGACTACACTACCATCGGCATCGATAATGGCAAGGGCGAGAGGGTTCTTGGGATTTTTGGTTAAGGCAATTTGCGCGGAGATGGGATAGGCGTAGTAACCTTGGCTGGGGACTTGGCCGGTAAGGGGGTAGGATTTATTCTTGTAAGAAAGCATACAACCATCAAGGCTGACGTCTGATGAGGAAGAATTGTGAAACTCGATAAATTGCTCGGATTTGTCTTGGTCGTAATAGGTAAGGAGCTCGGAAAACTCTAGTCCTCTACATTGGGGCGGTAGCACCTCAGGCTCGTCTGGACTGGGCGGGTTGGTCGAATCGGAGGCGACGACAAAAGCGTCTGGATCGTAATCTAAGTCAACTTCTGCGACTGGTAGGTGTAGCAATTCCCCGTTTGAATTACGGACGATTGTGGTCGGAGAGTCTTTGTTAAAAGCGGGGAGGCAGCCGTTACGACCTGTCCAGCAAACTTCATCGACAACCGCGTCGTTATACATGAGCTGAAGCGGACCGGCGGTCATGGCAAGGGTGCCAGAATAGACAATGTGAGCTAGATCGTGTTCGGGTGAGGTATAGTAACGCAAGAGGAGATTCTTGCCGGCGATGAGGGTTCCATCTACGAACGTAAATAAAGTATGACTATTACCTTCACCGTTCGTATATCGAAGTGAAAAACCGGCAAGCGAGATTGAGACGTCGGAAAGATTCTGCAGAACAATGAGCTCCCCGACGTTATGGCGCCCATTGATAAGATATCCAGGATTGATAGCGCGAATGACAAGATGAGAGGAAGGATCATCCGATTGCGCGGACGCTACAGAAGTGACTGGCGGGCTGGTAGATGGCGCAGGTGTGGATGACGGGCTGGTAGCGGCTGCGGCATGACTGCAGCTTGCAACTAAACTGCAAAACAACAGCAGAGTGATGATGAGTTTTTGATAAATTGTACCTAAAATTTGCTTCATGCTGGGAGCATAGCATACTTCCTGTCCAAACACCAAGCATAAGCATGATACTTTTTTGAAAAAAGTTTCCTGAAAATGTTTATGTTTATTTTTGAAGAAAAGGCTCTCTTTCACAGGGTAGCACATTTGCTGCTTTAGGTACAAGCACAGACGTAATAAAATGTGCTATAATGGAATTATGGATATGGTTATCCCATTCGGAGAGGTAATATTAGCGGCGATTGTGCATGCTGGCTTGCAGCTGCAGCTGGGTGGGTTGTTGCTTTTGTATCATTCGAGCTTGGGTAAACATATTAAAAAGAAGACGAAGGTAATTGTTAGTAGTTACATTGCCGGTGTGGGGACGTTGATTTTCTTAGGAGTGGCGGCACTTTGCTTCTTGTTCGATCGATATTTTGGGAAGGCACTTTATCCAGAAGAGATGGTGATCGTTATTAGTATGCTGATTGCGATCGCAGTCGTGATGTGGACGTTTTATTATAAACGCGGCAAGAGTACTGAATTGTGGCTACCGCGGATTGTGGCAAATTTCATTGATAAAAGAGCAAAAACGACCGAGAGTAACACGGAAGCTTTTTCGTTGGGCGTGTTAACTAGTTTCGCGGAGATGCCTTTTACACTAGTACTACTAGTAGTAGCGGCGAATAGTATATTACAATTGCCGCATGTCTGGCAGATTATCGCAGTGTGTGCGTATACTTTGATTGCAATATTGCCGTTGATAGCAGTGCGCTTCGTCGTGCGAAGAGGTGAGACAATCGTGGGCGTACAAAGATGGCGGGTGAAATATAAATCTTTTATGCGAATTATGACGGGCGTAGGGTTTTTGATTTTGGGGATTTTCTTATTTGCTTTTGAGGTGATGGTATGAAGAAAAAAGTAAAAAGTTTTGTGTTCAATGAGCAAGAAATGCAACAGGAACTTTTGCATTCGGCGAGAGCGGTGGGGATTTCGGTTGCGGCAGCGGAGTTGATTGTGGCGAAAATTGTCAAGAAAGTTGCAGCGAGAATGGCAAAAAGGACGGTTGTGACAGTGGACGATTTGAATAGATTTATCGCCGACGAAGCTGAGAAGTACAATAAAGATTTGGCTTACGTTTATAAAAACCGTGGTAAAATAATATAAATGGTGGGAATATGGGAAAAAGGTTTGATTACGACTATGTAGTGATTGGGAGCGGCGCAGCGGGAAGTGCAGGAGCGCTTTTGGCGGCTGGCTTAGGCGCGAAGACGGCGATCGTAGAGGCCGATAAGTGGGGCGGTACAACTTTGAACTATCGCGATATTCCCTACGGAGCGGCACTAGGCTTCGCCGAAACCTATGTCGAGGCCATCAACGCGTCACGTTTTGGCATGTCGAGCGCAACGCTACGCTACAATTACCCGACGGTGCTGAATTGGCAAGCTACCGCAGTACGGCGATCGGGAGCTGGCAGTCGTAAAGTGTTTGAGAATGCAGGCATTGATTGCTACCATGGTTTGGCGAATTTTATTAGTCCGCACGAAATCGCACTGGACGATACGCAAATTAGTAGTGAAAAGTTTTTGCTCGCGACAGGAACGACTTTGACTGGAAACGGGATCGCTGGACTAGAGACCGTGAGTTGCTGGACGCCTGATACGGCGCTCCGCATGGCAAAGCTACCAAAAGCAATGGTAATTGTCGGTGGTGGGTCGACGGGCTGTGAGATTGCGGAATATTTCGCGGCGCTGGGCGTCAAAGTCATGATCATTGAAGCGGAAAGTCGCCTGTTGCCGAAGGAAGATGTCGAAGCGAGCAGCATGATAGAAGATTATCTGAAGCGACATTTCCAGGTGGAAGTGCTAACGGGTTCGCACGTGATTGCGCTGACGCAGACGGCGAAGAGTAAGGAAGTCGTCTTCATCAGGGATGGGCAAGAAAAGTCGGTGAAGATCAATGATATTGTACTGGCAACCACGCCGGAGCCGATGACGGACTTTGGTTTGGAAAACGCGGGAGTAAAATATACTTATAGCGGGGTGAGCGTCAATAAGGAGCTACGAACGAGTAGTAATCATATCTGGGCGGCTGGAGATGTAATTGGTGGCGAAAGCTCGACGGAGCGAGCAACTTATGAAGCGAAACTTGCAACCATGAATGCTCTGAAGAAGGCTGGAAATGTTGTGAATTATAATGGTTTCGTACGGATGACGGATACTTGGCCGAAAGTGGCTAAGGTCGGTCTGAATGAAGTCGATTGTGGCCCAGAGGGCGAGAAGCGTAAGTTGTCAATCGTGCCGATTGATACGGTGAGTGCGGCGAATACGAATGATTTTCGGGAAGGTTTCGTGAAGATGACGGCGGATGCGAAGGGGCAAATTATCGGGGCGACGATTGTAGCGCCGCATGCGGATTTGATTATCCAAGAAGTTTCCCTGGCGATGCGTATGGGATTGCGCGTCGAGGAGCTAGCAGCGGCGCCGCATGTAGCGACGAGTTGGTGTGAAGCGGTGAGAATTGCTGCTCGCGAACTGGCGTAAATTAGCGAGGCTGAATAATGGTGCCGGCGCGACGGGCAAGTGCAAGCTCGAGGCAGTGCGGCGACGTGATAATAGCGGTGCGACGAGTGCCGATAAATTGGAGAGCGGTCTGAAGCTTGGAGCTGATAGCGTCAGTGAAGGAATTTCGAGTGATTAAATCAGATAGCTCACGTTTACTAACGACGCCAAGCGGGAGCTGGTCGGGTTGTTGATAATGTAAATATATATTTGGCAAGTCAATAAGAGAGACGAAGACGTCCGCATGAATTAGCTCGGCAAGTTTCGCGGCGGCAACGTCGGGCATGACGAAGGCTTCGACGCCTTTGAGAGTTTTCAGAACTGACGTGCGGGCGACCGGAATACCACCGCAGCCCATCGCCACGACGATTGCTCCAGTCTGGAGAAGCATACTAATCGACTTGGCCTCAATAACGTCGGTAGGACGGGGTGACGCGACGAGGCGTTGGAAGCCGGTTGGCGTTTCTTGCATGGTCCAGCGCTGAGTCTTCGTGAGGTGAAGGGCGGTTTTGGCATCATAAATCTGCGCAAGCGGATAGCTTGGGTGACGAAAGGCAGGATCACGACGATCGACGACAACTCGCGTAACTAGGCTGACAGATTTTTGCGCTTTGTTAGATTTTGCCAGCTCGTTATCGAGAGCTTGGACGAATTGGTAGCCGGCGCAACCTTGCTGCATGGCGATTTCGTAAGAGAGTGGCTGCGGAGCTTGCGTAGGGCTACAGAATGGAACGTTAGTGGACGCAGCGGGGGCGAGAACGATTTCGAATTTATGGGAGAGGCGAACGACCGCCTGGCAAAGTTCCTGAAGAAGTTTCGGAGAGAACTCAGAATCAGACCCGCGCTGCCGCAAGGCACTATTACCTACAGCGATAACAACGCGTGCTTTACTCATATAAAAAGTATATGCTAAAAAAGGTTTTTTGGCAAATGGTGGCTAGGTTAGAAGCGCGGTTTGCCGAGAAGTTGGAACATATTTCGCTTATACATTTCTACACCGGGCTGGTCGAAAGGATCAACTCCACTCAGCGTAGCAGAAACTGCGCAACTATACTCGAAGAAGTAAATGAGGGCGCCGATGGATTGTTCGCTGAGGTCAGGGGCAATTACTTCAAAAACGGGGATACCGCCAGCGCGGTGGGCAGCAATGGTGGCCTCGCGTGCTACACGATTGATGTCGCTGAGCTTGCACTTCTCTAAGTATTGCAGGCCGTCAGATTCCATATCAGGAAGAGTGGGTACTTCAAAATCAATCTCGCCAGGCTGATTGAGACTCAAAATTGTTTCAAATAAATTACGCCGGCCCTCTTGCAGATATTGACCTAATGAATGTAAATCAGTCGTATAAACCACGGAGGCGGGAAAGATACCCTGTTGCTGCTTCCCTTCTGATTCTCCAAAAAGTTGCTTCCACCACTCCTCAAAGAGTTGGAGCTGGGGCTCAAAAGTTGCCAAAACTTCTGTGTCATAGCTCTGTTTCAACAGTTCGGAGCGCTCGACGGCGTACTGAATGGCGGAGACTTGGCCGAGGTTAAGTGTATGCTCGTAAGATTCTTGCTCAGCCTTCGCTCCGACCAGTAGCTCATCGATATCGACGCCAGCAACGGCAAGCGGGAGCAGCCCGACGGGCGTGAGAACGGAGTAACGACCACCAATATTGTCAGGAACGACGAAGCAAGTGTAATCTTCTTGTTTGGCTTCAGAGAAGAGGGCACCCTGTTTCGCATCGGTCGTAGCGTAGATGCGCTGGGCGGCGGCTTCGCGACCATATTTCTTGATCAAACGCTCTTTGAAAAAGCGGAAAGCAATCGCGGGCTCGGTGGTAGTGCCGGATTTAGAAATCACGTTCACGGAAAAGTCAGCGTCGCCAATTTCGCGGAAGACCTGGTCAAGCATCACGGGGCTAAGTGAATTACCAGCGTAAAGAACTTTCACTTTGCCCTGAGGACGGAGAGCCTCAATAATGGCACGGTGGCCGAGATAGGAACCGCCGATGCCGATGCAGACAAGATACTGAGAATTACTCTGGATTTTGCTGGCAGCGGCCTTGATGGCTTCGACTTCGGCGCGGTCAATCGTGCTGGGTTGAGTGAGCCAACCGCTCATGGCGTGATTACGAATCGAGCTGAGAGCAATGTCGATTTGGTTAAGGTTAATAGCAACGGGCTGAGCAGATCTAAACTCGATCATGGCTTCTCCTATTTTTTACCTTTTTTGATGTAGACGTCTTCCTTTTCGAGTTGAGCGCGGAGAGTGTATTCTTTGCACTCGTTGTTGGAGTTGCAATTAGCAGCTTCGTAAGTGTAGGAACCACCGTCAATACCGAGGTTAATGCCGAGTGGATCAGTAAAGAGCTCTGGGTCAATCACCGGCAGATTCTCTTCGGAGATGCTGGCGGGGTAATAGCCGAACTGGGGATAGAAGTATTCTTCGAGGGCGTAGTACATGGCGTTGATGGCGGTCTTGCGATCGTCGTCGCGGTTCATAGCGTCGACGTTGGCTTTCTGGATGAAGAAAAGGACGACGAGAAGGGCGGCGAAAGCGCTTACGATCATAAGTTCGATAAGAGTAAAACCTTTTTTGTCGGATTTCATGTATATATTATAGCACGTTTAGAGGAGGGCGGCGAGGGTTTGCGGGAAGAAGTAGAGGAGAAGCTGGCCGCCGTGGTGCTGGTTCTCCCCAGGGCACATACGCAATAAATAAAACTCCCAAAGGAGTTTTCTTTATTGGTAGTACCGACTGGGATCTGGAAAAATAAATTTTCCAGAAACACCTGCGTTTCCTCGGAAGTAGAAATGCAAGCATTTCTGTTTCTCTCGGAAACTTGCTGTTTCGTACCGCTGGTTCTCCCCAGTGATACATGCCCAATAAATAAAACTCCCAAAGGAGTTTTCTTTATTGGTAGTACCGACTGGGATCGAACCAGTGACCTTGGGCTTATGAGTCCCACGCTCTAACCATCTGAGCTACGGTACCATGTTGCTGTGATATATTATAACACAAAACTGTCTGATTGGGAGAAAAATGTGGGAAAAGAGTGGGCGAGGGGCGCCAACCCGGGGGAGGTGACAGGAACGCTGAGCGATCTCAAGAATATGGAAGACC
>CAZUBN010000012.1:0-27627 GCA_964618675.1 uncultured Candidatus Saccharibacteria bacterium | reverse complement strand
CTGGTGCTGGTGTAGTTGCTTACCGCAACGCTCGCCGCAGTGTACGGAAATAATTCCTCTCGGAATTAACGAATAGCTAATAGAGCTTAAACCAAACCTCCGGTCACAAGCCGGAGGTTTTTGGATCCTCATGTTTGTACCTCAACATAAATACCCTTAACAGACTTATATCGCCCTAACAAAAAAGAGGGCTTAACCTGGTGTACTTCGGCACCAGGCGCCCTCGTTACTTCCATCATAACATATGTCTCAACAAAAAAGAGGGTTTGGCCCAGTGCAATACACACCAGGTCGCCCTCATTACCTCTATTTTAGCGTATTAAATTACTTTTTGCAAGACTTTTTCTTAGGCTTTAGGATCCTTTTTATTTCGCCAGTCTTCTTAATCACTAGTAATCTCTTTAGTGATGCTAAATCTCCAAAAAGGCCTCGCAGTTGCTTGATTGCCTCGGCATCGTCTAGTTTTGTTCGCCTGAGGCTAATGACTATGTTAGAAGATTGTTTTGCTGCACGCTTCATTATATGCTCTAGATTGCGCCTACTTTTGCCCTCTGGGCTCTTTAGCTCCCAATCTATCCCACACATTGTAAAATCGGCAGATTTTCGCCCTTTTGTATTAGCGGGCTTAATCAGCTCAATATTAGCTCGCATGGCTTTTGCAAGTGTTGAAACATCCTTGTTCTCATGGGCTTCAATTTTAACACCATTTCGAATAATTTTCCCAGTAATTACTTTATTTGTTTTCATCATCCTGCCCATCCATCACTAACGTGCCAATAAAAGCTCCTAGCCGCTTCGCATCCGCCGTCGAGATGTTCCGCGGTAAGTTCAAAGTTGCAACCGTTCCGTCACTGAGGGGGAATGGGTAGATTAGTAGATCTGCGTCGTTCTGCTGCAGGCCTGATGTTAACGCATTATGCATTCCGCCAACCTGCATTGTACTAGCACTATTAACAATTTCACCCTCCTCGATTCCGGTATATGTTTTTTGATTCGGCTTCGTTTTTGGTGCCGCCTTCTTAGCTTCTTTGCTGCTGGCTTCCGCACTCTTGATTGCTGGCGCCCAACCCGGAGTTTTCAAGAAGTTCTTATACCAACTAATCGCCCGGTTGATCCGTGATTGGTACACAGCATAACTGCCTGCAGTATATATTCCCGCCGACAAGTTCTTAAACCGCTGCATGTAGTCGTTCAGATCGACATTTGCTACTTCAGTATCTAACCAGTCCTCTTTATCGACCGTTGAGAACATTGCTTTTACAGCGTTTTTTAACGGCGATATTGCTGAAGCCTTCACCTTACCCTTCTCAGCGAGCCAATCTAGATATAAGTTTAGGCCACTTACTTTGCCGTTATTGATTTCTATTGTCATAAATAAATACCTCCTATGACATTGAGTTAATCTTATCCCCCAAGCGCTAACTATAGCGTCTTAACGTAATTTTACATCAAAACCATTAACGGTGTCAATAACTTTAACGTAAATTAACGAAATAATCTAGCGTACTGTGGCATCAAGACTCTTTCCTTAACCCTGCGACATCATAATACTGCCGACGCGGTCAACCATTACCTATTGACTTTTCTCTCAATCTGTGATACAATAGAAACATAAGGTGGGCTCAAACACGCCGAGACGCATCAAAAACGTCCTCAGCGTATCAAATTAGCTAATTTACCCCATGGGTCTAAGAGGAGCAGAGAAGATGACGAGCCGCCGCAGGCAATCTTCCTCAGACCAGCCGTCTGATCGGTCTCGCCGCGCAGGCAACCTACCGAAGCCGGATCTCGACGTCCGGTCTTCTGACATGTCTAGCACTGATTCCTACCTCAATGAACTCGGCACTGCTCACACTTCTACCTCTGTTTCGAACTACTCCGAGCTCGACCGTGCCCTCCAGGATCAAATCTCTGAGATCACTCTCACGGACAATGTTATCTGCCCGGAGAACCTTCTCGTTAACTATGATTTAACGATTAATTTTAACGGCCACAGTCTCATCTCCGACGAGTCAACCTTCGGAGCGCGGCTCCTTGATATTCGTCGCGGCAACGTTCATCTCGCCGGCCAGGGCAAAGTTTTCGCGATGGGCCAACGCAGTATCGCCGTACGCATCTTCGGTGCGATTAGCGCCGGCATCCCCAGCTATACGACTTTAACCGTCGACCCCGGCATTACTCTCTTCGCTCCGGATAGCTACGGCATTCTCGTTTCGCCGAACCTTGGCGTCGCTTATGGTCTCACGATTGATTTCTCCGGTCGTATTCTGGCTCGCCACGGCATCTGCCTACCCGACAGCGTTCACGGCCGCGATCTGAACCCGCCCGTCATTCACTTGCACGATGGCGCCGTCATTACCGCCGATGAATTGAACGGTACCGCCCTCACCGCGTGCGGCTTCGGTACTTGGCACATTAATCAGGTTGAACTGCGCGGTTATACTGGCGCCCTGCTCGCCCACGGTACCCTGGACTTTCATGATACGCATATTATTACTGGCGCGCCCGACCAATCTTTCGCTTTCCAGCTCGAGCCGATTTCTGACCCGGCTGATCTCGCCGTTACGATCGACGGCGGCGCTTATATTAGCGAACGCGCTCCGGTCATCTCTGGTGAACCCCAGACCATCAAGAGCTTCCAGATTCAGAGTGGGGAATTTCGCAGTCCTCGCCGTCGCCCCGCCGCTGCTCTGATGAAGAAGCTAATCGTCGACCAGGCCAAGGTTAATTTTGCCTCTGACGTGCAGACTTTCCTCGCACAACTGCCAGCGATTACCCCGCTGGTTACCGAAGTCAAGCCTCTTTCTGAGTTTGCCACTGCTCCGGATCCGCTTCCGGTTGCGCCTGCCCCACTTCCTAGCGACAACTCCTCTTTATCCGCAGCAATGCCCGCGCCGAAGCCCACCGACTTGTCCTCTACTGCGTCACCCGAAACTAACGCACCACTTGACGACCTCACGGCCGCCCGGGTTGCCCTCAGCGATGCCCTCGCCGAAATTCGCCAGCTCAACCCCGATGATTACGAAGTTGGTTTCACGACGCTCCAGGACGCCATTCATCAGGCCGACCTTGTCCTCGGCAATGCTTCGTCTAGCCTGATCGACATCCGCGACACCGCCAGTCAGCTGCTCAGCGCTTTCGACCAGCTCGAGGAGCGTACCGAACTTTCCTTGACCGATAGCGAGCTGGATGAACTTTTCTATCAAGGCAGTGTCTTACGCGAACTTTCCGTGGAGACCCCCGACCAAAAATCTCCAAAACTCCAAAAGCCCGCTAAAGCCCCCAAACCTTCCAAATTGCAAAAGTCCAAAAAAGTCAAAAAATCTCGCCCCGTCAAAGTTGCTTCCGAGTCCATTCTCGACCAGCTTTCCGACCAAGGTGATTTTATCGCTAGCAACCCCTCCGTGCTCGACTCCTTCGCTCCTGAGCCCGAAGATCTCACCCACGCTCTGCTTGATTTTAGCCAAATCAGCTATATTTTCCAAAAAGTTTCCGAACTTGACCTCGGTCGCTACACCGTCGCTAGCCAAACGCCACTTCTGCGTGAGCTGGATCGTATCCAACCTATCATCGCTGACCCCGAGACCACTCAAGAAACTCTCGACACCATCGCCGATCAGCTCTCCACTTACCTCTCTAACCTCCGCCCCGTTCGCAACACCAACCATATATTATATAGTGATCAATCACTCTCCTCGCCGGCACCTCTGCTCGGCAGTCTGATCCCGGCTGCGATGTTTGACGCTCTCGAACCCGAGCCGATTTGGTCGCTCGGTGTCACCATGATCGACGAGCAGACCCCCTTCACCACCGACGAAACTACCCGTCGCCGTCTGCAACGTTCTACCCGCTCACGCTTTGTCGTTCTCGTTGGTCGTCTGACCGATCCGCTCCGGGCTTTTGCGAAGAACTTCACTACCGCCTGCCGCGCCGGCTTCGATGTTTACCGCGCTAATCGCCGCGCCGCTAAGCGCTACTAGTTTACCAAACTTCCCGCTTGTGCTTGGTAGTTTGGCCCAATTTGTGCTACACTCGGGCCCATGTTCAAGCATTTTTCTACCTTTTTACACCCTTCCTGGACTTTTTACGCCGCCGTCTGGGGAATGATCATCGGTATCATTATCGGAATCACCTGCCAACTCACGGTTTTCCGGTCTTACCTTTGGCTCGCTATCGGCCTCCTCTCGCTCATCCTGAGTTTGCGTTTTTCGTCGCGGTTGACTTTCGTCGTTGCGCTCCTGTCCGGACTCCTGATCGGCGCTTTTCGCGCGAGTTTTCAGTTTGATGGCCATGAATATCTACAGTCTCAGTTCGACCAAAAGGTTTTGCTGCGCGGTCAACTCACTGACGACCCCGACCTTAGCCAGGGCACGGTAACCATTCGCCTGCAACAGCTATCGCTCTGCCCAGCCGCCACCCCGCCCGCAGAATTATCCCGGGCAGACACGACATCCGAACACGCAGCTACTTGTGTCAACGTCGCCGGCCAAGCTTACGTCACCCTCTCTAGTTCCACCACTCTAGAGCGCTCCGATCTCGTGACTTTACAAGGGAAGCTCCGCTCCGGCTTCGGCACCTTCGTCGCGAAAATGTCGCGTCCTGAGCTGGTTCACCTCGAACGTAGCGAGACGGGGGATATTTTCGCCCGCTTCAAGCATTGGTTCGCCGACTGTCTACGCGCTTTCACTCCTGCTCCAGAAATCAACCTTGGTCTCGGCTATCTCATGGGCATGAAATCTGGCCTTTCCGAGGACTTTGCCGAAGCTCTCCGCACGGTTGGCATGACTCACGTCGTGGTCGCCTCCGGTGCGCACCTAGCTATCCTAACTGGCGCCGCGAAGCGCCTCTTTGGCAAGATTTCCCGCTTCGCTGGACTCCTCTTCTCCCTGCTGATGATCGCGGCTTTTGTACTGGTCGTCGGTTTCACACCCTCTATGACGCGCGCCGCCCTCGTCGCCAGCCTCTCCCTGCTCGTCGGCTACGTCGGGCGCAAGTTCACACCCTTTCGTCTGATTAGCTTCGTCGCCATGCTCACCCTTTTGCTCAGCCCGCTCAACTTCCTAAACCTTGGTTGGCAGCTCTCCTTCGCCTCCTTCTTCGGCATCCTGATCCTCGCGCCCCGCTTACAGCGCACCTTCTACGGGGGCAAGACTCCGCCCTGGCTCGCCTCCATGCTTATTACTAGTATCGCGACCAGCCTCGTCTGTGCACCGATTCTGATTTTTAATTTCGGCTCGCTCTCTCTGCTCTCCCTGGTCGCCAACCTCATCATCCTCCCGACCTTGCCCTACGCCATGCTCCTCATGCTGCTCACCGGGATTACGAGTTTTCTCCTGCCACTCGCCACGCTCCTCGCCCTCCCCGCCCGTCTCCTGCTGGATTTGCATATTCTCGTGGTCGATTATCTCAGCCAGCAAACCATGTTCGTGCTCGAGCTACCCTCCGCGCAGCCACTCATCTTCTTACTTTATTTACCGCTCGCGCTCTTTCTCATCTGGCCTGCACTGCGTCTCTCTAGCTTTTTCAAGAGATTATGTTATAATGAAAGCATGCAAATTGATTCCGAAGCTGACATGATCGCGCTCGGCCGCTTCTTTGCTGAGCATATCCAGGCCCCAGCTATTTTTGAGCTAGTAGGCGATGTTGGCACCGGGAAGACTACTTTCACCCGTGGTCTCGCCAGCGGGTTAGACATCGCCGAACCGGTTACCAGCCCCAGCTTCACAATTTCGAAGCGCTACGCCAGCCCGAGCGGGGAACTGATTCACTACGATTTTTATCGCCTGGGCGATCCGGGCATCATGCGGGACGAGCTCGCCGAAGCCATTGCCGAAGCTCGCAATATCATCGTCGTCGAATGGGGTGGTGACGTCGCCGACCTCTTACCGGATTCGAAATATCATCTCGAACTCAGTTTGAACGAAGATGGTTCTCGCACCGTCCGCGCCAACCCGCCGGCTCAGGCCATTCTCGATCTCTATCGTCAGGAGCACCGCTCATGAAACTCTACCTCGACACCTCCACCGACCGCTGCGTCCTCCGGCTCGATGACCACGAGTTTACTTGGGATGCTCAGCACGAAATGGCCGAGAAAATCTTCACCCTCATCCACGACCATCTCGTCGAGCAAAACGCCGACTGGACCGACCTCACCGAGATCACCTTCTTCAGCGGCCCCGGCTCCTTCACTGGTTTGCGCATCGGCGCCGCTATTGTCAATACTCTCGCCGATCAGCTCCAAATTCCTCTCTACGATCACCATGGTAATCAGCACCAGATTATCCTCCCTGATTACGGCCGTCCCGCCAACATCACTCCGCCGAAGAAGTAATCAGCTTTCCCCTATTGACAAAATCGCCAATCTATGCTACAATAGAAAAAGAAGATCAGGTCTACCAGAAAGGTCAGAACTGTGATATACTCAGAATGGAATTTTATTAATTTATAGTATTTGTTACCCCGTCGGCATAGGGAAAATGTCGACAAACATTTAGGAAAGGTACGTTTATGAACGTAGTTGCAGTAATTATCGCCCTCGTGCTCGGCGTTGGTGCCGGTGCGGGTGGGATTTTTCTCTATAACAAGAAAAACGAAAATGGTGGCAAGACCAAAGCCGACGATCTAGTCCGCAAGGCCAAGAACGAAGCTTCCGACATCGTCTCCAAGGCTAAAAGTGATGCCGCCGACATCGCCGCTAAGTCTCAGCAAGAGGAAACCGAGCGTCGTCGCGAGTGGAAAAACACCGAGAACCGCCTCAACGAGCGCGAGTCTAACCTCGACAACAAGCTCGACCAGCTCGAGCAGAAGACCGAGCGCCTCGCTAAGCAAGAAAAGGAGCTCGACGACCTTAAGAACGAAGTCCGCGACATCCGCACCAAGCAGCAAGAGAAGCTTGAGAAGATTGCTGGCCTCACCAAGGAAGACGCCCGTGACAAGCTCATGCAGATGACCGAGCGCGATATCAAGCAAGATCTCGCCGGCCTCGTTGTCAAGGAACAGAAGGAAATCAAGCACGAAGTTGACGAAACCGCCCAAGCTATCCTCTTGACGGCTATGGAACGTATGTCTTCCGAAGTTACCGCTGACCGTACTGTTACCGCGTTGAAGCTTCCGGATGATGACATGAAGGGCCGCATCATCGGCAAGGAAGGTCGCAACATTCAGGCTCTCCAGCGCGCCACCGGCGTCGACATCATGGTTGACGATACTCCGGGTATGGTGGTGTTGTCGAGTTTCGACCCAATTCGCCGTCAAGTTGCCCGCTACGCTCTCGAACGCTTAATGAAAGATGGTCGCATTAACCCCAGCTCAATTGAGGATGCCGTTGCTAAAGCCGAACGCGAAATTGACAAAGAAGTTATGCGCGCCGGTGAAGATGCCGCTCGTGAAGTCGGCGTCGTCGGTATTCCTCGTGAACTCCTCCATCTCCTCGGTGAGCTGAAGTTCCGCACTAGCTACGGCCAGAATGTCTTGCTCCACTCTGTCGAAATGACCCACATTGCTGGCATGATTGCCGAGGAAATTGGCGCCAACAAACGCGTCGCTAAGACTGCTACCTTGCTTCACGACATTGGCAAAGCCGTTACGCACAAGATTGAGGGTAAACATGCCGAGATCGGCGCTGAGCTTGCGAAGAAGTACGGTATGCCAGATGAAATCGTTCATGCCATGGCGGCTCATCACGACGATATCGAGCCAACTACGCCCGAAGCGATCATCGTGAAGATCGTCGATTCGCTCTCGGCAGCCCGCCCCGGCGCCCGTAACATCTCTGCAGAGAACTTTGCTGAGCGCATGCGCGACCTCGAGAATATTGCCACCAGCTTCCCGGGCATCGACAAAGCTTATGCGATTTCCGCCGGCCGTGAGATTCGCGTCATCGTCGAACCGAAACAGATTGACGACCTCTCGGCGCTCAAACTCGCCCGCGACATCGCGAACAAAATCGAAGCCACCATGTCTTATCCTGGCGTCATCAAGGTTAATGTAATCCGCGAAACCCGTGCCGTCGAGTATGCCAAGTAAGGACCCGAGCCTATCTACTCCAGCTTCTACATCACCCGCCCCATCCGAACCCGATGGTCTGGCGGTTGGTGAGTCGCCCCTCCGCAAGCGTATCCGGATTAACCGCAAGACCACCATTAAATTCGCCATCGTCGGCATCTTAATCTTAGCCTTGCTCGGCTACCTCGCCTGGGACATTATCGCGCACGGCCCGCTCATGACCCTCCTCTCCAGCCGCGACCAGCTCGTCGCCGCCATGAACAGCCTCGGTCCGCTCGCGCCTCTGCTCTACATCAGCTTACAGATCCTTCAAGTCGTCGTCGCGCCGATCCCCGGCCAAGTCGTCGGCAGCGTTGGCGGCTTCCTCTTCGGCCACTGGGGCATACTCTGGACATCGATCGGTAGCATCATCGGTTTCTGGCTGGTCTTTTCCATCGCGCGTCACTTCGGCCGCCCGCTTCTCGAAAAGATTTTCAAAAAAGCCGCCCTCGACAAGTTCGACTTTATCATCAACGCCAAGGGGGCCGCTCTGATCATTTTTGCAATTTTCTTGTTACCCGGTTTTCCCGACGACATCGTCTGCTACATCGCCGGCCTCACTCAACTTTCCATGAAAAAACTGATGGCCATCGCTATCCTCGGCCGCTTTCCCACCATCGTCCTCACTAACTTTATCGGCGCCGGTCTCAGCGAGAACAACTTAGGTCTGGTCGCCGCCGCTTCCGTCCTCGGCGTAATCATCCTCGGCATTTTTACTTGGAAGCGCGAGGCGATCATCAAGTTCATGAAACGCGACGGGAAGCAAGACGAAAAATAATCTCTATCTAGCAAAAAGTCCAAGCATCAGCTTGGGCATTTTGCTTGGTCGGGGCTACCAGGATCGAACTGGCGACCTCACGCCCCCCAGGCGTGCGCGCTACCACTGCGCTAAGCCCCGACATTTCGCATGCAATAGCTCATAATTCAAGAGTTATCTCAATGCTACACCTTCATTTTATCATGCCTCATCTAGATTGTCAGCCATAAGCAAAACGCCAGTCATTAAGCGTACAAAAAATTTGCAATTATGTTTGATATAAACTTTTCGTCACATATTTTTATTATATAATTATCCTATGAAACATTCTGCGAATCCTACGAATACGAATCAAAATTCTCAATCCGCCGTTGCACCGACTTTGGAACAAGTCAATCCCGAGCTAAAATCGTATATTGAGAATTACATTTTCCCAGAATACGCTCAGAACGATTGGGGTCACCAGCTCGATCACATTAAATATGTTATCCGTCGCAGTTTTATGTTTGCACAAATTGCCGCACAAAATTCTGCTGTTTCATCTCCGCTCAATCCCAATATTATTTACACCGTCGCCGCTTATCATGATCTCGGCCATCACATTGACGCAGCCCATCACGAAAAAGTTTCCGCCGACATGTTGCGTCGCAATCAAGAGTTGCGTCGATTCTTTTCGTCCGATGAGATTAATGTCATTGCTGAAGCGATTGAAGATCATCGCTCGCATCGCGAATATCCCCCACGTAGTATTTATGGTCAACTTGTTGCATCAGCTGATTGCAATATTAATATGGATGTTATGTTGCACCGCACTTACACCTATCGTCTGCGCAATTTCCAGAATCTTTCACTCTCCGAAATTATCCGTGACTCTCGCCAGCACTTAATGAATAAATATGGCGAGTCTGGCTATGCTGTGAATAAAATGTTTTTCGATGATCCGGAATTTGCAGCAGCTCGCCAATCTCTATGTACTCTCACCGCCAACGAAGAACTTTTCCGCCAGCGCTTTCTTGCTGTGAATCATCTCGAGCATGCTTATGCCCTCGAGCAACAGCTTTCGCAATTCCTCGCCAAAGTCAATCCTGAGCTTCGGTCTTATGTTGAAAAGGCAATTTTCCCACAATATGATTTGAACGAGCGCGCTCATGGCATCTTGCATATTCGCGAAGTGATTCGACGCTCCTTTGTACTCGATCAAGCTTTCCATCTTCAGCTTGACCCAGATATGATTTATGCAATTGCCGCTTATCATGACATTGGCAAACATATTGACAGCGACCGTCATGAAATTATTTCTGCCGAACTTTTTCGTAAAGATATTAATATGCGCAAATATTTTTCTCCCGAGCAAATTAATATTATTGCCGAAGCTATCGAGGACCATCGTTCTTCCAAATCTGATACGCCTCGCTCTGATTACGGCAAACTTATTTCTTCTGCTGATCGCAACACGCGCGTCGAAATCGTTTTTATACGCAGTTTTTTCGTGGGCAAAGATCGTCAACCAGATTCAAGTGTCGAAGATTTTCTAGATTACACTTTTCGACGCTTATCTAAACGTTACAACGTCGATGATCCAGAAAATATGTTTTACGCCGATTCCGAATATCAAAATTTTCTTATCGAGATGCGTGAACTTTTACAAAACGAAACTGCATTTAAAAATAAATATTGCGCCGTCAATCAAATTTCTTCGCGTGTACACAAACTTTCTGAAGAGCCTGGTGCCAATAACTTTTTGTTTTCTACGACTGATTAGATAGCACCGCCAAACCGGATATGCTATAATGTAAACATGTCTGATCACTCTTCCACTCGGTCTCACTCGACTTCAAAACCACACCCAAAAACGCAACGCTTCTTCGCGCAGTCGTATCCCGCTCGTCGCAATGATAAACTCGATCCTTTTCTAAAGCGCCCGGAAGGCCAACCTGCTTCCAAACTCAGCCAAGGCCCTCGTGATCCGCTTCATCGTCATCGCACTTATCGTAAAAACGATCGTTCGATTTGGAATGTGATTGACCGTATGATTGCCGAGCGTACTATGGGCATGCGCGTCTGGCATGTTTGTTTTCTGGCCCTTATTAGCTCGCCTACATTCTATCTACATTTTCGCAGTCTCGACGATGCGCGCAAAAAATACGAACTTCACGTTCAGAAAGATTTTCACCAGGGAATTTCGCGCACGCTTAGTCGTGAAACTGCCTTCGGACTTTTCTTAGTCTACATGAAGAAAAATCAAAGTTATTTCAAAGCCGCCTTTAAGGGCGAAGATACGCTGGTTCTTCACCAACTTTTCCATTATTATCGCCCCATTTTTGGGCACGGCAATATTGATGATCGCGCCTACATCGTTTACGTCAATTCTTTAATCGGCATTTTATTTTGTTGGTATAAGTACGATCATATGAGCACGGAGTCGCAAGATTTTTACGTGCGCAAACTCGTTCGTCAACGCATTATGCATTTTTAAAGAAAAAGTTTTTTCAAATTTCAGAGAGTTCCACGAAAAGCAAAATCGCGCTATAATGAAAATATATTATAAACGCGGCTATTGCGCAAAAAATTCTATGCAATAAAAATTTTTATACGGAGCAAAATTTTATGAAAAACATTTATATTATTACGGGCGCAAATGGTTTTCTGGGCAATAACCTTGTGCGCACGCTCTGCGAAAATCCCCAGAATCAAGTTCGTGCTCTCGTCTCGTCTTTGCAGCGTGCTGATGCTTTGCAGGGATTAAAGTGCGAAATTTTTGCCGGAGATGTTACTAAACCAGAAACTCTCACCGATATTTTTACCGTGCCTGCTGACGCAAAAGTTTACGTTATTCATTGCGCCGCCGTGGTCTATATTAAATCCAAACCAAATCCCGCCGTTTACGAAGTGAACGTTGTAGGTACCAAAAACATTGCTGAACAAACTCTCACGCTCGGTGCGAAAATGGTTTACGTCAACAGCGTTCATGCTATTCCCGAATTACCCAATAATGAAGTTATGCGAGAAGTTACGCAGTTTGATCCTGCGCAAGTGGAGGGAATCTACGCTCAGTCCAAAGCGGAGGCGGCGCAGTATATTTTAGATACCGTTCGCACGCGCGGTCTTGACGCTTGTATTGTACATCCTTCAGGTATTATTGGCCCGTACGATTTTAAGACTAGCCATCTCACACAATTAATTATTGATGTTGCGAACGGGCGATTAAAAGCCGGCGTGAAAGGCGGCTACGATTTTGTGGACGTACGCGACGTTGCGTCTGGTATTCTCAGCGCGTGCTTGCACGGTCGAGCCGGGGAAACTTACATTCTCTCTGGTCACTATATTTCCGTTGCCGACTTGTTGCAAATGATTGCCAAAGCGACCGGGCGCAAACCCATCAAAACTTTTTTGCCACTATGGCTCGCGAAGCTGACTGCGCCACTTTCGGAGATTTACTATGATCTCAAGAAACAGCCGCCGCTCTACACCAAATATTCACTCTACACGCTCGGCTCTAATGCGAACTTTTCGCACGCCAAAGCCGACCGTGAGTTGGGCTATTCCTCTCGTCCGCCTCAAACTACCATCGACGACACTGTTGCTTGGCTGAAGCAAGCGGGGCGCATTAAATAAAAATTTTTATTTTTTGTTCAACGCAAATAAAATAATTTCATCCAAAAATAAAACGTTCCTGAGCATTAGGGAATCACACTGGAAAGGAAGACAAAAAATAATTTCGTCTTAAATAAATATTTCTGCGCCTCAAATTTATTTTTCAGATTTCATGAAGCTAACCGTTTGATTTTTCATGGAAATTTTCCCAACCTCATAGCCATAATTGAGCAATTCTTTTTTGTAAGTCAGGAAGGAGTGATCAATTTTGAATCCCAAAATTTTCTCAACCTCGGCGAAAGATAATTGATAACTATTTTTCCGATTAGCTTTTAGATAACTCCATAGTGGATCGTATTTACTCATTTTAGGTTAATTCTATACAACAATAAAAGAAAAAACAAGATAATCTACACTCTACTTGATACTCCCATTATTAATGTGATTTTTTGCGGCATGGTGACAAGGTCTTTTGATTAGTTAAATCTAGTCCTCGCCAGTGCCACCCATGTCATTAAAATCCAAGCAAATACCGGGCTCTTTTGGTGGTATAGCATAGACCGACCGGCCAGAATAGTAGCCTCAGAGGGGACAGAGGCTTAAACAGGTGAAATATGGTATAATAAAATTATGCCAAAGAATGAACCTCTGCAAAACGCATAATTGCGCGAAAGGAATCGGTAAGATGAGTAATAATTTCAGCAGCCTAACCAGAATGCAGCAAGAGAACATTCTAATGCTGGACGTCTTGAAACTTTTGCAACAATACGGCGGCAGTCTTACTCGCGATGAAATTAATCAAAAACTACCTGATATTGACGAGAAAATTACTCCAGAGTATATCATTTTTGAAAGGAAGACTAAATCTGGTGGCACAAATAGGCCTTTTACATGGTCTCGTAACTTTGCCATAAAACATCTCGGACTAGCCGGCTTTCTCACTTATCAGCGCGCTCGGCCCATAACTCTCACTCATAAAGGAATTAGTTTTGACACCTCAAACTTTGATGCGAAACGCGATGTCCGTAGTATCTCAGAGCCTAGGATGAAAGAGCTATCAGAGCAGAATAAAGTGCGTAAAGCGGCAAAGCAGAGTAAAAACTTCAATACTGATGCCTTGGATGAAGAAGATGAAGATGTAGATTTTAAGACCAAACTTCTCAAGTCTATATCCAAGATGCCTCCAATCAAATTCGAACAACTATGCCGTAAAATTCTCAACAAGATGGACGTTGAAATCGATAAGAATCTCGGCATTAAATACACAGCGGATGGCGGAATTGATGGCTTCGGGTATTACATTGGCGACGACTTTCGTACAGTACGTATTGCTATTCAGGCAAAACGTTGGCAGGGGCCGGTGGGCGCACCAGAAATACAAAAATTCATCGGTGCCGTTTCGAATTTTGATGCAGAGTACGGAGTTTTTATCACGAACTCATATTTTACCACCTCTGCTAAAGAAGCTGCACGCAAGGGTCGACACTCAATTAACCACTGAAACCACAAAATCACTCGAGTGCGTCCTGTCGCTAACTCCATCCTCCCCGGAATAATCAGCCAAGGCATACTCATTGTCACCATTGCGTTAATATTCCAAGCAACTTTCAAATGTTTACAAAGCTCCTCAGCCGAAGGGCCAATTTCACTAACCGGAAGAGAAGTTTTGTCTAAACTATGATTAGCGGCAGCAATCAATGGATGGGGCAACTTCACTATCATAACACATCTATAATTTCATATATGGCCAGGCATGGCTCGCTTAGTCTCAGCAGCTTCTCCTGATGAATCATTGGCTATGATGTCATATCCGACCTTAATCGTCGGGAAATAACTTACTTACTATCTTATTAATGTTGGCAATGCAGTTTTGCTTATATTCTTCTTTTACGCCAACCCGTTGTCCGCAAACATCTAGTTTGCCAGAACTTAAATTATAAAATGGACATCCCCTTGCCGCCGCAACAACCCCAGTTGTTTGAAAATCTCGAACGTCCATAATGCCATCCTCAACCTTGTCAAATGAAAATATTTCCGGAGAAGAAAGCATTAGGCTGCGGATATCGTCGTCAATCGTCCTTAACACCGTAGCATACGCTGAAGCTGGGCCCATATATTGCGTGATTCGATTTTTTAATATGAGTTCAACCTTAGGTAGATTTCTATTGGCGTTTTTTATTTTTTCTGCAAAAGCGTATCTAGTGTAGATTTCTGACGGAAGCTTGAGGCCATAAACCAGCGAAAAAGCATTTTGGATTGCGCGACGAGAAGAGTCGTCAGCCATAACCGGCAATATGAGTTTGTCCGTAGCAGCAACGGCTATCTGCGTATAGATTGAGAAACTTGGGTTAGCATCAATAAGCACAAGGTCATAGCTGTTTTTTACCTGTTCCAAAAAATCATTTATCCAATCAATAATTGCTATCCATGTGTCAGTACCTGGAATCTGATTATTCGCTAAGGTGGAAATAGCATTCGACTGGAGCTCCAACAAAGGGTCTCCGCAGAGTAAATCAATATTGTCGGGTATGTAATCATTGAATCGATGAGGATTAGTTATAAAATCACGCGCTTTGAACTCCGGAACTGCATATGGTGAAGGCAAGCGTAGCTGAAAATATCCCCCAATTGTAGCACGAGGTATAAGGCCTTGTACCTGTAACAGATTATCACTACCGCCTTGATTGAGCCCACCGAGCAACAATTCTGATAAATTCGCTTGAGGGCAAACATCGATCGCTAGAACACGTTTTACGGGAAAGCGATGCGCATACTCACAAATAATCTGAAAGGCGAGACTAGTTTTACCGGTCCCCCCTTTGTTATTCCATGACATTATTTTCTGCATATTTATATATCCGATTAAATTTGATATCTTAAAGAACATTATATTGGATATATTAAACAAAATCAAGTACATTTTATACAAGATATAGTCATCGTTGTACCGGAAAAGGCTAGTCCAATAGCTTAAACATATAGGAACCATTCCAATCACATGTTTGACACAACTCATCCATATCAAGGACGCCTACGGACTTATCAATAGTCGGGGCGACTGGACTAAGGAAATTGCTGGGTAATATTCTTGTCGCACTCGTAGCGTCTAAAAGCGAACGAGCCCTTTTTGCTACAGCCACTCTTACGTATCGAACTACTTTGCCAAGGCGAATCGGTTCTCATTCAGCCCACTTACAGCAAAAAGCATCAAAAACCGACCAAGCGGCCGTTTTCTTAATGAATGGTCGGACGTGGTTTGGTCGGCTTTAACAGCTTTTCTTGAGGGGGAAAATAGTAGAAATTAAGCATTAGCACTTATGGTTGTAGAGTGCTAATAAGTGTGGTACAATAAGAATATGTAAAAACGAGGTAACAATGTACCGATATCATAACGAAGGTTTATTTAGCTCTGAACCATCTTCTGAGTTTTTAAGGAATCGCCTTGTAAAAGTAACAACTCAAATCGCAAACCTTGAAAGCAACGTGTTTGAAGCTAATACTATCGAGGAAGTGGAACGTAATTACCTGGAACAGGCAAGAGTAATGCCAATTCATCTATTTTCGGAACGGAAGGATATGGATATAGACGAAGTAGACATTCGTATTGACGCTACTAGGCAGCCTTTTTACAACCCAGGCTTTGATGATCCAATCATAGTAGTCAAAGGATATAAAATTACAGTAGATGTGCCATTTGACGGCGATCCAGAACTTTTCAATGTAACCCCATCAAGTTATACGCTTAGGAGGTTTGAAGGTCAGGTTGTTGGAGAAAATCTTCGTCTCATATTTGAAATTAAGCGTAATGAGGTGGACGACAAGGGTGAAGTTATAGTACACAAAATTGATGATGAAATTAAGACCTTTACTAGCATGTTGAAAAGCCTAGAAAATGACGTAAACGGCTATAATGCACAGTTAGAAGAAAAAATACATAGCGCAGTATCTTCTAGATTTAATGAACTGAATAAACTTAAATCGCTAAAAACTGCCCTAAAAATTCCAATGAAAGCAAGTTCTTCGCCTAACCCGCTAAATCGAATCACGATGCGCGATAATCGGATCATGCCTCTAGCAACAAAATCTAATGGAGAAACTGGCTACTATATAGCTCAGAAAGACTACGAAGACATTCTTGATGTGATCCGTAGTATGGGCACTTCAATGGAAACTAATAGAGCGGCAGAACACCAAAATGAGGAAGGACTTCGTGACATATTATTAGCTGGGCTTTCATCCAGTATAAAAGGAGGAAGCGCTGGTGGAGAGCTTTTTCGTAAAAGCGGAAAAACGGACATCTCCATTATATTTGACAACAAAGCTGCTTTCGTGGCGGAGTGTAAACTTTGGAAAGGAAAACAATATATTAACGAAGGCATTAATCAGCTATTGGGGTACATCACGTGGCGAGATGTAAAAGTGTCGCTAGTTATTTTTAATAAGGAAGCAAAAGATTTCTCTAGGCTTCAAAAACAGATACCTGATATTTTTCGGTCTAGGGATGACTACGTTAGGGATGACGGTGAGCAGTCTAATGGCGAATGGCGCTTTATATTACAGAAACCAGACGATAAAGAGAGACATATTACTATTCATGTTTTTATGTTTGATGTTAGAGAAAAAAACTCTCCTAATCTGTAACCCTCAAATAGCACCCCAAATCCCCACCCTTCCAATTATCTAGTACCCACTCATGATATTCTTCCCATAACTTTACGTATAGCTTGCTAAGTTTTTCGTTTTGTTTTCCGTACCAATACCAGCATTTATGATTAAGTACCATTGAGAGCTCAGTTCCATAAACTCTATCACGCTCCCATTCCGCCCTAGCCCTCTTATAAGTATCTTCAAGCACAAAAGCGATAGAATGTTACTAAATATATACTACAGCGTTGTCTATATTGAAAAATAAACATAAATTGCTTATAATGTTAGTATGTTACTGGAGGCAAAATGAATAAAGTAGATAATTGCTTGGATCCGATCATAAACCAAGTACATCAAGCTGATTGCCTCGAGTTGATGCAAAAAATTCCGACAGCGTCTATAGACATGATTTTATGCGATCTACCATATGGTACTACTCAAAATAACTGGGATTGTTGCATCTCCCTAGATGAGCTTTGGAGAGAATATAAAAGAATCATAAAACCAAATGGCGTCATTGCACTTACATCGCAAGGTATTTTTACCGCTAAACTTATTCTTAGTGAGCCGAGATTATTTAAATATAAATGGATTTGGGAAAAATCTAAACCCACGAATTTTTTAAATGCAAAAAAACAACCATTACGAAAATATGAGGAAGTGTGTATTTTCTATAAGAAGCAACCAGTATACCATCCACAAATGACTAGCGGATCCCCCTATAGTAAAGGAGTAAGAAAAAATCAGCTTAGTGGCAGTTACGGGGACTTTAGACCTTCGCTTGTTCAAAGTAATGGTGAAAGGTATCCTACTGATATTATTTATTTTAAAACAGCAGAGAGTGAGGGGGCAGTTGTTCATCCCACTCAAAAACCCGTAAGTCTTGGCCGGTATCTCGTAAAAACATATACGGATCCTGGAGATATTGTGCTGGATAATACATGCGGAAGTGGGTCTTTCTTAGTATCCGCACTTCAAGAAGGTAGAAATTTTATCGGAATCGAAAAAAATGAGAGTGTTGCATTATTTAAAAATAAACCAATAGATTATATTAAGGTATGTCAAAAACGGTTGACTACTGCCTGGACAAATCTGCCAGACGACCTCAGACGGTATATTATCCGGTCTAATTTATTTGCCGATGAGGCTAAATTGTCTGAAAAAATAATCATGTCAAAAACTATCGACCAAGAGAATAATCAATTGGGGATGGGGGCAATTAGGGGGCTGGCCGTATGAGCGAAACTATAATCAGAAAAAATGAGCGAAGTTGGGCTATTGATATGATTACTCATATAAATAGCTTTTGTAGGGACAAGGATTTAGTCATAAAACGTGCCGGCGGTGAAAACACAGTCTCTACCGAAACCAATACGATGTTCCCAGATTTAATACTTTATGGTGACAGGAACCAGAACTTAATCTTGCAGGGGTGGGAAATAAAAATGCCAGACGTCCCCATTGAAGACGAAACCAATGTAAAAGACGCCCAAAGAAAAGCTAATTCACTCAATTTAAATAGCTGTTTGGTTTGGAACTTTACACACGCCGTCTTGTTTATAAAGAATGACGCTACAGGAAAATTCGAAATTATCAAGAAATGGGATAATACCGACTATATCAAAACTCGTGACGACGTTAAGACTTACGAAAAGAATTGGATCGCCCTGCTTGATAAAATCATACTTGAGCTTAACGAATACTTCGTAAAGGGCGTATTTAGAAATACTCCATTCCAAGATATCGTTTCGTCCTCGGTTGTGGCGACGCTAATAAAGAGAAACAAGAACCTAGTTGCTGATAAACTAAAGGAAGAGTCTATCAAAAATGCTGTCATGGAAGCTTATATTGATGATTGGTGGAATCAAATAAGTTATGAATATATCAAAGATGAGACAGATAAGTATAATGCATACGCAAAGACCGTCTTATTAAACTGGACCAACCGCATATGTTTTGCCCATATCATAAAGACAACACAACAGTCAGCCTTCTTGATAGACGATCTCAATCGTGACGAAACCACACCAAAGGATGCCGATGAGATATTTGAAAAGATTACCCAAAAAAGTGATTTTTATAATATCTTTGTACCAATTATCTACAATCGTGCTATCCCAGACGAAACCTGGCACGATATAATTGATTTTTCAAATTTTCTGAAGGAGTCAGACTTACGAAATGTCGATCAAAAAGTTCTGCAAAACATCATGGAGGAGACCGTTGCCGAAGCGAGACGGCAAGTTAACGGCCAATTCACAACACCGTACCTGTTAGCAAAAATATTATCGAAGATTACTGTAAAAGATTGGCATGGAAACATCTTGGACTGTTGTTGTGGAACGGGTACTATCGCGAAGGTAGCGCTAGATATAAAAAAGGAACATCTCTCGGTTAAAGAGGCTGTTGAAACAGTATGGGCAAGTGATAAATATAGCTACCTGTTGCAAATTGCTAATATCAGTATGGCTAATGCAGATACCATAAAAATAGCCAATAGGATTTTTAAACATAATGCCTTAAATTTAGAAATTGGAGAGAAAATCGAGATAGTAAATCCAAATAATGGTGAAATTATGCCACTCTTAATTCCGGGCTTTGAAGCTATTATCTCCAACTTGCCATTTATACAATTTAGCAATATTTCAAACGAAGACAAAACAATATTAGAGAAAGCTGGGCTGAACGATTTAGACGGTCGCCTTGATCTGTATGGGTATATAGTGGTAAAAATTGCAGATTTGCTAAAACCTGGTGGACGCGTTGGTGTGATACTGTCGAATTCGTGGCTTGGCACAAACTCTGGCGACAGTTTTGTTAAACTTCTACGTAAAAAATATAATATTCTCCAGGTGCATATTAGCGGAAATGGAAAATGGTTTCAAAATGCCAGTGTAGTTGCTACCATTCTAATACTTGAAAAACGAGGCATAGAAGATAGTGTACCCCCAGAGACGAGTTTTATGCTCTGGAGGTCTAGTCTTGATGAGATAGTCACTGATGCCAAAAAGGAAAAGATACTAGTTAATTCATCTATCCTCGATAAAGAAATCGACCCCAATATAATATCGATATCAAAATACTCGCAATCTACAATTGATGAACTGCTTAAAACTGGCATTTCGAGAAATGCACTTTTTCATGAAATAGACTGGTTAAATAAAGTAAAAGATATTACCAAAGAAATCAATAGTGTTTTCGATGTAAATCGCGGGAGTAGAAGGGGGTGGGATAAACTTTTTTATCCAAGTCCTGGCAAGCATTCCATTGAAAGCGATTTCTTAAAACCAGTATTGATTAACGCTAAGAACTGTGAGTATCTTTCGGCTGAAGCAGATTCAGATGCTTTTTGTTGTAGCCAGACTATTGCTGAATTAGAGCACAAAAATAAAACTGGAGCATTAGAATGGATAAATAAATTCAAAACAGTAAAAAATGATGTAGGTAAGCTTTTGCCGGACGTATTAGCAACAAACGGTCGTAAATGGTATGAATTGAAAGATAATGAGACGGCTGATTACTTCACCATGATGAATCCTGACACTAGGTTATTCTTTGGCAAATTCAAACAAGCAACATTCATTAACCAACGGCTCATAGGTCTTCGGTGTAAGGATGGTACTACGAAAGATGATATCTACCATGCCTTACTCAACTCTGTTCTGACAATGTTCTTCATAGAGGCATCCGGTTTTGGAAGAGGTCTCGGAGCGCTTGATATAAATAAAAACAAAATAGAACGTTGCCGCATGCTCAATCCTGAGCTATTGAATACTAAACAAAAAGAAAAAATTAAGACATCATTCGCAGGACTAAGGAGTAGAAAGATAATGAAAGTGGAGGATGAATTAAAAGATTCTACGAGAATTGCATTTGAGAAGGAAGTCTTTGAAGCATTTGGTATTTCAGAAACGTTGGATGACGTCATTTATTCGCTTCTATCATTACAAAAAGCGAGAAGATCAGTAATAGCCAGGGAAAAGAGATGAAATATTATTCCGCAAAAATCTACTAAGGCTTTAACAACCAAACTAATAGAGTTGGAGCCATGCAAATGGGTTCAGATTATAGATGATGGCAAGCGTAAAATTGAACAAGAATTGTTAAAAACTCCCCCTCTGGGGCATTAACAAAAAATTCGCCCATTTTACAGGGGTCGAACTCGCTAAAATCACATTTATATAAACTGTGGTCGGGGCGACCTGACTCGAACAGGCGACCTCACGGTCCCAAACCGTGTGCGCTACCAACTGTGCTACGCCCCGATAAATCTATTATACCATATGAACCGGTAAAATACTAGTCTAAATCCCGCCGCGCAGCAGGATATCTAGAGCCTTGCTCGTCACTATAGTCATTCGCACCGTCCACAAATCACCCATCACTACCGCAAAAAAATACTCACTCTACCGCCGCATCATGCACAGTCGACTTCCGCTTCGGATAAACCCGTTTCTCATTCTTCTGCATCTTTTTCAGAATCGCATCACCTAGGTCAATCCCTAGAATCTCCGCCAATCCCAGCAGATAAATCGCCACGTCCGCCAGCTCTTCATCCAGATCGTCGTGGTTTTCGTTCCAAGCCTCATAAGCCTCCGCCACCTCGCCATACAATAAGCAAAACTCCAAGTTGACATCCTTGACGTTAAAGTTATGATCCAATTTATTTTGATAAGCCCGCTTTTGCAGCGCCAGTACCGCATCGCGGCTTGCTTTCATTTCTACATCTGTCATAACCCCAGTATACCACGCCCCCCAACCTAGCCTCCTCAAATCACCGACTCCAGTTTTCCCCATTTCCTCAAAAATATGATAAAATATCTCTATATATCTGGGTGTGGCGCAGCTGGTAGCGCGCGCGGTTCGGGACTGCGAGGTCGTCGGTTCAAATCCGATCACCCAGACCATGGAGCGATTTTTGACTTTTCAATCTGAAATCGTTTCAGCACATTAGGTCATCCAACCATTTTTGTTTATTTAGATTATTCATATTATATTAAGGAGGTCTTGTGCCACAAACCAAGAAGAAAACAACCAAAGGCGGCAATACCATCCGCTGGATTGCTTTTATTTTTCTATTATTTATTTTCAGCGGTTTATTGGTCAGTTTATTAACGCCGCAAGGCAAGATTGACGAAGTTCCACTCTCCGACGTGATTGCCCGCGCCAACGACGAGAACGGCAACATCGAGAAAATCACCGTCGAGGGCAGCGAGCTCAAGATTACTCTCAAAGGCGAAGATCACTACACGCAAGTTTCCCGCAAGGATTCCTCAGGCACGCTCTACGAACAGGGTCTCATTGATCATTGTTCGAACTTGCACGGCACCGAGCTCACCGACTGCCAAGCCAAGTATCCAAAAATCGAATATAAAAGTATTAATGGCTTCTGGGATATCGCCCTCGACCTCTTGATTATTGGCATCCCGATTTTGATTGTCATTCTGTTCTTTAGCTCCATGATGCGCCAAGCTCAGTCCATGAATAACCAGTCGATGGGCTTCGGCAAAGCCAAGGCAAAAGTCTACGGTCCGGACAAGAAAAAGGTTCTCTTCGCCGACGTAGCGGGGAATGAATCCGCGAAGCAAGATCTCGAAGAAGTCGTCGACTTCCTCAAAGAGCCGAAAAAATACGAAAAACTCGGTGCGAAAATCCCGCGTGGCGTTCTCTTAGCGGGCGAACCTGGTACCGGTAAGACTCTCATGGCACGCGCCGTCGCTGGGGAAGCTTCCGTCCCGTTCTTTAGTATTTCTGGTTCCGAATTTGCCGAAATGTTTGTCGGTGTCGGTGCCTCCCGCGTTCGTGACCTCTTTGCCAAGGCGAAGAAAAACGCTCCTAGTATCATCTTTATCGATGAGATTGATGCCGTCGCTCACAAACGCGACGCTCGCGGTGGTGCTGGCCGTGAAGATGAGCAGACCCTGAACCAAATCCTTGTCGAGATGGATGGTTTCGATAATGATTCTGGCGTGATTGTCATTGCCGCGACCAACCGCGTCGACATGCTCGACAAAGCCCTCCTCCGTCCGGGTCGCTTTGACCGCCACATCAATGTTACTTTGCCGGAGCGCAAAGATCGTCTCGAGATTCTCAATGTTCATTTCAAGAACAAACCCGTCGCGAAGGATGTTGACCTCGAATCACTTGCTGCGAAAACCGCCGGCAGCTCTGGTGCAGACCTGGCCAATATTGCCAATGAGGCTGCCATTACCGCTGCCCGTGAGAGTCACAAAGAAATCACTAATGCCGACCTCACCGAAGCCTTCGAACGCGTCGCTATCGGCCCGGAGCGCAAGAGCAAAGTCATGAACGATCACGAACGCAAAGTTACCGCCTATCACGAGGCTGGCCACGCCATCGTTGGCCACGTTCTCCCAGATTCCGACCCTGTGCATAAGGTTACTATTATTCCGCGCGGTCGTACTGGTGGCGTTACTTGGTTCCTACCGCCCGAAGATCGTAGCTACAAGAGTATTTACGAGCTGAAAGATATCCTTGCTCGCGCTATGGGTGGCCGTATCGCGGAGAAACTCGTCTTCGGCGAAGATGCTATCACCACTGGTGCCTCTTCCGATCTGAAAAACGTTGCCGAACTCAGCAAGGAAATGGTTGTCGAGGAGGGCATGGGTTCCCAGACTCGCCACCTCGTCTTCCCTGACCAGAGCACCGGTTACTATACCATCACCACCAGCAAACCTTATTCTGAGAAAACTGCTGAGATTATCGACCAGGAAATCAAGCAACTTTCCGACGAAGCTGCCAAGCGCGCCGAGGCCGTTCTCAAGGCAAACTTGCCGGTTCTTGATCGCCTTGCCGAAGCTCTCCTTCAGCACGAGACCCTCGAGGAAAAGGATCTTGAGCCTCTGCTCAAAGATGCGAAGCTGCCCGCCATGGCGAAACTGCACCAATAACATCTAGCGATACGCGAATTCCCCGACCAGAGCGGGGAATTTTGCTTACTCAATCCTCAAATTAAAAAACTATTCTTATAAAAAGTCAAGACTTAATCTGTCACCCTATCTGTGATACAATAAAACAGAGATATGCCCGAGTGGCGGAATTGGCAGACGCGCTAGCTTCAGGTGCTAGTTCGAGCAATCGAGTGCAGGTTCAACCCCTGTCTCGGGCACCATCATAATCAGGACTCTTTAGTATGCCCACTAAGGCATACTTTTTCATGAACACTCCATCATTACGCAAAAGTCTCTCTTGATAATCCCCGAGAAAAGCAGTATAATATATACAAGTTATTTTTGCAAAATTAATTTAAGCCAAAAGGGAGATTCTATGTCTGGACACAGCAAGTGGGCTACCACTAAACGCCAAAAAGCCGTTGTCGATGCGAAACGCGGAGCGCTTTTTACTAAAATCGCTAACCAAATTGCCATCGCCGCCCGTTCTGGCACCGACCCGAATATGAACCCATCGCTTGCCATGGTCCTCGAAAAAGCTCGCCAGGCCAACATGCCAAAGGTTAATATCGAGCGCGCCATCGCCCGTGTCGCCGACAAGAGTGCCGCCGCCCTCATCGAAGAAACTTACGAAGGCTATGGTCCTGGTGGCGTCGGTATCATTATCGAAGTTGCGACCGATAACAAGAATCGTACCATGCCTGAAGTCCGCAATACTTTGTCGAAGAATGGTGGCCGTATGGCCGATCCGGGTTCCGTCATGTTCCAATTCGCCCGCAAAGGCTGGATTGAAATTAACGAAAAAGGCGAAGATGCCATGATGCTGGCGCTCGACGCCGGCGCCGAAGACGTCGACGAGAGCGATGAGGGTTCAATTATTCTCACTGCTCCGAGCGATCTCATGAAAGTTCGTCAAGCTTTACTCGATAATGGCCTAACCGTGACAACTGCTGAGCTCCGCTATGTCCCGACCAGCGGCGTCGCCGTCGAAGGCGATGACGCTGAGAAGCTTGAACGCTTACTTGACGCTCTCGACGATCTTGATGATGTTACCGCGGTGCACACTAACGCTGAATAAGCGGCGCTGTCCCCGTTCTTGCCACTAGCCACTCTTTATGATACAATAATACGGACGGAAGGGTGGCCGAGTGGTTGATGGCACTGGTCTTGAAAACCAGCAGGTTAACGCCTCGCAGGTTCGAATCCTGTCCCTTCCGCCATATTAATAAAAACAGACCCGATGGGTCTATTTTTATTAATTGGGGCAGGGCAGAATACGAACCGTAGGTTCGTCACGCAGGAGCGGCTGTAGTCAAAAAGAGAGTTTACTCGCTTTTTTTGACGCTACGAACTGCGGAATAAAATGCGCAGCATTTTATGTTCCTGTCCCTCCGATTATTCATCACTTTTTACATCACTACCTCTATAAATACCCGCTCCAACTTGTAAGCTAAATACAAGTTCAAATATTTTATACAGTATTTTTTGAGGCAATAGAATAATTACAAAACTTCCTGAATTAACTTGAGGATTTTTACACACTTTCGGCAAAACAATGATATAATAGAATTGCTTAAACCTAAACAGACAGCCCCATTTTTGCGTGCTATTTGACTTATAAAATGGCATCGCAAGAATGTAAGTGAAATTGCACTGCAAGTTCGGCTGCATTTAGGTTTAAGCACCCTTGCGGTGCCATTTTTGTGTGTAAGGGATTAGTAAATTAAGAGGTAGGGAACAGGATTATTTTTGATACTCTAGAATAATCGCCAATAACTTTTAGCACCTCTATTACTTATATAATGCTTCAGAAAAGTTATTCGCAAGCAATCATTCTAGCCTCTCATTGATTAATAATGTTTTCTGCCCTTATCGCTAGTTGCTTATAACAAAACTGCTTATATTCGGCTCCTCTCGGGTGGTAAATAACAACAAGGAGGCCCAGATGCGCAAAAGAATATCAAAGTATAAACATCTTCATAGTAATAGGTTTAGATATTTAAGTTCTAGTATTCCTCTAATATGCGTATCTGGGCTACTTCTTGTAGCAGGAATAATGATTAACTCGACCACGAGCTCTAATCAAGCCTATGCCAATTCTTCAGATTGGGATAGTGGTACGACTGATGATGCGGATGATGGTATTACACTGACGCTCGGTTCAGCTTCTCTCAAGAAAGATTCTACTACCACCAGCATGAACTACATCAGCACACCAGTTAACATTGTAGCGAAAGATGTAGAAAGCTATCGCATTGTTGTCCAAGCTGCCAGTGGCAATGGTAGCCTGGTTGGGCTTAGCAACGGGGAAGAGATCAAAGGCGTAGGCACAAACGTAGCTCCTACAGCTTTTGCGAAGAATACTTGGGGCTATAAACTAGCAGAGGGAAGCGTTAACGAAGCTGGCCTCGCTAATCTAACTTATAGTTCACTTCCTGCCAACGGTGCCGGAGCGAATACTCCCGCTTACACTCAAAAGACCGCCAACGAAGCCGCGAATGGCAAAGCTTTCACTCTGGCCTTTGCCGCTAAGTTTGGCGACGATACGATGCCTGATCACTATCAAACTGATGTCTTAGTCAGCCTGGCCGCTAGCCCCAAAGAAGTCGTTGAATATAGTGTCACTTACAATGCCAATGGCGGTACCGGTACGCCTAATCCCGCTTCGCAGAGTATCAGTAGCAAAGAAGATGCCTATACCTTCACCGTTGCCGCTCAGGGCACGCTAGCCCGTACTGGCTATACTTTCCTAGGTTGGGCAGAAACTAACAATGCCACTACTGCGCAATATACCGCCGGATCCAGCACTATCAACCTCACCCGTAACGCGCCGGCTAAAGTGCTATATGCTACGTGGAAAGTCAATCTTACTTGGGATACCATTACTACGATGCAGCAGCTCACTGGTAGTATTTGTAAAAGTGCCAGTAATCATGCCACTAAACAACTCACTGACACTCGTGATGGTAAAACTTATTGGGTAACCAAAATGGCGGATGGCAACTGCTGGATGACTCAAAATTTAGACTATGACGACCCGAATAGTACGAAAGTTACTGATAGTACGATGAGTCTCTGGAGTTCAGAGAATAGTGCCCGTCAATATTATGATCCAGGCGAAAAGATCATTAGTGGTACAAGTTTAGTTAATGCTTCCAGCAGTACAGATAAACATTTACTAGTCGGTAATTATTATAGCTGGCAATCCGCCACTAATGGAGCTGGAATCACTGATTCTACGGAAATGTGGCCAGAAATCACAGAGAATATCTGTCCAGCGGGCTGGAAAATTCCTACTGGCAAGTATGGCGCTGAATATGAACAGTTTATCAAAGCTGAAGGCATGTCGTCACCAGATACTGCCGCCGCCGATAAGCTTAAAGCTGCACCATATTACTTCCTCTACGGAGGACAAATGTCTGGTAGTGGTAGCAGCGCAAAATTATCCAGTGTAGGTCAACACGCCTATTACAGAACGTCCTCTGTATATCGAAAAGACGGATCAAATGCATGGACGCTATACTTGCCATTTATAAATAGTAATTATGTTGAGGCAGGTGGCCCAGGCGCTGGTGGCACCTTCTTGCGGTGTATCGTCAAAGGTGCATAAACTTTCCACTAGTACCTACTAAATAAGAGGAAAGACAGAAGGAGGAGTAGAGAGATAAGTATATA
>CAZUBN010000011.1:0-31666 GCA_964618675.1 uncultured Candidatus Saccharibacteria bacterium | reverse complement strand
GGCGCAAGATGGAAGTACGGTAACGTATGGAGTCGAAGCGTACTAATAGGTCCATTGCCTTTTTATGCTCTGATTATCGGATTTATGTCATCATGAATCCAACAGATAATCAGATAATGCTTAGCTAGCAATCGGTATTTGATTATAATTCAGATACCTGAGAAGTTTTACAATATTCATCATGCTAAAGTATAATCGAAAGATTATATGGACATCAATAGACGTTCCACGTTCAAAGATTTGAGAAAAGTGCAGGCTTTGCCTGACTTTTCGAAAGAACTAGTCTTTGGAGGTTGGACACCCTTCTTCAGAAAGGGGTCCAAAGCGAAGCGTTTGTTTGGTGCCCATAGCGCTGGGGAAATACCTGTTTACATTCCGAACACAGAAGTCAAGCCCAGTCGCGGCGATTATACTGCCCCAAGCGGGAAACTAGCAAGGTGCCAAATTATACGAGTAAGCCACCCGAAAGGGTGGCTTTTCGTCTGTGTTGGTGATAGAATCAAACCATGGCATTTGATTATAAGAAAGAATACAAAGAATTTTACTTACCCCCTCGTAAGCCCTCCATCATTACTATCCCTGCAATGCATTACCTTGCTGTTCGCGGGCATGGTAACCCCAACGACGCCGATGGCGAGTACAAAGCTTCTATTGGTCTGCTTTACGCCATCGCCTTTACGATTAAAATGAGCAAGAAATCTGACCATCAGATTGATGGATATTTTGATTATGTTGTGCCGCCACTAGAAGGTCTATGGTGGCAAGAAGGTGTGACCGCCGGGATCGACTATTCTCGTAAAGATCGTCTGAACTTTATCTCGATGATCCGTTTACCGGACTTTGTTACTGAGCAAGATTTTGACTGGGCCATTCAGGAGGCCACGCGCAAGAAAGACCAAGACTTTTCTCAAGTAGAATTCTTTACATACGACGAAGGTCTATGTGTGCAATCCTTGCATGTAGGATCATATGATGCTGAACCGGCCACTATCGATCTCATGCATGAATTTATGACTGAGCAAGGATACACTTTAGATATTAATAATCCGCGCTACCATCACGAAATTTATTTGAGCGATCCGCGTCGTGTTAATTCCGACAAACTTAAAACCGTCCTTCGGCACCCGATCCGTCAGAGTTAATTTTGCGCAAAAACGATTTGACCCAGCTCAAATTCAATTCAGTTACAACTCAATCAGTTGCAGCTATAGCTGCGTAGGCGCCAGGAAACTGAACCAAGGTAAATTACGTAACACACCATACAGAATCACCAACGCAATAATGATAATCCAACACCAGTATGGGATTTTATCCACCCAAGCTTTACGCTCGTGCGTATTGGCGATAATTTTCTCAATAAACAATATAAGCATACAGGGTAATGCAATAAATAATAGTGGATTATAACGAAAAGCTTGATAAAAATCACCAGTCACCATTGCAAAAAGCATCCGCGTAACTCCGCATCCTGGACAATACCAATGTGTAACGCGGTAAAATAAACAGTCAAAAGTAATTCCCCACGTTACGTGCATCCAGTAATAAATCAGGATCACTAGAAAAAGGCCGCACCCACCCAGTGCAGCCTTTGTTATCGCAGAGTTTTTATTCCTCGTCATCTGACGAGCTCGTCTCCTTCGCGCGCTGTGAGCGTGCTAGACTGTTGAGATCATTCTGCATGATTGCGTAGTTGATAATACCGAAACCAAAAATTTGCAAAATCAAATACAGAATCGAGTTATCCGCAATCACACTATCACCCATGCGCTCATGCGCAGCCATCAAACCTTTGCCCATGCGATAAGCCCAGTAAATTCCGTAAATACCACACGTCACTAACGTCAACAGAAAAGCGATACCGCCGGAAGGCATGGTGCTATCCTCACTAGCATTCCGAATATCATCGGTCAGCGAAATAAACCAAAAAATCCCATAGATCCCACAAGTAAAAATTGTTAATACAATCGAGCTCGCAATGTTGCGTTCAGTTGTTACCAAAGCCATAATATCCTTTATTATTAATTTTCTTAATTATAACATATTTGTTACATAAAAAGAACCTTAAATCTTTTCGTGTCAGATATTTTATTAAGTGCTAAATCCTCATCTTATCAAAACTTATCCTATCTGTTATAATAATCTCATGAAGAATCCAGAAGTTGTTTTTGCTAAGCTAATTGATCGCCAGCGTGTCTGCTATATCGGTTCAGTCGATGACGACGGCTATCCTAATATCAAAGCTATGCTGCGTCCCCGCAAACGCAACGGTATTCGCGAATTTTTCCTTTCCACCAATACTTCATCGCAAAAAGTCCAAATGTTCCGTAAGCGTCCCGAGGCTTGTCTTTACTTTTGTAGTCGGCTCTTCTGTCGTGGTCTGATGCTGAAGGGAACTATTGAAATCCTCGAAGATCAAGATTCGAAAACCATGCTTTGGGAAAAAGGTGATCTCATGTACTATCGTGAAGGTGTGACTGATCCTGATTATTGCGTGTTGAAATTCACTGCAACATCTGCTCGCTACTATAGTCGCCTGCAATCCACCGACGTTACCATCTCCGCAAGCGTGGACGACTCAGAATAAGCTTTTCTAATCCTCAAGCGAACATCCAAGATATTACCAAACAATATATCACAAAAAAGTAAGTATTCTGTAATACCTAACGCACGACAAAATTTCCTAATTCCCCTATGATAAGAAAAAGGAGAATTAATTATGGAAACTTTCAAAGATAAACTTTTATTCACCTTCGGCATCGTTGTTTTACTTGGCGTCTGTGGCCTGGCCTACTATTTATTAGTTGTGCATACCAGCCTTTGTTATACGCAGATTGATAATAGCCAAGTTTCGAAAATTGACAACAATGAGTATAAATATGAGCTCACGGCTTACGACGAACATGGCAAGATTCAGCAAGTTGAATTCAAAGCTCCGCGTGAATTGCGCGAAGATGCCTATCTCAAGTTAGAAACTATGTGGGTGCGCGGCGTCATCAGCTGGGAAGAAGTGCAATATGAGGACTTACCTTACGATGTGAAATCTCGTTACCCCGCTACAGAATAATCTAGCGCAGCTCTCTTCGCCAACAGCGTGTGCTATAATATAGGCATGTCTGATCAAAAGAATCTTCAAGCCAAAGAGCTCCCGCCCGTCACGCCAGAAATGCGCGAGCAACTTTTGCAGAAGCTGAAGACTTTACCTGCTGCCCCCGGCGTTTACTTCCATAAGGGAACTAACGGCGAAGTTATTTATGTTGGCAAAGCTGCCGTTCTGAAAAATCGCGTTCGTCAATATTTTCATCATAATGAAAAAGATCCCAAGACCGAAGCCTTAGTCCGTGAAATTGCCGATACGGATTGGATTGTTGTCGACACGGAAATGGATGCGCTCTTTCTAGAATCCGAAATGATCAAGCGCTACATGCCGAAATGGAATATTTTATTGCGCGATGACAAAACCGTCAGTTATGTCCGTATCGATTTCAAATCCACCGTGCCGTATATTAGTTTTACCCGTACACCGCAGGATGATGGGGCTACTTATATTGGTCCGTTCTATGGTAAGGTCGCCGTCGAGAAAGCTCTCCGCATCCTGCGCAAAATTTTCCCTTACTACGATAAACCTTATGACGGCAAGAAGACTCTCAACACCGACTTAGGTCTCACGCCTGGTATCGAAATTGGTCGCACTACACCGCAGGAGTACAAGAAAAACCTCCGCAAATTGCGATTATATCTCGAAGGTGGTCGTCACAAACTGATTAACGACTTAGAAAAGCAAATGCGCCAGGCCGCCAAAGCCGAAAATTTCGAAGAAGCCGCTGAGCTACGCAAACAACTTTTTGGCCTCCGCGAACTGCAGAAAAAAATCGTTTTTTCCGACAAAGAATTTCTCGATATTTCTTCCGATCGGGCATTGACAGATTTGCAAAAATTATTACAACTGCCTGCACCCCCGCGTCGTATCGAGGGCTATGATATTTCGCATCAGTCGGGTACCAATGTGGTTGGCTCCATGGTGGTCTTTACGAATGGCGCTTCGGACCGTTCAGAATATCGTAAGTTCAAATTACGCAATCAGAAAAATGACGATACAGCGAATTTGCACGAAGTCATCCAACGCCGCCTCAAACATCAAGAATGGACCTTTCCGGATTTAATTATTCTCGATGGTGGGATTATGCAAGTCAATGCCGTCAAAGATTTACTTGCACCATACCATATTCCCGTCATTGGACGTGATAAATCTGGCGATCACACGCGCAACGCTGCCGTTAATATTATTATCCCCGCACGTCTCGGTGGCGTCGAAGTCGATCGTACTGTGCCACTTTCGCCCGACTCGCACATTGCGAAATTAATTGCTCGCATTGACGATGAAGCGCATCGCTTTGCAATTACGTATCATACTTTGTTGAAACGTAAGAACATGTTAAAATAAAGTTATGATCAAAAAACAACTTTTTGCTTTTATTTTGCGCTGGGCCGCTTCTAGTTTCGGCATGTATTTATGTATTACTTGGTTTGGTACGGTTAGTCCGGAATCGCAAGCGACTTTTACTGAACCCTGGATGCTCTATGTAGTTGCCGGTTTAATCTTTTCACTGGTCAATTCTATCGTTAAGCCCCTTGCCAAGCTGGTTGCTTTGCCGCTCGCTATTCTCACTATGGGGATTTCGACGGTCGTGATTAATACCGTCATGGTCATTCTTACTATCTATTTGCTGCCGGGCGTAGAGATGGAGGTTTGGGGCGCATTAGTGTCTAGCATTATCCTCAGCTTGGTTAACGGCGTAATTAACTTCGTTATCAGCTAGACTTGATTTTCCGAGCTGCTTAGCTTATAATAAAGTTATGAATTTGGGAACACTATTTCAGAGTTTAACTTTTATATCTGCTTTGCTGTCGGTTTTGCTCATCCTTCTGCAACAACGTGGCGCTTCGCTCGGTGCAGGCTCAGGCAGCTCCGGCGAACTTTACACGACCCGTCGTGGTCTCGAGCGTTCGCTTTTTAACGCTACGGTCGTCTGCGTCGTCGTCTTCGTTTTATCAATCTTATGTCTAGTTTTAATTCCTGCATAGCATGAAACCAACTTTCAAAAAGCGTGGGCAAAAATTAGCAAAGCGTTGGGAACAAATATCCGAGCGTGCTCGCGAGGGTAGTAAAGAGCATTTTCAAGAAAACATCATCGATCGTCTGCCAAACGCTCGTCGTGTCCGCCTGCTCATTTTGGAATGGTGCTTGCTGATTGTTGTGATTACTTCGCTGGCCTTGACTCAAGCTTTCTGGTATCGCCAATCTTACTCTGCCCAAGCCTATGTTGACGGCGGTACTTATATTGAAGCCACGATGGGGCGAGTAAATTCACTCAACCCGCTCTTCGCCACTACCGAAAGTGAAAAAGTTTTATCCAAACTAATGTTCGCCACCCTCTCGATGGTAGATTATTCGGGTCACGTAGGTCTCGGTTTAGCTGAGTCGGTCATTCCCGACGAAACTGGCCGCGTCTGGACTTTGACGCTCAAGGACGGTTTTAAGTGGTCTGATGGCGAACCGATTACTCTCGATGATGTAATTTACACGATCAACCTTACTAAAGATCCCACGATTAACACCGCCTACGCCTCGAACTTTTCTGGCGTCACCATCGAGCGCATCGATGATACGCTAGTTTTTGCTTTGCCGTCGGCCTATGCCGACTTCGATTCCACGCTTAATATTCCTATTCTGCCCGCACATGTTTTACAAAATGTCGCGCCTGGTCAGCTACTAGAAAACAATTTTAGCTCCAATCCAATTACTTCCGGCGCCTTTACTTTTAACGCCATGCAGAACGTTAACAATGAAGGCGAGAAAATTATTTACCTTGCGGCGAATCCCTACTATTACAAAACTGCACCCATGCTCAATAGTTTTGCTATTCACACCTATTCTTCTCTAGATGCGATTGTGACGGCAGTTTCGACCGGCGAAGTCACCGCTACCGCCGAATTATCAGTGAATTATCGCGACCAACTTTCGCGCGATTTAGTGTACGAGAAGCAGACTGCTCTAGCGAGTGGAGTTTTTGCGTTCCTGAATACTACTAGTCCGCTTCTGAATAATGTTGTCATTCGCCAAGCTATTCAAAAAGGCGTCGATATGAACATGATCCGCTCCGTTCTCAATTCGGAATACGCTCTCAACTACCCCATTCTTAGTTCGGAAATTGAGCTCGAAGAATATCCACCTTTGCCTGAATATGATTTTGCGGCCGCCCGTAAAACTATCGAGGAAGCTGGTGCCCGGGGCAAAACTTTACGCCTCGCTACAATTAGCACCGGTTACTTCCCAGAACTGGCGCGCGAATGGCAGAGTCAGCTCGAGCAACTCGGCTTCAAGGTTAGCCTGTCCATTCATGATCCTGGTCAAGAATTTGTCGTCAATGTGATTCGTCAACGTGATTACGACATTCTCCTCTACGAGGTGGGGCTGGGCGCCGACTTGGATCTCTTCCCGTACTATCATTCTTCGCAGGCCTCTGCGACCGGTCTGAACCTCTCTAACTATGCCAATGCGCTCGTCGATGATCTGATTCTGAGCGCACGTAGCTCCATGAGTCAATCCGCTCGGGAAGCGAAATACGAAACTTTCCTCAAACGCTGGGTAGAAGACGTCCCAGCTATCGGCATCTATCAAGCCAGTCTCGTCTATTATTTCAACAAAAATACGCGCTCCTTCTCCGAAGATAATCGCCTCGTCTATGCGACGGACCGCTTCGTCGATGTCCAGTATTGGGCCGTCAATCGTGCTACCAAGAACCGTACGCCATAAGAACTTTCCTATGCAACGCGGCAAGTAGTCGCTTACGAATTTTTAAGGGTCGTAAACTAGTCACCTTTGTCTGAAGAAAATGTATATCCTTGACGTTTACCAATGGAATGACATTTTCTTTAGACAAGGGCAGACCCGTAAAACTCGTAAGCGACTAATTATTGGTGCTAGAAAGTGCACAGTAAGGTAAATAGTAGCAGCGTCCGCCGTAGCCAAGATCGAAGTTCTGTGGTATAATAAAGGAATGAGAAGTTTATCAACGGATTTAAAGACGGAAATAGGAAAAAAAGTTAACTTGGCCGGCTGGGTGAATTCACGGCGTGATCATGGTGGTTTGATTTTTATCGATTTGCGCGATCACAAGGGAATTATCCAGCTCGTTGTGACTCCTGACAATGCTACCGCTTTCAAGATCGCCGAAGCTTTGCGCGATGAATTCGTGGTGTCCGCCAGCGGTGTCGTACGCGAGCGTGCCGCCGATCTCAAAAATCCCAACATCGAAACGGGTGATATCGAAGTTGTCGTTGATGAACTTAACTTAATTAATAAGTCCGAGCCACTGCCGGTCAATACCCACGATGAAGGTGACGCCTCTAGTGAAGAATTGCGCCTCAAATATCGCTACCTCGATTTGCGCCGCCCCTCTATGCAAAAAATCTTACGTCGGCGTGCCGAATACTATCGCATCATGCGCCGCTATATGGACGAGCATGATTTTATCGAAATCACCACACCGATTCTCGCCAACTCCTCACCAGAAGGTGCGCGCGATTTCTTAGTCCCATCACGTCTGCATCCCGGTCAGTTTTATGCCCTGCCGCAAGCTCCTCAGCAATTCAAGCAGTTACTCATGGTCGGTGGCGTGCCTCGCTACTATCAAATTGCTCCGTGTTTCCGTGATGAGGATCCTCGCGCTGATCGCTTGTATGGTGATTTCTACCAGCTCGACTGCGAGATGTCCTTTGTTGATGATGGTGAAGTCGTCCGTAAGCTTATGGAACCGCTCATTAAGCAACTTGCTACCGACTTTGCCGGCAAGGAACTAGTCAGCGAAGAAATCCCGCGGATTCCGTATCGCGAAGCTATGGATAAGTATGGTATTGATAAACCAGATTTGCGCTATGGCCTTGAGCTAATTGATCTAACAGCAGCTCTGCAAAATTGCCAGTTCAAAGTTTTCCAAACTCCATGTGTGAAAGCGATTCGCGTCCCGGGCGGCGGCCAATTTACTCGTAAACAAATTGACGAATTCACCGAGCTCGCTCGCAAGAACGGCGCTGGTGGTCTAGCATATATATTATATGAGAATGGCACTGTTCGCAGCCCGATTGCGAAGTTCCTCAGCGAAGCAGAACTCCATAGTATTCAGGAGCTCACTCAGGCTGAGGATGGTGACGCCGTCTTTTTCGGCGCTGATGAGCGAGACCAGGTCAACAAAGTTCTTGGTCAAATGCGCATTGCCTTCGCGAACGCTCTCGGCCTCGCCGACGAAAACAAAATCGCGCTCTGCTGGATCGTTGACTTTCCTTTTTACGAATGGGATGACAAGAATCGCAAGCTAGATTTCGGTCATAATCCCTTCTCTATGCCAAAAGGTGGCATTAAGGCATTGCGTGAAACCGAGAATAAATTGGACATCGTCGCCGATCAGTATGATATGGTGATGAATGGTTACGAAATTTGTTCTGGTGCCGTTCGCAACTACAATCCAGAAATCATGTACGAAGTTTTTGGCATTCTCGGCTATGATAAAGATTACGTCGCCGCCCGTTTCGGAGGCATGCTAGGCGCCTTCAAATTCGGTGCGCCTCCTCACGCTGGTTGTGCTTTTGGCATCGACCGTATGTTCATGGCCCTCGAAGGTATTACGAACATTCGCGATATTGTCGCTTTCCCGAAGAACGGTTCTGGTATTGACTTAATGATGTCCTCACCTTCTGTCGTGGACGACATCCAACTCGAAGAATCGCATCTTGCCATTTTAGACGAAGACGACTAGTGTACTTCATCTTTGGGTATGCTATAATAATCTCATGGTTTGCATTGCTGCATTTATCATTCTCTGTCTAGTCGGAGTTTTTGTCGCTTTCCTCAGCATTTTTCGTCGCGATATCGGGAAAAAATACTGGGCCGTCTTCAAAAAAGCTTGGGGTTGCGTTGGCAAAAAAGTCCGCCTCCAAAAATGCGAAACGAATTTCAAAGATGATGTCAAAAATAGCTTGCTCAGCAAAGTCGTCCTCAAGCATCCAAAATGGGTGAAACCGCTTGGTGTCGCGATTGAAGTTAGCGCAATTCTCATTGTTTTTATTACCATCTGGTCTCTCGTCGAAGCCGTTAAGGCTCTACTCGCGCTCTGGGTTTTCGGCACCTGTAATGTCTCGCAGCCGGCGAGCTGTGCTTTGGGTGCCGAAGTGTGTGGTATCGACGCCGCCGAACCAACTAATCCTCTCGAATGGACCGGACGTTGGTTCTCGGAGTGGGGCGAAATTTTTGTCAATATTCCTGACCGTTTCCATGATTGGCAGGCTGAAGATTATCTAGTTAAGCCCTATAGCTATGTGCATTCCTACCAGGAAGGGAAGCCACTCGCTCTCGATATTTTTGACCCAGGCTGTCTCGTTTGTGTCCAGAGTTATCGCAACCAAAAGTCCTCGGGATTCTTCGATCAATATAATACCGTTCTCATGGTCTATCCCATTCAGCTTCCGGATGGCACTTACAAATTTACTAATTCTGACGTTGTCGCTCAATACATGCACGCTGCTGATTTATTAGATACGGACTATGCGCCACGTATTTTGGACCGCATTTTCACCGAAAGCGACGCGAACGGCATGCTCTATCAGTCGGTACTCGCGCAGAGTACTAGTGCAGAAGCTGAGCAAATTCTCCGAAAATGGCTTCAGGAATTCGGCATGAAAAAGCCCGAGATTAAGAAATTAGTTGAAGCAGCGCACGGTGAGCGAGTTCAAGAGATTATGCGCCAAGTTCAGGACATGGTAGAGAACCGCATCCACGCCAAAGGCATACCAACTCTAATATATGACGGAAAGAAGCACAATGGTCTTTTCAAAGTCGATTAAAATCACCACCAGCGCCATGCTAATCCTCGGGCTCGTTCTGGGGCAGGCTTGTTTCGCCGAAGAACTCGACGCCGAGCAAAAAGTCACCATTAGCCAAAACTGCACGCATATTAATGAATCTCTACGGCAACTGCAACGCGTCGACTCGCGCACTCGTACTTATCTCGGCACTGCTTACGAATCGATCTCTAGCCGTTTCATTACACCGTTAAACCTACGTTTGGTGAAACTCGGCCGCCCCTCCGCTACCCTTTTTGACATCCAGACCAATTTCACGGCTGCGCAGGCTCAGTTCCGTGATCGCTATGTGGATTACATGCGCCACCTTGAGAACCTCATTGCAATCGATTGTAGCGCACAACCCGAAGAGTTCTATCGTCAGTTAGTTACTACTCGACAAAAGCGCGAAGATTTGCGCCTCAGTACCAAACGCCTCACCGAGCTCGCCAAAGATCAATATGAAGCTGTCGTCCAACTCAAAGGAGACCTCTAATGGCTACAGTTGATATTCAGATCACAAACGAGGAGGCTACCAGCCCCACTCCGTCCACCAATAAACCCAAAGGTGGCCGCAACCTCTTAGTCCTTGGTATTGGCGCCATCATTATTACGACGCTTACGACCGGGATTAGCCTCTGGGTCTATCGCAGCACTGGCGACATTTACCTCGACCGCTCGCGCCCGGGTTTTTTGCCCGACGAAGATGAGGTTGATAAGAATACCAAAGTCAACACCAGCTTCACCTATAGTGATACCGGTCCGCTTGACGCCGCCGAGCTCGAAGAATATCTCAAAGAGTTACGGATTATCAATGATCGCTTGCGTGCCCTGTCTGATCCCTATGCACCTACACCACTTTCTGATGAGTCGCTCGGTATCAAGCCAGTTAGCGAGCCCGAAGAAGGCAAAACCGAGAAAACCGAGTCCCCTCGCCGCTAGAAAGCTGAGCCCCCTCGCCACTAGGAGACCGTCCCCTATAGCCCCTAAATCCGCTCGCTACCCTCGTCCGCTGTCCTCGGCGCATGCACGAACCGTGTCGCCGCCGACTCTTGGTTCCCAGCATAGACCAACTTGCGCAACCAAGCATCCGCTGGCCCCGCCGTCATCAACAAGACTAAATATCCCTTCTCGTGCCACTTTTTGAGCGCTTCACCGAGTTCATCGTCCAATTCTGCCGCCTCGGCAATTTTCTTATTCTCTAACCGTTCGATGAAATCCGCTGGTTTCAAAACTTTTAACTCTGGATTTTCGCGCGTCAAATAAGTCGGCAACCAATATAGCTTCGTCAGCCCCTCGAAAACCCCCGCGTACGCTTCCACTAGCTCGCTTTGCCGAGTATTCTGATGTGGCTCATACACCGCCACGACGCCCTTCAGCCCGCGTCGATCCGCCTCTTCCAGGGCAATTTGCACCGTCGCTGCTACCTCCTCCGGATGATGTGCGTAATCCGAATAGTACCCCTCCGACACCTGTTCGAACCTGCGCCCCACGCCCGGGAACTCATTAATCACTTTGGTAATCTTCTTACGCTGATTACCTGAGAAAATCGCCAATCCTCGCTGCTTTGGCATAATTCGCTGCAACACGTCAATCGCCAAAGTCGCGTCGTAGCGCCGCGCCTCACCGGCCAAGTCTACACCCACCGCAATCTCATCACCGCGAATTACCGTCTCACTCTGCCGCTCAAACTGTCGGAAAGCCTCTTGATAATCTTGTTCATCGGCATAAATATCCGGATGATCGAAAGTTACCACCGGCAACACCGCCAGCCACGGATGAAAAGCCAAGAAATTACGGTCATACTCGTCCGCTTCGTAGATAAAATATTCCGACTTCTTGTCATAATGCCCGGCCGGCGCAAAGGGAAGCGTCGTACCAATTATATATGATACTGGTATTCCCAGCTTCATCGCCGCCCAGACAATCATCGCCGTCGTCGTAGTCTTGCCGTGCGTACCCGCCACCGCAATCAGTTTTAGTTTCAGCTTCTTAATCAAGTAATTAATAAATTCATCGCGCTTCGAAATTTTCAACTTCAGCTTCTTCGCCATCAGCAGTTCCGGATGGTCCTCCGGCAACGCCGAAGTATAGACGAACCAATCCACCCCTTCATTCTTCGCGCGCATTTTCAGAAATTCACCGTCCTGCTCGCCCAAGTAAACTTTGATATCGTTATGGACCAGCTCGTTCGTAATCGCACCCGGCGCCCGATCCGAACCAAATACGTTCATACCGGCGTCATGCGCCATCAAGGCCAGCGGCCCCATACCAGTCCCTGAGATTCCCGAAATATAAATATTCATTAGCCCTATTGTAGCACAATCTATGCTATAATGTAATCAGAAATGGGTGGAAAGTCATCTAATCGAGTTAAGAAAACCCTTCGCGAACGCTTCGGCGCTGTGCGCACTTGGCAACTCATTATTATCCTGGTGCCACTACTGTTTTTGACGGCTACTCTGCTGCGTTTTGACCATCTCCGGATGTCGGAGCTGCGGGCGGCGGTCTTTGCGGCTGATGAAGCTGAGGATGACGAGCAAATTCGCACGACCCTGATCGCCCTACGCGACTTCGTCTATTCTCATACCGTAGTCAACGTCGTAGAATCAAACGGCCTCCAGTCAATCATCTTTGGCACCGGACCGTTTTATCTCGAGCATCAATACCTGCGCGCCGCCAACGCCGCCATCGAGCAGGCCAAGTCCGAACTCATCACCGACGACAACCCCCACCGCGACGTCTATGCCACCATCGAAGCCACTTGCCAGCCCCAGGCGGTCAACTGGAACGCTTATCTCAACTGCTGGACCTCCGAAATGGAGAAATACCCCGTCGAGATCGTCCCCAGCACCAATATCGCTGCCAAAGTCCCCTCTACCGAACTCTACCGTCGCAACTACGCCTCGCCACTTTGGTCACCCACGCCCGCCGGTTTCGCTATGCTCGCCAGCGCAATTATCCTCATTATCATTATCGTCCGTTTTGTGATTTGGTGCGCCTTAAAGCTCGCGCTTGTCTTCCTCCAAAAAGCCTAAAATCCCGATTTTTTACGCTTTTTCCACCCCAATTTGCCCAAAACCATAACTTTTTTGCGAAAACTCTATAAAACTGCTTGACACCTAGGAAATTTCAGAATAAGATAAGAATATAATAATCTAAGGAGGAACCTAATGGCCTATCAACATACCAACAGCAAAGGTATTACCTACTATCTGCACAAGTCCGAAGTTACCTTGCGCGGTGGCAAGCCACAGACGATCTATTTCTTTACTAAGACTGCTGAAGGCGGTAAAGGCACTCCGTGTGATTTGCCAGCAGATCGTGTCGTCAACGAGAATCCACGCAATGGCTTCTTGACCTTGAAGAAAAAGGCTTAATTCGCACGTTGCATTTTATTTAGGTACACGCTAATAGCGCTCGCAAGGGCGCTATTAGCCTTTAACGTCTATTCGCAACAGGGCAGGGCGATTAAGCGTCACCTTTTGCGCCTCTCCAAATTAGGATGCTATGACCGAGCATTCACTTTTGCGCTACCTATCTAGAGCAGGACAAGCATAATCACTATTGACAAAACAGAACAAGTGTGCTACAATAGAAAGATGGAAGGGTGACCTTTTCACCCCTATTCTTCATTAACTCATGCTAGACCTTAAAAATAATCTTAAAATATGCTATAATGCAGGCATGAGTAAAACCGATAAAGCAAGCGTACGTAAACGCGGAATCAAAGAAATTTTAGGCGGTGTTGCTATTGCCGCTGTTGGCGGGATCATTTCTGCTATTTCATACAATTCAGCGAAACCAGGCGAAAGCTATACTGTCTATACCGGTATTATCGCCCTCGGTGTCGTTTATGCCTTCAAGGGGCTCTATGATGTCGCCTTCCCGGCAGGTTTTGGCAAAGCCAAAAAGGACGCCGAAGCCGCCGAGGCGAAGAAAGTCGAAGCCAGCGCCGAGGCCGACATCGTCAAAGAAGAGGAATAATCCTCACGTTCGGTGGACTTATTGCCACCATTCTAGCATTTTCCGCAAGCAAAGTCTTGCGGAAATTCGCTATTTTTAGTATAATAAACCCATAAGCGCCTGTGGTGGAATTGGTAGACACGCTACCTTGAGGTGGTAGTGGCAATTTATACGCTGTGCTAGTTCGAGTCTAGTCAGGCGCACCAGATAAAAAATGAGCCTTTTGGCTCTATTTTTTATCTGATATGAGATCGGCTAGACGAGAACTATGAGCGAAGCGAATAGTTCGTCCGCCGTAGGAGACGAGAGAAGAGAGAAGATATTAACTCTTCCGAGGCGACGCCCGGCGGGTAGCGATTTTCGTCAGAAAATCGCGTTGTCTATTCGGATCCATCCACCAACCGCAACCGAATCCCCACGACACCATACTGAGCTTGTTTTTCCGGAGTGTAAAATTCATTCAAAACATTCAACAGCTCGTCTTTTGTCATCGAGGCATCCGCCAAAATTGATATGTCAAAATCTTCAAACAAATCTTGGAAAGAACCATAGCGCAGCAGGCCAACCACCTCGGTTCTCAATTTATCCGTCTCCGATTTAGAAAATTCAATCACATCGCCCAGCTGAATCTGGCTACGCTTCTCATCATATAGACGTAGCTCAATCCGCTTTGTACCATCTTTGATAAAATCAAAGTATCTTGGTTGTAAATTCATTTTATGCATATTCACCCCGCTATTATATCATAGCCACAAAATTTGCCCACAATCCCCATCGTCTATCTAACAAACGCATCACCTCCCGCATCGTACTATATCTGCAAAATCCACCCACAATCCTACTTGTCAAAGCCATAAGAATTTAGTATCATAAAAGTATATAAGTCAAAAATAAAACAAAATAGGAATCAATCAAATGGAAAAAATTGTTCGCAGACTTTTCCTCACGGGCGTGCTCGTCGTCGGGCTAGCTGTTTCGGGTCTCTGTTTACAAACTTACGCCGCTGTCAGCTGTATTGGCGGTACCGCGACTACAGCTAATGGTATTACTACCTGTACAGAAACAACCGGCAGTAACTTCGGCGCCACCAGCTCCTCCACTTTTTCGGTGACTATCGACAAAGTCCTCACCCTCTCTGACGTCGCCGGCACCGGCACTATTAACGCCGACATCACGAAAGTTGCCACCGGCAATATCAAGGGTACCGTGACCTCAAACTCTAAGTACACCATTTCACTCAAAGCCGATGAACCTAACCTAGTCAAAGATACCACCAACAAGATTCCGCCTTCCAGTAGCGTCACTAGCGGCGTGAATGGTTGGGGTATCAAGAAGAAAAACACCGATGGCACCAATGCTACGTCTTATACCGGCCTTACCGCGGCCGATCAGACTTTCTTCACCAGCGCCGCCGCCGCCCCGAACGGCACTCCGACCACCTTTGAAGTTGGCGTCGGCGTCAGCCCTGCTCTACCTACCGGCACTTATACTACCACAGTAACTGTAACCGCGGCCGTTCAACCGTAATGTTTAAGAAGCTATTCTTATTTTTGACTACACTCTTGGGGGTTTCTCTTTGCGCGCAGCCACTTTTGCTGGCGCAACCCGTCTCTGCACTCGACAGCGACATCGCTATCTCTATTTTTCCTACTTCGCAGACTCTCGATCTCACGCCTGGACAGACCTACACTGGCGAGATTTCGGTCGCTAATAGCGGCCAACAGCCGTTCGACTTCGTCATGTCGGTCGCACCCTATCAAGTCGACAGCGAGACTTACAATCCCGACTTTACTACAGAGAATAATTACACTCGTCTAGCCAGCTGGATCACTTTCGAGGAAGATGCTTACCATCTCGATCCTGAAACTTCCTTGACCATCAAGTTTCGCATCGACGTCCCCGAGGACGCGGTCGGAGGTGGCCAATATGCCGCCATCCTAGCTCGCACCGAAAGCGGTAAACAAGAGAACGACTCCATTCAGACCATTCCGCAGGTCGCCGCTTTCCTCTACGGCCGTATCAATGGCGCCAGCATGAATCCCTCTGGCGAAGTCGCCGAGCAATCGGTCCCCGGCTTCGTGGTTGGTGGTAAGCTCGTCGCTTCCGAGACCGTTTATAATACCGGCAATGTCGACTTTCGGGTTAATCACTCTCTCACCGTGAAGGATTTCTTCTCCGACCGCACCCTTTTCGACGCGGATACGAAAGCTCCCGATGGCACTTCGCTCGGTTCCACTACTGCCATGATTTTGCCTGGCACGTCCCGTAGTAGCTCGATCACCTGGGATAATACTCCGCAACTCGGCATTTTCCGCGTGCGTCAGGTGGTATCTTTCCTCGGGAACGATTCCATCATCGAGCGCGTGGTCATATGCTGCCCACTTTGGCTAATTTTCTCGATTATTGGCCTACTGCTCTTATTAATCCTTTGGATTATCCTCGCCATCCGCCATCACCGCAAGAAACGCCCTCAGGTTTTCTAAAAACTGGCTTGCCATAAGCTTTTCTCTCTGCTATAATCAACTCATAAAGGAGCGCGTATGAAAACAAAAAACACACTTATGATTCTCGGCGGACTGCTCGCGGCCGTTGCCACCTTAATTCCTATGGCTACTTATGCCGATACCGGCAATGCGAACGTCACTGTGAGCGTCCAACCCTCGATCTCGCTAGATGCGGCGACCGGTACTGGTGACGTTGCCGCAGTGGCGGGTAAAGTCGTCGACAGCAGCATCACTGCGACCGTCACGTCCAACCAAGCCTACACGATTGCGATTAGCGCTGCAGAGCCACGTCTCTTGAACGCTGCCATTACCAACCCAACCGTGAACGAAGTTATCCCCTCTGTAAGCAACCTCGCCGACGGCGTGAATGGCTGGGGCATCAAGAAAAAAGTCACCAATACTGACACCGATCAAGCCAATTATAGCGAAGTTACCACTAGCGCCAGCAATATTTTCTACTCTTCGAACGCTGGCGCCGTTGGCAAGAAAACCACCTTCACCGTCGGTATCGGCACCTCCGCCACTCTCCCCTCTGGTACCTACCAGACCGAAGTAACCATTACCGCTGCCACCACCCAGACTAACTAATGTTTCGCTGCCTCCTTCTCTCTGCTTTCTTAATTATCACCAGCCTCTTGGGCACCCAGCCGGCCACCGCGCTCGCTCCGGGTGAGGTTGTTATGTCGCTCACTCCGTCCGAGCAGGACATCGAGCTCAAAGCCGGCGCCACCTATCACGGCTCCGTCGAGGTCAGTAATATCGGCAGTCTCCCCTTCAAGATCACCGTTAGCGCCTCGCCCTACTACGTCAAGAATGATAATTATGAGCCGGACTTCGATAGCGAATCGACCTATACGCAGCTTTATCATTGGCTGCGCCTGCCTAAGCGCGAACTCTTTATTAATCCCGGTCAATCCCTCACCGTGCCGTTCGAGGTGGACGTCCCTAAGGATGCGGTCGGTGGCGGTCAATACGCTGCGATTATGCTCCGTGCTGATGGTGGCTCTGACGCTGACGACGCTAATGCTATGAAGCTCACCAGCCAGCTTGCGGCCATTTTGCGCGGCCACGTCAGTGGCGCCGAAGTGCAACTCAGCGGGGAATTACTCGATCACTCCTTGCCTCAGTTCATGTTTAATCACGAGCTCGCCGCCTCGCAGACCGTGAAAAACACCGGCAACACCGACTTCAAAGTCACGCAGACCCTGACCGTACGCAATTTCTTTACCGGCCACGAAGTAATCAATCCGAACTCAGTCGACAGTGACGGTCGCCCGATCGGCACCAGCGTCGCCACCATTCTCCCCGGTACTTCCCGCACCGGCATTCTCGTCTGGGACAGTGCCCCGCAACTCGGTCTCTTCCGCGTCGAACAGACCATCAACTTCCTCGACCAGTCATACCTCTATAGCACCGTAGTCTTCCTCTGTCCACTCTGGCTCCTCTTCATAGTCGGCGTCGTCATTCTCGCCCTCATTTTCTATCTCATTACTCGCCTCTGTCGCCGTAAGTCTGTTTCGACTGTCTAGCTAGAGACGGCGTAGAAAGAGCATAGGAAGGTGTCTAGCAACAGCGAAAAACAGATGCTTTTTCGGGTAAAGTGTGCTATAATAGAATGATATGGTACAAAAAATTCGTAACGTTGCAATTATTGCCCACGTCGACCACGGCAAGACTACGCTCGTCGACGGTCTTTTGAAACAATCTCACACTTTCCGCGACAATCAGGCCGAAATGTCACAAACTCTCATCATGGACTCCATGGATCAAGAGCACGAGCGCGGCATTACCATCACGGCCAAGCAAACCGCGGTCTTTTATAACGATTACAAAATCAACATTATCGACACCCCGGGCCACGCCGATTTCTCTGGCGAGGTCGAACGCACGCTCAACATGGCCGACGGCGTTCTGCTGATTGTCGATGCCCAAGAGGGTCCGATGCCACAGACCAAATTCGTCCTCCAGAAAGCCCTCTCTCTCCACCTCAAGCCGGTCGTCATTATTAACAAAATCGACAAGCCCGCCGCCCGCATCGACGAGGTCAAGGACGAAATCGCCGACCTCTTCCTCGAGCTCGCCAGCGACGAATCCCAGCTTAACTACCCGATTTATTACGCCATTGCTCGCGACGGCAAAGCTGGCAAGACTACCGATCTCGATGACAATCTCAACGTCATTTTCGAGTCAATTATTAATGATATCCCCGCGCCGAAGATTGACGAGGATGCTTCGAAAGGTGCTCAGCTCCTGGTCGCCGCCCTGGCTGCCGATAATTACCTCGGCAAATACGCCATCGGCAAAATCTTCCGCGGCAAGCTCAAACAAGGTGAAACGGTTTCGGTTTTGCATCACGTGGGCGAGAACGAGTCTGTCGAAGGACATAAGACTGGGCCAAGCGGCCTGGAGCGGTCCGAGACAGGCACGTTTACGACCACTCGTGCCAAAATCGACAAACTCTTCACCTACAAAGGCCTCGGCAAGGAAGAAGTACCCGAAGCCGTCGCTGGTGATATCGTCTCCATCTCCGGCATCCAACAAGCCAACATCGGCGACACCATCGCTACCGCCGGACAGAACGGCGAAGAACCTACCGCTCTCCCCACTATCGAGCTAGAAGCCCCGACCCTTAGCATCTACATCGGCCCGAACACTTCTCCGCTCAAGGGTCAGGAAGGTGAATTTACCACCTCTCGCCAGATTGCCGAGCGCCTCGAGCGCGAGCTAGAGACCAACATCGCCCTCAAGATCGTCCCCGACGGTCTCGGTTACAAAGTCTCTGGTCGCGGCGAGCTACATCTCTCCGTCTTGATCGAAACCATGCGCCGCGAAGGCTACGAGCTAGAGACCGGCCGTCCCGAAGTTGTTTACAAGGACATCGACGGTCGCAAATGCGAACCAGTCGAGGAACTCACAATCGAAGTTGAGCCCGAGTTTGTCGGCGCCGTCAGCCAAGAGCTCGGTGTGCGTCGCGCTGAATTGCTCAGCCAGGAGCTCACTTCTAGCGGCAGCACCCGTTTCACCTATCGCATTACTACCGCCGCTCTGATCGGTCTGCGTAATAATTTACTCACCGCCACGAAGGGTACCGCCATCATGTCGTCTCTTCCTGCTGGCTATCGCCCCGTCGAAGGGAAGTACAAGCCTGAACGCAACGGCGCCCTCATCGCCTTCGAGGCCGGCACCAGTACCGCTTATGCTCTGGACGCTGCCCAGGCGCGCGGCATTCTCTTCATCCCACCCCAAGTCCCGGTTTACCAGGGTATGATTGTCGGCCTCAGCAACAAAAAAGAGGACATCGACATCAATATTTGCAAGGAAAAGCAGCTCACCAACATGCGCACCCACGCCAGCGACGGCGCCATCCAACTCACCCCGCATACCCAGTATTCGCTTGAGCAATGCATCGACTTCCTGCTCGACGACGAGCTCCTCGAAGTTACCCCGAAATCCCTCCGCCTCCGCAAGCGTCAGCTCGACCCGATCAAGCGCAAACGCGAATCTCGCTAAACAAACGTGCATCTCCCTAAACAAGCGCGAATCTCGCTAAGCCAAGCCAACGACATCTCGCAATTCCAGCCTACCCGTCGGCTCAGATATGCTTACCGTTGACTTTTTAGCATAAGTGTGATATAGCAAGGAGTCTGAGCGAAAACTATGCTAGCATAGTTTTTCCGAAGCGACGTAGCTATTTCTAGAGCGCAGCTCTATGATATAATGGAAAGATAGGTTGGATTTTTGTTTGCTAAATTTCTGCAGAAAGGAGAATTCACGAGGGGGAATGCGCCAGCCGACAAAATCCCGCACTTTACAAGAAAGTTGGTGTCTCTATGATCAATGTTTTCCACTTTGCGATTGTGGTTCTTGCCGCTTTGGTAATCATTGGCTTCATCGCGTTTCTCTACGCCATGCACTATGACCGTCAGAACCGCCGCGCCTCCAATTATCTGTTCGAGCGTCTCGCGACCTGCCGTGCCTCCAACACTTATTGGGGCGAAATCTCGCCGCAGCTCGCCCAGAACGTCTTCTGCGACCTCTACAGGATTTCCTGGTCTTCGGCGCCGGGTGGCATGGTCTGGCACGATGAATATGCCCAGCTGTTGGATTTTTTCCTGGCCATCTGCGAAGATCCCCACGCTCAGGTCAACCTCATCTATGGTGCTTTCGAGGAAACCGTCCGTGCCCACCACTGCGAAGTTCCGTTCAAGAGCCTCATCTGGATGGAATACACCTATGAGGGCCACGACTGGATTCTCTGGGTCGATGCCGACCGCCGTGACCCAGATGGATCTCTGTTGCGCAATGATGGTTACAGCATGTTCCAGAGCTTTGGCAAAGTCTATCGCAATAGCACCTCCGACCGTCACGACGTCTGCCCTGTCTTCAACCGCTATAATCACCCCACCAACTAACCTCTATCCCCGCTTCGGCGGGGATTTTTATGTTATAATATCTTCATGTCGCATTATCTCGTTGACTCGCATTGTCATCTTCACGATCACGAATGGTTCACGCCCGAGCAGGCGGAGGATTTTTTGCAGCAGGCTCACCTTTGTCACGTTGACCAAGTCGTCGTCATCGGTACCGACCCCGCCGATTCCGCCCAGGCGCAATTTTTCGCGGCCACGCATCAGGACGTTTTTTGGACTTATGGTATCCATCCCGACAGCGCTAACCGGCTTGCCGAGTGGCTCAGCGCCGATGCGGAGTTCTTTACCAAGATCCGTACCGCCTTGGCTAGTCAGCCCTGCACGCAGCTTTTTGAAACGTCCGCCACATCCATTACGACCTCTCCCGCACTGACACCAGTTGCTATCGGTGAAATCGGCCTCGATTACCACTACGACCAGTATGACCGCACCGCGCAACTACAGCTCTTCGAACGGATGCTCCAGCTGGCTCGCGACCTCCAGCTCCCCGTTTCGCTGCACATCCGCGGTCACGCCGCCTTCGCTGATGCCTGGGCTTTGCTCGACAATTTCCCCGAATTAACAGGGGTGGTCCACAGTTTCACTGGCAGTAAGCACGAGCTGAAGCGTGCTCTCGCCCGCGATTTTTACGTCGGTGTCAACGGCCTCGCTACTTACTCCACCATCGCTTTACCTCCCCTGGAAAAGATGTTATTAGAGACAGATGCACCGTTCTTGACGCCAGTGCCTTTCCGTGGTACAATAAATAAACCAGGCTATGTATGCGACATTGCCGCCTATTTAGCCACGAATTTGGGTGTTTCAGAGGAAAAAATAGCGGAGCAAACTACGAACAATGTACGGGAATTATTCAAATTGGGAGATCCCATCCTTCAAAAAGGCCAATAGCTATCATTTTGATAGTCGTAATTCTCGTGACATTTACAATGAAATCATGAATATTGCAAGGGAGATTGAGCGATGCCGTGCGTCTGTCTAAGCAATACAATCACCCGTTGGAAAACTCTCAAAGCAGAGAAGCCTCATCATGTCAACTTCTGGTCGAGGCTCTGGCGCCGGCTTTTCCGGTCCACTAAACCGGCCGCACGTCCGCCGCAGACCTTCGCCCCGCTGCGCGCCCGCTCTGACGACGGCTTCATCTATGAGCCCTATCTCCAGATCTCGCACGTGCGTCCCCGCCTCTGCGCCGAATTCCAGGACCGCAGTCAAGCTTCCGCCACGCCCTTAAGCGATATCATCGCCACTTTGACCAATCCCCAACCCCAAGTCGCACAAAATGTCCCCGACCAAACAGCACCATCTACTCCGGCACAAGCAACATCCGCTACGCCAACCCAAGCGACGCCTACCGCCTCCACACAACGCGCCTTCTATATCCCGCAGCCCCTCCCGCTTTCCGAGCATCCCACTCGCGCGGACCTGATTAACGCCGAATCGCGCCTCGGCAGTACCATTTTTGGCCCGATTCCGGTCGGACATCGGCGTGAATTTTTCCACGATCATAATAACATTTGGATCTGGTACGAAGATTGGCTTGATCAAGCCGCCCAAACCCACCGCATGACTGTTCGCTACGAAGTACGCACCTCCGGCGTTTTTAAGAAGGTCGCCGCTGGTCGCTATCTCAAACTGGAGGGCGACGAGCTAGAAAATTTTCGCAAAGCTACCCACGCTTACCTCAAAATCATCAAAACTCAACTTTATCAGCCAAACATATTGACTTTTTAGCAAATCTGTGATACAATAAAAGTATAAGCCATATCGCCTGTTCATATCTGGCATGATATGAGTACGTTAGGAGGGGAAGCATATGAAATGGTTCCGTCACATGAGACACCGGGAGTACCGTCAGCTCTTTTGGCAGGATTTCCGCAAGCAGCTCAAAGTCAGCCAAGTCGGCCAGATCTGGCACCGCATTATCCTCGCGGCCCTCGCCGAGCTCCTTTTTGGCTACCTCACTCTGCGCTTGCTGCTCATCGAGCAGAAGATTCTGATGGGCCTCTTCGGTATCGCCGTCTGTATCACCTTGGGTTTTGTCATTCGCAGCTACTACCGCACACTCAGCAAGCCTTTTCGCAAGGCCGACCAGTCTGCCACTGACACCATCCGCCGTCGCTACAAGCACTAACCCCCGCACCGCCACCCTTCGGGGTGGCATTTTATTTCCTTTTATGTTATTATATAAGCATGATTTATCTCGATCACGCCGCCGCTACTCCCGTCAGCCGCAAAGCCCTCCAGGCCATGCAGCCGTATTTTGCTGAGCAGTTTTTTAACCCTTCCGCTCCTTATTTGCCGGCCAAGCGTGTACGTGAAGCTTACGAAGGCGCCAAAAATCAGCTCGCCCACGTTATCGGGGCGAAAGGTGTCGATTTGGTCATCACTTCCGGCGCCACTGAGTCAATCAATCTCGCTTTTACAGTGCTGGACCAGTTTCCGCAAGGCCAAGTGCTCACCTTAGCGACCGAGCATGCCGCCGTCCTCGAAACGGCCAAATCTTATCCTCATCAGCTCATCCGCGTCAACCATCACGGCCTCATCGATCTCGACGATTTTCGGCAAAAGCTGACCGATCAGGTCTGTCTCGTCTCGGTTTCACTGGTTAATAATGAGCTGGGGACAATCCAGCCCTTTGCCGAGATTAGCGAAATCGTGCGTCAGGTGCGCCAAGAGCGTCTGCGCCAGGGTAATTCGCTACCGCTCTTTCTGCATTCTGATGCTTCGCAAGCGCTGAACCTTCTCGAGGTCAACGTCGCCCGTCTCGGAGTGGACCTCCTCACTCTTAACGCTGCCAAGTGCGGCGGACCGAAAGGTGCCGGCGCGCTCTACGTCGCTCACGGCGTCAAACTCCAGCCAGTTACTAGAGGCGGCGGACAGGAACGTGGTCTACGCAGTGGTACCGAGAATGTCCCCGGCGTAATTGGCTTCGCTACGGCCGCTGTCGAAGCTAGGGAACATCTTTCAGGTCACCGCAAGCAATACCAAGCCATGTCTAAGCAAATTCGTCAAGTTCTTAGCCAAACTATCGTCAATCCGCAACCTGTCTTTCTTGGCGATCCGAAACGCCAATTAGCGAGTTTTTGCCCCGTTACTTTCCCCGGGCTGGACGCTGAGCGTCTGATTTATCGGCTCGAGCAGCGCGGCGTCTTAGTTTCTACCGGGGCAGCTTGTGCCGCCAATAAGGGTAGTAGATCCCATGTCCTCGCCGCCATCGGCCTCTCTGACGCCGAAATCGCCGGCTCCCTCCGCATTTCGTTGGGCAGCACGAACGACCTCGACCAAATCAAACAAGCCGCAGGCATCATCGCCGAAGAGGTTACTCATGAGTACGCTCGGATCACGGCGCATAGCAATGGACTGGACTTTTCTGAATCGTGGAGCTCTGACTCCCAGGCTAGCGCGGGTCGCGACCAGCGAGCACAGCGAGTCGGTCCCGAGAGCGCTACCTTTGATGAAGAAAAGACGCAGCCCATTGCTAATGGGCCGGAGTGTGCCCATGAGTAAAGTCTTCCTCGGCATGTCGGGCGGCGTCGATTCCTCTGTTTCCGCCGTACTGCTCAAAGAGCAAGGCTACGACGTTACCGGTATTTATATGAAAAACTGGTCCAAGGATCTTCCCGGCATGAAGTGCCCCTGGGCCGAGGATCTCGCCGATGCCAAACGCGTCGCCGTGCAGCTCGACCTGGATTTCGAAGTCTGGGATTTTGAAGCGGATTATAAGCAAAAAGTCGTTGACTACATGCTGGCAGAGTTCCAGAAGGGCCGCACGCCGAATCCCGATGTGATTTGTAATGAACTAATCAAATTTAAGCTTTTCTACGACCGCGCGATGGAACGTGGTGCCGATTTCATCGCTACAGGCCACTATGCTCGTATCGACTATAGGCGGGTGACTGGACTTGACGGGCACAGGTTATTGCCCGGCGAGCGTGGGTCCGATTCTTCAGATGAGGAGAGCGCTCCCGAACCCGTGTCGGCAAGTCCAGACAGGACCCGCTCTAGCGAGGGCGACACGTCCCCCAAAAGCACGGGGGCGGAAGCGCCTGCAAAATCTGGGTGTCAGCTTCTGCGTGCTATTGACGAGAACAAAGACCAAACTTATTTCCTCTACCGCATGAGCGACGCCGCCACGGCTCAGACTCTCTTCCCAGTCGGCCACCTCACGAAGCCAGCCGTCAAAGCCCTAGCCGCCGAGCACGGCCTCGACGTCGCCACCAAAAAAGAATCCATGGGCGTTTGCTTCGTCGGCGAGGTGGGGATGAAAGATTTTCTCCGCGAATACCTCGACGCTCAGCCTGGCGAGATCCGAGAGCAGGAAACCGAGCAAATTCTCGGCTATCACGACGGCGCCATCTTTTACACCATCGGTCAGCGTCATGGCCTTTATCTGGGTGGTGGCCTACCCTATTACGTCGTCGGCAAGGACCTCGTGTCGAATATCGTCTATGTTTCGAAGAATCTTAATCACCCCCAGCTCTGGGCGACCTCTCTGCGGCTCGCAGATGTCTATCTACGCAATCAGCTCACTCCTCAGGAGCTCATCAAGCTGCCCCAGCTCCGCGTCCGTCTCCGTCACCGCGCTCCTCTCCTCGACGTCACAGTCGCCGCTGCGCCGAATGGCTTAACTTTGCAATTCGCCGAACCCACCAAGCGCCCCGCTCCCGGTCAGTCGGCCGTGCTTTATGCGGGCGAAATCTGTCTCGGCGGCGGTATTGTAGCCGATTAGCTAGATTATTCAAACTCCCTTCTCCTGTAATTTTGCAGGAATTGTGCTATAATATATTCCATGTTAGATGCAAATGAAATTCGCCAAAAATTCTTAGATTTCCAAGTTAAACACGGACACAAAGTTATCCCTCCCGCCCCGCTCGTTCTCGAGAACGACCCGACTACGCTTTTCACCGGTTCTGGTATGCAGCCGCTCCTGCCGTATTTGCTCGGTCAGCCGCATCCCGAAGGCACCCGCCTCACCGATTCGCAGCCTAGCCTTCGTCTCCAAGATATTGAGGACGTCGGCGATCCGCGCCACACTACCGTTTTCGAAATGCTGGGGAACTGGTCTCTGGGCGATTATTTTAAGGAAGAGCAGATTCAGAATTATTTTGAATTTTTGACCAAAGAAATTGGTCTTGACCCGGAGAAAATCTACGTCACCTGCTTTATTGGTAATGATAAATATGGCATTCCTAAAGACACCGAGGCGGCCGCCATTTGGCAGCGCGTCTTCAACCAAGCCGGCGTCGAGGCAAAAATTGCCGAAATCGGCTCGGCTCAGGCTGGTGACGAACGCGGCATTAAACCTGGCGAACGCATCTTCTTCTACGACGACAAGGAAAACTGGTGGAGCCGCGGTGGTGGTATCGAGACTACACCGCTCGGTGATCCTTGTGGTCCGGATTCGGAAGTCTTTTACGACTTCGGCGAAGACAAACAGGACGTCGCTAAATATGGTAAATCTCACCCAGCCAGCGACGGCGCCCGTTTCATGGAAATCGGTAACCAAGTCTTCATGCAATATAAGCGCAAGGAAGACGGCACTTTCGAAGAGCTTGAGCATAAGAATGTGGACTTCGGTGGTGGCCTCGAGCGTCTCGCGGCAGCCGCGATGGGCAGTTTCGATGTCTTTAAGATTTCGTTGATGGCTCCCATTATTGCTAAGCTCGAAGCTATGTCGCATAAGAGCTATGATAATAATACTGACGAAATGCGCATCATCGCCGATCATTTGCGCGGGGCTTACTTGCTGGCTGCGCAGGGTCTCACTCCAAGTAACAAGGCTCAGGGTTACGCCCTCCGGCGTCTGGTGCGTCGCGCCGTCCTCAAGGCTCTCGACCTCGGTATTGGTCAGGAGTTTCTTGCCGAAATTATCCCAATTATTGCCGAGAATTACACCGAACTTTCTGATGATATTTTGCCTAACCGTGCCCACGTCGTTGATGTATTGACGAAAGAGGAAAATGCCTTCCGCAAGACCATCAACAAGGGCGTCAAAGAGCTTCAGAAAATCGCCAAAGCCGACCAACTTATCGACGGTCAAGAGCTCTTTAAGCTGCAGGATACCTACGGCTTCCCACTCGAGCTCAGCGTGGAAGAAGTTTACAAAATGGGTCTCACTTTGTCCAAGAACTATCAAACAGAATTTGAGCAAGCTCTCAACGAGCAACGCGAACGTAGCAAGACCGCTTCCAAAGGTATGTTCAAGGGTGGTCTCGCCGACACTAGCGACCAAACCGTTAAGTATCACACCGCCTGCCACCTCTTGCTCGCCGCTCTGCAACAAGTTGTCGACCCTAATATCAACCAGAAGGGCAGTAATCTCACTCCCGAACGTTTACGTTTTGATTTTAATGTTGACCACAAACTCACGCCGGAAGAAATCGCCCAAGTCGAGGAATTAGTCAATCAGTGGATTGAGGCGGATCTACCCATAGTTTACGCGGAATATGACAAGGATTATGCTTTCGACGTCCTGCACGCGCACGGTAGCTTCCGCGATCGCTACCCCGACAAAGTAACGGTATACATGATCGGCAAGGGCTTGGATGCTGCTACGGAGTGGCTAACCCAACTAGGGCTGTCCAGCGCGGAATCTTCAGATGGAGCGCGGACACCCGCCACTCCGGAACAGCAACAAGCCCTTGACAGCTGTATATCGGTAGAAATTTGTGGCGGCCCTCACGTCACTCACACCGGCGAGCTCGGCAAATTCAAGATTGTCAAAGAAGAATCTTCCAGCGCTGGCGTCCGTCGTATCAAAGCAGTCCTGGAGTAGTTCAGACCACATTCTAATAGCAATACGCTCATCACGGCTAGGTATAAGTGTTGTAATTTTTACAACACTTTTCCTATGATTGCGTTTATGTTAAAATAAATCTAACATGGGGCAACGGATTAGAGATTATTTACATCGACGTCGTGAACGTCCGTCCTGGCGCAAACTTGAGCAACAAATTTTGCTCATGGTGGTGTTTTTTAGCATTTCGACCGGCCTCTGGGAAAACTTCCGTCAGCTTTGGCTCGAGTCCAATAACCTCGACGCCACCCAGATTAGTAGTATCCTTAGCCTCGGGATGTTGGCCGCAGTCGTTGCAATTATTATCGTCGGTAAATTTGTAAAAATGTCTCAGATCAAGTATCTCGTCACGGTCGCTCTCGCCGGTCGGATGCTGAACCTCTTGGCACTTTTCTGTCTCAACGGTTCCGGTAGCCAGGGAACCATCACTCTCTGCATCGCCATCGACATCGTTACCAGTTACATCGTCATTACTAGTATTTATCCGCTGCTCACAACCGTTATGAAAAGTAACTCTGCTTACAGCCGTCGCAAACTGATCGAGTATCTCTTTCGCGACGTCGGTATTTTAATCGGCGGTGTTTTGATTGGACACCAGCTTGGCGGCTTCCTTTTCGACTACAATGGCTGTTTGCTCGTCGCGGCGCTCTTTTTGGTTGGCGCGATTATTACGATGTACCGTCTGGATTTACGGGTCACCGAGCGCGCACCCCGCCAACAGTTTTCGGCGGTGCGCTATATCCTGCACGACCGGATTCAGCGTGTTTACATGCTCTATGTTTTTCTCTCGTCGGCTTCGTACGCTACCGTCATGGGGCTGAAAATGCTGGTTTTTACGAATATTTTCGATTTCTCTGCTACCGGCGCCACGAATAGTCTCTTAATCATCGGCCTAGTCGCCGATCTGCTCGGGATTTTAGCCCTACGCTACTTCACTCCGCGCAATGATTACGTGACGATTTTTATCAAATTCGGCATCCGTTTGATCGCCTTCGTCATTGCTTTCCTCACCAACAATCCCTTCCTCTGCTTCCTCGCTTTCATCTGGGCACTGCTCAGCTCGACCGCCTACGAAAATATCAGCGACGGCTACTATATCAATTCCGTCGACAATCGTCACCAGCTCAAATATAACACTTGCCGGCACGTCATCTATTATTTAGGCGAAGCCAGCGGGACTTTCCTCTGCGGACAGTTGTATAGTTTCGGCCTCGGCCTGATCCTGGGCGGCTCCGCCTTTATCTTGGTAGGGCAGATTGTTGTTTGTTGCCGACTCATCCAGCTGCGACGCGACTCCGCCGAACGCCGTCTCCGCCCGCCTCAGTACATTGAATCCTAAATTACCTCTTTTCTCCAGAGTTGGTGTATAATGTAGGAATGGATGCAATATTGAGGGGTCTCAACCCACCCCAAGCGGAGGCTGTACAAACCTTAGAAGGACCAGTTCTGGTGCTCGCCGGTGCTGGCTCGGGCAAGACCAAGGTCCTCACGCATCGTATTGCGAATATTATCGCGCATGGCACGCGCCCCGACCAAATTCTCGCCGTCACTTTTACCAACAAAGCTGCCAAAGAAATGCGCGAGCGTCTCTGGAAGCTCCTCGAATCTCAGCGTGAAGCTGCAATCGGACGTCGTGACCTAGCAGAACGCGCGCAGCCTGCCGCCGCCGTCCTAGCCCATACCGAAACCTCCAAAAACCTCGAAGCGACCGGCCCTAGCCGCAATTTCATGCAGTATATGGGTACCTTCCACGGCATTTGTGTGCGCATTCTCCATATCGAGTACGTCGCGGCCGGCGTGGACAAGAACTTCACTATCTACGATTCTGACGATCAGCTGACTCTCATCCGCCGCATCATGCGCGAAATGAAAATCACCGGCGACAAAACTCTCACACCGAAAAATGCCCACAGCGCAATCAATAACTTCCAGAATCTCGGACAGAAACCTGCCGACGCCCTGCGCGAAGCTTATTATCCGAATCAGAAACGCATCGCCGAAATTTTCGCCCGTTACGAACAGGAGAAACAAGCCGCTGGTGCCCTCGATTTTGATGATTTATTGACCAAAACCGCCGAAATGTTCGAGCATAACCCCGAAGTTCGCCAGAAGTGGCAAAACAAGTTCAAATACATCCTCATCGACGAGTATCAGGACACCAACGCCGTGCAGTACAAGCTCATCAAAAGCTTAGTCAACGAGCAGCGCAATATTTGCGTGGTGGGCGACGATTGGCAGTCGATTTACTCTTGGCGTGGGGCGGATTTTACTAATATTCTTAATTTCGAACGCGATTTCCCCGGCGCGAAAGTCATCAAACTTGAACAGAATTATCGCAGCACTGGCAACATTCTCCATGCTTCGCAGCAAATTATCAACCAGAACAAAACCCGCACCGACAAGACACTATTTACCGAGGCGGGTGATGGCGACCCGGTGACCATTGAGGGGCTTGCCGACGAGACCGGGGAAGCTAACTTCGTTGCGCGCCAGATTCTGAATATGGTCGGCTCGCAGGGCAGCTTCAGTAAATTTGCCGTCCTCTATCGTACGAATGCGCAATCGTACGCCTTCGAGAAGGCCTTCATGGCAGCGCGCATCCCGTACAAGATTATCGGCGGCGTCCGCTTCTACGATCGCAAGGAAGTAAAAGACGTCCTCGCCCTGCTCAAACTGATTGTCAATCCGCATGACCGAGTCAGTTTCGAGCGGGTCGTGAAAAATATTTTGTCCGGAGTGGGCCCCGCCTCGCTCGAAAAAATCTTCACCTACCTCAATGAACATCCCGATCGCGACCTCGCCGAGCTAACGGATTTGCTCGATTCTTCCGCTCTCCCGCCCAAAGCGCGCAGCGCCGTCGGCAAAGTTTCCCGCTTCCTGCATGCCATGCGGGCTGATCAGCAGATTACCGCTGCCGAAATAGTCGAACGTATCGTGGATGAATTTGATTTGGCCGCCCTCTTGCGCTCTGACACACCCGAAGGGGAAGAACGCATGCAGAACATCGAGGTGCTCGCCAGCAACGCCAGCGCCTACGACACCCTCGCCGAATTCCTCGAAGACGCCGCTTTGCTCAGCTCTGCGGATGAGAGTGCCGGTGATGATACTGTCTCGCTCATGACCATTCATGCCGCGAAGGGGCTCGAATTCCCCGTCGTCTTCCTGGTCGGCCTCGAAGAGGGTCTTTTCCCCAGCAGCCGTTCCGAGAATCTCGAAGCTGACCTCGAGGAGGAACGCCGCCTCGCCTATGTCGGCATGACCCGCGCCATGAAAGACCTCTTCCTCACTTTCGCCAATTCCCGCTACAGTTTCGGCGGTCGCAATTACAATACGCCGTCCCGCTTCCTCCTCGAACTCGGTTACGAACCGTACGGATCAGGGAACTTCGGCGATTCTGGCTTCTATGCAGATGGAATCGAGGCGAACGGCGGCAATTTCGGTATCCTCGGCGGCGATCCAGACGGTGAATTCGGCGGGACCAGCACTAGCGGCGTCGGCAGCTTGGGCTATGGCGGACTCGGCGACGGAATTAGTGATAGTTCGGATTTTAGTGAATTTGATAACGATTTCGACCCTTTTCCTGAGGATTTGCCGGTTTACGAAGGGTAAATATAGCTCAACATGCCGTTTAAGGCTATTTAGAGCCTTTTTGACGCTTTTTCTCCCAAAAAGCCATCCTACAGCCTCCTGAGCCTAAAACGCCTCAGGAGGCTTTAGAACGCGCAGTTATCGAGGAAATAGTCTTATTTTTAGGCTTGCGTTTATTGTCAAATTTATGTACAATAGAATTGTCAAACAGTTAAGTTCAAATTTTTGTAGTTTCCGGTTGGAACGGTGCCCTAGTGGTTCAGTTGACCGGAAGCGATACGCTAACGAGCTTAACTGTTTGACACCCTAGGGTGCCGTTTTTGTTATGGCAGTCGTTAGGAGTGTTAGCACCTTTTCTCTATTACTTATATATAATGCTTCATATACAATACTCCGAAGCCGATTAACTATAACAAATTGTTTATAAAAACTGGTCAACCTTGTAGGGTGGTAAAAACAATCCAAAGGAGGCCCAGATGCGCAAAAGAATA
>CAZUBN010000010.1:0-36055 GCA_964618675.1 uncultured Candidatus Saccharibacteria bacterium | reverse complement strand
TATATACTTATCTCTCTACTCCTCCTTCTGTCTTTCCTCTTATTTAGTAGGTACTGGTGATTATTTAGCAAGACAACGCACTAGAAATCCGTCAGCTTTGGGCTTTGTAAAAACAGCACTAATACTGCTTGAATTTAGATAAAGATGAAAGGCATCGCTAGAGGTGGATGAGTTGGAAGCCCAGTAGTAACCGGATTCACCTGGCTTTGTGAGGGTGGACGATTCGACGCGTCCTCCAATAATGAAATAGTATGGCGCAGAGGTGAAGGTTGAGCTACTGGTTTGAGAAGTTGTATTAAGGAGGATATTAAAATCTTGTTGAGAGGGTAACTTCCAATTAGTAGGACAAATGCTGGTAGTAGCTTCCCCGCCACTAAGAGCGCTGCCGGTACCGTTTGTTGCAGAATTATAGCTATAGTAATTACCGATATGTAAATGCATATTACTGCCAATATTAACTAGAGAGGTGCCGCTGAGCATTTTTGCGCCTGGATCATAGTAGGCGCGATAAGTTCCCGACGTACCATTCCATCCGCTCGTACTAGTAAGCTTAGTGCTATTCGGGTCGTTATAGTCAAGGTTTTGGGTCATCCAACATTGATCTTTGGCAAAGCGTGTGACCCAGTACTTTTTGCCATCACGAGTATCAGTGAGTTGTTTCGTGGTATTTTCTGGCGTAGCGGTACAAATATCCGTAGTCATTTGCTGCATATTCGTAATACTGTCGAGAGTGACTATGGTCTTAGGTGTAACAACGAGTGATAAGGTTACCTCTGCAGTATATTCACCAGCCGTAGCTTCGGGGCCAAACTTGGCAGCGAAGACCAAATTCTTCGTCTGATTGAGAGTATTATTAGAGGGTGCTCCGGTATCGATTGTCTTTTCCGAGCCAGTGAGGGATGCGAAAGTCATTTGGGTAATAGATGGTGTAGTCTCGCCATAGGAGTAGCCCCAAGTGTCATCAGAGAGGTTAGAGCCGAGCTTCCCACCCGCGCCCGTGATGGTCGTGGTAGCATTGCTTGGACCGGTAAGATTAGTGGGTCCAGACAAGATGAGAGAATAATTCTCAATATTCTCAGCACTGATAGTGATCGTGTGGGCACGGTAAGCAACCGCATTACGAACGGCATTAGTTTCTGCGTCAACAGCGGCACCACCAATTTCTAGAGAGGCTGAGGTGGGCAGATCAGCTTGCGCTGCAACATCTTCAGTGGCACGTACATTGGAGGCGAGAGGATTAAGGGCAATGACGGTGAGGACGCAAAGAGTACTAATGCTGAACATTGGGAGTATGAAACTCCGGTAACGCTTAATTCTTGATGTTTGAGTATAATAGCGAAGCATCAGTCCTCCTTTTAGGTTATTGCTTGGAGGCCAAAAATTAGCACCCAAGAGGTGCTTAATCTAAAATCACGGTGTGCTCACTATATAATATATAGCAAAAACTAGCTGATTTTGGTAAGATTAAGCATTACTATTATAAGTAAGCTTTTGGATTTTGGCAAGGTCTTACTAAAATTTTACTCAGTTTGGCTACGGTCGAGTAGTTCCCTAATGGTAGCGCGGAGTTCAGTAAAAGGCATAGTGGCGAAAGCGCGGTTGTAGACTACAAAAATATAGTCGCGCGGGGCGGGGTAGTGATTGAGCTCGAGGCGGATGACCTCGTAAATACGGCGACGAATACGGTTGCGGCCGACGGCAGTCTTGAGAACTTTCTTAGAAATGACTACCGCGAAGCGACGGTAGCCACGAGTGTTGGGCGCAAAAACCAGAGACATTGTGCTGGTGCGGATGGTTTTGCCCTTCTGATAGACGTAGCGGACGCCGCCACGCGAATGAAACCGATATTTGTGAGATAACATTTAGGCAGTGAGGCGGGCGCGACCCTTGATGCGGCGGCGCTTTAAGACCTTCTGGCCGTTCTTGGTACTATTGCGCTTCATGAAGCCATGTTCGACTTTGCGTTGACGCTTGTGTGGCTGATAAGTCCTTTTTGGCATATTTTCTCCAATCTGATTGCTCTTTTGCTTTGATATACAAGAATTACTTGTTCTAGTATACACCAGTTTTCCACTTTTTTCAAGAAGTTTTCCACATAATAGATAAGGGGTTGGGCGGAAAACTGTGGAAAACCCTTCCCTGTTGGGGTAGACTACTATTATATCATGGAAGATTGGAGATAAAAACTGTGGAAAAGTCGGACGGGGTTTGGTATAATTAAGGTAGTAGAAGGAGGTCATCAGGGGTCATGTTTGACGTGTGGAAAAATGTCTTGGCAGAAGTCGAACAGGAAATTCCGCGTGAGCAATTTTCGACCTGGTTTACAGGTATTGAGTTGATTTCCGAAATGGACGGGATCGTGCGGATTGGTGTGCCAAATGTCTTCAAACTAACCCAGGTCAAGGCGAAGTACGCAGACACGATTAAGACAGCGTTTGAACATAATGACGTCACGATTAAAGGACTCGAGTTCGAAGTAATTAGTAAAGAAAAAGTGCAGGGGCGCCGGCAGTCGGTGCAGCGGGAGATTTTACGGCCGACGGCGGAGGCAAGTACAAATAACTACCGGACTTCGACGCCAGTGAATGGTTCCCTGCAGACGGGCCTCAATCCGCGCTATACATTAGATAACTTCGTGATTGGGTCGAATAATGACCTGGCGGTGAGCGTAGCACGAAATATTATTGATAACCCAGGAGTGAGCTATAATCCGTTTTTCCTGTACGGCGGGCCGGGGCTGGGCAAGACGCATTTGGTGCAGGCGATTGGTAATGCTTTGATTCAGAAAGATCCGAAAATGAAGGTGCTCTATACACCAATCTCGAGCTTCTATTCGGATTTTATTAAGGCGATTCAGAATAAGAAGGGTGACGAGTTCCGGCAGAAGTTCCGCAAGTTGGATGCGTTAATTATCGATGATTTCCAGATGATCATGAACAAGGATGCGTCGCAGGTGGAGTTCTTTGATATTTTCAATGAGCTGTATCAACTAAATAAGTGCGTGATTGTGACTTCGGACCGGTTGCCGGATCAGATTAAGTCGCTGGATGAGCGGTTGGCGTCGAGGTTGACATGGGCAGGAGCGTATGATTTGCAACTGCCGCAGTTCGAGGATCGGTGTGCAATCTTGAGGTCGATGGCGGATTTCCGAGGAATGGAGATTGAGGATGAGGCGATCGAATACATCGCGGAGAATATTAAGACGAATATTCGTGCGCTAGAAGGTGAGCTAAATCATCTCTTGGCAGTGGCGGACCTGAAAAATATATCGCCGCTTGAAGTGATCAATGAGGGTTATGTAAATATGAGCAAGATCCCTCAGAATAAGATGATTTCGCCGAAGCAGGTGGTGGAAAAGGTGGCGAAGTATTATCAACTCACGACGAAGGAAATGTGTGGGAAGAGCCGGGTGGCACATATTAAGACGGCGCGGCAGGTGGCGATGTATATTCTGTCGAAAGATTTAGGGATGAGTACGCCGAAGATTGCACTGGAGGTGGGGGTGAAGGACCATACGACGGTGATGCACGGGATTAAAAAGATCGAGAAGGATCTGAAGCTGAACTTCAGCCTGCGCGACCAGATTAATGCAATTAAGGAGAAGTTTAATGGCTAGCTTCCCTGTAAAAAGTGGTGTGTTCGGGTTTTCTGACGTGTTCGGGTCGGTGTGTTCGTTCGGGAAAAATAATTTGTTCGGGTCTTTAGTGATGTTCGGGTTATTTTATTGTTCGGTCTGTTCGGTGGTTTTTGTGGAAAAGATGTGTAAAAATATGTTTGAAAGTTTGTGGGAAAGTTGTGTAAAAAAATTGCACGTTTTGTGGAAAAGAAAGTTTTACACATATTTTGTGGGAAATGTGGAAGTTTTGCACGCGTTGGTGGAAAAGTTTTGCTATGGGTTATGCACATGGTTTTACAGAGGTAAATGGAGGGTTTTGCACAGTTTCCACAAGCCCTACTATTACTACTATTATTTTATATAGGGGAGTAAGGAAAGGAGTGAAGAATGGAAATCAAAGTAGCACAGGAAAGATTAGCAAAGGCACTAAATAGCGTAAGTAGGATAGCAGCAGGATCTAGAGCGCAGTTGCCTATCCTAAACAATGTTTTAGTGAGAGTGGATGATAATAAGGTAACCTTAACCACCACCAATTTAGATATGGCAGTAGTAAGTTATTTACCAGCGACAAGTTGTAAAAACGGAGTAGTGACGGTACCAGCAAAACTGATTGCGGAGTTTGTGAGTAATTTACCGAGGGGTGGGCTGGTCGAGATGGTGGCGGATGAGACGAAAATGGAGGTGACGGTGGGGAGTTGTAAGTCGACGATTAATGGGGCTTCGGCGGAAGATTTTCCGGAATTGCCGGGTATTAATGATGAGCAGGCGGTGAAGTTTACATTAGGGGCGGATGAGTTCAAAGCTGGGTTAGGCAAAGTGATGATGGCGGCGAGTAGTGATATGTCGCGGCCGGCGTTGACGGGGGTTTACTTCAATACTTACGAGGGAGCGTTGTATGTGGCGGCGACGGATGGGTATCGATTAGCAGAAAAGAAGTTGGCAGATAAAGTGGAGACGGAAGTAGCGGCGATTGTACCGGCCGGTTCCCTGCAGGAAGTAATGCGCTCGTTAGATGAAGGGGTGGAAGAAGTGGAAATCTTATTTGACGAGACGCAAGTGAGGTTCAGGGTGGGGAGCGTGGAGGTGACTTCGAAGTTAGTAGATGGTTCGTTCCCAGATTATCGGCAACTAATTCCAAAAGAAACCGAGATTAAGGTGGAGCTGGAGCGGTCGGAGTTAGTGAGGGTAACGAAGCTGGCGGCGTTGTTTGCGCGGGAAGTGGGGGGATCAGTGATGTGTGGAACAAGTGTGGAAAAGAAAGCCTTTACGATCGCGTCGGTAGCGAATGAGCTGGGGGAGAATAGTTCGGAGCTGAGTGCGGAGGTGAAGACGGATGGAAAGGTGATGCTGAACTCGAGATTCTTATTGGATGCTCTGAATGCGTTAGGTGGGAGTAAAATTAAGTTTGGTTTCGCGAATAAGTTGGATCCGGTGGTACTGAAGACGGATGATGATCCAGGGTATGTGCATATAGTGATGCCACTTAAAAGCTAGTTGATGTGTTATGATGGCTTTTCTTTTCATCGGAATCTACGGTGTTAACAATTGTGTTACGCAGTCGACGTATAGTAAATACGTTTCCCTGTGTTACTCGTTGCTTTCTTGCATATTACTAACATGGAGAAAAGGTCCTATGGGGAGACGACCATGATCATTAGGAGTGTGAAGCTGGCGAATTTTCGTAGTCACGAAACTTTTGCATTGCAATGCAAGGCGCAGACTACGACGATTATGGGTGAGAATGGGTGTGGAAAGACTTCGATCCTAGAGGCGATTTATGAGGCGTTGCAGGGGAAAAGCTTCCGGGCGGTGGATCGGGAGATTGTGCGGAGGGGTGAAGAATTTTATCGGGTGGAGCTGGAATACGAAGATGGGCGAAAGGTGGTGGTGGTTTATGATGGGAATAAAAAAGAGTTTGCAGTAGAGGATAAAAAGGCGAGGAGGTTACCGAAGAAGTCGCGTTACCCAATCGTGCTGTTTGAGCCGGATGATTTGCACTTAGTAGGGTCGAGCCCGACGAGCCGGCGGGGATATTTTGACAGAGTGTTGGGGCAGCTCTCGGAAGCTTACAGCGTAGCCTTGGCGCGATATAGCAAAGCTTTGAAGCAGCGCAACGAACTTCTCAAAGAGGAGGCGGTGGATGCGGGAGAGATGTTTGCATGGAATGTGCTGCTCGCGAAGCATGGGGTGGAAGTGCAGCAGGCGCGCGAAGCGGGGGTGCGGAAGATTAATGAGAGTTTGACGGAGATATATCGGTCGATTGCGGAGAATGATGATCGGCTGGAATTGCAGTATCGTAGCGAAGTGGGGACGGAAAGTGAGTTTCTCGATAGGTTGGAGAGAGATTTCGAGCGTGATTCCCTACTCGGGCATACGAGTTTTGGGGTGCATAAGGATAATTATGATTTTATTTTTAATGGAGTGTCGGCGGATGGATCGGCGAGCCGAGGAGAAGTGCGGTCGAGCGTGTTGGCGCTGAAGTTTATTGAGGCGAATATGGTGGTGGAAGTGTTGGGAAAGAAGCCGTTAGTCTTGCTGGATGATGTGTTTTCTGAGTTGGATGAGACGAGACAAAAGTGCTTAGTGAAAAACTTCCAGGATAACCAAATTATTCTCACTTCGGTGGGAAGTGGTGGGCTGGCGGTAGAGTAGGGGGTCTGGTTGGGGTGGATTCTGACGAAGTGCCGTTTTTATGAAGTGAGGGTGGCTTTGTAGGGGGCGTGTGGTTTTGCTGGTTGTTGCGGAGTGGAGTTTTCCACAAGGGTGGAAAAGTGGGGGCTGATGATGGTATTGAAAAACTTACTATATATTATATAGCTGGTGGTGTGGCGTTCGGGAAAAGAAATATTGAACTTTGGAAGAAAATATTAGATATCTGTCATGATGTCTGATTCAGGGACGCGGCCAGGAGCCTGATCGGCGGATTCGTCTTTATATTCAATAGTGTAGTCGGATGGATTATAGCCGCGTTTGCGGATTTCGTTGAGGGCGTTTTCGCGGTTCCCCCCGGTGTAGTCGGTGATCGTAATGGTAAAATCAGTTTCTTCGTCATTAATTTTGTAATCGATAGTATAGTTTATGTAAGTACTATAGTTGTCAGAATAACGAGAAACTTTGATAGGTAGCTGATTAAGGATAGGGTTGTCTATAAATAACTTTTGAATATTAAGTGATGTGAAGGCGTCGACGCAGTTATTATTGTGATATGACGATTTATCTCCCCGTAAGCAGGTGATTGTAACATTGTTACCTTTATTAACGTTGGGATTATTTTCCTCATCAGACCATCCGAACTGAATATGAAAACTTTGCTGTATGGCGGGCACATCTACACTGAAACTACTAGTGTGTACGTTAGTATCATCGTCATAGTCGTTTGTGATGGGTTGATTCTCTATGATGCTAGCGGTAGCGGATTCTAGGACTTGTGGATTATTAGTATTGGAGCTAGCTGTGCTATACAAGAGGGAGAAAATCGAGTCACGAATGTCGGCTGGAGTTTGACGATAATATTTACTAAAGTTAGTGATTTTAATTTCTGGTCCGTAAGTGTTGCGATGGAAAATACCAAGAGCACCAAGTATACCGATAATAAGGACACCAATAAGAAAAATAGTAATGGTGAGAATCGCGATTTTAAACTTATTTTGGGGTTGGATATTGGGTTGGGCTTGGTATTTGATGGGTGTTTTGGGTGTTTGTGGTTGCATAGGACTCCTTTATAGATTTAAGAATTGATCACTGTACGCAAAAGTATATCTACCATTACTCATAGTATCGAGATCACGTCGATGGACGCCAGTATAATTGGGGTCGTTACAGCCAGCTTCACCAGTAATAACAACGTTATTTTCAATGTCAATACCTAAAACAACGCCGGTATGCCCTTCACTACCTGATCCTGGTCCACTAAAGATCGCATAAGCGCGTGGCGTAGTACCACCATCTTCAAAGCCACGTGATATAAGGGTAGAGACAACATTGATACCATTTGGTAAGCCACCAATACCAACTTCGCGTTGTGAGAAGCTGGTGTAACGGTTAATGAAGTATTGGGAGAATCCAACGCAGTTTGCGAATGGTCCGCCAATACAGCCTACTTTCTGGACGTGATATTCGCTACAATAAGTAACACCATTAACTGTATGTGCGTCTGGACAGTCTTTGTATTGATCTTGTAAGGCACGATATTCAGCCATGAGAGCTTCTGCGTCATCGATGTTCATACCACCACTAACTAATTGACCGCTACAAACACCTCCGCCACCAAGGGCTTCATAAACAACGAAGGCGCCAAAGGTTTGGTCAGAAACAGAGTCGGGCTCCCAGTGTCCATCATGGGTGAAACGGCCTCTCCAGAGAGGACTCATTTCTGGGCTGGCGGGATCACGGCGGGCGTCATAGCGGTTCATGACATAAGTAGAACCTTCACCATTGCGAGCTTCTTCATCACTAAAGCCCATAGCGATTGCACGATCATAATATTGAGTGGCGGCACCGTTGTATTTGAAGAACATACGTTTAACGTCGTTGGGGTTGGTTAGATCGAGACCGCTACCATAGCTTGTAGCGATAAGCCCAACAACGATATCAGTTTGGCGCTGAAACTCTTCATCGGAAATAGGGCCGGCTGGTCGAAATGCGTTAGCATTCGTACCGCCAGCAGTGTAAGAGTATAACTGATATGCGCCTTGGCCGTTGGCTGGGTTGTCACGTTGGAGACCATGTTCTTTATAGTGGAGGGTGGCGAGGACTTGCCAAGGTAAGTTGTAGCCATAATCGGCTAGAGCTTTTGCGGAACCGGCTTCGTAAAAAGGTTGGTTAGCCTGGATAGCTTCTTGTTGGGCGCTACTAAGAATTTGAGCGCCAGAATAGTTCATCATACTACCAGTAGTACAGCTAACATTGGAGCCACTAGGGTTATAATAATAGATTCCGTTCGTAGCGAAGAACTCTAGGTTAGATTGTGAGAGAGCAAAGGTGGAGGATACCATGAGGAGTAAAGCTAGGATGATACTACAGCTGGTCTGGGCGATTAACCATAATTTATGATTGAATTTTATTTTACTCATGCGACATAACTCCGATTACGAATATCAGCATAAACAATGTGTTCGTGTACGGCAATGTTAGTCTCGAGCGGCGTCTCAACATAGGTTACAGGTGAGAGATTGAGGGTGGTTTTTTCTGCGGCGAAGTTAGCAATAAGTTCTTCCCCATCCTTGATATCACTAGCGTCACCATTCATGGCGAGGCGAGTGGACGGATCGTAGTTGTCAATAAAATCATAGTATTCCATAAATGCAAGCATTAGTTCAGCGTCGGATTTCGACATACCAGTGTAGTGAGCGATAATACCAGCGGTAGAAGAGTCGAGAGGATGTTCTTTCTCATACTCCTCTTCATAGGCGGTGACAGGATTCTTTTTATCGGAACCCATCTGTTCGAGAATACGCTGATCTTCAATATAACGCTGATAATATTTACCTTTGCTTTGCCAGAAGGTGGCATTATCATTGGAGTTGACACACATAGCTCCGGTAGCCCATTTTTGGTTTTCTTCATCAAGAGCTTCGATACCATTAATAATACCTAACACATCACCGATGATGGGGATATTATTGAGGAAGCCGCCGTCGGTTTGGAGGGCGCTGGCGATTCCGGCATCATAGACACCAAAAGGCGAGTCGCGATTATCACAATAAGTAATATATCTAGCTAAATCAGAGTCCTTATCAATTGTACATTGGCCATCATTGTCACAATTTGTGGCGTCGTCGATTACTTCTTTATATTTGGTATCATTGGGTGACATATTGATAGTACTAAGATCGGTAGTAGTGATAGGATTACAATAGATATCACCCGCCGCTCCAATAGATTTGAGATCTGGGCAGTCGCCGCGAGTCGTCATGTAGGAGGTGTCGTCACCATCGGCCGAGACGCGACCCATTAAAGAAGCGAGAGAGGTGGAGGTAGAGCGGATTAATGCAGAGAGGCTGGTCATTTTGGTAGAGGTGAGGGTTGGCAAGAGGCTATAAGCAATGCTGCCAAAGAAGGTATTCTTATTAGTCATATCGAACGGGCTAAGATTCTTGCGGTCGATTTCTGCATCGAGGGCGAGAACGGTGTTATTAAGTTGATTATATTCGGCTACGACTTCTGGTGACGATAAGGACTGTCCACTACCAGTGCGACCAAGCCGGGTGTTGGCGGCAGAAGCACCTTTGGTAAATAGCTCTCCAGCGGGTTTGCCAACGGCGGTCTCAAAGGCGTTGGTGAAGAGGGATTGCGCAATGGTAGGTATGAGAAAGCTGAGAAAAGCACTAATTATTCCTCCGATAGCAACTGCACCAATGAATTGCATGGCAAAGCCACCGAGAATTTTGACAAGACCAGCTCCAGGGGTGACGGTGACCGCTAAGGAGATGAGCGAGTTTGCGATATCATTAACGGCACAAATGCCAGCAGAATATGCACTCATGCTAAGGGCTGCCGTAACAGATTTACTAACGCGTTCCAACGAATAATGTTTAGTGGTATTGGTGTTGGCGGGAGCATTAGCTAGAATTAATTGCATACCATTAGATTCGAGTGGTGATCCGGTGACATCAATGGGGTCGCCGCTAGAGTTAGACAAGTCACTGATTTGGGTGGTTTGGCTGGTGCTAAAGAAATTGAGAACTTCGTTGATGGCGGAACTGTCACCATAACCAGCTTTCATTTTGCTGATATTTTCCATGAGACCCATGAAGTAGTTAATGGACTGATATAACTCATTAGCGGCAACGGTCATAGAAATGAGGTTCCCCACCTTCATAATCGTACAACCAATTTGCGCAATATCACTGGCGGCATTAGCAACGCTGGCTCCGGATACTTTATCGAGGAAATCTTGGGCTTTGGCGCGGTCGGGGACGTCGCCTGTGGTAGAGCTAGAGGTGTTTGGGTCGTAGTCTTGTTGTCTTTTGACCCATTCTTCTTTTTCTTCATCCCAAACTTCATATTCCCTGGTGCCATGGCCAGAGATATCGGTTGAGGAGTTGCCTTCAAATTTATCGGACATGGTTTTATCATAGTTCGCGCGGTTGGCATCGGCATCAGTGGTTTGTTTGAAGTTACTAAATAGATTGCGACTAATGCCAAGTTTGCTGTAAATTTTGTCGGCGATTTTGTCAAAGAAGCCCATGACACGACCGTGTCGAGCGGTGTTGTAGCTATCTCGGAAGTCAACATTGGTTTTGTAGAAATTATCAAGATCATTGGCGTTGATAAAATCACCTTTATAGCGTAAACCGTTGGCTTCAACGGTGATGTCGTTTTTGGCGAGACGTTTGACGAACTTTTCGGGCATTTCGTAGCCGTTGCCATTCACCATGCCGCGAGTAATATTGAGATAACGCATGGAGCTACTGGCGTATTGTGTATCGGTAGATTCGGTAAACAAAGCTTCCATGGCCGGGGCGAGGAGGGAGTTGGAGGAGCCGAGGAAGGCGCCGCCACCGATCATTAAGCTGGCGATGAGGGCGAGGGTGATGAGACCCTTCTTTTTGCCTTTACCTTTGACTTTTGTGCTATTGTCACGGCCGCTGCCGGTATAGAAGCCACCACCTCCGGAAGTTGAACCACCAAAAGCTTGCTCTTTGTTGGAAAGAGCTTGGGATTCGGCTGCGCGGAGTGTGGAGACGCCGGGAGCCATGGTTAGCGTTTATCTCCTGGTCGAGTAGTGATAAGTGATTCCTCGGTCTCGGAAGCGATGATCTGGATATGGACGTGGTTTGCGCCGGCGAAGAAGAGACCGTGGCCGATTGGGAAGTTGGCGAGACGTTTGCGTTCCTCGTCGGTGAGTTTGAAGACATCACTGAGGACATCGACAGCGGAAGCAGATTGCTTGAGAAGTAACTGCATGGAGGAGTTGGCAACGATCGCGCGGCCCATCTTGCTGCTCATGAAATCTTCGACGTCCTGAGTAATGGTGGTGAGGCCAAGATAGTATTTGCGAGCGCGCTTCGCGAGGCTAAAGAGGAAGTTGGCGGAGTCGTCATACTTCATAAGTTGCCAAGCCTCATCGACAATGAGAAGGCGACGCTTTTGGTCGGCGCGGACGATGTTCCAGATGTGGGAAAGAATAATATACATAGCGACGGGGCGGAGTTCATCCTCCAGATCGCGAATATTGAAGACGACCATTTGGTTATTAATATCGATATTGGATTGCTGAGAGAAGATGCCGGCAAAAGTACCCGTAGTGTATTTGCGAAGACGCTGGGCAAGCTGTGGGCCAGTGCCACCCATATGTTGCAAGGTATCATAGAGATTAATAATAGTAGGTGGCATGGATTGATGGGTGAGTGGATCGCTCGTGATGCCGGCGCGAGCGTAAGTATCGATGAGAGCTTGGTCGAGGTCGGCTTCTTCGTTCGCAGTGAGGGCGGGGACAATCTGACCGTTGGGGCCAATTTGACCACCACCGAGCATGAGGCGGAAGAGACCATGCAAAGTGACAAGATTAGCGCGGAGGGCGTCATTAGCATCTTCACTATCGACGACTTTGGGTAGATCAAAAGGATTAATACGCACGTCGGAGTTGAGGGAGAGACGGATGTAGCTACCGCCTACTGCATCGCAGAGGCGTTGGTACTCGTTCTCAGGGTCGATAATGAGAATCTCGGTGCCAATCATCATGGAGCGGAGAGCTTCGAGCTTAACGGCGAAAGATTTACCAGCACCAGACTTCGCGAAGACGACGAGGTTGGCGTTCTCAAGGCTGAAACGGTCGAAGATGACGAGACCGTTATTATGCATGTTGATACCGTAGAGGATACCCTTTTCCTGGGTAAGATCTGCGGATGTGAATGGGAAGCTGGTAGAAATAGCACCAGTGTTCATGTTGCGACGAATCTGGAGTTGATCGGTGCACTGTGGCATGGTACTGTTCATGCCCTGCTCTTGCTGAGAGCTGGCGACTTTTGAGAAAATCATGAGCTGACCAAGCATGGTCTCGACTTTGTTTTGGACGAAAGTAAGTTCGTCGAGTGAGTCGGCCCAGAGCGTAATATAGAGTCCGAAACGGAAGAACTTCTCAGCACCAACCTGGAGTTTATCACGGAGTTCCTCAGCATCGTTGATGGCAGCTTCGATTTCTGGATCACGAACTTTGCCACGTTCGGCATTCACGTTGTAGCTGGCTTCGAGCTGAGTAACTTTCTTACGGAGGTTCTTCATGACGACGGTGGTCTCGACCGGATAGACGTACATGGAGACATCGATGACTTCGTCGATATTAATCAGCGGAGAAATCCAACCGGTGAAAAGTGAGCGAGGATAGCCATAGACATAGATAGTACGGCCGTACTTCGTACCGAGGCGGAAATAGCTAGAATGAATCTCGATGGAGCTAGGAGAAATGAGGTCGCGAAGGGTGGTAATTCCCTGCTCGAAAGCTTGCTGGATTTCCGCTTCTTCGGCGGCTTGGGATTGCACGGCAATTTCGGCAGCGGTAAGCTGAGCGGTTTTGGTCTTTTTACTCATTGGGTTTTTCTCCTTTGCGTACATACGTGGTGGCAAGTTTGGTGAAGTCTACAAGCGGTTCGCGGACGGCAGTATCAGGGTTGTTGAAGTTGTAGTAGAGCTCACCAAGCTCCTTAGTGTTTAAGCGAACAGATTGAATACCGATATGGAAGAGGCCGGAGATAACTGATTCGACACGGTTATTAAGCTCGTCAATGGCTTTGTCATAAGTGTCGCGGTTGATGCGGGTAACGCTGGGGCCTTTCTTACTGAAGGCTTTGAAGAGGTTTTTGGTCTGATTGACAAAAGCTTCAGCGTCGGCGGAACTATAATATGGGATCACGATGAAGAAAGATTTGTCCATAATGTTAGCTTCTTGAGATAGGACGTCGATGAAGTTGATATAGTCATCCATGAGGACACCAAGGAGCATGTTATCGTTATTGCGGCGAATCGTGGTGAGTCGGTCAATGTAAGGTCCAATATCGACGCGTTGGGAGCGGACCAGAATCTGGACTGTGAAATTGAGTGAGTTGAGGAAGTTCTGATAGCTATACTCGACACCTTCGCGCTCGGTCTCGGACATGAGGTCGAAGTTGATGGATTGACAAGCGACGACGGCGCGGAAAGAACCATCTTTCATAATGACGACACCATCGCGGAGCTCGGAAATCTGCAGAGTGGACTGCGTGGAGATTGGAGTATCGACGACCTGGGGGAGGTTGGCCTCGGAACCGAGAGTTTGACGACCTTCGGGGGCAGGCGCGGTGACGACGTTAGCGTTGGTAGTGTTAGCGGCGGCTTGTTGCTGGGCCCAAACTTGTTGAGCGGCATAGCCGGGCTGAACAGGAGTAGGACCCTGCATGCCAGGTTGCATCATGGGTTGATTAGGCAAGGGTTGAGGCATGGCTTGGCCGGGAACCTGAGGCGGCAGCTGACCAGGAACGGGCATGGGGGGTTGCCCGGTAGGGATGTTTTGGTTGGGGTTATTTTGTGGGTTCATCAATTCTCCTTAATGTAGTGATACGTAAACTTCACTTTCGTTTTCGCGACGGATACGATCAGCTTGCTGTTGGATATTTTCGACGGATAAGTTAGGATTGTTGGCGAGGGCGTTCATCTGCTGCTGAACGACAGTGGGGTCTTCGAGTTCCTGCTGAGTGGGGGCGAGAGCGGTGGTCTGAGCGGAGGAAGGTTGGCTGGGAGCGAGAGGTTGGAAGACGGCGGGTGACTCGAAGCCAGAAGTCGTACCCGGTGCACCGGAAGCAGAGAAATCGTTGCTACTGCCTTGGAAGCCACTGCGAGGCTGAATGACGCGCTGACCGGGGCCAGCAATGCCACCAGAATTGTTGGCGCGAGCATCGTAATTGTACTCGGAATTGGCGATGGCGTTGCGCATTTGCTCGACGACGGCGGCGCGACGTTCGTCTTGTTGTTGGATCATGAGATTGTCGAGATGATAATTGTCGCCTTTCTCGAAAATGTCTTCGGTCTTGTTCGCTTCGGCGTAGAATTCGTCTTTCATGGGGGTAGTAGCGGTCTTAATAGCGTGACCTTCGGAATCGACGATTTCGGCGAGGAAGGAGAGGCGATGGCTGGCGTCTTCCTGGGTGATGTTGCGAGCGCGAGGAGCTTCAACCTTTTTCGGGGCGGTAATTAAGATGGTGGATTCGCTCTGGCCAGGGAGCCAATAGCGCTTGTTGGGTTTCGTATAGAAAGAAAGCAGGGCGGCGAGGTAAGTCTCCATGGGCTGGTCCTTTTTGATAGGGAGCGCAAGGATTGCAAAAAAAGCTGCAAAAGGAAGTGGGATGATTGCTAAGATAGGAAAAATTTGGAATAGACCCACCGCTAGCATGATTAACCCGAAGACAATCATTAAGTAAATGAATTGTCGAAAGGTAAATGGTCCCAATAATTTGTCATCCGCCTCAACGTCTTGCGGGACTTTATATGTTGCCATAGTACGATTATAACATATTTGATTTGAAGTTTTGGCAAAAAGAAAGCACCATTTTAGGCGAATGATGCTTTCTATATATTATATATTGTGGACTAGTCGCGGAAGATGTCGTCAAGGAGTTGGTCGATAGCAGCGCGGAGCTCGCTGATTCTCTGCTCTTCGTCGGCGCTACCGCTGACAAGCTGGTCGACAGCGTCATGAGAGTCGCTAGGACCTGCACCGGTCATATACTGATCGAGGAGTTGGGCTAGCTCGGTGAGGTGACCGCGGAGCTTCTCAGTGTTCTCGAAGTAATTGACGAGAGCGTTAGCGACGGCTTGGATGCCACCACCGAAGGTATTATCATCGAAGATGTCAGTGATGTTTTGGTTAATAGTCTCGAAACAGTTGCGGGCGGCATACTCACGAGCACGCTCGACCGCTTCGAGGGCGCTACTAGCAGAGCTGGCGATTTCTTCATCCGATTCCATCTGAGCTTGTTGCTTTGTGCGGGCGATATGGAGCATGGTATCGATGCGGCGTTTGACGGCGTTGGCGTCACCACCACTAAAGATATCGAGGTTCGGATCGAGCTTCTTGTCGAGAGCGAGGTCGGGGTTGAGGTTGTTCTCGCGGGCTTGGCTGAGGGTAGTAAGGAGCCGGTCGAGTGCTTCGGCGGTGGCTGGCTTCTGCTCGTCAGCAACTTTGGTAGATGGGTTGCGGTTCATCATACCGAAGGCCTTTTGTGCAACCTGAGGAATGAGCATGTGGCGGAGGTAATTACGCTGGTCTGCTGGGGTGACTGGATCACCTTTCTTAATCTTCTTCCATTCACCACCCTTAGAGGCGTCGTTAGGATCGTTTGGCACCCATTGAGCGCCGGCGAGTGGGGCGCCGTTGACGTTGCGGTAGTAAGCGAAGCTACTATCCAGATCCCAAGTGCCATCTTCTTTTAGCTCACCGAAGAGACGATTGAAGAGATCGTCATCGTCGACACTACTGACGATATCACTGAGCTGGTTAATGAAGAAGGCATCGTTCAAGAGGAATGGACCAGGTTTGGTGGCGTTCTTGATACTTTCGAGCTTACCGATGTAGAGTTGGCCGATACTATTGATGTAACCGTTGTCAAGCTGGGCGATGAGCTGCATGGTGGTAGCAGCATCATGCTCCTTGTAACCGGTGCTGTGGAGAGCATTGGTCATGGTACTGTGGTAGCTACGGAGGATGCCGTTCTGACCGTCAGGGCGGTTGTTGACGCCGATGGAGAGCATGTAGCGCTGGTTAATCGGATCGGCGATGGCGATGTCATCAAGGAGGAGCTCCTTCATGTAGCCGGCGTCATCGGCGTGGACACGCTGGACGGCTTGCTTCTTATCGTTGGTGATGTCGAAGTAATTAATCTTCTTGGTGAAGCGAGCTTGCTCAGCGGCAGAAAGTTTGACGTACTCAGTGCAGTCAATTTCGTCGCCGGTGGTTTCATCAACAGCAACGAAGCGATCCCAGGCAATACGGTGCTTCCCTGGCAGGAGTCGGTACTGTGCGTCCTCAACGACGTTGCCGTTTTCATCGACGGCGTAACCATCATCATTGACTTTGAAGCCGAGGTTGATGCCGCGAAGTTCAGCTTTGTGCTTCTTCATACCGAATTTGTTAGAAATGACACGAGCTTCACGGCGACGGCGATCTTCGATTTCGACGTTCTTTGCGATGACTTGACCCATGATGGAGTCTTCACCGAGGTGCTTGAGGCTACCGGCACCGTTCTTGATGAGACGGTTGAAGTCGTAGCTGTCACGGTGGTTGGCAGCGTCAAGATACTGATTGAGTAGCCAGGTCTGATCGCTCTGAGCTTCGTTCGCTTCACGGTAGCGTTGAGTAGAGTAATCGAGGTAGGCCTGTGCGCCAGCGTGAGAAATACTCTTGTCAATGGCGGAATCGAAGTTGTAGGCAGAAACGGTATTCTTGTGGAAGAGTTCCGCGGTCTGGGCGCGCAGTTCGTAAGTTGACGCACGCTTAGCGTTACGAGTGTAACGGTTAGCAACCCGGCGGGTAGTATCGTTACCATTAGCATCGCGGCCGGTACTAGAGGCGAGATCATGGTAAGCACGCTCGAGGGCACGATTCTGACGGATGGAAGTGGAATTCTTAATATCGAGGTCACGTAGCGTGCGGTGATGATCGAGGTAGGCACGGAGGTGTGAACCGGCGGTATTGGCATTCGCAATGTAGTGCTGACGGCTGCGCTCGGCGTGATGGAGAGCCCAGTTGGAACCAGTACGGTGGAGCGGGGTAGCCAAGCGGTGAAGACCGGCGTTGAAGGCACCCATAACAGTACCGGACATTTTCATGAGCGAGACGGAGAAGAAAAGTGGGAAAATCTGGACACCGACACCGAGAATGATGCCGAAGACGCTGGAGGCGGAGCTAATGATGGCCCAGCCGGCTAATTGAGAAGCGCCGAAGAGAATACTGAAGAGGGGGTAAAAGACCAACATGCGCGTGAGGAGTTGTTTCCATTTGTGGAACCAGGTCTCCGTGTTCGGGAGGAGATAAGCGACGAAGGCGAGAGGCGAAATCATAATTAAGAGAGCGACCAGGGCTTGGCGGGCGGAGAGTGTGAGAAGGCCAGCAATGACGGAGATGAGACCGCCAAAGAGGATCGGAACGAGCATCCAGAAGAAAGCACCGAGACCACCGGTCGCGCCGATGGCGATACCAGCGACGGCACCACCGCCTAAGACGGCCATGAGGAGCTCGGACATGGAGACGGCACCGTTGACAGAGCTGTTGGCCATGACATTGTCGCGGATGGAGAGGAAGAAATCGTTGAGATTAGCACCGAGGATATTGCTGAGGTCGACGGCCAAGGAGCAGATGATGAAGCTGAGGTTGACGAGCAGAATAGAAACGATGAGGCGCGGTAGGATGCGCTTGATATGATAATTATTAATACCGAGGCCGGTGAGCTGAGAATAGATGACGATAAGGAGGAAAATCACGAAGATGATATTAGTGATGTTACGCGCGTACTGCCAGACCAGGTAGATAGGAGAGGAATTGTCCATGGTGAGGGGGCTGACGGCGGCGAAGTTTTCGATCAAGATGCCGTAGATGGCGTCGATGCCGCGAGCGAGGAGGTTAGACATAGGACAAAGAATCCAAGCAAGCTGACCAGCTTCTTGGCTACAAGTGTTGGTGGCCTCTTCTTCCCCGTCGGGGTTGGATTCGTCGGTGGAGTCGGGATCGGGAGTTTCCGAATCGGGGGTTTCCGATGGGTCAGTGGTATCGGTGGTGCTAGACTGGTCGGTGTCGTTTGGTTCGTTAGTATTAGAATCAGTGGTGGAATCGGTAGGGGTGTTGACTTGGGGGGTGAGAGTGTCGTTAGTGGTGAGAGGATCATTCGTGATGAGAGGGTCAGAGGAAGTGGTCGGATCGTTCAGGGGGAGATTGGAATTGAAATCCTGCCCTTCGATAGCAGAGACACTAGAGGTGAGAACAGGGGTGAGGCCAACTGCAAAAAGAGTACTGATAATCAGCACGACAGAAGTAAGGATTTTTGCAGAAAACTTTTTCATAATAAACACTCTTAGTTAACCCACCACTGGGTATGCCTTCATTATATCACACATAAGCTTTTTAGTCAATACTATTTTGAGAAAATTATAGCTTAGGCGAAGGTTGGTGGGCGGAGAAATATTTTATAATATAGTTATGCTTATTTATGGGGTGCGAGGGAGAAGGACGGACAGATAAGAGGTATTGGAATTTTAAGGAAAGAATGCTAGTATAGAAGTATGAAACGGATTGTATTGGCGATTTTAGGTGTATTAACATTGAGCAGTATTGCAGGGGTGACGGTGACGGCGCAGCCGGTGATGGCGGCGAATTGTGGCGATGGTAAGGCGGTTTTGGGCTTCAAGCCGTGGTACGACGGGTTGGAATGTGATGGAAATGGTGAAATTCAGGCGCCAGCGCAAGGTGATGAAGATGCTTTGGTGCGATATATTTGGGCGATTGTGCTGAATATTTCGTTCGATTTGTCGGTGGCGATCGGCTATTTAGCTCTGGCGATGGTGGTGTACGGAGGCTATCAGTATATTATGTCGCAAGGTGATCCGGGGCGGGCGGCGAAGGCGAAGACGACGCTGACTTCGGCGGTGATCGGGGTGGTGATTGCGATGGGGGCGTCGGTGATTGTGAATACGATTAAGACGGTGCTAAGGATTACGCAGCCGGGGTGGAATCAGGGGGATTTCACGAAGGATATGGTGGCGGATGCGTTTGGGTATGCTTATAGTATGGCAGGTATCGTGGCGGTGGCATTTATCGTGAAGAGCGGGGTGGAGTTCATGCTGGCGAAGGGTGAGCCGGGTAAAATCCAGAAGGCGCAGCATGGTTTGATCTTCGCGATTATCGGTCTAGTGGTGGTGATTCTGGCTTCGATAATCACAAATGTAATAATTAGTACAGTGGGAGGTGCTTTGTAATGCGCACGAAAAAGATTTTAGTGGCGATTGCTAGCGTGATGATGCTAGCGGTGGGGGGTGTGACGCCGGTGATGGCGGCGGGGGATATCTGTAGCGATCCGAACTTCGATGATCAGCAGAAAGAGGCAGCAGGGTGTAACGCGAATAAAGTGGCTGGTGACGTGGCGAATGATATTCTGCAGTTTGTGATTGGCGCGATGGGGCTGGTGGCGGTAGGTGTAGTGTTGTACGGCGGGATTACCTACGCGACGAGTACTGGTGATGCCGGCAAGGTGATGAAGGCGAAGCGGACGATTATCTATGGTCTGGTGGGGTTGGCAGTGTGTCTATTGGCGTTTGCGATTGTACGGTTCGTGCCGAAGATGCTCTAATTCCCTAGGGATAGTGGAAGGTTGCGAGAGAAAACGGCCAATAGCACTGGACATATATTAAAATTTGCTGTATCATAAGATACAAGAGTATATAAATTTGAAAGGGAGAAATATGAAAAAGTTACTACTAAGCGTAGCCGCGACAGTATTAACAGTATTAGGACTAGGTGGCGTAGCAGCGCTTTCGCCAGTGTATGCGGCACCGACTGGGCCAACGGCTGGTCAGAATGTTTTGTGTCCGGATGGTACGACTTGGGCTACGGATTTGTCGGCTTGTTCGACTGCGAGCGAGTTTGCTAAGACGGATTTGATGACGACCGTTAATACGATTATCAACGTCATTATCGGTTTGGTCGGCTTTGTCGCGGTAGTAGTTTTGATTATCGGTGGTATTAACTTCATTACCTCTCAGGGTGATACCGGTAAGGTGACGAAGGCCCGCAATACCATTCTTTACGGTGTGGTTGGTCTCGTGGTAGCGTTGTTGGCGTTCGCAATTGTCAACTTCGTGCTTGGCAGTATCTTCTCTTAATTCCCTATTTTAATTCTGGAAGATAGTAGTATGAAGAAAATCTTGGTAGCACTGTTTGTAGGATTGATGAGCGTAGTAGGCTTATCAGGAAGCGCGATGGCGGTAACCTGCCCACCAGGATCGGTAAACTCGACGGCGAACTCGATTGCTGAATGTAATATTGATCAGTCGCAGGGTACGCAGGATTTGATGGGTACTGCGCAAGGCGCTATTAACGTAGTGATCGGTATCGTCGGTTTAGTCGCGGTGGTAGTGATGATTATCGGTGGGGTGTACTTCATTCTCTCGCAGGGTGATGCAGCCAAGATCGCTCGGGCTAAGAATACGATTCTGTACGGGTTGATTGGTTTGGGTGTAGCATTACTCTCTTATGCGATTGTGAACTTCGTATTGAAGAACGTCTTCTAAGTGTTTGGGCGGGCGGAAAGCGGGTCTACGGGCCCGCTTTTTGAGGTTATTAAGGGGATTGATTGCGGTGTTCTGATCTGTTGCGGTTGGTGGGAACTTGTATGGCGTGTACAAGTTGGTAGTTTAATGTATGTTTTGGAAATATCATAGTTCCCTGCTTTTTGTACTGCTAGTTCTGCCATGTTTTGTGCGTCTCGACGTTTAATTTCCCAGTACCTACTAAATAAGAAGAAAGACAGAAGGAGGAGTAGAGAGATAAGTATATATAGTAACATATTACTTACTCCTGCTCCTTCTCTCTGAGCCTAGGATCCTTGCACGAGGCAGCGAAGTGGCATACCGTAGTACCGATTATTATTACCAGACGGACCAACATTATTGGCACCAAAGAATAAGTTATATGCGCTAATATTATCATGGACCGTAGATGACCAGTAGCGGCCACCACCGCCAGTGCTACCTAATCCACCGGAACTGACAAGCCCACTATACTGGAAATAATAAGGAGCTGCAACCAAAGTACTGCCAGCACTAATACCGTTCGTCAGACCGCCAAACGAGCCATTTGCGGTTACGTTGTTGCCACTCTTTGGTAACTGCCATCCTATCGGACAAACACTGCCACTCACATTCTGCCCGTCAGTCGAAGCTGCATCACCACTACTCATAGTTGCTGAAGACCAGGAGTAATAGTTGCCAACCAATAGATGCGTATCCGTTGTACTACTAGCTGCCGCTAACGTGCTACCACTCACTATCTTTTCTCCCGGATCCCAATATTGACGCATACTATTATCATTTGGCCAAGCATCTGGCTTCGTATCGCCAATTCGCCTAATCCCTCCCGGATCATTATAGTCTAGGTTTTGGGTCATCCAGCAATTATTATCTTTGAGCTTCGCCACATGATAAATCTTACCATCTCTACTATCAATTAATTGTCCACTGTCAGTCGCATTCTTGCATGCCGTATATGTTAAATCTTGCATATACTGCACTCCACCAAACCCACTCGTCACCTCCCCCGGGTTGGCGGAGAAGAATAGTTATTCTTGTGCTTGTATTTCATTGCCTAAATATGCTACACTATTCGTTTTTAATTTCAGTTTTTGACTGCATCTTAGAATATTGCTTAAAAACGCCCGAAATAACGTGCCTATGCTTGCAAGTAATTTCAAATTTGCTATATACTGGCAACGAGCGGCAAACGCTGGGCTGCAGTTTTTAGGTCGATGAAAAGATTTATTAACAATTAATGAGGTGGGAGTGCTAGGGTCCTCGTAGAGGATTGCTTCGTCGTATTAAAATTACTCTCGACCTAGGACGAGAGTAATCTAACCTCATAGGTATATTCTAGCATGATCAGTTATTAAGGTTAAGCGTTTTGTCGCTTTTCAGCAAAAATAAATGGAGGTAAAGTGCAGAAAGATCAATATAATAGGTAAACTAAAACGCCCCCTGAGGAGGGCGTGATAGTGTGTGAGTAATAATTCCCTGTCGAACGACGATTATTGAACGTTGATACGAGTTGGGAGATCGAGTTTTTCCTTTTCGAAGGTGATGGTAAGGACGCCGTCTTTGAGTTCGGCTTTGACGGTACCTTCGTCTTCCTTGACCTGGACAGGTAGTGCAATGGTACGAGAGAATTCACCCCAGTAACATTCCTGGATGTGCCAAGCGGTGGTATTCTCGTCTTCGCCACCGCTGAGGATACCGGAAATGGTGAGAATGTTGTCGGCGATGGTGACATTAAGATCAGATTTGGAAATACCGGCGGTACGAGCTTTGACGACGAGCTTATCAGCGGTCTCGTAAACGTCTACGGCGAGCTGTCCAGGGAAATCGTCGGCATCATCGGTCCAGTCATCATTGGTGTTAGTTTCTAGTGTCTCATCGACGCTTGATGTAGCTTTAGGACTTGGTTCGGCGGCGGGAGTAGTGTCCGTATCGCCAAAGAAAGCTGCTAGTTCATCTTCCATCAGCATATCGGCATCATTAGTTCGTGCCATGCTTGAATTACCTCCGTTAGATATTGTTATGCTTTATTATAATGGCTTTTTGTTGCTAAAGCAATAGTTATTATGGGTTTCGTTGTAAAAAATACAACAAAATGTGGGCTATTAGATATAGTTTGTCCTCACACCTGTATGGGGTGTGGGCGCTTGGGAGCAGTGCTTTGTGAATGTTGTAAAAAAAACATAATTCAAAATCGAATTTTGATTTGCCCTATCTGTAAGTGTTCGGTTGCGAAAACGGCGGAAAAAGTTGGAAATATAGATGGTTTGAAACAGGGGTGTTCGTGCAAGCATTCAGGGTGCGGGGCGGAGTTTGGGCAGATTTGGACGTTCGGTTGGAGGGAGGGCGTGTTGAAGAAGCTGGTGGAGCGGTACAAGTATCAGTCGATTAGGGCGGTAGGTGGGGTTTTGGTGGAGTTGTTGGGTATAATAATGCCGGAGGGTCTGGAGGAGGTGGTGCTAGTTCCCTTGCCGACGATTGGCAGGCATGTGCGGGAGCGGGGGCTGGATCATACGCTGTGGTTGGCGAAACATTTGGCGCGTAAACGAGGGTGGAAGTGTGAGCGGGTGCTGGCGCGGGCGGCGGATACGGTGCAAGTGGGGGCGAAGATGAAGGAGCGCGAGCAGCAGGCGCGGAAGGCTTATAGGGTGACGGGCGAGTTGTGCGCAACGAAGCACTATATACTATTGGACGATGTGTGGACGACTGGGGCAACGATGGAAGCAGCGGGGCGAGTGATGCGGGTGGCAGGGGCGCAAAAATTGAGTGCGGTAGTGTTAGCAGTGAGTAAACCAAAAACCGCCTCGGAGGAGGCGGTGGGGTTGACTGAAAGGAGAGTTAATTAGGCCTGAGGAGCGACTGGACTAATAGTGACGAGAACGAAGTTGACGATGGCATAGGCGAGAAGAGCGATACCGAGGCCGAGGAGAGCGTAGAGGACGGTGTTTTTCGCATCGGTGATTTTCTTGCTGTCGCCGCCGGAGAGAATATAGCGGAGACCACCCCAGATGAGCATAATGACCGAGATTGCACCGACGACGTAAAGGGCGATATTAGAAAAGCGGGTAAAGACGCCGTCGACGCCGATTAATTCGGCAGGCATACCGTCGGCGCGGGCAGCTTCGGCGCCTTCCTGGGCGGTCAGGGCCATAGCTTTGCCGGCGCAGAGGGTGGCAACTGTGCCAATGCCGGTGATGATTTGTAGAATATTCTTTGCAATTTTCTTCATTTCGTTCTCACAGTTAGATTGCTATGTAGTTCAAGTATATTATAACATGGATTGAGAAAATGAGAAATAGTGAGTTTTGGCTAATATTGACTTTTGTTGTAATGAATGTTATAATTTGTTGTAGCTTAGTACATTAAAATCGAAAAGAATAGGAGAGTTGCTTATGAAAAGACCGTTTCGCTCTACCCCTCTTGATGCTGAGCTCGCTGTTGTTCTCAGAGAGGAGAAGGAAAGGTGGGCTCCAGCTTCGCCACCACATCCTGCTGTTTATGTGCATACCAGTAATTACCTTACTCATGTTATCAACTCGATAAAAGATTACGTCTATTTCCGTTGCTTTCTTCAGCAGAATGGCGACCATCCTGATTTGGATGATGATTCCTGCAGTCAGGGCTGTGCCCAATTCGCTAGCGTAAATGAAGCGCGTGAGTATCTGAATCGGCTTTTGGCGATTGCGCAGACTTTTACCGCTCAACCTTACGCTGATGGATATCTGGAGGGTGATTTAATCGCTGGTCCAGTTGAGCTTTTGAGAATGCAACATTTGTTGAACGTGGCGAGCATCGAACTGTCTGAGTTTGATCGAGATTTGCTCCGTAGTGGTCAGTATGTCAAGCGTGGTGGTTTTGAGAACGAATATCTCAATCAGACGGTACGAATTTTGGTGGCGCGTGAGTTGGTGGGGTCTCTGGACGCTTATTTCTCTCATCTGGAGGCATGCGCTATTGACTTTCGAGACATTGAGCGAACCATGAGGCGACTGAAGAAATTACCATTTTTCCGTATTTTTGCGCGTTATGAAACTGTGTGTACACTTAAGGACTACAGATACTATGCTGAACGCGATTGCAAGAATATTATCCATGTCAGCAGGCGCAATGCTGAGCTCATCAAGATCCTCTATGGTGGTGATTCCTGTCAGATGTTTCCATTCCATGGTATGCCATTGTGCAATTCTGATTCGGCATCTGATTTGGTTTGGCAATACGTCGATAGTATTGTTGGTGCCTCCGCTTCGGAAGCTGAGTGGCAACAATTGCCCCTGAGCCAGTTTAGTGATGTTACGCTACTGCAGACTATTAAGCTGCACTACAAAGTGAATCATCTGATTTTGGCACGTCGAGACTATTGCGATATGAGTAATGACGAGAGTGCTTTCTACGGTGTTCCCGAAAATCGATTGACTCCTGATGAATTCGTTCAGTGCTTTCCTAAGCTCGCCCATCTCAAACGCTTTGTTAGCTTGCAGAACTGTGACTGGAACCCTTATCTGGGTGACGGAACGGATCGCCGTACGGCAATTATTCCCATCCTCGATGAGTATTGCGCACGACGTAGTATAACAAAATTCTTTCTCGATTAGTTTTGAAAGGCACCCGTGAGGGTGCCTTTGGCTTGGGTGGGAGAAAAGTAATCCGCGCCGTTGCGCTACGCGCCGGGCGGATAACGAACTCGAGTTCAAATCTCCACTTCTTCTGGCGAAGAAGCAAAAATCGCCACGCAAGCGTGACAATTTTTCCTTCCTGGCGGAGGGTGGGAGATTCGAACTCCCGCTCCAGGTTTCCCCAGACTAACGATTTAGCAAACCGTCCCCTTCAGCCACTTGGGTAACCCTCCAATGTGACCATTGTAGCATATTCTGAGATTTTTGGGAACAGATGAACCGGACGGAATGTTTTACATTTGGAGGTATTCTGTGGTACAATATGGATATGGCAAAAGCAAAGACTGATATTATTAGTTGGGAAGCCGAGGAATATATTGTGCGCGATAAGTCAGCGTGGTGGTATGTTGGCTTGGTGGCGATTGGGCTGGTGCTGGTGGGTATATCAGTGTGGCTGCAGTGGTGGACTTTTTTGGCAGTAGTGGTGCTGAGTGTGATTGCGCTGCTGATTTACGTGATGCGTCCGCCGCGAGTATTGCGTTATTCGCTGAGCAATAAGGGAGTGAGTGAGGGAGATAAGCTGTACGAGTATTCGGAGTTTAAGTCGTTTGGAATTTTACAAGAAAATGGGCATTTTGCGATTGTGTTGACGCCGCGGAAGCGGTTCTCTCCGCGGTTGACGGTTTACTTCCCTGGTGCGCAGGGTGAGCAGATCGTGGATGCGTTCGGGGCGAGGTTGCCGATGGAAGAGGTGAAGATGGATATGGTGGATAAGTTAATAAAGTTCTTGCGAATTTGAAAAATGTGATATAATAGGATACATACGAGATATTAAATTAATTGGAGAAGGTGGGAAATAAAATATGAACCAAAATCGGAATAAAGACAACGATTTGCAGCGCGCAATCGATGAAATTACCCAGAAAGGCGGTGCGAGTGCGCCAAAGCCTGCAACTGCAGCACCAATGGGTCAAGCTAATAATGCGGCTATGCCACAGCCAGGAGCAATGAAAATGCCACAAAGTAATCCAGCACCACAAATGAATATGCCTTCTGCAATGCCAAGCATGTCGGCTGGTTTCGGTCGTCCGATGGGATATGGTTCGGATATTTCTAAGGTGAAGGAAGCGGCTCTGAAGGAGCTCTTCCCGATTATGGATCGTGTTGAAGTTGAGCCAGAGAAGCGTTTCTTGCTCTATCAGGAAATGTTGACTACGATGCGTGATAAGGCGGTGATTGCGCCAGCTTATGAGGCGGCTCGCCAGATTCGCGATGATAAGGTAAGGGCGGATTCGTTATTGTATCTCATCAACAGCATCGACGAAATGTCGCTCTAACGGTCTATCTGGGCGAATTACTTCGTTAAAGATTGCGGTACGCAGAGGCAGGACGTTTAGTCCAGCCTCTTTGCGTTCCTCGTCTTTGCCTTGTACTTCATCCCAGATAGTTCCGTTAGACTTATACTCTTTTTACTTATGTTACATCAAAATTATCCTCGTTCTAAGTTCTCTGTGTTTGTACTCCATCAAAAATAACTTTAACTTTGTTGGAGGGGGTGGGTGGTTTTGGTTATGGTATAATGGAGGAAAGGAGGAGAATGGATAATAATTATGGTATGGCGGGAGGGGCGGCGCCGTCGCAGCCCGCGCAGGGAGCGCAAAATTGGCAGACGCAGTCGTCGTCGATGCCGCCGATGTCGCCGGTGCGGCACAAAAGTATGGTGGAGCCGCGGAAGCCGCCGATTGTTTTGCAACCGGAGCGCAAAGTATGGTATTGGTGGGTGATTGGGCTCTTGGCGGTGGCAGTATTAGCGCTGGCAGGTGTCTTAATTTGGCAAATGCTAAGTAAGGCGAACGAAGTGGTGGATGATCCGAGTGCGGCCTTGCAGCAGGAGAATGAGAATCTGAAGGCGGAGTTGCAACACGATAAAGATGCGCGCGAAATCGTAGGAATCTTGCAAGGGGTGGTGGAAGAGCGTTTGAAGCAGGCGGCGGGCGATACGCAGTATGTGCCGTTGACGATTTGGACGGTTTACGACAATGCAATGCCGGAGTATCAGCCGGAAGGAATGCTGGTAAAAATGCCGCTGACGCGGGCGTATGGTTTCCGGATTGACAATGCGGACGATGCGGTCCTGAGGGATACGTTGATGAGCGAAGACCTGGCGGGCAAGCTGATCGGAGTGTTGGAAGGTCGGGGTTATAGCCTGTATGATGAAAGTTTAGGGACGCGGGATTATCTGAATGAGCAGACGGGGATTATCTGTGGGTTGAGTATGAACTCGGTGCCGTTCGTGGTGAGCTGCGGATATACTGGTTGGATTAGCCAGGATGCGGCGGAAAGAGAGTTGTTAAACAGTTTGGCGGAGGCGTACCGTAAGAATCAGGGTGAGTATCCGGCGCGGCTGTACGCGAGTGCGCAGAATATTCATAATAGTAGTCGGGCGCCGTACCAGACGATTACGACGGGATTGCAGGGGGCGGCAGGGCTGTTCTACCGGAAGGGTGAGGATGGTGACTGGAAGTTCTTCGCGGGGGCGCAAGCGGTGCTGAGTTGTAAGCTGTACGAGACGGAAGAAGAGCAAAAGGCCTTTGCCGACGAAGTGTGCTACGACGAGGCGAAGCAGCAGAATATTCTGGTGGGAGATTTGCTGTACGTGCAAGAATAAAGCTGATGAAAAAGAGCTCCTGTGCGGAGCTCTTTTTTGGTTTGTTACCTTTTAGTACATGCCACCCATGTCGGGTGCGGCGGGAGCGGCCTTCTCAGGAAGGTCGACGATGAGAGCGCCCATGGTGATAGCGGTGGCAGCGATGCTGGTTGCGCTCTGGACAGCTTCCTTAGTAACCTTCGCCGGATCGATGACGCCAGCTTTCTTGAGGTCGATGAGACCCTTTTCTGGCTGCATGACGTTGATTCCCTGGCCAGATTTAGCTTTCTCGACTTCGGCGAGGAGGGCTTGGCTATTGAGGCCGGCATTTTCCATGATGTGAATGAACGGAGCCTTGAGGGCGCGTTTGACAATTTTCGCACCGTCGGTGTCGTCTTTGAGCCGGTTAGAAAGTTCCACGAGAGTGACACCACCACCGGTGACGATGCCTTCGGCGAGGGCGGCTTTGGTAGCGGCCACGGCGTCGTCGACACGGAATTTCTTCTCGTCGATTTCGGTTTCGCTAGCGCCACCGACTTTGATGACGGCGACTTTGCCGAGGAGAGCAGCAGCGCGCTTCTCTAATTCCTCACGGGCGTAGTCGGATTTCTCAATCTTGGCTTGAGACTGAATGAGCTCAATGCGATCGGCGACAGCCTGTTTATTGCCAGCGCCTTTAATAATGGTGGTCTCGTCTTTGGTAGCGATGACTTTACCACAGGTACCGAGAACTTCCATACCGCACTCTTCGAGCTTCATGCCCTTGTCGGTAGAAACGACGGTGGCGTCGGTGAGAATGGCGATATCTTCCATGATGTCTTTGCGGCGATCACCGAAAGAAGGAGCCTTGAGGACGAGAGTGTTGAAGACGCCTTTGAGCTTGTTGAGGACGAGGACAGAGAGAGCTTCGCCTTCGACTTCTTCAGCGATGATGACGAGATCCTTGCGGCCGGCTTGAGCGCATTGCTCGAGAATCGGAATGAGCTCTTGGGCGCTGGAGATCTTTTTGTCGGTGACTAGGATGAGCGGTTTGTCGAAGACGGCTTCTTGACGGTTAACGTCGGTGACGAAGAATGGAGAGGAGAAACCTTTGTCATAGGTGAAACCTTCGACGATTTCCTGCTCCATTTCGAGACCTTGGCCCTGCTCGACGGTGACGACGCCGTCTTTGCCGATTTTGCTAATGACGTCGGCGATGAGTTGGCCGATTTCTGGGTCGCCAGCGGAGATGGAGGCGACTTCGGCGACTTTCTTGTCGTCACCGGCGATTTGCTCGGCGGATTGCTCGATGCCTTTGATGATTTCGGCACCGGCAGCTTCGATACCCTTGCGTAGCTCCATAGGATTGACGCCGGCAGCGATGAGCTTGTTGGCTTCATTGAGAATGTTATAAGTAAGGACGGTGACAGTAGTGGTGCCGTCGCCCGCGACTTTGTTGAGCTTCTGGGCGGCAGATTTGATGAGCTTGGCACCGATTTGTTCGCCGAGGTTGTCGTCGGTGCTGCCGAGATCGACAGCTTCTGCGACGGTCACGCCGTCATGGGTGATGGTAGGAGCGCCGTAAGATTTTTCGATGACGACGTTTTGGCCTTTGGGGCCGAAGGTGACTTTCACTGCGTCGTAGAGTTGTTTAGCGCCGCTTAAGACTTTGTCGCGAGCTTGATCGGCGTAGAAGATTTTCTTTGCCATAATAATTCCTTTTTAGAGTTATAGATAGGTTGGCGGTTGGGGTCGCTATTTTCGAGATTCGGTAAGCCTCTCAAAAACGAACCCTACGGGCTGTGTTTTTGACCCAGCTTAGCCGAGAAACAATCTCGACAAATTAGCGAACCCCGAGGGCGCCAACAATTCTAATTGTTAATAAACGATTTATGATGTCAAAATTACTGAGGTAATTCTGTGAGTGAACTTGTAAAGCGTGTACAAGTTGGATTATAAAGTAGCGAGGACGTCTTCCTCCTTGAGGATGATGTAATCTTTGTCGTCGATTTTGACCTCGGTCGTAGAATACTGCTTGTAAACGATTTTGTCGCCTTTTTTGACGTTCTTGACGTCGGGGCCGACAGATTCGACTACGGCGTATGAAGGGGCTTCTTTGGCTTCGCCCAGTAAAATTCCGGATTTAGTCATGGTCTGGGGCTCTTCTTTGAGAGCGACGACGCGATCTTGTAAGGGTTTTAATTGCATAGTTCTCCTTTCGTACCTCTATATTAACGCAGATTTTTGGCACTGTCAATAGTTGAGTGCTAATGGTTCAAGTTAGTTTTCAGCTAGAGGCTGTTTGGAAGGGCCAGATGGTTAGGCGAGCGCGCAGAACTGATGGTCGGCTTGTGCTATAATGAAGCAAACGGAGGTGAGATGAAAAAGCAGGAATATTTGCGGAAATTGTCGGAGTTGGGGCTGGACCGGGAGAAGTTTTGCGTGGTGGCGGGTGGTGCGATGGTGTTGCACGGGATTCGGGAGGAGACGGATGATATTGACATCAAGATGCCGGAAGAGTACTTTGAGGAAATTCGGGCGAGATTCGCTGTGAAGAAATCGCCGAAATATGAGAATTTGTACGAAATTGGTGAGAAAGTGGAAGTGATGGTGGGGCCGTTTAGGCGGGAGAAAGCGGTAAAAATAGAGGGGTTTTGGGTGAATGGGCTGGAGCAAGAATTGGTATGGAAGGTGCAGCACGGGCGAGCGAAGGATCAGGCGGATATCCAGCGAATTCGTGAAGTGCTGGGTCATTTATAGTATAATTGAGCTATGAGTTTAAAGAATTTAGTGGAGAAAGTGCCGGGGTATAATTCTCTGGTGCGGCCGTGGCATTGGCTGCAGGCGGAACGGGCGGGGAGGCAATATCATTGGCCGGCGAAGAATTTGCATGTGATTGGTGTGACGGGGACCAATGGGAAGACGACGACGGCGTTTATGATTTGGAAAATGTTGAATGAGAGTGGGAGGAAGTGCGGATTGCTTACCACAGTGGCCTGGGGTGGGGTGGGTGATGCGACGGTGCTGCATAAGCAGTACGAGCACATGACTACGGAGCGGGTGGAGGTGCTGAACGAGCGGATGAGAGCGATTGCAGAGGCGGGGGCGGAGTATTTGGTGCTGGAGACGACGTCGCACGCTTTGATGCAGTACCGGACGCTGGGGGTGCCGATCGAAATCGCGGTGTTTACGAATATTACGCATGAACATTTGGATTACCATAAGACGTTTGAGAATTATCGCAAGGCGAAGCAGAAGCTGTTTGAGCAGGCGCGGTACGGAGTGGTGAATGCAGATGATCCTAACGCTGATTGGTTTATTTCGGCGATTTCGTCGTCAGGGTCTAAGGCGGGTAATTCGCGTGATGATATATTGACTTACGGTATTGAGCAAGGTGAGTACCGAGCGACAGATATAAAGCTAACGGCAAGTGGCGTAAGTTATTCGTGTGGTGATATGAAGGTGAAGACGCAGATTCCGGGTAAGTTCAACGTGTATAATTCCCTGGCGGCGGTTTGTGTGGGTAAGAAGTTGGGCTTGAGCGAGCGAGAGATTGTAGATGGAATCGCGGCGCTGGATGAAGTCGAGGGGCGGATGAATCGGTTGCGGGAGGGGCAGGAGTTCGAGGTGATTGTGGATTATGCGCATACTCCTGATGCACTCGAGAAAGTGTTTGAAAGCTTGCCTTTTTCGCGCATTGCGTCGTTAACCCCTGCGGGCGCAAAGGCTGGCTCAGCGGATGCAAAAGAAGGGGCGAAGAAGCGGGGTAGAGTGATTGCAGTGCACGGCGGGGCGGGGCGGCGTGACGAAAGTACGCGGGAGATGCGGGGGGAGATTCTGGGTAAATATAGTGATATCGTGGTTGTGACGGAGGATGATTCGCGTGATGAGGATCCGGCGAAGATTGCGGAGCAGTTTATGATTGGGGCGGAGAAGTTTGGCAAGGTGCGGGAGAAGGATTTGTACCTAGAGCTGGATCGGGAGACGGCGATTCGGAAGGCGCTGAAGATGGCGAAGAAGGGTGATATTGTACTGATTCTCGGGAAGGGACACGAGAAGACGATTTTGCGGGCGGATGGGCCGCACGATTTCGAGGATATTAAGGTGGCACGGAAAGTGCTGCGAGAATTGAAGGACGGACGGAAATAAGCTTATAATGGGAGTATGGGGATAAACTCCCACGAGCTCCGACGATGTGCGATTGAGGTCAAGCTCCCGCTGTCCGAAGTGCTCCTAGATAGGATTGTGAAGTTCTTCTCTTCCGCGGCAACCTTCATGAGCCGCGATGAGGTGAGTAATAGCGGTGGGCTAAGGTCGGCGGCTAGATGGAAAGAACTTCCTTGCTTTCCACGCAGGTTTTGCTGGTGGGTTCGTCAATTCCGGCACCCTGAACAACGCCGGCAGCTACGGCTGGTACTGGTCTTCTACGGCGAACAGCGACACAAACGCGTACTTCCTGGATATTCGCTCTAGTAGCGTTAACCCGTCCAACAACACGAATCGCTACCGCGGCTTATCCGTCCGCTGTCTCGTGCCGTTCCAATCCTAAACGAAAGAAAATATGCTCCCGGCGGAGCATATTTTGGGTGATTAGATAGTGCTGAGGCTAAGCGGCAGAGGAAGGGGTGGAAGTTCCTGGAGTGGTGGGAGTAGCGGTGTTAGGAGTCGTGGAAGCTGGGGTTGGGGTTGCAGGAGTGGGTTCAGGGTTAGGAGTAGAGGTAGTGGGCTGAGCAGCTGGTGTGTTGGAAGGGGTGGTGCTGGTGGCTGAAGGAGCGGTAGGAGCAGAGGCAGTTGGGGTAGATTCAGTTTGAGCTATAGGCTGGGTAACGGTGGGCTCGGTGGCGATTTGGGTTTTATCAAGGGATGGTGTGGTGGCAGGATTAGCGGTTGGGGTTGGCTGGTCGGTAGGTTTGGTAGGGTCAGTTGGATTAGTTGAAGCTGGCTGGTCGGTAGGAGTGGTTGGACTGGTAGTAGGCTGGCTGGTTGGTTCGGCTTTGTCAGTTGGCTTAGTATGGTCGGTTGGTGCAGCGTTGGCAGGTTGTTCAGTTTTGTTAGCTTGCTCGGTGCTAGCGGTTGGTTCAGTTTTGTTAGCTTGCTCGGCGTTGTTGGTATGTTTGGCGTTAGCAGTCTGAGGAATGCCGGTGGCCTGGGCGTAGACCTGAGCGTTGGCGACTTTGTAACCTTTGGTATAGAGGCCGGCATCGCCTTGGGCGAGGATGATGATACCCTCGACGAATCCCCAGATGCCGTTGCCGACGAGGACGATGTAAGCAATGACGGTGAGGAGGCCGAAGATGATGTTGAGGACGGGGATGCCGCCAGAGAGGCTGTAGAGAGCGACGGCGATAATGGTCAAGAGGAGGCCGCCAGCGGCGAGACAGACGTGGATGGTTCCCCGTTTGGTGTTGCCGAGGTACCAGTCATGGGCGCCGAAAGCGCCGAGGAAAATGCCGAGCAACCCGGCGGCGGTGGAAGATTTAACGTTATTGTTCATGGGATGTGTACCTCCTTTATTAGCGAATAAAAATCATTATTTTGATTATAACATTATTGCCCCGAACAAGGAAGAGGCGTAGTAGATGGTGAACTTAGGTGGGTGGCTAGTAGGAAGCGATGAGGGGTTGGCGAGGCGAGTGGGTGGAGCAAGTTGGCGGGCTGAGCTGGTCAATTAGAGTAAAATATGGTATGATAATATATATGAAGATTTTGGCAATTGAGAGTTCTTGTGATGAGACGGCGGCAGCGGTGATTGGCGACGGGGCGGAGATTTTGAGCAATGTGGTAGTGTCGCAGGTGGATATTTTTGCGGTGTATGGTGGGGTGATTCCGGAAGTGGCGGCGCGGTCGCACCTGGAAGCGATTTTGCCAGTAGTCCATAAAGCGTTAGATGATGCAAGATTGACGAAAGATGATATTGATTATATTGCGGTAACGTATGCGCCGGGATTGTTAGGTTCGCTTTTGATTGGAACGTTGACGGCGCGGATGTTGGCGATTCTTTGGCGGAAGCCGTTGTATGCGGTGCATCATTTGAAGTCGCACATTTATGCCAACTGGTTAATGACTCCTGGGCAGAATCAGCGCCATGTTGCGCAACCGGTGAGCCGTTCCAAATCGAATCCTCTGCGAGGCCGTGATTTGGAAGCGACTCATCTGGGAAACGTTGCGCAAATCGCCGTTGATTCTGCTCCGGATGGTATGCCCCAGCAGCATAAATGCGACTTTTTGAACGACAAAACTGTACCGGAGTTTCCGCTGTTGGCGTTGGTGATTTCGGGTGGGCATACCCAGATTATTTATATGCCTGGGCATAATCAGTTTGAGATCATTGGGACGACGCGGGATGATGCGGTGGGAGAATGTTTTGATAAGGTGGCGAAGATACTGGGACTGCCGTATCCAGGAGGCCCCTCCATAACCCGATGCGCCCATATTGGCAATCCTCAAGTTTACAAGTTACCGCATCCGAAGGTGGAGGGGTTGGATTTTTCGTTCTCGGGATTAAAGACGGCGGTGCTACGAGCGGTGCAGGCGGAGTTGGGGGTGCCGATTACAACACCATCTTATGAGTTGGCGGGCAAGTTGACGGAGGAACAGAAATCTGACTTTGCAGCAGCGTTTCAGGACACGGCGTGTGAAATTTTGGTAGAAAAAGTGGAAGAGGCGCTGAAGCAGCATCCGGAGGTGAAGTCGCTGGTGGTGGCGGGGGGTGTGAGTGCAAATCAAGTTTTGCGTGAGAAGACGCGGAGCTGGGCGGAGCGGATGAAGAAGTCGGGGGTGGCGACGGAAGATTTCCAGGTGTATTTTCCAGAATTAAAATATGCGGGAGACAATGCGGCGATGGTGGGAGCGGCGGCTTATTATGAGATTTTGTCAGGGGTGGAGCCGGTGGATGCGTACAGTTTGAACATTTTGCCGCGGACGCCAATTAAATAATTATAGGGGTTGACACTGGGAAACGGGTGGGGTAAAATTGGTAACATATTCTTCGCGCTGACATGCAGATGTGGAAGGGCGTCGTGCGGGGCGTGGAAGAATTTGCCCGTCAGAGGTCGTTTTCGCCAATGACGGAGTACTTTAAGAAGGAGGGTAACAGCGAGTGTCCAGAGACGAGGCGCGTCGAGCGCGGTACCAAAGCAATCCCATTCGGGCAGCCGATAGGGAGGCTACGGTGAAGGGTTCCTGCGGCTAGCGGGAGCTAAGTTCGCGGTAGCGGCGGTTATCCCGGAATGTGAGACAAAGGGAGATCGACCGCGGTTGACGCAATGTTCCCCACGAGGAGGTCTGCGTATGCACTATACTTCCCAGCGGGCACGTGTGGTGGCCTTGGCGAGCGCAGTATTGCTCAGTGTAGCGGTACTGCTGACGCCGATGGCGATGTTGATCGGCGCAATGGTGTTGCTCTGCGTCATGCTGAAGCTGACATCCAGCCAGCAGGCACAGATGACGCGCGTGGAGTACAAGGCTTATCGGCGGAGGCTGGCACACGAGGCTTCTCAGGTCTACATGCGGCGTTTCGCGGCGCCTGCGGGTGCTGCGGGCAGAGTCGGCTCGGGTATGATGAAAAGGCGTGGCGATTGCGCTGCGCGTAACGGAGTGAGCCGGTTCGCCTACAATGCGCGGGACCAGGATTGGTCAAAGAGTGGTCTCGGCGGCAGAACGATCGGAAAACGGCACGTGTACAAGAGTCGAGATCAGCCTCTGGTCGTCGCTTGAGGAGACAGACGGCGACAGATCGCGGGCTAAGCATAGCCTGCAAGAGTTCGAGTGACAACGTACTATCCACCTTTCTATGCAAAGGGCCCCTACGGGGGTCCTTTTTAATGGTGGGATTTGCGTTAATTAGAGTGCTTGATTATAGTATTTTAATCTGTTAGGATTGGTGGGAACTTGTATGGCGTGTACAAGTTGGTGACTCAATGTATGTTTTGGAAA
>CAZUBN010000009.1:0-42666 GCA_964618675.1 uncultured Candidatus Saccharibacteria bacterium | reverse complement strand
AGCCACTCGGAGCACTCACCTTCGTACTATTGGGATCATTGTAGTCCAAATTCTGAGTCATCCAGCAGTTGCCATCGGCTAGCTTAGTTACCCAGTAAACTTTATTATCACGAGTATCTTTGAGCTGGCCAGTGGTTCCGGGCCTGTTGTTATTGCAAATGTAGTAGTTCATTTCCTGCATTTCTGTGATGCGGACAGGGTCTTCGCCAAAGCCTAGACCTGTCACCTCCCCCGGGTTGGCGGTGCTGGTTATTTATGAGGCGGAGCGGGCGGCGATGAAGCTCTGGATGAGGGGGATTTTGCTGAGGTAAGTGTTCCACATGCCGACGTAGCCACGGCGAGCGTCGGTCGGATCGCCGTAACCACTGGCGCGGGCGCTGGGTTCGTAGAGAGGAGTCATGATGTCGCCGGCAGCGACCCAGTGGGCGGCGCAACCGCTTGAAGTGATAGGACTGGCGGCGTCGATAGAGCCGACCCAGCTGCGGCCGCGGTCGTCGCAACAGAAGAGCCAGGCATAATTACCATTATAAGAACCGTAAGCGTAGCACTGGAAGGGGCCGGTGAAGGACGAGTGGCTGAAGAATTGGCCGAGGCGGCGCTGGAAATCGGGCAGCATTTCGCTATTGACGGAGACGAGCTGCGGGGCGGATTTGCGAGAATTGGCGGTGGCGTTGATCGGGGAATGATCGACTTCGCGGTAGAAATCGCCGCGCATTTGACCGCGAGCCAAAGCGTCACGGTAGGCTTGTTGCGAATCGTAGGCAAAAGCAGTGCTGGCGAGGAGGAAGTCGGTATTAATCGTAGTGATGTCGAGCGTGGTGCCAGATTGATAGAGCTGATCGAGGGCGGACTGGACGGCGATGGGTAAGGTGGTGGAGCGAGGCGAGTAAGCTTCGCCGAACCAACCGAGGCCTTCGCCACGGGCGCCACGGATGTAGTCGGGGAGATAATGCCAGATGCCTTCGGTGCGGCTGCGGTAGTAACCGCGGACTTTGATCTGGTCGCCCTGGACGACGTAGGCAATGACGGCGGGGCGGCTAGAGGAGAGCACGAAAATCGGCGAGAAGGCGATGAGAGTAGAACCGAGGCTGAGCTCGTAAGTGGGGGCGAGGCCAGCGCTGGCGAGGTTCTGCACGGAGAGACGGTACTCTTGGCCGTCTTGGCGCCACGGGTCACCTTCGATGGCGGCGCGGCTGAGAATGGCGTCGCGGTGCGCAGCGGGAACGGAGGAGAGACCGTTAATCTGGGCGGTAGCGGGGGGAACTGGTAAAGTAGTGCCGTGTGAGGAAGGGGCGGTAGTAGGGTGTTCGGTGGTCGGAGAGTTAGGAGTGTCGGTACTAGAAGCGGGCGTCGTAGTTTGCGCTGATGTGGAGGTGGGGTTAGAGCTTGAAGTGGCGTTGGTGGCGGGCTTGTTAGAGGTGGCGTCGGCAGTGTCGGAAGGGTTGGTAGTGTCGCCCTTGACTTTGCGGAGGAAGGTGCGGAAAATGTCGTAATAAGTGAAACGGTCGCCATAGACGATGGATTCGAAGGTGTCGAAAGCAGTCTCGTATTCTTGTAATTGCTCGGGTGTGGCTTGCGAGCGGATGTCTTCGAGGAAGGCGTTGCGAAAACTCACAAAATCGACTGGTGTGCGGTAATCGGGCTGGCGACGGCTGGGAGTGCCAACAAGATGACGAATCGCGAAGGCGTCGACTTCTTCCCAGTTCTTGGCATTGTAGCCACTGGCGACGGCGAGGATTTGCTTAGTACGAGGGTCTTTGGCAATGCGCTGGAAAGCCTGGTCGAGGACGGTCTGGGAGCTAAAATCAGGGAGGGGAACGGCGCGGAGGAAAGTGGCGAGGCGGTCGGGGGTGATTTTGTCGTTGCGGAGAGCGTTGAGAAAGTCCTGGCGCTCGAGGTCAGAAACGGTGAGGTCGGGCGCGGCGAGGACGGCGAGGCCTTGATCGGTAGCGAAGTAGGCGATGAGCTGGTTTTGCTTCTGAGCTTTGGTAGTGGCGGGAAGCGCTCCAGCCGGGGTGGATTTAGAACTTTTGCTACGTGTTTTTAACCTCTTAACCATAAGTATATTATAGCAGAAAAAATTAAAGATAGGAAGACTTGGTATAATAGAGGTATGAAGAGCGATGACGGGAAGGTGTTTGCGGCGATTGACCTGAAGGCGTTTTATGCGTCGGTGGAGTGCCATGAGCGGGGGCTGGATCCATTGACGACGAATTTGGTGGTGGCGGATGTGACGCGGACGGAGAAGACGATTTGTTTGGCGATTTCGCCGTCGCTGAAGCAGTATGGTTTGCCGGGAAGGGCGAGATTGTTTGAAGTGCTGCAGAAGGTGAAACAGATTAATGCGGAGCGGCAAAGACGGGCGCCGGGCGGGCGTTTGGTGGGGAAATCGTGTGATGCGAAAGAATTGGCGGCGAATCCGCAACTGGCGCTGGACCTCCTCATAGCGAAGCCGCGGATGCAATATTACTTGGATTACAGTGCGCGGATTTATGGGGTGTATTTAGGCTTCGTGGCGCCGGAGGATATTTTTGCATATTCGGTGGATGAGGTGTTTTGCGATTTGACGCATTATCTCAAAATGTATCGGATGACGCCGGAGGAGATTGTGACGGAAATGGTGCGGACGGTTTATGAGCGGACGGGAATCACGGCGACGGCGGGGATTGGGACGAATATGTATCTGGCGAAGGTGGCGATGGATATCATGGCGAAGCATGCGGTGCCGAACGAACACGGGGCGAGGATTGCCGAGCTGGATGAACGGAAGTACCGAGAGGAGCTGTGGGCGCATGAGCCGATTACGGACTTTTGGCGGGTAGGGCCGGGGATTGCGCGGAGGTTGGCGGAGCGGGGGCTCTGGACGATGGGGGATGTGGCGCGGTGTTCGCTGGTGGATGAGGATGTGCTGTACCGGATGCTGGGGGTGAATGCGGAATTACTAATTGACCATAGCTGGGGTTGGGAACCGACGACGATGGCGGCCGTGAAAAATTACCGGCCGATGAACCGGAGTTTGAGCGCGGGGCAGGTGCTGAGTTGCCCGTACGATTATCAGAAAGCGCGAACGATTGTGAAGGAGATGGCGGAGGGACAGGCGCTGGATTTGGTGCGGAAGGGGCTGATGACGGATCAGCTGGTGCTGCATGTGAGTTATGATCGGGTGAGCCTAGAGGGGAGAGATGATTATACTGGGGAAGTGAAGCAGGATTGGTACGGCAGGACGGTGCCGAAGTCGGCGCACGGGACGCTACGTTTGCCGAGAAAGACGGCGGCGACGAGTGAGCTAAGGGAAGGGTTCTTGCGGTTGTATGATACTTATGTGAATCCGGAGCTGATGGTGCGGAGGCTGAACTTGACGGTGGGGAATTTGATGGAAGTGAGCCAGGTAGAGGCGGCGCGGGTGGAGGGGCGTGAGCTGGAGCAGATGGAACTCTTCGTGGATTATGCGGAGGTGGAGCAGCGAGCGAAAGTGGACGAAGCGCGCCGAGAGCGGGAAGTGCGGATGCAGGAGGCGGTATTGGCAATCCGGGAGAAGTATGGGAAGAATGCGATCCTCAGGGGGACGAATTTCGAGGAGGGGGCGACGGGGCGGAAACGAAATGCGCAGATTGGAGGGCATCGAGCATGAGTAATAGTGTCTACGATGATATGTTGGATTTGCCGAGGCATGTGTCAAGGGTGCATGCGCCGATGAGTTTAGAGGAGCGGGCAGCGCAGTTCGCGCCTTTCGCGGCGTTGGTGGGACATAAGGAATTGGTGAAGGGGGTGGAAAAGGGAGAAGTCGAGGAAGAGCTGGAGATGGTGGAGGAGTGGGAGGAGTGCGAGAAATGGGAGGGGCAGGAGTCCGAGAAATCGGAGGAGTGGGAGGAGGAAGACTAGGCGAGGAGCTTGGCGGTGGGGGATTGTTTGGCGAGGTTGCGGTCGAAGGTCCACAGCGGCTCGGACTCATTGAGGGCGGCGTAGACGGAGAGGCAACAATCGTTGAAGGAGAGGTGGGGATAATTGAGATAGAGAGGGAAAACTTGCGTGAGCAGGGCAAAATTTGCATTGATATTGAGCGTTTTGAAAAGTTGTCGTAGTAAGCTGACAATGGTGGAACGCGACTTGCCATTCGATTGCATGACGTAAACTGCCTCAGTGATGGCAAGATCGGAAATATGATACTCTACGCCGGGACGTCGTAAGAGCTCGCGAACTTTCTCGCGTTGCTCGGGGATGTCGCCGAGCATAAGCCTGAGAATTAGATTTGTGTCAAGGGATTCGTGAGTCTTAAATGCCATATTTCTCCTTAAGGTAAGCTTGATGTTCTGGAGTGTTGTCAAAATATTCATGATATTGGTTTACGGTCCATCCGGCCATTTTTTGATTAAGTGCTAATTGTTCCGGGGTGAGATGCTTGTCGGATTCGGCGTTAATCTTGTCGAAGCCAGCAATCATTGCGTCGATCTGCTCGTCGAGTGAGCGAGCCTTGGTGATAACAATTTGGTTGTCATGCGTGGTGATATTGATACTGTCGCCAGCCTCGAGACCAAGGGCCTTGCGCGCGAAACTGGGCAAGGTGATCTGGAGGCCTTTCGATAGAGTGGTGGTAGTGCTATTGGGTTGCATAAAATCCTTAAATATATATTACTTTGAGTTTAGCAGGTTGCTGTGAGAATGTCAAGATACTTTGTGATTGGAAAATACTTTGAGAATTGAGAGTGCTGTGAAGTGGAGATGCGTTCGACAGGAATGGGTGATGCGAAGTGGGAAGACGTTCGATAGGAATAGTAGCTGATGGGAAGATGCGCCCGACAGGAAGCGGCTTACTGCGTAAGCCTTATTCATCGGGCGTCGCCTCGAAAAAGAAAACAAGTTTTCTTTTTGCTCGTTTCCTACGATGAGCGAACCTCTAAAGAGGTTCTGTTCCTGTCTGGGCACATATAATAAAAAGAAGACCCTTTAGGGTCTTATTTTTATTATATGGTATGCCCGACAGGATTCGAACCTACGACCTTTTGCTCCGCAAGCAAACGCTCTATCCAGCTGAGCTACGGGCACATACTGATGGAATGGTGACCTGTAGCTGGATGAGGTCTGCTTGCCAAGCAAGCAAACGCGATCTTTGACCTGACTCGGTGCAAAGCACCTCGGACAAGCCAGCTGAGCTACGAGTACACATTAGTTAATATATTTCCATGTGTGGATGCCAATTACAAAGTAAGAGACATCCACTTGACAATGAAAATGAGCATTGCGATTGCTCGCAACGTATTCATTGTAACACATTTTGGCGATTTAGGGTAGGGGTAAAATTAAAATAGAATAGATTTGGGGTAAAAAGAGGTCAAAAAGAGGTTGCAAGGGGAGATTTTGTGATACAATGGGGGTATGAAAAATACTGCGAAACTTTCTGGAGGTAAGACGCGGCTCCGGCTTGAGCGGGCGAAGGTGAAGCTATTGGCCTCTTATTATGGGCATCCGGCGCGAGATTTGCGCCTAATTTGTATTACTGGTACGACAGGAAAGGCGACGGTGGCGCATTTCGTGCACGAGATTTTGCGGGCGGCGAGTCAGCCGGCGGCGATTTTGGCATCGGACGGGATGATTAAGGCGACAGTGTTGCACAAGTTTTTGAACGATGCGTGGAAGGCGAAGGTGACGTATGCGGTGATTACGGCACCGGCAGAGGCTCTGGATACGGAGGTGTTTTATGATTTGCCGATCTATGCGGCGGCGATGACGGATTTTTTGCCGGGGAATTTGAGTGAGGAGGAGGCGAAGGTCTATCTCGACGCGATCGAGGGGCTTTTCCGTATGAATCCGGATGTGGTGGTGCTGAACCGGGACGATCCGCATTATCCGGAGTTTGCGAATTTCCGGGGGAAGAGCGAGACGCTGACCTATGGGGCGTCGTCGGATTCGGATATGAGGATTGAATTTTCCAAATTGTATCGGAAGGGGGCGGAGGCGAGCTTGGGCTTCGGAACGAAGGCGTTTACGGTGGCGAGCTTCTTGCCGGGGGAGAGTACGGTATCGTATATGACTTGTGCGGCGGCGATTGCGACGGCGTTGAACGTGGGGCCGGCGGCGATTGCGGAGGGGATTGCAAATTACGAGCCGAAAGAATAGGGAAGTCGGAGAAAAGTATTGTCGTTTCTAGAGAGATGTGCTATAATTAGGGTCATATGATTACAAGAGAGAATAAAGCTAAGGCGATCAGCAAGCTGGCGCGCAGTAAAAGTGATGTGGGTTCACCAGAGGTGCAAGTTTCGATTTTGACGGAGCGCATTAAGGAAGTGACTGAGCACGTCAAGGAGAACAAGCACGATTTCATGGCGAAGCGTGGTTTGATGCAGATGGTGGGGCAGCGCAAGAAGTTGCTGAAATACCTTGAGCGGACAGATTTTGATCTGTATAAGAAGACCATTGCTGAGCTTGGGCTTAGGAAATAGCAGAAAAAACTCCCGTTGGGGAGTTTTTTGTTGCTATTTTTTGTGGCCGATGGAGGCCTTTCTTCTCGCATGATACTACGTCGTCAAGTTCTCCAGTACTCATTCGCCGTACATCAAAGTACGTCTCATTCCGTGCTTCAAACTTTCCTAGTACTATCTAAGTGAGAAGAAAGGGTTCTTGCATTAGGGTACGTTGGACGTAGATTTTAGGTGGATGGGTGTGGTATAATAGATAGGACAGTATTTAACATTGGGAAGACCGCAGATACGAAATTTCATGTCGGGGTGGCGGATTTGGCGGGTGCGGGCGTAAGTTGTTAAAGCGCGTAGCTGATTGACTGGATGAAGTTCGGTATCTGATGTTTTCCCAAGGAAGGACATATATTATATGGAGATTATTAATCCAAGTGGCAAGCAGTTGACGCGGGTGGAAACGGAATGGCTGGGACGGAAGCTGTCGCTAGAGATTAACCGTGTGGGGTTCCGGAGCACGGCGAGTGTGCTGGTGCGCTACGGCGATACGGTAGTGCTGGGTACGGTGGTGACTGGTAAGAAGCCGGTGGAGCAGGATTTCTTCCCGCTGACGGTGGATTACGAAGAGAAGTTCTATGCGGCGGGGAAGATTAGTGGATCAAAGTTTATCAAGCGCGAAGGGAAGCCGGCGGATGAGGCGATTCTGATCGGGCGTTTGATTGACCGGCCGATTCGTCCGCTGTTTCCGAAGAATTGTCGGATGGAAATCCAGGTGGTGGCGACGGTATTGTCGATGGACCCGAGCTTCCGACCGGATGTGATTGGGATGCTGGCGGCGTCGAGTGCTTTGATGCTGGCGGGCGTGCCGTTTGACGGGCCGGTGGCAGGGCTGCGCATTGGACGGGTGAACGGAGAGTTCAAGGCGTTCTTGACCGCGGAAGAGCGGGAGAAGTCGACCCTAGATCTCGTGGTGGCTTGTAAAGATAGCAAGGTGATGATGGTCGAGGCGGGGGCGGATGAAGTGCCAGAGGCGATGATCATCGAGGCGATGCACTGGGCGGTGAAGAATGTCCAGCCGGCACTGGATCTCCAGAGAGAGCTGCGCGATTTGGCGGGGATTGAGCCGGTGGACTGCGAGATGCATTATTCGGAAGAAGAATTGGCGGCGCAAGAAGTCGTGAACGCGTGGTCGGCAGGGAAGCTGTCGGAGGTGCGTGGCAATGTGATTGAACGGCAGGAGAAGATTGACCAGCTGCGTGAGGCGATGGACGCGGAGCTCGCGCAGAAGTATGGTGAAGGCGAGACTGAGGAAGAGAAGCAGGCGGACTACGAAGCGCGCTTGCAGAAATTGTATGATGAAGCGTTTGAGAAGGCGGTGTTTAACGAAGTGCGGCGGGGGATTATCGAGGACGGGGTGCGTCCGGATGGGCGGAAGCTGACCGAGGTGCGGCCACTGTCTTCGCAGGTGGGAGTGTTGCCACGGGTGCACGGGTCGGCGATCTTTACACGCGGGTTGACGCAGGCGTTGAACGCGGTGACTTTGGCGCCATTGTCGTTCGCGCAGGTGGTGGACACGATGGAAGTGACCGATGGTAAGCGACGGTATATGCATCATTATAATGCGCCGTCCTATACGGTGGGCGAGCCAGGGCGGATTGGGGCGCCGGGTCGGCGCGAGGTCGGCCATGGTTATTTGGCGGAGCGGGCGCTATTGCCGGTGTTGCCAAGTGAGGAAGACTTCCCGTACGCGATTCGGAGCGTGACAGAGATTATGTCGCAGAACGGTTCGACCTCGATGGCGGCGACTTGCTCGAGCTGTATGGCGTTGATGGATGCGGGCGTACCGCTGAAGCGGCCAGTGAGCGGGGTGGCGATGGGCTTGATTATGGACGTGGAGAACGTGGCGGACATTACGGCGGAAGATATTGATAAAGCTTACGTCTTGACGGATTTGATGGATGCGGAGGATTTCGCGGGGCATATGGATTTCAAGGTGACGGGTACGACCGAGGGTGTGACGGCGTTGCAGATGGATATGAAGGTGCACGGTTTGCCGGTGGACATCCTGGAAAAAGCGATTATGCAGTCACACGAGGGGCGGATGTTTATCCTGGACCACATGTTGAGTGTGATTGCGGCTCCGCGCGAGAAGCTGTCGGAGTATGCGCCGAGAATTGAGAAGATCATGGTGAACCCGGATAAGATCGGCGCGATCATCGGTAAGGGTGGCGAGATGATTAACAAGATTACTAGTGAGACCGGCGCGATGGTGGATATCGACGATTCGGGGCTGGTGACCGTGGCTGGCAATAGTGCCGAGAGTATCGACAAAGCGGTGGCGTGGATCAAGTCGCTAGTCGAGGAGCCGGAAGTCGGGAAGATTTACGATGGTACGGTGGTGACGATTAAGGATTTCGGGGCGTTCGTGAATATCATGCCGGGGGTGGACGGGATGTTGCATATTTCGCAACTGTCGGATAAGCGGGTGGCGAATGTGACCGATATACTGAAGATGGGGCAGAAGGTGCGTGTGAAGCTGACGGCGATTGATGATAAGGGGAGACTCAGTTTGACGATGAAGGGTGTAGAACAATAAATCCCTTTACTATTTTGCTGACGAGATGCGGATAAAATAGTTGCGGAGTTTTCTGCTAATCTCTAAAATTCCTCTTTCTCAATCCGGTGGAGCTCTCCGAATCGAATCCCCTTACGGGGCCGTGATTCGGAACTGCTCCAGCCGTAAAACGATTTACGAAAGAGGGAGTTTTAGAGACTTAGGAAGATAACGGCTTGTCTATATTAGGCCGTTATTTTATTTTCGTCAACAACAGCTAAAGGGATTTTTGTGCCAACTTTCGTGTTGGTTTGGGTAGCATAATTTGCGGTGTGGTGGGGGAACTTGTATGGAAGATACAAGTTGGAGGTTGCGTTGCCAGATATAATTTGCTATGATGGAAGTACTAATAACACCGCTTAGATACGCGACTGACTCGCCGAAAAGCAGAACGGAGGTAAAATGGACAAGCAAATGATGATCTACGAAACTGGCGGGAAGAACGTGCGGTTTAGTCTGAAGGAGGGGGAGGAGACGCTGTGGGCGACGCAGGCGCAGATAGCGGACTTGTTTGACGTGACGCCGCAGAATATTACTTTGCACTTGCAACGGATTTATAAAGAGGGCGAGCTAGAGGAAGAACGAACTTGTAAGAAAAATTTACAAGTTGCCGTGGAGGGGGAGCGGGAGGTGACGCGCACGGTGAAAGTTTATAATCTGGATGCGATTATTTCGGTGGGGTATCGGGTGAACTCGCGGAAGGCGACGGATTTCCGGATTTGGGCGACGAATGTGCTGCGTAAATATATTACGGAGGGGGTGGCGCTGAATGAGCGGCGGCTGGGGGAGCTGTCGGCGAAACAGCTGCAAGAGGTGAGTGGGGCGCTTGGCATCGTGAAACGGCTGATGGCGCGGACGGATTTCGTGGAGGGGGAGGCGAAGGGGGTGCTGGAGGTGATTACGCGGTATGCGCAGACTTTCCGGACGCTGAAGGAGTACGATGAGGGTTTTGTGCGGCTGAAGGACAACACGAAGCCGCGTAAGATGCTGGAGGCGGGGGATTGTATGGAGATGATTGGGCAGCTGCGCGAGGTGGTGGCGAGCGGTAACGAGATGTTTGGGCGGCCGCGGGGGGATGAGTTCGAGGGGATTTTGCGGACGATTTACCAGAGCTTCGCTGGCGAGGACATGTATCCGACCGTGGGGGAGAAGGCGGCGAATTTGCTGTATTTCATTATTAAGGATCATCCGTTTTTCGATGGGAATAAGCGGATTGCGGCGCTGATGTTCATGGTGTTTTTGACGATGAATGATTATCAGATGACGGAAGGTGGGGAGGCGAAGATTTCGGACCGGGCGCTGGTGGCGTTGACGCTGATGATTGCGGAGAGTGAACCGCGGGAGAAGGGGTTGATGACGGCGGTGGTGTGCAAGGTGCTGGAGTAGGGGACTACTAGGGATCTAAAAATTTCCTACTTTCTCAATCCGGTGGAGCTCTCCTCATCTAAAGAATCGGACCCGCTCCAGCCGTAAAATGATTTCGAAAGTAGAAATTCTTTAGATTCTTGGGAGAAGTCAGCGTTTGCAAAACCGGACAATTTTGATAGTTTTTGTCCACTTTGTGTTTATACTTGCCCCTGTTATTATCATTAAATAAACGCATAAAGGGGTAAAAATTGTCCGATGCCAACCCGGGGGAGGTGACAGGGATATTCAGTGGTATTACAGATATGCAAGAGATGAATAGTCAGGTTTGCTATGATGCGAAGATGGGTGATACGAAACAACTCATTGACAGTAGGGATGGAAAAAGCTATTGGGTAGCTAAACTCAAGGATAGCAACTGCTGGATGGTACAAAATTTGGACTACGATGGTGGAGGAACTAAGATAAGTGCGGTCAGTGGATGGACGGACACGAGTAATTCTTTCCAAGCTTATTATGATCCAGGTATGGTAGGAGTAAACGGTAGTGCAGTGAGTGATAGTCACTTACTCGTAGGTAATTATTGCTCTTGGCAGGCGGCAATTAGTGATGTGTGCCCTTACGGATGGAAATTGCCATCGGCAGGCTTGGATCCGAGTGGTTCTAGCACGACGCAGGTTGGACAGTTCGCAAATTTACTAAATAATGTAAGTGCGGCTGATATCGTAAAGGCTCCATATTACTTTATTTATGGTGGGTACGTCGGTTCCGGCGAGCTGTACGCCGCCGGCAGCGACGGCTTTTACTGGTCCTCTACTGCCCGCGATGGCAGCCGCGCGTACTACCTGTACTTCAACTCTAGTGGCGTTAGCCCGTCCTTCAACGACTATCGCTACTACGGCTTCTCCGTCCGCTGTCTCGTGCAGGGATCCTAGGAAGTAAGAGTACAAAAGAGGAGCAAGAGAGTAATATAGTATATATTACTATATATACTTATCTCTCTACTCCTCCTTCTGTCTTTCTTCTTATTTAGTAGGTACTGGTTGATTATACTTATGTTTGTAACTCACTTGCAAAATATGCTATACTGTTTGTCCTTAAAGTGGTAATGCATCTGTTTTTGCAATATCTGTGCAGAAAAGACTAGAAATAACGTGTTTATGTTTGGTAGTTGATAGTGTTTTATGCTACACTCCGGGTGCGGGCAAAAAGTAGATCTTACCTAAGTAATTTTTAACAAGGGAGAAAGGAGTGGTAGTTTTATGGTAATACGTCTTCATTTGAAACGCTTTACTATCTGGATCAATTTGCTTCAGATAAAAATTACTTTCGCCAGAAACAGGCGAAAGTAAACATAATTCTTTAACTCCATTCTAGCATCGATTAATAACTAAAGCAAGACCGAAATTGCCCGCATGTGATGGACGGGCGCAATATGCTTGCGCGGGCGGAAAATATGGTATAATGGAAGTGTCTAAACTTTTCATAAATACGGTCGTTTTTCGTTTTTACGGAATTGGCTACTGTTTGATCTACGTTGGAGACGACACCGTGAGTCGTATGGACGTAGACACACATCGTGGCTAATGGCCGTATGAAAGGTTTAGACACCGCTCGCGGTGTCGTTTTTGTTAGGAACGCTGTAGTATTAGTACCTCTATTACTTATATAATGCTTCGAATACAAGGTAGTTCCAGATAAATGCTTATAGTGGCCCCCGGGTGAAACAACAATACAAAGGAGGCCCAGATGCGCAAAAGAATATCAAAGTATAAACATCTTCATAGTAATAGGTTTAGATATTTGAGTTCTAGTATTCCTCTAATCTGCGCATCTGGGCTACTTCTTGTAACGGGACTCATGATCAATCCACTAGGCGTAAGTGGTCAGACTTTTGCGGCTTCGATTGGTGAAGCCACGAATCCAGGTGGGGGAGATGATACTGTGGATGAGACAAGTGTAGAATTAACGGTGACACAGTCAACTTTGACGAAGCCATCTATGGCGGGAGTGGTGAATTATATTAGCACGGGGTTGAGCGTAACGGCGAAGAAAGTCGATACATATAATATCGTGGTGCAGGCGACGGAAGATGCGACGGGGAGTCTAGTCGGTGAAACGACGGGAGCAGAGATTAGGGGGGTGGGGAGCAATGTAGCGACGAGTGCTTTTACTGATGATAGTTGGGGATATGCGTTGGCGGAAGGCGCAGTCGAGGCAACCGGTCTGGAGGGATTGGCTTACAGTACGGTGCCGGAGAATGGACAAGGTGCGACAGCGCCAGCTTACACACAGAAGACGAAGGACGAAGCGGTGAGCGGGAAGGATTTCACACTGGCGTTTGCGGCGAAGTTTGGGAACAATACGAGAGCGGATCATTATCGGTCGAATGTGTTGGTGAGTGTGGCGGTGAATCCGGAAGAAGTTGTTAGCCTCGGATTTGGTGGGGTAGAGACAATGCAAGAGTTGACTCCGGCTTTATGTAGAGCTGTCGATATTACGAACGGTGAAGTGGAAGGGCAGTTAAAGGATGCTCGTGATGGCAAGGTTTATTGGGTAGCTAAGCTCAAAGATGGTAACTGCTGGATGACGCAGAATTTGGACTATAGCCCAAAAGATGATATGGCCTTAGATGTTTCAGAACGTAATACGTTTGTAAAAGTTACTGATACGAATGGAGACAATGGCGGTCCTGCTAAAGATGCATGGCAAATAGATGCAGCTTTATTGCAATATTGGGATCCAGGAAAAAAGTTTCTAGATGATGGAAAATTAACGAATGCTCTTACGTCGACAGATAAACATTTGTTAATTGGTAACTATTATAGTTATGCCGCTGCGACGGCTGGTACTGCTCCGAGCGAGACGGGGAAGGCTGAAGCTAGTGTTTGTCCTGCTGGCTGGCAATTACCGACTAGTAGCGATGCTAAGGGCGGATCGTTTAGTATGTTGCAAAGTGCTGGTGAAATTGGGAATGTTGGTAGTTTATTGAATAGGGCTCCATACTATTTTCAATATAGTGGGGGCGTAGATTCTGGCAATATTAATCAGGTTGGCAGTACTGGTTATTATTGGTCTTCTATTGCTAATAGTAATGCAAGCGCTGAAATATTAAGTTTTACTACAAGTAATATCAATACGTCTACTAGCGCCTTTCGTTATATTGGGCGTCCGATTCGTTGTTTGGCAGAGGTAAGTACGTTGAAAAATATTGTGGATATGAATGAACTGACCAAAGAGGTTTGTCGTGATACGGATGATGGCACCACAAATACACTTAAAGACACAAGTGTTGGTAATGGTGGTAGAAGCTATCGTGTAACAAAGTTGCAAAAAGATCATGCATGTTGGATGACGCAGAATCTAAACAATGAAACAGGGAGATCGTATGAAAATGCTACTTATGGTGGATATTATGTCAATACTGGTTCGGAAACCGGGGAAGGTACTCTCATTACAGGTAGTAATGCGGCTAAGGTTTGCAAGCATTTAGGAGGAAATTGGGGTTTGCCAACATATGCTCAATATTTAGCTTTAACAAATGGCATGACTAAAGGAAGCGAACTTCTCGCTGCTCCATATTATTTTCAGTATGGAGGCACTGATGGAAATCCGGGAGATGCAAGTAGAGGTAATTATTGGTCGTCTACATCGAATGCGAGTGATAATCACGCGTATAGTCTTTTCTTTTATAGTGGCGAAGTACGCCCATCAAATGGGCACTGGCGCTATGTTGCTATGAATGTAAGATGTATTGTGCCGAGTGAGTAGTATATTAGGCTGATTAATAAGACTTTAGTATAGTACCTACTAAATAAGAAGAAAGACAGAAGGAGGAGTAGAGAGATAAGTATATATAGTAATATATTACTTTCTTTCGCTCCTCCTCTCTACAACTTTACTCCTTAGGATCCCTGCACGAGACAGCGGACGGGTTGGCCGGCGTGACGAGCGTTAGTATTGGACGGGTAAACGCTACTAGAGGCGAAGTACAGGACGTACGCGCTGGCGCTACTGCTGGCTGTAGAGGACCAGTACCAGCCTTCGCCGCCGGCGCCCTGCAGGCCGCCGGACCAGACGCCCCCACCAGCTGCAAAATAGTAGGGGGCACTTTGTATTTTAATCCACCCATTGCTATCATTCGTAATACCTTCGGCATTAACCAATCCACCAAAAGAACCGCTAGCCGTCGTATTACTAATCGGTATTTTCCAACCACTGGGGCAAACGCTTGAAGTACTACTGCCGGTGCCATTCGTAGCGGATTGGAAACTGTAGTAATTACCAGCGTAAGCATGCTCTGGAGCATTTTTGTCATAATAGGCACTAGAATAAATTTTGCACTGTGATGGACTACTTACTGGTGCAGCTAATGTGTTAGCGGTTTTGGTACAAATTGTCTGAGCATCCGTACCAACATACTGAGTTGTCGTAATAAAGTTCTCGTTGTCAGTTGGCGTCCAGGCGTCCGGCTCCGAATTGATTGCTTTTAATGTGGGTTCTGTGATTACGCTATTTCCTGGGTCATAATATGCGCGATAACTTGCCGCAGTACTCGTCCAGCCACTCGGTGTAGTCCCGGTAACTTTAGTACTATTCGGATCATCATAGTCGAGATTCTGAGTCATCCAACAGTTTCCGTCTTTGAACTTGGTAACCCAGTAAGATTTATTACCGCGTCCACTACCAGAATCCAAAAGCTTTCCAGTTGTATAGGTGGCGGCATTTTTGCAGATTGTAGAAGTGAGACCTGTCATTGTGGTTACTCCATAGTTTGCCCAACTACTTGTCACCTCCCCCGGGTTGGCGGCAAGAAAATACCCCCGACTGGGTCGGGGGTGGGAGGAGGTTACTTGTAGAAGCTGCGCCACTCGTGGCTGCACTCCTGCTGGAGCGGTTCGCTGTCGTGATCGCAGTAGATGATGAAGCCGTGCAGCACCATGGAGTTGGGGCAGGGCTTGCGGTAGGAATAGCTGGCGATGCGGGTGAGTTGCTCCTCGGCGTTGCTGGACAGGTCCATCCAACCGCTGTTCAGCTCGGGCTTTTCCTGCAGGAACAGGACTTGCATCGCGCTGGCGTGCAGGGGATCCTTGATCTGGAAGTAAGAGCGCCGATTGCGGGTCCAGTGCGAGCCGAAACGCAGCGCGGCGGCGTAGGTGTCTTTCAGGTAGATATCGTCAACACGCAAAGCGTGGAGCAATTCAGAGACACGGTCGCTGCAGAAAGGCGTAGTCAGGTCGATAGGGTCGTCGGTGTCGGGCACGAGGGGAATCTGGCGGGGAATGATCAGGATTTCTTTGCCTTCAGTAGGGCTGTAGGGAGCGATGGCGAAACCTTCGGTGGTTTCGGTGACGCTGCGGGAGAGGCGGTAGAGGTGCTGGATTTCGGCTTTGGTAAAGTCGCGGAACATGGAATCTCCTCCTTAAAATGTACCGGGGCGCTTTGATCTCTATAGACAGACGTGAAAGGTCCCCATCTGTCTATTGTAGCACAGTTTCGGTATTTTGTCAAAATAAAACTTATGGTTTGGACAAGTTGGACAGTTAGAAGGTGGCGGTATTCTCAAGAGAGGGGATTTGTGGTATGATAGGAGAGGAAGCGTGGCCGAGTGGTTGAAGGCGCACGACTCGAAATCGTGTGGGCAGAAATGTCTCGGAGGTTCGAATCCTCTCGCTTCCGCCAGAAAGCGATTAATTAAAAATAAATCCCGTAAGGGATTATTTTTAATTAGTTCTCCTTCGGAGAACGAGGATTCTCTTCCATCGGGCGTCACTTCGAAAAAGAAAACGAGTTTTCTTTTTGCTCGTTTCCTACGATGGACGAATCCTCTTTGTGCGAGGTAGGTTCGTTATCCGCCCGGTGCGAAGCACGACGGCGCGGATTTGCTCTTCCTCTCGCTTCCGCCATGACTAATGAAAGAAATCCCCCAGCTAGTGCTGGGGGATTTGGGTTGAGGTTGATTGATGTTGAGGTGGTGAGATGATTGGTTGAGGTAGTGAAGTGGGTGGGGGCGGGTACCTCAGGTGTGCTGGGGGAAGTGGGCGCTGCAGTAGGCGATGAGGCCGTCCAGAACGGGCTTGCAGTCCAGGATCCAGAAGTCGGTGTAGTGACCCCAGCTGGTGGAGTAGTGGCTGTGGGCGACGATGCAGCGCTGGACGTCGGCGGGGAAGTCGGGCGGATCGATCTGGCCCCACTGGATATTGGGGACGGTGCGGCGGAGAATGAGCTCAACAGTGTTGGGGTCTTCGTCCTGCAGGATGAGCTTGCCGGCGTAAGGGGCGACGGCGGGAGCAGCGTGCGAATTAGGCACGAAGCGGCCGAGGCGTGCTTCGACGGGGCGCTCAAGGCTGATGCCGAAGAGATTGCCGATCAGGTCGGTGGGAACGGTGATGGTCTTGGTGAGGTCGATGGGGCGATTGTGCGAGTCGACCGGGAGCAACTTCGGGATTTCCAGGATGATCGGGCCGTCACTGGGGCTGACGGGCTGGATCGTATAGCTGGCACCGTTGTCGAAGACCGGGTGGGGAGCATAGAGCTGGGAAATTTCGGAGAGGTGGACTTCGCGGTAGCGCGGGGGTGTGGACTGGGACATAAAATCAACTCCTATTAAGATTCTTAGGGTAAACCTACTCTATAATTGTATCATAAAAGTTGTAAAATATCAAGTGCGAGAAGAGGAGAGGTGTAAATGAGATAGTGGGGCGGGGAAGCACGACGGAAAATGTGAAGGCGATCTGAAAGTATGGTACAATGAAGATATGGCAAAGACGAGGTCAAAAAAAACAGGGTCATCTACAGCTAAACGCTCGACGAAATCGGGGAAGGGACGGAAGCGGAGCGCGAAGGCGGCGCCAGCTTATGAACTGCCGGGAGGTTTCTGGCGGCAGATTGTGGCGATTTTGATGCTGCTGGTGGCGGTGGTTTTGATTTTCTCTTGGATGGGGGACGGTGGGGACCTCTTGAATACGACGGATAACATTATGAACGAGTGGATTGGCCGGGCGCGGTATCTCTTGCCGGCGCTGCTGGCGTGGTTGTCGGTGAGTATTTTCCGAAGTGATAATAACCGGTTGCCGCCGGTGATGTGGATGGCGTCGATCTTGATGATTCTCTGGGGGGCGGGAGTCTTCGGGCTGTCGACGGTGGGCGAGGCGCATCCGAATGGCGGTATGGTGGGGGAGTGGCTGAATGGTTTCATGGTGCAGATTCTGAACCCGGGCGCGGCAATTATTATATATGTGGTGCTGATTTTTGTGACGCTATTATTTATCCTGCAGCTGAACCCGGCGGAGGCGTTCCAGGCGGTGGCGGGGCTGTTCCGGACGACGGAGAAGCAGGAGGAGCCGGTGAAGGCGAAGCGTGAGCGGAAGGTGACGGAGGAGAAACTGAAGCCGGCGCCGAAACTGTCGAACTTAGAAGTAGAAATTAATGACGGTTCGGGGGCGGAGGAAGAGACGGTGAAGCCGAAGAAGGCGGGGCTGTTCGCAAGGTTTGGCAAGAAAGAGAAGCAAGCGGCGGAGCCAGTGACGGCGGAGGAAAAGCCAGAGGTCGAAGTGACGGAGCGGGCGACCGACCGGGCGCTGGTGGCGCTGAGCGATCCGAACTGGAAGATGCCGGGGTTGGATTTGCTAGAGAAGAAGCAATCGCCAGCGGATGCGGGTGACGTGCGGCAGAATGCGGCGTTGATTAAGACGACGTTGGCGGATTTCGGGATTGACGTGGAAATGGAAGACGCAAATAAGGGGCCGAGGGTGACGCAGTACACGATGCGGCCGCCGTCAGGGGTGAACTTGTCGAAGATTCTGGCGCGGGATAAGGAGCTGGCGCTGAACTTGGCGGTGGATAAGATTAGGATCGAGGCGCCGATTCCGGGGACACGGTTGGTCGGCGTGGAAGTGCCGAATGTGAAGTCGGCGGATGTGCGGTTGCGCGGGGTGATCGAGAGCCCAGAATGGAAGAAGGCGACGGATCCCTTGACTTTCGCGGTGGGGAAGGATATTTCTGGTAAGGCGGTGGTGGCGAACTTGGCGAAGATGCCGCACCTCTTGATTGCTGGTACGACTGGTTCAGGTAAGTCGGTGATGACGAATACGTTGATTTCCAGCTTGTTGTATCGGAATGCGCCGAGCGATATGAAACTGATTATCGTGGATCCGAAGCAGGTGGAAATGGTGCAGTATAATGATATTCCGCACCTGTTGACGCCGATTATTACGTCGGTAGAGAAGGCGCTGTCGGCGATGAAGTGGGCGGTGAACGAGATGGAAAAGCGCTACACGATTATGGCCGAGGAGAAGGTGAAGAACATCGTTGATTACAACGCGAAGATGGCGGCGCAGGCGGCGAAGGGAGAGAAAGCGCAGGAGAAGAAGAAAGAGGGCGCGCCGGAAGCGAAGAAGGTTGAAGTGAAGAAGGTCGACGTTAAGGGGGCGGAGACGGAAGAAGTTGCGGAAGAGACGGCGACCGCGCATCAGTGGGAGAGGATGCCGTATATCGTGATTATTATCGATGAGATGGCGGACTTGATGATGATGGCGGGGAAGGACCTAGAGATGCTGATCGTGCGGATTGCACAGAAAGGCCGCGCGGCGGGGATTCATCTAGTCTTGGCGACTCAGAGGCCGGAGGTGAAGGTGATTACGGGTCTGATTAAGGCGAACATTCCGGGGAAGATTGCTTTCGCGGTGGGGAGCCAGGTGGACTCGCGAATCATGCTGGACAAGACGGGGGCGGAGAAGCTGCTCGGTAAGGGTGATATGCTGATGCTGACGACGGAAATGATGGGTAAGCCGCGACGGATCCAGGGGGCGTGGGCGAGTGATGAGGACGTGGCGAGAGTGACGGACTTCTTGCGGGCGCAGCGCGCACCGGAGTATAACAGCGAAGTGATTGCCCAGGCGGTACAGATTAAGGGGATGGGCCCGGCGGACGGAGGAGCGATTGGTGACCTCGGACGGCGGTACGACCCGAATGATCCGGTGGTGCGTAAGGCGATTGAGATTACGCTCCGACAGGGGAAGTTCTCGACGGCGAGCTTGCAGACGTGGCTGGGGAAGGGGCACGGGTTCGTGTCGGGTTTGGCAATTTGGCTGGAGGAGATTGGCGTGATCGGGCCGGCGAATGGGCATAAACCGCGCGATGTGATGATCAAGACGATGGAAGAGTTCGACGAGCTGGCGGGCGGGAATAGCTAGGGCTTGCGGAATAGGGGTGAGTGTGCTATACTGGAGAGGTATATTAGCTCAGCGAGCGGGTGTTTGAGAGAGCCGCGCTTGCTTTAACCAAAGGAGTTGTAATGAAAAATTACGAACTTTCGCTGCTTTTTCATCCGGATCTCGAGATGAATTTGGAGCCAGCCACTGCTAAGGTCAAGGAATTGATCGAGAAGAACGGTGGTACAATCACTAAGGAAGTCAATGACGGTAAGAAACGTCTAGCTTACAGTGTGCACGGTCAGGATTTCGCGGTATATTATTATTACGAAGTAACTCTGCCAGCTGATGCACCGGCGAAGATTGAGGGCGTTTTGAATATCACTGATGAAGTGCTGCGTTATTTGTTAGTAACTGTCGACGAGCGCAAGCTGAAGTACGAAGCGAAGCAAGCTGCTCGTAAGCCACACGGTGAAGATACTAACAATGACGGAGAACAATAGGAATGCGCGGATTCGCAAAAGCTTTTATCGTAGGAAATGTAACTAGGGATCCCGAGATGCGGGCAACACCGAGTGGGGCGCAGGTCTGCAACTTTTCGGTGGCGGTCAATCGCTCGTTCAAGGGCAGTGACGGCAGCCAGCAAGAACAAGTTTCGTACATCGATTGTGTAGCTTGGGGTCGGGCGGGCGAGACAATTAGCCAGTACGTGAAGAAAGGTTCGGGTTTGCTGGTGACGGGGCGCCTAGAACAGCGGAGCTGGGATGATAAGGCGAGCGGTCAGAAGCGTTCGCGCACCGAAGTGATCGTGGAAGATTTTAGCTTCCTGAGCAACGGTGGGGGCGCCTCGAATGGTGGTAGCAGCCGGAGTAGCACACGGTCGAGTAGCCGGAGTGCCAAGAAAGTCGAAGAAGACGTGGCGCCGGTGGACTTGCCTGACGATGAAGTAATTAATATGGATGATATTCCATTCTAAGCAAGAGGAGATTGATAAGATGAGGAAAGTGAAAACTAACCCAAATTTGTATTTTGACTATCGTGACGTCAAAACTTTGCAACGTTATATCGACGTGTACGGTCGGATTGAGCCAATCAGCAAGACTGGTTTGACTGCGAAGCAACAGCGTCAGCTAGCGGTGGCGGTGAAGCGGGCAAGGCATTTGGCTTTGCTGCCGTTTGTGAGCGAACGCTAGGGCGTTTCGTTAGAAAGATAGTCTTTTACTAGACACGGTGTCGTTTCGGCCTGTCGTTACGGGCGAAACGCACCTCTTCCTCCCTCGTGGCGGTCCGGAACGGTCTAGCAAAAGCTATCGTTTCTAGCGAAACGTACGTGATGTGAACTAAACGTCAGTAACGCTGCGAGTGATTTTGAAGATGGTGGGAGTTGGTTTCGAGAGCATACGGAGCGTTATCGATAAAGATTAAAGTTAAGGAGAAGGTTTTATGTATGGTCCAACGGATTTGAAGAAAAATGTGCTGATTACTTTGGATGGTCAGCCGTATAAGGTGATCGAGTATTCGCAGAAGGTGATGGGGCGGGGTGGCTCGATCGTGAATGTGAAGGTGAAGAATTTGATTACGGGGGCGCTCTTGCCGAAGACGTTTAAGGGGCAGGAAAAGATCGAGCCGGCGGAAGTGACGACGAAGAAAGTGCAATATTTGTACAAGGATGACGAGAAGTTTTACTTCATGGATCCAGAGACGTTCGAGCAGTATGAGCTGGCGGCGGATATGGTGGGCGACATGAAGGATTTTATGCGCGATGGTGACGAGATGGAGATTCAGTTCTATAACGGGACGGCGATTAACTTGGTGCTGCCGAAGAATATTTGGCTCGAGGTGACTTATACAGAGACGGCGGTCAAGGGTGATACGACGAGCTCGGTACAGAAGGATGCGACCTTGGAGACAGGAGTGGTGATTAAGGTGCCGGCGTTCATCAAGACGGGGGATATTGTCTCGGTGGATACGGAGACGTACGCGTATCGGGAGCGGAAGAAATAGGTAAGCTTGTTTTTGGCGAATTGCTGCGCTGAAAGTGCCAGTGCGCGGGGGCAGGTAGGATGAATGATGAGAAATGAGCAGGGAATTGTGGGGCGGGCGGAGCTGAAGATCGCGGAGGCGGCGAAGGCTTTTGCTTATGATTTTCGGGGGAAGGTGGTGCTGGACATCGGGTCGTCGACAGGGGGATTCACGGAATATGCGCTGAGGAGTGGCGCGGTGAAGGTGGTGGCGATCGAGAAAGGCACGCAACAGATGAAGGCACCGCTGAGGTACGACGAGCGGGTGGATTTGCACGAGAAGACGGATATTTTCCAGGTGGGGCGGGGCGAGGAACTGGAATTGACCGAGAAGATTGACGTGGTGCTGGCGGACGTGTCGTTCGTAAGTTTGACGAAGGTGCTGGCGCATGCGCGGGCGAAGATTGCGGGAAGGGAGACGGATTATCTAGTGATGCTGAAGCCGCAGTTCGAGGCGTGGCCGGATCAGTTGGTGCGCGGCGTGGTGAAAAATGAGAAAATGCGACGGGAGATTATCCAGAAGTTCGAGCGGTGGGTGGTGCAGAACGGGTTTGTGATCGTGAAGAAACGAGATAATGAGACGGTGGGGAAAGTTGGGGGGAATCGAGAGAGGTTCTATTGGTTGAGGGCGGTGTAGACTGTTCTGGCGTTGGGTTGTGCTGAGGTTGTGTTGGTGAGGCTGTGGTGGTGGGTTTCGCGTTGGGTTGTGGCGTTGTGGGGGAACTTGTATTGCGTGTACAAGTTGCGGCAATGAGTAACAGAGATAATTGTGGTGATAATATAGTTTAATTAAAGATAGGATTGGAACGGCACGAGACAGCGGACGGACTGGCCGACGTAGCGATTGTTATTATTGGACGGGTTAACGTTACTAGAGTTGAAGTTCAGGATGTACGCGTTGTCGCTATTATAGGCGGTAGAGGACCAGTAATAGCCGTAGCTGCCGGCGTTGCGCAGGCTGCCGGAATAGACGTTCCCACCAGACGAGATCGGGAACAAAGTCAAAGAAGTTCTTTTCGTGATAGGGTCGACCGTGGCCGAAGATACATGCGAACCTGAGCGTAGCGCGTGAAGGTTGCTACGGGACAGGAGAACTTCACAATCCTATAAAGAGTACGTTGAATGACCGGAGCTTGACCTCAGTGATACATTCGTCGGAGCTCGAGGGTTCTTAGGCCCATAACATATATTATATATGAAGATTTGGGGTGAGTGAGCGGAAATTTGGCTAGCGAAGCGGCGAGTGGGGCGGGAGTTTGACTGGTGAAGTGGCGAGGATGCGGAAAATCCGGTTGACCGGCGAAGTTTTTATGATTATAATATAAGTATGAGCTTAATTCATGGTGTGGGCGATTTCTTCGCATTGGATATTGGGACGACGGCGATTCGTTTGGTGCAGTTGGCTGGTGGTTCGCAGCATGGTTGGGTATTGCAAAAATTTGCTTATGTGCCGGTGGAACGGCGAGTGCTGGAAGACGGTTCGGTGGCGGGGCAGCGACGTTTGGGCGAGACGATTCTGGGCGCGATGAAACAGGCGGGGATCACGACGAAGAATGTAGCGGTGGGAATGCCGACTTCGAAGACTTTTACAACGATTGTGCGGGTGGAGAATTTGCCGGAGAACGAGCTGATTAACATGATTAAATATCAGCTGGATAAATATATCCCGATGCCGGTGGACGAGGCGACGGTGGATTATTTGTCGCTGGGGGTGTGTCCGCACGATGCGACGAAGGCGGAGGTGCTGATTTCTTCGGCGGCGGTGGATTTCGCGGAGGCGCGGATGGAGCTGATTGAATCGTACGGGCTGAACGTGATTGCACAGGAGCCGGAATCGCTGGCGATGGCGCGGGCGCTGACGCCGGTGGGGGTGCAGGACGCGCGGATGATTATTGATCTCGGTGAGCGGTCGACGGATTTGGTGATTATGTACCGAGGCGTGCCGAGGTTGGTGCGGTCGGTGCCGGGCGGATTTTCGTTGCTGGTGAATACGGTGTCGTCGTCGCTGTCGGTGAAGCCGGAGCAGGCGCGGCAGTTCATTCTGAAGTTTGGTTTGGCGCAGGACAAGGTGGAGGGGCAGGTGTTCAAGGCGCTGGATTCGACGCTGGAAAGTTTCGCGTCGGAGCTGGGGAAGTCGATGCGGTTCTTCAAGTCGGAGTATATGAATATTCCGGTGGGTGGGATTGTATTATCGGGTTTCGCGGGGATGATTCCGTTTATTGCGGAGTATATCGAGGCGAAGACGGGCGTGTCGACGACGCAGGGTAATCCGTGGCAGCTGGTGAAGGTAACGCCGGAGCAGCAGCAAGTGCTGCAGCCGGTGGCGAGTGAGTTCGCGGTGGCGATTGGGCTAGCGGAAAGGAGCAATGATCGATGAATGATTTTATTGAACATTTGCGTGGGGATTTGAACGAGATCTGGCGGCAGATTCAGACGCTGTACGCGAAGTTGATGCACAAGCCGTTGCCGGACGGGAGCGGGAAGAGCGTGGTGACTTCGACGGTGAGTACGAATTACGAGACGAATTTGGTGCCGGCGGTGAAGTTGCAGATGATCAAGGCGCAGAAGGTGCGGAATTTGGTGCTGTTTATCTGTATTGTGGTGTCGGGGATCGCGGTGGGGGCGGTGGTGATTTTGTTCGGGATTAAGAGTGGACAGGATATCGTGATGGCGGGGCAGGATGGCCGGCTGAATTTGATGTCAAAGAAATTGAGTGAGTATGACGAACTTAATGATTTGTTAACAATCCAGGGGCAGCTCGAGGGGGTGTCGGAGATCGTGGCGCGCAAGACGGTGCTGTCGCGGGTGTTTGGGGCGCTGAGCGTGATGTTGCCGCAGGGCGGCGATAGCGTGAAGATGTCGGAGCTGAGAGTGAATTTGACGACAAATATGCTGACGATGGAAGGTCAGGCGGATGCGCGGGTGGCGCCGCTGATTGATTACCGGGTGCTGGAATCGTTCAAGAAGGGGGTGGCGTTGACGAAGTATGATTACGGGACTTATGTCGATGCGAACGGGACGGCGCTGCCGACGCAGTGTGTGAAGGAGACGGACGCGGACGGGAATGCTTACCGTGAGGGGAATGATTTCTACGCGTGGTGGGATTTGACGATCGAGGGCTGTGAGGGGGTGCGGCGGAGCGTGACGGCGAATGGTTCGGTGAAATATTATTATAGTAATAGCGCGGAAGTGGAGATGGGGGTGCCGGGCTATGAGACGCGGATTGAGGAAGTTTGCGACGAGAACGGAGAGAATTGCCGGAAGAATTTGATCGTGCTAGATGAGAATGGAAATCCGATCGACACAACGATTGGGGTGATTGATGAGGAAACGGGCGAGGAGACGAACCCTTATACGCCGGTGCCGGTGCGGGTGAAGATTTGGCGGACGCCGCAGTTCACGGATTGGCATAACGCGGGGCAGATGGCGCTGGACGGGTCGATTACGAACGTGGAGCATTTCGTGAGCGAATGTTATAAATATACCGGCTCGAATACGACGGGGACGGTGAAGTGGACTTCAGTGAATGACTGTATGTTGGCGCCGGAAGGGTTGGTGATTGCGAACTCGTCGAACGGACGGGACGAAAGTGATAATCTCGTGCTGAAGTTTACGGCTTCGGCGACGTTGAATGAGACGTTCTTTGCCTTTGCGAATAAGCATATGATGGCTATCGGGCCGATGGGCCAGAACGTGACGGATTCGTATATTCAGATTGGGAATATGTTTGCTAAGGAAGCGCGCGAGTGCGACCCGGCGGATACGGAATGTTTGCTAAACTCGCAAAATCCAACGGAGGGAAATTAAGATGGCGGATAAACCAGCTGATAGTAAGCGAGAGAAAATATCGAAAGCGCAGCAGTTGACGATGCTGGAGGTGCTGGGGGCGTCGCTGATTTTGGGGACGTGTTTGGTCTTGGTGGGATTTATTATTAAATATATTAAGTTTAATACGAAGATTATTGCGGCGAAGAATGAGGCGATTACGGAGTACGATCAGACGATTCGGAACATCGGGGTGTGTCGGGACACCGATCGAAATGGGCGTTTGAGCGATCAGGAGATTGAGAACTGCGATCCGAACGGATTGGCGGTGGAGAACGTGGTGGATACTTTGCGGTATAATGTGTTCGCGAAGATGGCGCAGAATGAGGACCTCGAGTCGGTGGCGCGGAAGCGGAATGAGAATTGTTACGACAAGGAGGGGAATCGGATTGATTTTAATAGCCTGATGAACGTGGCGACGAGTGATGCGGAGCGGCAGCAGCTGTTACAGTCGACGAAGATTTGTTCGGCGCTAAGGGTGATTCCGGATGCTTTGCCGGCGCAACTGAATACGGAAGCTCTGATGGCGAGCTTGAACCAGATTTTCATTGTGTCGGGTTGGGAGCCAGAGTCGATTGCGCCGCGGGATGAGGCGTTGAGCGTGGATATTGATAATGTTTCGGTGATGCCGGTGAGTTTCCGGGTGCGGGGCGACGGGGCGACGATTCTGAGGGTTTTGGACAATGTGGAACGTTCGATTCGGGAGTTTGATATTACTTCGGCGACGGTGGAATGGTCGGATGCGGGGCTGAGTTTGCAGGCGCAGGCGAGTGCGTATTATCTGAGCGATGTAGTCGAGCTGGAGCGGAAGAAAATCGTGAGGGCGAGTGATTAGGAAGGAGAAGCATGAAGCAGTCGGATATTTTTAGTTTGATTCTAGTGGCGAGCGTGGGGACGTTGGTGGCGTTTTTTGCCTGTCGGGCGATTATGGGCGATCCGAATCAGGCGCAGACGTCGTTTATGACGGTGAATAAGGTGATCAGTGCGAACTTGGCGCAGCCGGATCCGGAGATTTTTAACAGTACGGCGATTAACCCGACGATTGAAGTTTACGTGGGTGATTGTGAAGATATTGATCAGAACGGGATTTTGGACCAGGCGGAGCTGATCGCGTGCGGACGGGACAAGGACGAGGCGAACAAGCCGGAAGATGGCGAAGAGACGCCTGAAGAAGAGGAATAATAGATGGCACTGTTGACGAAAGACGGTGTGGATCGAGTGATCGAGCTCTTGATAAACGAGGGCTTGGTGGATGTCAACGAGGTGAAGCGGGTGCAGGAGGAGGTGGCGCAGACGCGGAAGCCTTTGATCGAGGCGCTTTTGGCGCAGAAGATTATTAGTAACGAAATGCTGGCGCACGCGACGGCGGTGGTGATGGGGGTGCCGTACGTTGATTTGAAGAATGTGCAGTTGGATCAGAATGTGTTTACGCTGCTGCCGCTAGAGGTGGCGGAACGTTCGATGGTGGTGCCGCTGGGTGAGAGTAACGGTCAGCTGGTGGTGGCGATGTTGGATGTGGGGAATATTCAGGCGGTGGACTATCTGGCGACCTTGACGGGTAAGCGCGTCCGGGCGGTGATGACCTCGAGTGAGGGGGTGCAGTCGGCGCTGAAGCAGTACCGGGGGGATTTCACGGGGGTGGCGCAGGCGGTCAAAGTTACAAATGAAGAGGTCGAGCGGGCGAAGGCGAGTAGTAGTGTTAAGACGATTACGCAGGATTCGCCGATTTCGAAGGCGCTGACGAGTATTTTGGATTTCGCAGTGAAGTCGCGGGCTTCGGATGTGCACATTGAGCCGCTGGAGAATAGTTTGATTATACGATGTCGGATTGATGGTGTGCTCAGGCGGGTGATGGAACTGCCGAAGGCGATTGAGCCGGCGCTGGTGTCGAGGATTAAGATTCTGTCGAATTTGAAGATTGATGAGCACCGGGTGCCGCAGGATGGGCAGTTCGCGGTGATTGTGGGGGATAAGGAAGTGGATTTGCGCATCGCGATTTCGCCGGTGGTGTGGGGGGAGCAGGTGGTGATTCGTCTCTTGGATAAGACGGGTACGACGATGGAAATCGAGAAAATGGGTATGACTGGGCGAGCGCTACGGACGGTGCTGAAAGGGATCAGCCAGCCGAACGGGATGATTCTGACGTCGGGTCCGACCGGTAGTGGTAAAAGTACGACACTGTACGCTTTGATTAAGAAGATTAAGAGTGAGCGGATTAATATTGTGACGCTGGAAGACCCGGTCGAGTACAAGATGGATGGGGTGAACCAGATTCAGGTGAACACGGATGCGGGACTGACGTTCGCGTCGGGGCTAAGGAGTATTTTGCGTCAGGATCCGGATGTGGTGATGGTGGGGGAGATTCGTGACGGCGAGACGGCGAACTTGGCGGTGCAGGCGGCGTTGACCGGGCATTTGGTGTTTAGTACGTTGCACACGAACTCGGCGGCGGGGATTTTGCCGCGCTTGCTGGATATGGGGATTGAGCCGTATTTGCTGGCGAGTACGCTGAATACGGTGATTGGGCAGCGCTTGGTGCGGCGGGTGGCGGAGAAGCGGACGACGCACGCGAGTACAGAGATGGAGACGAATGAAATTAATGAACTGGTGGGTGAGCTGTTGCCGCAGACGGCGGATGACGTAGCGATAGTGAGTGAAGATTTGGGCTATAAAGGTTTGCCGGTGCGCGGGCAGAACTCGTATACCTTGGTGAAAGGGATTGACAGTCAGGATTCGCCAGGTGGATATGCCGGGCGTGCGGGTTTGTATGAAGCGATTGCGGTGGATGATGATATTCAGAAGTTGATCGTGAATCGCGCCACGTCGGGTGAGATTATGCGGACGGCTCGCGCGAAAGGTGTAGTGACGATGCGGCAGGATGGGGTGTTGAAGGCGTTGTCGGGCATTACCACATTAGAAGAGGTGAATAGAGTTGCCAGTGACCTGACGTGATGTCAGGTCACTATTAGTGCCTTTGCCTAGAGCAGCTTATTACTTCGTCAAAGTCTCCTCTGCTCGTTCGCGGTATGTCAAATACCGCTCATTCCGTTGCTTGACTTTTCCTTGTACTAAGCTACTCTAGGTAAAGGGTTCGTACATGTAAACTATCTTGTTGTTACTCATTGCTTCCTTGAACTAGCCTAATGAGGAACAAAGGGTTCGTAGATTGCAAAATATCTCTACTTTTAAGTTCTTATGCTATAATATATACAATATGGAAAGTAGTGGGATTGATCAAACAACAGATACAGCTGATGCGCAGGCGCCGGTTTCGCCGTTTGCGCCGGATAATGGTACGACGGAAGAGATGCCAGATATGATGGATTTGCCGGCGACGAAGGCAGAGCAGGCGACAGAACAGACGGCGGCGGAAGCGTCGACTGTGACGATGGCAGATATCCCCGAGCCGAAGTTGGACAAAGCGGAAGATAAGAGTGAACTGGAGACGGCGAAGGCGCAAGCAGAGACGGTGTCGAGTGCGGCGGAGCAAAAAGCGGCATCTGAAGCGAAGCCAGAGGCGGCAGCGGGTCAAGCGGCCGCGCCAGGAATACAGCCGGCTCAGCTGGAAGCGGTAGAAGAAGTGACGGTGGTTGAGCAAGCGGTACCGTTGTCGACGGATGTGACGATTGAGGCGTTGCTGGAAGAGTGTATTAATCACGACTCTTCTGATTTGCATTTGCAGGCGGGTTTGCCACCAACTTTGCGGATTGACGGGACGTTGCGCCCGATGACGACTTATCCGGTTTTGCCGAACGAAAAAGTGAAGGAACTGGTTTTCGCGACGCTGGATGAAGAACAGCAGAAGATTTTGATGAAGGACAAGGAGATTGATTACTCCTTTGCGTTTGGGGATTTGGGACGCTTCCGTGTGAACGCTTTTCACGAGCGGGGGAATCTGGCGGCGGCGTTTCGTCTGATTCCGAATAGTATTAAGACGTTGGACGATTTGGGCTTGCCGGGAGTGATCGGGACGTTTGCGGAACGTCCGCACGGTTTGGTGTTGGTGACTGGTCCGACGGGTAGTGGTAAAAGTACGACTTTGGCAGCGTTGATTGATAAGATTAATTCGGAACGGGCGGTGCATATTATCACGATTGAGGACCCGATTGAGTTTACGCATCATTCGAAGCGGGCGATTGTGGCGCAACGAGAGGTGCATTATGATACCTTTAGTTTCGCGGCGGCGTTGCGCAGTATTTTGCGTGAAGATCCGGACGTAGTGCTGATCGGTGAGATGCGTGATTTGGAGACGATTCAGGCGGCGATTACCGTGGCAGAGACGGGGCACTTGGTGTTCGCGACGCTACATACGAACAGTGCGGCGCAGAGTATCGACCGTATTATTGACGTTTTCCCGGCACATCAGCAGACGCAGATTCGGGCGCAGCTGGCGAATGTTTTGAACGGGATTTGCTCGCAGCGGCTCTTGCCGGCGATTGAGGGCGGCCGTATTGCGGTGGCGGAGATTTTGATTACGAACCCGGCGGTACGGGCGATTATCCGTGAGGGGAAGACGCATCAGCTGGATATGGTGATTCAGACAGGGGTGGAACAGGGAATGCAGACGATGGATCGCGAGCTGGTGAAGGCGGTGAAAGCGGGGACGATTAGCTATGATACGGCGCATGAGTTCGCGGTGGACGTGCCGGAGTTTGAAAGGCTAGCAAGGGGCGTTTAATGCGAAGGTTTAATTATAAAGCGAAGGATCGGCGGACTGGAAATATTATCAGCGGGAGCGTGCAGGCGGAGAGCGAGCAGGCGGCGGGACGAATTCTGGTCGATCAAGGTTACATTCCGCAGCGAATGGTGGCGGAAGACGCGGGACTGTTTTCGCAGCTGAAGCGAAGGATTTCGGCGAAGCAGCGGATTGTGTTTACGCGGCAGTTTGCGACTTTGATTGGGGCGGGTTTGCCGCTGTCGAATAGCTTGCACATGATCGCGGAACAGACGGAAGATAAGCCGGTAAAGATCATGGTCGAGGAAGTTTTGGCGCAGATTGAAAGTGGTAAGTCGCTGCATGATGCGCTAGCGAAGCATCCGGAAGTATTTAGCAATGTGTACTTGTCGTTGATTGCGGCGGGTGAAGCTTCGGGCACGTTGGATGTGTCGTTGAAGCGCTTGGCCGATCAGCAGGAAAAAGATGCGAATATGGTCTCGAAGATTCGGAGCGCGATGACTTATCCGGCGATTGTGCTATTGGTGATTATTGTGGTGGTGCTTTTCATGGTGCTACAGGTGGTGCCGCAGGTGGAGTTGCTGTACGATAATTTGCATAAGGAGCTGCCAGGTCTGACGAAAGGGCTGGTGGCGTTTTCTAATTTCATTATTAATTATTGGTGGATCATTGTGCTGGTCGTCGTGTTCTTCGCGGTGTTTATGATGCAATTCCGGAGGACTGATGTGGGGAAGAAGTGGTTGGCGACAGTGAAGATTAACGTGCCGATATTTAAGGAATTGTTTTTGCGGTTGTATAATGCGCGGTTTGCGCGGACGGCACAGATGTTGCTGTCGGCGGGGGTGCCGATGCTGGAGGCGATGAAGATTTCCGGGGCGGCGATGAATAACGTGGTGATTGAGGAACAGATTACAGAGGCGAGCACGATGGTGCGCAGTGGTAAACCGTTGAGCGTGGCGTTGAAGGGGCGGGATTATATCTTGCCGTTGGTGCCGCAGATGGCGGCGATTGGTGAGCAGTCGGGGCGGATTGATGATATGCTGGGGAAAGCGGCGCAAGTTTACGAAGATGAGTTGGACGCGAGGTTGGCGGTGATTTCGACATTGATTGAGCCGATTTTGATGGTACTATTGGCGGTGGTAGCGGGTGGCTTGGTGATGGCAGTGCTCTTCCCGATTTACTCTTTGGTGAGTAGTATTAATTCACTCTAAAAAAGGTCTAGCCAGCCGGAATTGCTTATGGTATAATTTTGGTAAAGTATAGCTTTTGCAAAAGGAAAGGAAGTTATCATGGCTACAAAAAGCAAAAATGGTATGTCAAGTAAACTGATGAACCGTGATACGCGTAGTGGTTTTACGATTATTGAGGTCGTGTTGGTGCTCGCGATTGGTGGTTTGATCTTTATGATGGTGCTCTTGGCGTTCCCGCAGCTGCAACGTTCGCAGCGGGATTCGCAGCGTCAGCGCAGCATGGGTAGTTTGGCGACGGCGGTTTTGGATTACCAAGGGAATAATAATGGTAAGTTGCCAGGCATGGACGCGACGGGTAAGTTGACGGCAGAATCGAAGCTGGATGCGACTACAGATTTGACCGTGCCACAGTGTTCGACGGCGACTGCGCGGGGTACTGGTGCAGCAGCCTGTTTGGTGAATCGTTACTTGAACGCGGTTGATGCAACGACGAACGAATGGGTGGACCCAGATGGTTGGGCGTACGGTTTGACGATTCGCAACCTCGAGGATGATACCTTTGACGTGACGGCGGAAGATTACGAGAAGAAGATGGCGTACTTGTTGTACGGTGCGACTTGTGATGGGGAGACGGCGGTGAAGTCGAATAACCCACGTGATTTCGTAGTTATGTACAAGATGGAAGGTAGCGGCGCGTACTGTCGTTAGAACAGATAAGAGCGGCGAGGGGGAGCCGCTTTTTTTGTGCGGTTGAGCCAGGGTGACTGGGAGGCTGGTGCTAAAGGTGTGCGGTGATGACATGCGTGTTTAGTGGTGAAAAGATATAGTATTGTTGCTGAAAAAGTATTGTTGCTGGAAAAATAAGCGTAAAAGTTTTCTGCGCAAAATATAATATATGGTAAGATAGAAGTATGGATACAGTGCTGGAAGCAATTATATTAGTGATGATGTTTATCTTGGGGGCGGTGTTTGGGTCGTTTGCGTGTTGTCAGGCTTGGCGTTGGCGGTATCGAGCAGAGGGGAAGAAGGATCTCGGGCAGTGGTCGGTGTGTTTGCATTGCAAGAAGCGAATTGCGTGGTATGATAATATTCCGATTATTTCGTGGTTAGTTTTGCGGGGGAAGTGTCGGAATTGTCACGAAAAGATTGGGGTGGGGGATTTCTTGTCGGAGATTAGTATGGCGGTGGCGTTTTTGATGCTGAGTTGGGCGTATTTGCTGCCGATTCTGGAGAATTGGACGATCTTGGTGCAGCAGCCGGATTTCTTGGTGATGCAGTTGATGGCGTTCGTGTTGACTTTGGTGATGCTGGTAGTGCTGATGATTTTGGCGGTGTATGATGCGCGGTGGGGTGAGTTGCCGGTGGTGTTGCTGGCGTTGTCGATTATCTTTGGTTTGATGATTTGCGTACTAAAGATGCAGATTCTGACGATGACTGATGATGGAGATTTGTGGAAAGGGATTGGCAGTGCGGTGCTGGGGGTGTTGATTCTGTCCGGGACGTGCTTCGTGATTTATAAAGCTTCGAAGGAGCGGCTAATGGGTGGGGGGGATTGGCTGTTGGCGCTGGCGTTGGCGCTGGCTTTGGCGGATTGGTGGTTAGCGCTCTGGACGATTTTCTTAGCGAATCTGTTGGGGGATGTGATTGCTCTGCCGAAAGTGGTAAAGACGGGGAAGTCGAAGGTGCATTTCGGGCCGTTTTTGGTGGCGGCGTTTGTGGTTGTGTTAGTCCTAGGGAACTGTTTGCCTTTGCTTATTTCTGCGATGTGAGGCCTTTGTCCTAAGCGACTATTGCGTCGTCTAGGGTTCCAGTGCGCGCTCTCCGTATGTATAATACGGTTCGCTTGCGCGCTTCGCCCTATCCTAGCACTAGTTCACTTAGGAACAAAGGGCGCGTACATGCAAACTATCTTGTCGCTACTCATTGCTTCCTTGAACTAGCCTAATGAGAAGCAAAGGCGTTGTATACTTAAGTGATATCTCATTTTGCTGCTCGACTTTTCCTTGTACTAAGCTACTCTAGGCAAAGGGTTCGTAGATGATACTTATTCTGTTTCGGAGTGGAATTTGTCGTGGACTTCTTTGAGATGTTGGTCGGTGACGTGAGTGTAAATTTGGGTGGTGGAGATGTCGGCGTGGCCGAGCATGGTCTGGACGGAGCGGAGGTCGGCGCCGTTCATGAGTAAGTCGGTGGCGAAGCTATGGCGCAAAGTGTGGGGTGAAACGTGCTTGGTGATGCCGGCGGCTTTGGCGTATTTTTGAACGATGCGTTCAATAGAGCGGGGGGTAAGGCGACGGAAGTTACCGGAGGTGTCGACGGTTTGGAGATTCTTGCTGTTATTGAGGAAGAGTGGATCGAGAGAATCGGTGCGAGCGTTGAGATAATCAGCGAGGCGTTCGGCGGCGGCGACGGAAATGAAAACTGGGCGGTCCTTGCGGCCTTTACCGCGGACGATGAACTCGCGGCGGTCGAGATTGATGGAATCACGGTTGAGTTTGACTAGCTCGGAGACGCGGAGGCCGCCGGAGAAGAGCAGTTCGATAATAGCGCGGTCGCGTAGGCCGGTTTCGGTAGTGGTGTCGATGGCTTCGAGCAGGCGTTCGACTTCGTCGTAGTGGAGGAAGGTGACTTGTTTGCGAACGACATGGGGGAGTTCGACGAGGCTGGGGTCGAGGGAAGTGATGCTGCGCTTGGCGAGATATTTGAGGAAGCCGCGGAGGGCAATGAGGTGGTAGGCTTGGGTGATGGCCTCGAGGTTTTCTCCGTAACGATCTTCTTCGCGGTTAAGGCGGAGGCGGAATTTACGCACGAGCTCTTGGGAAATGTCGGCGGGAGTGAAGTCGCTAAGATCGGTTTCGGAGTCGGGCAAGTCGGCTTTGGTGGTGACGCGGAGCTCGGGCTCTTCTTCGAAAATATCTAGGCAGAGATCGCGGAAACGTAAAAGGTAGCGTTGGTAATTCTCGGCGGTTTTGCGAGAGCGGCCGCGTTCGACCTCGAGGTGTTCAATAAAGTCGCAAATCAGTTCAGTAATATTCGGATTTGGGGTAGTCATAAGCGTATTATAGCATGTTTGTTTCGATATAGCTATTTGCGAACAGATATGGTAAGATAAGGTTGACGGCAATTGGTGGTGAATTGCTAGTTGTGGCCTGGTAGCTCAATGGATAGAGCGGCTCCGTCCTAAGGAGAAGGTTGTGGGTTCAACTCCCGCCCAGGCTACCATATTTTTTGTCCGGATGTTTAGGCTGATAATGGTTATGTTATAATGTGAGTATGATGGAAGAAAAGTACAAAGAGACGGACGAAGCGACAGAGTTGTCCGTAGAGAACGGCTGGAGTGATTTGGAAAAGTTGGGTAGGACTGGTTTTGCTGAGGACGAGCAAATGGCGGATAGTGATAATCTGAGTGAGACTGTTCGTGATGGTTTGGAGCCAGAACAGGAACAGGGTGATGTCGCCAGTGATGAAGTTGATGTGGAACCTGCAGAGAAGAAATACAATGAGATTCAACGAGCTGCAGCAAAGGTGCGGGACGTGTACGCGAAGTCTGAACGCCAGAGAATAGATCGGTTGAAAGCAGATATGGACGAGTTTCCACCGAAATTCGCTACTTATGAGGAGCAGGGAATCGCAAAAGAGCCGACCACTTTTCAGAGGGCGATAAGATTGTTGGGGGATAAATTGGGGATTAAGACTGGGCGGGGAGAGGAACGCCGCGAGAGAGAGGCAATGCATAAGGTACTGCTGGAGCATCGACGGGAGGAGGCGGCTGCGCGAGAAGAAGTGATGCGTCAAGATGCTGAGTTTAAGCAACGTGAAGCAGAGCGGGAGGCACAGCGGGTTCGTAGTGAACAGGAATTTCTTACAGATCAGATGGCAGCAGCGCATAGTGCGATGGACCGTCAAAAATCTCAACGGTTGCGCATGCAGAGAATTCAAGAAATCGTAGAACGCGACTTAAATTCGAGGTTGTTGAAAGCTGATGCTTTGGAGGTAGAGACCTTAGCGGAAAATCCGGGAGTACAAAAACGTTTTGCAGAATTTGAGGGTGCACAAATTCCAGTTTATGATTTGAAGGGAATACCGTTTATGATGTTATCGACCACGATAGATTATCGAAGTGCGACTGAACCTGGCAAGATAGGTACTGAAACGTATCGAGCAGTGATGAAGGATCCGGCAGTTTGGGATAGGCGTCGCCATATAGTTGAGAAAGAGAGCGGTTTTGGGACGAGAAGGGCTGATGCCTATGGTGATACGATTTCTGCATCCTATTATAATTCCGAGCGTAATTTGGATAGCCATGTATCGGGTGATTTGATGTATGGCTTTGAGAAGGTGGAGGGGGATGCGATTGTCTCGATTACTGATGGCGATGGTGCTACTGTCAATACGATAGGCAAGGGGGAAACTAGTTTAACTGATCCGAATGCGTTACAGCTGTTAGAAGGTGCGGAAGGAACGCAGTCTTATAATGAGGTGTTGTTAAGACGCTATTCTGAAAATGGAGTTGCAAGGCGACCAGATTATATAATTATTGAGGACGGGCGGATGACGGAAGCGGCGCTGCGGCATGCTAAGTTCTATGATATCCCGATTGTGAATATAGAACGGTCGATTTATCGAGAAAAAGCTGAGCGGCGAGGTCGGGAATTATTAGATTCGATTAGTGAGAATGATAGCTATCCGGAGTTAGATAAGAAATTGGAGGAACTTTTGAGCATGTCCTCATATAAATGGCGGGTTAGGACGCTGCGAGGAATTGGACGGTCTTATGATATACCGCAAATGATGCCTGGTTATACGGGGCCCCTTTATCAACAGTGTCTCGAGGTTGCGAAGTTGGAGCAGCAGAAGCGATTAGAGTTTGTGAAACAAGTTTTGCTGGAAGAGATTGAGCGAATGGAGGCGAATGAGGTGGACTTTGCTTCTGGCGAGCGGCCATTGACACAGTTTGATCGTTTTGAGATTATTTTGAATGATGTACAAAATGGAGTGCGTAGTACGGAATTTGACGATACAAGAAATATTCCTCCACGTAAACCGGGAGATTGCAATAGTATAAATATAACTTTGCGGTTAAAGGGCAGTTCGAGGACGACGTTGACGGAGGTGTATGACGGTGAAAGGATTTTTAAGGCTGATGAGGCTTTAGCTCGTGGAGAAGTAAAACAAGAAGACTTAGATAAGGCGGATAGTAGTTATTATGAGGAGCTGGAGCCGATTGTGCGTAAATATTTTGCAGTAATTAGAGAGAAGAGGCGGGAGTCGGTCAAACAATAGACGCAAGAGTAGTAAGAAAAAGCCCCAGAGTACTGGGGCTTTTGTAAAGTGCTAGAAGAGATGGAAGGTACGAAAGACGGGAGCCATAGTGTTCGCGACGGTCGACATCATTTTGATGAAGATGTCGAGGGCGACGCCGACTACGTCTTTGCGGGTGTCGCCGACGGTGTCGCCAGCGACGGCAGCTTTATGTGCGGAGGAACCTTTGGCGACACCGGGGAGTCCACCGCTTTCGATGAGCTTCTTAGCGTTGTCGAAGGCACCACCGGAATTACCCATGAAAATAGCGCGAGGGATAGCGACGACGGTAGCACCGATCAAGAGTCCGCCCACGAATTCGGGGCCAAAGAAGATACCGCCGATGACAGGAATCAGCAGAGCGAGAACAGACGGGGCGAGCATTTTCCGAAGGGCTTCGTCGGCGGCCATGCCGATCAGTTTCGCATAGTCGGGCTTGACTGTACCCTCGAGGACACCCGGGAGGGAGAGCTGGCGTTCGCCTTCTTCGGCCATGAGATAGGCAGCGTTGATGGTGTTGTCGGTAAGCAAGGCGGTGAAGTACTCGATGAGAGCTCCGCCAACCAGGATGCCCGCGATGACATAGATGTTCACGGCATTGAGAATGGGCTCGTGAGAGGCAGCGTAACTACCGACGTAGGAAATCAACAGCGAAAGGGTAGCGAAAGCGGCCGAACCGATGGCCAAACCTTTGCCGATGGCGGCAGTGGTATTACCGACGGCGTCCAACTTGTCAGTGATGACCCGGACGTCAGGGCTGAGATGACAGGATTCGGCGATGCCACCGGCATTATCGGCGATGGGGCCGAAAGCGTCAATCGAGACGGTCGCACCGACGAAGGAGAGCATGCCGAGAGCGGCGATGGCGATACCATAAATGCCACACAAACTACCCGCCAAGATCAGGGAAATGGCGATGGTGAGGATGGGGGCGAGGCAGGAACGCGAACCGACGGCGTCACCTTTGGTAATGACAAAGGCGGTGCCTTCCTTGGCGAATTCAGCTAACATCCGGACTGGGCGGTGATTGGAATCGGTATAGTATTCGGTGATTTTACCAATCGTGATGCCGCTAATGATGCCGAAAGAGCTGGCGACCCAGGGAGATGCCCAACCCAAACGGAAGGACGAGTAGAGGGGCAGATCACCAAAGATCAGCTTCGCCGAGATAACACCGAACACTAGGGAAAGGCCCGCCGCGATGGTGGTGGCCTTGTCGAGCTCTTGGGAAGGATTGTCACTAACTTTATGCAGAGAAGCATAGAGGATAGCGACGATGCAGGCCAGGAGACCACCGCCAGCCAGAGCGATGGGGTAACAGACGGTTGCGCTCAAGACGTCGGGATTGACGGTGCCGGCACGAGCAATAGAGACAGCGGTCAGGATGCTGGACACGATGGTTGCAACGAAACTCTCCAACAAATCGCTACAGTTGCCGGCGATGTCGTTAACGTTGTCACCGATGAAATCGGCGACGGTGTTGGGCATGCGGCTGTCGTCTTCGGGCAGGTCGTGGCGGTTCTTGGCGACGATGTCAGCGGAAATGTCAGCGGCTTTGGTATAGTTGCCGCCGGCGACACGGTTAAACATCGCGACGAGAGAACAGCCCAGGGAATAACTGGTGAGACGGATGATGGAAGGGTTGCAGCTGACGGTAAGCAAAAGGCTCCGGCCGTTGTCGAAAGGCGCGATGATGCCATCGAAATTGCAAAAGACCACGGTGATGAGACCAAGCAAACCGAAAGCGTGCACGGAAAGGCCACTAATGCTACCGCCGCAAAGGGCGACTTTGACGGTCTGGCCGATGGAGCGGGTAGTACGAGCGGTTTCGGTAGTGCGGGCGTTGGCATAGGTGGCGCTTTTCATACCAAGGATACAAGTAGCGCTACTCATGCAGCCACCGAGTAGCAATGTCACGCCGGAGAAAGTCTCGATGAAACAACTGAAAAGGACAGCGAGCAGGACGGTGACGGGGATGATGACGCGATATTCACGTAACATGAAAACATCAGCGCCGCGACGGATGATGGTGGCGAGCTCTATGATCTCGTGCGGGACAGTGCTGGGCATCTTGCAAATCTGCACGTAATTATAGATAATCACGCAAACAGCCAGCAAGATTGCCCCTAAGGTAATTGCTTGGGTGACCATGGGGATACCTCCTTTATAATGTTAAGATGCTGGGCCGTGACCCAAAAATATGCGTGTCTCTTCGCCCACGCACAGGTGTATTTTATCACAAGTGAATGGTTTTGAATAGAGAAGGAGAGGATGTGCTATAATATAGTTAGTTTATACAAAAAGGAGTTTTATGGGAAAAGAAAAAGATTTAGTAGAACGTAGTTTGGTGGTCTGTAAGCCAGATGCGGTGCAGCGCGGGATTGTCGGTGAGATTATTCAGCGTTTTGAGCGGGTAGGTTTGAAGATCGTCGGGATGAAGATGGTGATGCCGGACGAAGATCAGTACCGGGCACACTACGAGGACATCGGCAAGATGATTACTCGCCGTGGTGAGCAAGCGTTCCGCTATAATTTGCACTACATGATGACTGGCCCAGTGATTGCGATGGTGTTGGAAGGCGTCGAAGCCGTGCCGCTAGTACGGAAGATTGTAGGCCCGACCGAGCCAAAATCGGCAGAAATGGGTACGATCCGCGGTGACTATTCGCACATGAGCTTCGGTTATTCGGATGCGAAGGGAATGGGCGTGCCAAATTTGGTGCATGCGAGTGGCAATTCCGAAGAAGCGAAGAAGGAAATCGCGTTGTGGTTCAAGCCGGAAGAGTTGTACGATTATTCTGATTTGAATGAGAAGTATACACGCTAATTTATAAATAGTATCAGTAGATTCCTCGCTATTTTATTTCTGAGATACGGTGAACCTCTCAAAATCGAATCCCTTACAGGGCCGTGATTTTGGTTCGGTTCAGCCGAGAAAATATCTCTGCCAATAAAATAGCTTGAGGAATCTATTATTATACTATGATATAATATAGACATGAGTTTGTTCAAACAAAAGCCAAAGACTGAACGGGAGAAGGTGGAAGAACGTCGCGAAGAGATTTTGGCGCATGGACGTAAGTTCAAATATCCGTTGCAGTATTCGAAGCACAAGCTGATGATCAACACGGTGGTGGTGGCGATTGTGGCGGTGATTTTGATGGTGGTGATTGGCTGGGCAATGCTGTACAAGTTGCAGGATACGGGTGACATGCTGTACCGGGTAACGCAGGTTTTGCCGGTGCCGGTAGCGGAGGTGGACGGAGCGCGCGTGCGCTACAGTGATTATCTGATGATTTACCGGAGTAACTTGATTGCGGCGGAGCAGCAAGGTGGTCAGTTGGGTGATAGTGAGGACGCGGATGCGGTGCGTCAGGGTTACAAACAGGCGGCGTTGTACGCGGCAGTAGAATATACTTATGCGGAAAAGCTGGGGAAGGAGCTGGGCGTGACGGTGTCGGATGATGAGGTGACGAAGGCGTTTGACGAGCATCGCAAAGTAGGTGGTGTCGAGCGGAGTGAAGAAGGGTTTTTGAAGATTTTGAATGATAACTTCGGCATGAACCGGTCGGAGTATCGGCGGATGTTGTACTTGAACTTGATGAAAGCGAAGGTGGCGCAAGAGGTGGATAAGCCGGCGCGGGAACAGGCGGAGATTGTCGATAGAGTGTTGGCGGAAAGTGACGGGGACCTGCGTAAGGCGGCGGATGAACTAGGAACGGCGGAGTACGAGGAGACCGGGCGGTTGGTTGATAATATGAATGTGGATGGGGGTCGCGCGACGAAGGCGATGACCTTGGAGCCGGGGCAGGTGAGTGAGAGGTTCCTGTCGAGCAACGGGGACGGTTATTATTACGTGAAGTTGGTCGATAAGACGAATTCGGAAGTGAACTATACTTCGCTGAAAATCAGTTTCTCGCAGTTTGATGAGATGGTGGCGGCGTTGTATGCCGAGGATAAGGTGGAAGCGTATATTGATTTGGAGCAGGGTGGGGAAGAGTAGAGGGAGTTGAATTTCCTACAACGTGCGAACCCCTAAAGGGTCCACCCTCCCTATTTTGCATAGTTATTTCAATAAAAAATAAACTCTGACGAGTTCACTTTTATTGAAATATTGGTGCGAGTAGAGGGAGTCGGACCCTCGTCTCATCCTTGGGAAGGATACATAATAGCCGTTATACGATACTCGCAATGATTTTATTATAACATAAAAAGATGATAGGGGGAGAAATTTACGGGATCATAGGTTATAATAAAAAGTATGAAATATAATGGCTATCGACTGCGCGTGAGCTGTGCGGCGTGGGAACAGGTAGATTTGCTGAGTGATTATTGGGATTTTGTGGCAGAGAAAGTAGGGCGAGAGCAGATAGTAGGGTTGGGCTATGGCTGGGAGAATGATTATTTTAATTATGCGCTTGGCGTAATTGATAATGAGGAAATCTTGGCGAGGTTGAAGGAAATCGATTTTGGAGAGAGCCAGTTTCGACCAGAGTATGTAGAAATAGACCTCCCGGAATTAGTTGAGTGGAAGGTCTATGTGGGGGCGGCGGATAAACTACAAGAAATTTACGAGCAACAAGTAGCTTGCTATGATCGGAAATATGATTATGAGTTGGAATATTTTGATGATAAGGGTGGGGCGAAGATTTTAATTCATTATTTAAAGTAGAATAAAATATTTCGTTAATTTGGAAGTGTGGTAAAATAAGTATAAGTATAAAGTGCAAGTTGGGACTTGCGTAAAATTAGGAGGCAAAAATGGCAACAAAAGCTACGTCGAAAAAGGCGTCGAGTAGTCGCAAAAAGACGGCCAGCACAAAGAAAACAACTAATACGCGGTCAGCGAAAGACGCAGTGATTGCGCCGGTTTTGCGTCGAGCGAAGAGTACTGGCTGGATGGCAATTCTAGAGTCGATTATTATCGGTGTACTCGGTGGGATTTTGATTTGGAACCCGGATGGGATTCTGAAGGTGATTTTCTACGTAGTGGGCATCTTCTTGATGGTGAAGGGTGTTTACCACGTGGTGAATTATTTTGCCGTGCATGGTAAATATGACTTTTATAATAATGATTTGCTGTACGGGATTATCGCGTTGGTGTTCGGCGTGATTGCAGTGGTGTTGTGGGAACAGCTGAGTGGCGCAATCGGAATTGTCGTCGGGGCGTGGATGATCTACGGTGCTTTGGTACGCTTGAATACGGCGATTAAGTTGCATGCTGCGGGTGTGAAGGAATGGTTTTACGTCTTGATTCTTTCCTTGGTGATGTTGGCGCTCGGTATCTACATGGTCGTCAGCGTAGGTGCGGTAATTGCGGTAGTCGGCTGGGTAATGATTGCGGCGGCCGTGATTGGTATCATCGACGATGCGGTTTTTATGCATAATATTGATGCGATTGCAGACAATTAAATAGTACAGTCGTGCGGGAATTAGCCTCAGGGATGGGGCTAATTTCGTGCTTGCAATTTCGGAGATAGTACGCTATAATAAAATGCAGGTGGATTCGTAGCTCAGTTGGTTAGAGCGCTGCCCTGTCACGGCAGAGGTCGCGAGTTCGAGTCTCGTCGGATCCGCCACAGGAAAAGAAAAAATGCCCGTTGGGGTGTTTTTTGTTTTCCTGATTTGCTGCATACGACGAAATAAGAACTCGGTACGAGTTCGTACGCTGTAGGAGGCGAGTGGGGAAAAGATTTATATTTTCTCTTGAGCCGACGCCCAGCGTAAAAGGCATTGTCAATGCCGCTTCTCGTTGGACCTATTCGGTCGTAGCGACAACGGCGCGGATTATTATGTCTCGTTGGATATTCAAACTAGATAGTTGACGGGTAATATGTTTTCTCCAGTATTTTGTTGACGAGATATGGTGAAGGATGCAATAATAACATCACTCGGTTCTCCAACGAATCTGAAGAATTTCTCTTTCTCAATCCGGTGAAGCTCTCCTCATCGAATCCCCTTACGGGGTCGTGATTCGGAACCGCTTCAGCCGTACAACGATTTACGAAAGTAGAAATTCTTTAGATTCTAGGAAAGACTGCGAGATATTGTTTTTTTGCCGCCAACCCGGGGGAGGTGACGACGTCCTTAGGGTTTGCTGGGGTGGAGACGAT
>CAZUBN010000008.1:1973-44151 GCA_964618675.1 uncultured Candidatus Saccharibacteria bacterium | reverse complement strand
ACCTACTAAATAAGAAGAAAGACAGAAAGAGGAGTAGAGAGATAAGTATATATAGTAATATATTACTTACTCCTGCTCTTCCGTGTTATTAGGATCCCTGCACGAGACAGCGGACGGATAAGCCGCGGTAGCGACCCGTGTAGTTGGACGGGTCAACGCCACCAGAGTAGAAGTTCAGGTTGTACGCGAGGGTGCTATTGCGGGCTGTAGAGGACCAGTAACGGCCGTCGCTGCCGGCGTAGTTCAGGCCGCCGGACCAGACGCCCCCACCAGGTATGAAGTGCATCGGACTATTACGAAGAATGCTAGTATTACTATTCGTAACACTATAAGCTGTTGTCAACTTTCCAAAGGAGCCGTTAGCTGTTGTACTATTACTAGTTGGTAGTTGCCAACCGGCTGGACAGATACTACCACTCGCATTGCCACTATCCGTACCAGTTCCGTTAACAGCGCTTTGCCAGCTGTAGTAATTTCCTGCATGATAATGCGCATCCCCACTAGTGCTCCAACCGCTTCCAGTACAAGCCGATAAACCAGTACCAGTAGTACTGCACTGTGTCCAATTACTTGGTGTTGTGTAATAATAATTACCTGGGTCATAGTAAGCACGATAGTTTGCGTCAGTACTCGTCCAGTTACTTGGCGCGCTCACCTTCGTACTATTAGGATCGTTATAATCTAAGTTTTGAGTCATCCAGCAGTTACCATCTTTGAGCTTAGTGACCCAATAGGATTTACGATCACGCCAGTCAGTCAGTTGAGCGGTCTCATTTTCTCTAGCGTTTTTACAAATGTTGGAAGTAAGTTCATCCATATATTCTATACCACCAAATCCGTTTGTCACCTCCCCCGGGTTGGTGGCTACGCTAGCCACCCCGTAATTTAACCGCCCGCTATTTTACAAAGGCTCCCCGCCCAAAGAGCTCGCAATATGCATTCGCCAAACTATAAAAATATCAACGCCCAAATCCATGCACGATGCCCAGAAATATGCTATACTATTACGCATAGGATTGAATAAGCACAATCCTATACCTTAGAGGGTCGCTTCGCCAAAAGCACAATTTATTACGCTTTTTACTAAAAATATCTAAGTCTATTACTATGAAGATGTTTATACTTCGGTCTTTTTTAGCACGGCACGCACCCTCTTTTTTTGTTGACCATGGAGACCACGTTGCCCTCGCAGACCCTAGAGGCCACGTAGACCATAGAGACTCCACAGGCCCCGTTCATCATGCTTTGTCTATCATCTTTCGCTCACCCGCTTAGCTACCTCTGCCGTCACTACCCATAGCCGCACACCTCATCCCTCCAGCCGAACCCCCATTCCGCTATTGACAAAAACAGCAATCTGTGCTACAATAAGAAGATAAGGCTCGTCCTTTGTAACTTTCCATCCCTGTTTTACAGAGAAGAGCCAATTTTTAGGAGGGGAATACCACATGTCAGAGCTTATTCAGTATCTCAGCAACCACCGCCGTCCCGTCAGTGCCGTCTTGGCCGACATCGCCTTGACGCTCATGCTCGCCGCCAGCCTCGGTCGCGCCCGCAGCGCCACCGTCGGCAGCTCCCAGTACTGGGTCGCCATCATGTTCGCCATCTGTTTCATCAGCACCACCTGTGTAGTCCGCATCGTCTGGGGCTTCTTCATGCGCCGCCTCAAGCAATGGAATCAAAACCACTACATCTACCTACATCCGCAGCCCATCGAGCCCGACGCCGCCTACTACGCCTTCCAGATTGTCCTTTGCTACGGCCTGCTCGTGATCGGGTTTATCGTGGCAGCTTTCGTCCTGGCTTGGACCGAGGAACGCCTCATCGACGCCTACGTCATCGGCACTTTCATGCTCGCTATCGCGGCCATTATCGCCTTTTGTGTGGGTGCTCACCGCCTTTATGTCATCAAACGCTCTCTGTAAAACCACCGTGCCCCTCCCAGAGGGGCACATTTTATTGCAAAATTACTAATTTTGTGCTATAATAAAGCATAGACAGCATCGATTTCGCTGTCTATTCCCTAAAGTTTTGCTTATGAATATGTTATAATAAGGATAGAAATGATGAAATTGCATTTCCGATTACGTGATTTTTGTAGTGCCGCATTGTTGGTGCTGTTCGGCATGTTTTTGTCGTTTTTCTTCATTTATCACCAGATTCCGGCCTTCGCCGAGGATGATGAAGTCGTAATTCAGGATCAGGGCGAGCATTTTGTGACCATTCATGACCGCGATTCCGTCTTGACTGTGAAGACCGCTGTCACCACCGTCGCTGAGGTTCTCGAGCGTTCCGGTATTGTGCTCGCGGAGACCGACATCGTCGAGCCCGGCCTCGATACGCTCGTGACGACCGACTTTAATGTCAATATTTACCGTGCTCACCCCGCTCTCGTGATCGACGGTGTGACCCGACGCTACGTGATGACAGCTAGCTTCGATCCGAAACAAATCGCCCTCGAAGCAGGCTTAACCGTTTACGATGGCGACGTCGTGGAGCCCGAGTTTAACCAGAACTTCCTAGAGGCCGGCGCCGTTTCCACCTACCGGCTCGAACGCAATGGTGGCCGTCAGCTTACTATCGAGGAAGCCCTGCCTTACGAAGTTCAAACTCGCTACGATTATAACCGTGCCAAGGGCGAGCGCGTACTGGAGCAGGCCGGCGAGGAGGGTCGCAAAGTCAGCCTCTATACCATAGAGTTCGAGAACAATGTCGAAATCTCGCGTACCCTCGTCAGTGAGGAAGTTGTCACCGAGCCGCAGCCGGAAATTATCTCGGTCGGTATGAAGACCTCGATCGTCCCGGAGCAGGAAACTTGTGCCAACTGGGCCCGAGAGGCTGGTGTGCCTGAAGCCGATTTGAGCGTCGCGCTGGAGCTAATTTACAAAGAATCCAACTGTCGTGTCGACGCTACGAACGCTAGCTCGGGTGCTTACGGCATTCCACAGGCGCTACCTGGTAATAAAATGGCCGTTTATGGTGACGACTGGCAGACGAACCCAGTGACCCAAATTCGCTGGATGCAGAATTACGTTGACAAACGTTACGGTGGCTGGCGTGGTGCGCTCGAGTTCTGGTACTGTATCGGTACTTGTCGCGGCGTCTCAAAGTCCTCGTACTGGTATTAATTTATGAAGAACAAAAAGTCTCTCGGTCAGCACTGGCTCAAGAATCGTCTCATTCTCGATCAAATCGCTGACGCGGCGGTCTCTACGCCGGACGTCCAGCAGTGCATCGAAATTGGCCCCGGCCTCGGCACGCTGACCTCTAGTTTATTGCGCCGTTTTGAGAAAGTTATCGCAATCGAGTTCGACGCGGATCTCGCTCAGAAACTCCCCGGCTCCTTCCCGGGCAAAAATCTCACCGTCATTCATGGTGATATTCTCGCCGCTGATCTGGCGGAATTAGTCGGTGACCAGCCCTATGCGGTAGCAGGGAATATCCCTTACTACATCACCTCGCCCATCGTGAGTAAGCTCCTCACTACGCATCCACTGCCGGCGAAAATCTCCCTCCTTATGCAAAAAGAAGTCGCCGTTCGCATTGCGGCGGAGCCGGGCGACTATAGTCTCTTAACTCTGACTGTCCAGAATCTGGCCGAAGTCGAGCTCGGACCGGTCGTCAAAGCCGCCGAGTTTACGCCCCCGCCCAAGGTTGATAGCCAAGTGCTGATTTTGACGCCTCTCGACGCCCCGCAGATTGCGCCCAGCGGCCTCGAGCTGGCGAAACGTGGTTTTAGTAGCCCGCGCAAGAAACTTGCGAGCAACCTCGCCGATGCGCAACTTTCCCGCGAGGACTGGCGCCACCTCCTCAGTGATAATAGTATCAATCCCGACGCCCGGGCTCAGGATCTCAGCCTCTGGGATTGGGAAGCGCTTGCCACGGCCCAGGACAAGCGGCTCTCTAGCTAGCTTGCATCATACTTTTGTGCTATAATAATCGTATTATGTCAAAAGATTATATATGCACCGCAATCCCTTATGTCAATGGTAATCCCCACATCGGTCACGCCATGGATTATCTTTTGGCAGACACTTATGCCCGTTACTGCCGACTGATTGGCGACGAAGTTCGCTTCCAGGTCGGCACCGATGAACATGGCAACAAAGTTTACAGCACCGCTCAGAAAAACGGCGTGAGCGTCGAAGAATACACTAAGGTCAATTCCGACAAATTCCGTGCCTTTATTGACCGACTCGACATCTCCTACACCGATTTTATCCGCACCACCGATCCCGATCACGTCCGCCGTTGTCAAGAAATCTGGACTCGCCTCCAAGACCACATTTACCCCGCCGAATATGACGGTTGGTACTGCGAAGGTTGCGAGCGCTTCGTCACGCAAAAAGAATACGACGAGAATGCCGGCTGCTGCCCCGACCACCAGCGCCCCTACCAGAAACTCGCCGAGAAGAATTACTACTTGCGCATGGGCGATTTCAAGGAAGAGATCCGTGCCGCCATTGAGAGCGACCAGCTTTTAATTCTCCCCGCTTTCCGCAAGCAAGAAGTACTGCGGTTACTTGCCGACACGCCAGACATTTCTATCTCTCGCCCGCGCAAGCAGCTCTCTTGGGGCGTGCCCGTGCCTGGCGACGATGACCAAGTGATGTATGTATGGATTGATGCTTTATCGAATTACATTACTGTACTCGGTTATCCGGATCAAGATATTTCTGATTTTTGGCCGGCTGCCGCGCACTTCGTCGGCAAAGACATCCTACGTTTTCACGCCATCACTTGGCCAGCGATCTTGCTCGGTCTCGGTCTGCCTTTGCCGAAGCGGATTATTGTGCATGGTCACATCTTAGCTGGTGGCCAGAAAATGAGCAAGAGCATTGGCAACGTCGTCGATCCGATTGAGATTCTCGGTCGGCACGGACTGGACACTTTTCGTTACTTCTTCTTGCGCCACATTGATACTTTTGATGACTCGGACTTTACCGACGAGAAGTTCGAAAACGCCTACAATAATGAGCTCGCCAACGATCTTGGCAATCTCGTCCAGCGCCTAACTACGCTTTGTCGTAAGAACCAAATTGCTGGGGTTGAACTAGATGCTACTCCCGACTCAGAGTTCTGCCAGATCATGGACAAGTTCGAATATTGCCGCGCGCTCGACTATCTCTGGGTAAAAATTCAAGGTCTGAATAAGAAGATTGATGATACTAAGCCTTGGGAACTTGCCAAAAATGGTGAAACTGCAAAAGCTCAAACCGTACTCACCGAACTCAGCCAAGAGCTAACCCACATCGCGACGATGCTGCAAATTTTCTTGCCGCACACTGCGCAGCGCATTATCGAGATTTTCACTGCAGCGGAAATCGTTCCGCCTGAGACGCCACTTTTCCCGAAGAACTAGTGCTCTGTGCCCGCCTCAACTCCGCCAATCGTCCAGAATCAAACCGTCATCAACGCCACCCCCACCGTGGCGCTTTCTCGATTGCTACTTTCCGTCCCAGTAAGCTTTGCCACTCAGAATATCATAATTCACCAGCTCATATTCACGCAAAGCTTCGCTGGCGGTCGGTTCGCTACCGTCCCAGTAAGCGAGCGCCAGTACTGGCACTTCACTACATACTTCATCCAGCAAATACCCCATCGCTGGCTTCTCAACGCCGAGAATATTATACATAGTATTCGTTAAACAGTTTGGCGTCGTGGTCGGTAAGTTGACTCCCGCCACTTTGCTAAAATCGAACCCAAGCTCAGCATTCAGCGCTGCCGTCTCGCGTACGGTATAAGGACTCTCGATCTCGAAATTCGCGTAAATAAAGTACGGCGTCAGGTGCGCTAAATCACGCTCATGCTTATCTTCGGATTTAATGTACGCATCCAGCTGTCCCATCGCATGATCACCGAACCATACTACAACCGTCTTCTCGTCCAGTTCGTCCAACTTTTCGATAAACTCCCCTAAATATTTATCTGCATAATACAAACTTTCAAAGTTCGATTCGATCGACCACCAATTATCACCCTGCTCGCGCAAAGGGAACGAATGTTGTGGATATTCGGCTTGTGTATAAGGTGCATGATTTTGCATCGTCACCGCCACTACTGTCTTTGGCGCATCACTTTCTTTCAGAATATCGTAAACCTCGTTATAAACCGACTGATCATTAATCACAGTACTGCTATAATCCTTGTCGGTGTAAGTCATTTTACTTTCATCGCGAAAATCTTCCAGACCCAACTTCGGATAAGTGAGATGACGTTTGTACATATTGCCATCATAAGCATGCACCGCCGTCGCGTCAAAACCAAAATCCTTCGTCCAGTTCGCAAGCGAAATCACACTATTACGTTTCGGAATAATATTCACGTACGGGAAGGTACTCGCCCAATAATTTGTCAGCCCAGTCTGACCTTCGAATTCCACGTTTGCCGTATTGCCGCCATATTCGGGCGAATACATATAACCACTCGGATATTTGCGGAACAGCGCATGCAAATTCGGCGTCACATCACCTCCACCGTGCGCATAATATTTCGTCAGCAAAGCCGGATCGTAAAAACTCTCATTCATGATAAATACCACGTTCTCCGCCACTTCGGACACATTCACGCGTTCCGTATCCTGTGACTTTTGCTGTTGATATTTCGCCGCAATCTCGGCAATTTTCTCCTCCGAATAATCTTCGGGCTTCGACATTTCCAACTTACCTAGATTATATAAGAACCCAATCACAAAACCATTCTCTTCGTAATTTTCCGTCTGGCTCCAAGCAATCATCTTAAATCCTTTCAGCCACTCCGGTCGCTCGCGCCGCATCACCGGATTCACCATGCACACTAACAAAGTGATACTTACTAATGAAAAAGTTATTCGCGGAATAATTGACCATCGTTGCCAGCGCGGCAGTTTGCGCGGATCGCGCCCCCAGACTTTGCGGACGTAGTATTCGAGGAGAATTGCGCCGATCATCGTGAATAGCACACCAAACACCATCCGATAGATTTCACTTACCTCTACGAACTGGATCAAATTACCCGTCTCGCCCGCCAGCATGAACTCTTCCGGCAGCAACGGCGCCGCTCGTAGCTGGAACTTTTGTGTATTAATAAACATGATGACACTTACGATACAGAACATCAGGCCCGTACTAAAGAATACTCGCCACGTCACCGCCGTCAGCACCGCCAACAGACCGAAAATCACTACGCAACTGTACACGAACAAAGTCGGCTTTTTCGTAATAAATTCTACCGCCGTCTCTGCATCACCCAGATTTTGTTGCAATATAATATACCACGTCAACGCCACCGCTACCGCGATGAGCAACATGATGGACAACAAAACTCTCAACACCGCCGGCATCGTATGTGTGCCCCGCTGCGCACGAATTTTCTTTACTTGCGTTGCAGTTTTAGAGCTACTAGTTGTTGTAACCCTCGTAGCCTGCGACACTTCCGCCATCTTCACATTATCAGCCTTCAACTTTTCCGACTTATTAACTACTGGTGTGATTTTAATCGTTGTCGCATGCGAGTTGGCCGAAACTTTTGTCACCGGAACTTTATCAACCGGCTTGTTCGACTTTTTGACATCACTAGTTGACTTTGGATGATTAGCTTTGCGCACGGCCACGGCTTCCGCCGACCCAGTATTTTTACTAGATTTTTCAACTTTAATCTTCGTAGCCAGCTGCTGGACTTTTATATTTCGTTTTTTTGATTGGTTCTTCACCATATCAACATTATAGCATATTCCGAGGCAAAAGTAATAATCCGATTGTGCCTATCAAAAAAGTGCCGCTCTGCGCGACACTCTTTTGTGTTCGGTGACTATTTCTTGCAAGCTGGGCAAGCGTCGTCGTAGTCGCAGTGATAACCCTCACCAACTAGGCGAGTAGTAATGTCAGACAGATAGAAGCCAACGATACCACCGATAATCGGGAAGATAATGTAGGCTGCTGCTGCCAAACCAGCCAACTGCGCGAGTTCACCGAAGTTCTCCGCTGCGGTTGGTAGAATTTGATACATCAAAGCTGCTACTGGGTTAAAGATGAAGCTAGTTTGCATCATGAAGAAGCCCTGAGCAATCACAATTCCGAAAATGAAAGCTAGTGTAATACCGCTTGCCATTGTGAAAGCGAACGTCAATGGGCTCTTGCGTGCGAAGCGCAAAGCGCGTGCAAAGCAGAAACCAATCACAATCGCGCCGAACAACTCGACCAAAGCCACCGCCCAGAAAGTCTCACCGGTCACTTCGCTCATCATCATGAGATCTTGTGTAGTACCGCTACCGAGGCGGAAAGCGTTAATCACAATCAAACCAAGCCAGGCACCGAGCAACTGTGCGAGCATGTACAACACGCCACGAATCGCCGACATACGACGCGTCGCCATCATGCCAGCCGTTACGATTGGGTTCAAGTTTGCGCCAGAAATGCCAACGAAGACAATGTAAATTGCCAAAACCGCCAGCCAGAAGTACATCGGCTGTGGACCCATCGTCAACAAAACTGCAACAATCAGCAAAGTACCCAGAACTTCGCCGATCAAAGCGCCCCAAATCCTCGGAGTCTTAAAAATTGTTAAGATATTCTCATTTTCACCATATTTGCGCGCAAAGAAACCCTTCATTGGGTTCTTACCAGGAGTCGCTACCACGGTCTCTTTCGCAGTCGTAACTTCTTTGCTCTCCTTCAGTTCCTTTTTTGGTTCTGAATTCGATGGATTCTTCTTTCCGGATTTCTTCGGCTTTTGATTCGCCATCTAATAACCTCCTTTAAATAATTTTCTCAATTATATCACACATGTGCTACAATTGAAAAGTGTAAAGTTTAACCAAACAGAAAAGGAAAAGACATGGGAATTATGATGTCAAAAGATATGGATCGCGACTCCGAGCTGAACCGGCGCATCTCCAGTGATTTACGCGCCCGCGCGCAGAGCGAAGATCGTGAAGATCCCGATTACGTCGACGATTCTAACTATGTCAAAGATACCAAAAAAACCAGCCGTTTCGGTTGGGTCTGGGCCGTACTGATCGTGCTGGCGGTTATTTCGCTCGTTTGCATCGTGATTATCTAATTTTCTCCGACGCCACGGCATTTCTCGAGAACTATGGTATAATATATACTATGTCAGAATTAGAAAAGTTAAAATCCGAGCTAAAAAAACTAAACGCCGAATACGCCAAGATTAAGGAGCTCCCTCCTGAACAGCGCGGAGAGTTTGGTCGCACCATGAATGCCAAGAAGCAGCAAATCCTGGCCGCGATTGCTACCGCCGAAGCGGAAGCTGAGAGTGATAATGTCACTCCGCTCGATATTTCTGCGCCCTGCGCGCCTAACCAGGCCATTCCCACCCTCCACCTCGGCACTAAACATCCGCTGATGGTCGAGCTGGAGCGCGTGACTAGTATCTATTCGGATATGGGCTTTAACGTCATGGAGTCGAATCAGCTTGATGATGAGTTCCACATGTTCGATAGTCTCAACTTTTCTAAAGGCCATCCGGCTCGTGATGGCTATGACACTTTTCGTACTGCGGAAGGTTTTATCCCTCCCGCACATACTTCTACGATGCAGCACCGCGCGCTGAAAAAATACCGTTCTGCGCTTGCCGACCATGGTCAAATCGCCGTCGTTATCCCCGGCCGCGTCTTCCGTAATGAGGATGTCGATACCACACACGAACATACTTTCTACCAATGTGAAGGCGTCTTCGTCTCAAAAGATGCCACCATGGGCCAGATGTTCGGCGTTCTCAAGCGCTTCTTCGAGCTCTACTATGGCCAGAAGCTCAAGATCAAGACTCAGCCGGGCTATTTCCCCTTTACAGAGCCTTCCGCAGAACTTTTGATCGAAAAGCCCGCCTCGCTCGGTGGCAAAGGCGGCGACTGGCTCGAAATGCTTGGCTGTGGCATGATTCATCCGAACGTGCTCAAAATGGCCGGTATCGACCCGACCCAGTATCACGGTTTCGCTTGGGGTGGCGGCATCGACCGCTTAGTCATGCTGAAATACCAACTCAGCGACGTCCGCTATTTCGAATCTGGTAAACTTGACTTTTTGGAGGAGTTCTAAATGCTAATTTCGTTAAATGAAATCAAAAAATACGTCCAGATTCCGGCGGAAGTGACCGACCCGCAGCTGCTCGAACTGATTGGCTCGCGCCTGGTCGAGATTGAAGAGGCCATCGACCTCGCTCCGAAGTACCAGGGAATCTACATCGTCAAAGTCGCCACCGCGGAAAAAATCCCCGACACGCACCTCAGCCTGTGTCAGATTGACGCCGGCGGCCAGAAAGCCGAACTCGCCAACGAAGACGGCCTCATTCAGGTCGTCTGTGGTGCGCCGAATGTCCACGCTGGCATGCTCGCGGTCTGGATCGCCCCGGGTAGCATCGTTCCGCAGACTTATGGCCACGAGGACTTCAAGCTTAGCGTGCGTAAACTCCGCGGCTACGATTCGAACGGTATGCTCGCCGCCCTCGACGAGCTCGACCTCGGCACCGATCACGATGGTATCGTCGAAATCGAGCCCAAAGGTGTCCAGCCCGGCGATAGTTTCGCCGAGAAATTCGACCTCAATGACTTGATTATCGATGTTGAGAACAAATCCCTCACGCACCGCCCTGATTGCTTCGGTCTGATTGGCTTCGCACGTGAAGTTGCCGGCATCCTCGGTCTGGCCTTTACCGAGCCGGTCTGGCCTACCTTGCTGCAGGCCGACACACTCCCCATTGACGTCAAAGTCACCGATTCCGAACTCTGCCCGCGCTACACCTGTGCCGTTTTTGACCTCCCGAAACACGAGAAGAGCAAATATCTCACCCCCGATGATATCTTCCTCGCCAAAGCCGGCATGCGCAGCATCGACCCGATGGTCGACCTCACCAATATTATCATGCTCCAGACCGGGCAACCTCTACACGCCTTCGACTATGACAAATTAGTCCAGGTCGGCAGCACCGCAAAGGTCAAAATCATCGTGCGTAGCGCTACCGACGGCGAAACCATCCAGCTCCTCGACGGCAAAACCATTGAATGTATCCCAGAAGACATTTTAATCACCAGCAATAACGTGCCGATCGCTCTCGCCGGCGCCATGGGTGGCAAAAACACCGAAATCGACGCCAGCACCAAGCGCGTCGTCCTTGAAAGCGCCACCTTCTCACTCTATCACCTCCGCAAAACCCAGATGGCGCACGGTATTTTCTCCGAAGCTATTACTCGTTTCACAAAGGGCCAGCCGGCCGCTATGACTGCGCCGGTCCTCGCCGAAACTATCCAGCGCCTCGGTGTCGCCGTGTTGGCTACCGATGACGAATGGGGTGGTGATCAGCAGCAAAATGTTGTAAAAATTACAACATCCGCCATTAACGAGCTCCTCGGCACTAATTACCCCTTAGCCACTATCACGAAAACCCTCGAAAACGTCGGTTTTACGGTCAAAACCATGAGCGAAATGCCTGCAGAGGCCTCTAAAACGCCCGCTAAGGCCTCCAAGGCCCAAACCGCCGTACCACCCACCTCTGACTCGAAAACGCCCGAAAACGCCCTCCTAGAGGTCACCGCGCCGGCCTGGCGTACCGATATTCACATTCCCGAAGACGTCATCGAAGAAGTTGGTCGCTTGCTCGGCTACGATAATATTCAGTTGGAACTGCCACGCGGCCCGTTCTCGGGCACGGAAATTGCTCCGATGCTTCAGCTCAAAAACGAGCTCCGCAGTCTGCTCTCTGATCGACTCCATCTACACGAACTGCTAACTTATTCTTTCATCAGCCGCCAGCTCCTCGAAAAAGCCGGCCAAGACCCCGCCGCGAGCTACGAAATCGTCAATTCGATTTCTCCGGAATTACAGTGTTTCCGCCAGCAAATTGCCCCCAGCCTCCTCGACAAAGTGCGCGAGAATATCAAGGCTGGCCACCAAGCTTTCACGATTTACGAACTCAATCAGGTCGCTAATCGTCAGTACGGCCTCGACTCGGATGGCGTCCCCATTCTCCATACCGACCTCGGCGTCGTCAGCCTCAGCGACTTCTACCAGCTCAAGCTCTATCTGTTAACCGCTCTGCGCGACGGCCTGAAGCTCGACATCGAGTACTCGGCGCTCGCTCCGAAATCTGCCGCCGCGAAGGAATACCCGTACCTCGAGCCAGCCCACTCCGCCGTCCTCTTGGTGAATGGTGAAATCTTCGGCGCTTTCGGCGAAATCAAAGCCAGCGTCGCCCGCAAGTTCAAGCTCGAGGGTACCCTCTCGGCTGCCGAAATTTGCCTCGACCAGATCGTCGATTTGCCGCGTCGCACCGCTGTTATTACTCATATTTCCAAGTTCCCATCGGTCGAGCGTGACCTCACCTTAAAAGTTGCTGAGAATTTGCCTTTTGGCCGCGTCCAGGCCGCCATCGACCACGCTTTGCAAACTTCTGATCTCATCTATCAGATCACGCCGCTGTCGATTTACCAAGCGCAGGCCGACGATGCGACGAAAAATCTCTCCTTCCACCTCAAGTTCTCCAGCCCCACCGCCACCTTGTCTACCGCCGAAATTACTGCTATAATGGAACAAATATCTGTGGAGGTAGCGCAAGTTGGTGCGACGATTGTTTAATTGTTTACGCCTGTTGTACCGGAATTAGATAAGAAAGGAATGATATGGATGAAAAAAGCCTTAAAACTAGCGTAGGACAGCGCATTGTCATCATCGTGGTCGCCCTGTTACTGCTCGGCTCGACGATACTAACTTACATGTTGATCGTCTTGAGTCAGAATAATAGCTCGAACACCGCGAATTCTGCCAAGCTCGCGGAGCTTCAAGCGCAGTACACCGCGAAAGCCGCCGAGTTCGAAGAAGCCGCTAAGCCAGTCGGCGAGAAGTACTTCTCCCAGCTCAAGCAGTACGCCGACAAGCAGGTCAAGAGTTATAATTCCACCGCCGCCAACAACGAAAAGCTCAAAACCACCGACCTCAAAGCCGGCACTGGCCGCGAGCTCACCGAGGGCGACAAGAGCTACCTAGCCTATTACGTCGGCTGGTGCCCCGATGGCAGCATCCTCGATTCGTCCTTCACTTACGCTGACGACGATACCGACAAGCTCACTCCCACCGGGCTCAAAGCTCCTCTCGACGCCAGTAGCATGATCGAAGGCTGGAACCAAGGTGTCATCGGCATGAAAATCAACGGCGTCCGCCAGATCAACATGTCCGGCGACCTCGCTTACGGCGAAACCACCGAAGGGAAGCACAAGTGCGGCATGAGCAATGCGCCGCTTCGCTTTATCGTCCTCCCGATTGACGACGAAACCCTCATGAAAATCAACAGCGAACTCCTCGACATCTCCACCCAAATTTATCTCGCCTATATTGGCAGTAGCAAATAATGTTTGACCTCGCAATCATCGGTAGTGGGCCCGCCGCTCTCTCCGCCGCCATCTATGCCGGCCGGGCTGGCCTCAAGGTCGGCGTCTTCGAACAGCTGGATTTCGGTGGCCTCTTACCGAAGATCGATCGCATCGAGAATTATCCTGGTTTCCTCGGCTCGGGTAAGGAATTAGGTCGCCGCATGCGCGAGCAAGCCGAAGGCGCTGGTGCTAAGTTCACCTACGGCACTTGCACAGACGTCGTCCCGACCCCGGATGGCTTCCACTTGACGATCGACGCCGAGACCGTCCGTGCGAAAGCTGCGCTGATTGCCACCGGTTCCGAGCCCCGCACGCTGGGTTTCGCTATTGATCCCCCAGTCTCTTACTGCGCGCTTTGCGACGGTCCGCTCACCCACGGCAAGCACGTCGCCGTCGTCGGTGGTGCCAATTCCGCCGTCCAGGAAGCCCTTTTCCTCGCCAACCTCGCCAAGGACGTTACGATTATCACGCATTCTCAGCTCAAAGCCGACCAAGCTCTCCTCTCGCGTCTGCGCGATGTTCGCAATCTCCGTGTCCAGGAACAGGTTGAGCCTACCCCAGAGCTGCTCAATCAGTTCGACCACGTTTTCGTCTATATTGGCAAATATCCCGCTACCTCCTGCCTGCGTCAGCTGGCCGACTCGCTTTTGTCCGAATCACCCCTTTTGGACGATCGAGGCTACGTCGTGACCGGTTTCCACGACCACCAGTACGAGACCATCGTCGAAGGTCTGTTCGCCGCTGGCGACGTCCGTCAGGGCTCCGTCAAGCAAGTCGTTACCGCTGGCGCCGAGGGGGCTGCCGCCGCGATCGAGCTGAGCGCGTGGCTCAGATAAAATCAGACAAGTTTATTGCCAAAATCGCAAAATAAGCATAACCACTCTTGACAAAAATTGCCAAGTATGCTACAATGGAAATATAGGCTGAAATTTTACTACCTCAGTCTATGCACTAAACACTCTTGGAGGGGAAGAAAATGTTTAACAATTTTAACCTGTGGTACGTCCTGATCCCGGCTTTCCTGGTGGAAGCCACTATCATCGGCTATCTCACTCGCGACCTGAAAGCCAGCCCGCTCAGCGACCTGCTCATGTCTCTCATGTTCACGATCAACAGTATCATCGTCTTTGCGTCGGTTTGGCACGATTCCTTCCTCGGCATCGTCCAGCTGGCCGAAGACATGTCCGTCGGCTATGAAGACCCGATCTTTGCCTTCGGTTTCCTTATCGTGGGCACGGTGGGCTTAGCGGCTTTTTACGTTGGGTTGCAGTACCTGTTCGTCAACTTCGGCGCTGTTACACTGCCGGAGGCGTTCATTCAGGCGGAGCGGCTGTGTAAGTCGGCTAAATATCACATTTGGCTGGTTTGCTTCCGCATCCGGAGAGCTTGCTCTTGCTGGCTGTCTCAGCACTATCGCTGGCAAATCAATTCTCAGGATATCGTCCGAGCTGTTGCCGAGTCGGCCGATCGCGTCGATAGCACCAAAGACCGCACCATGCTGGTCGTTTCGGTCAACTATCGCCCGGTCTGGTCCTGGCGCAAATTCCACGGTTAAACGCACCTTATCCCAAAAAGCCCGTCGCAAGACGGGCTTTTCCCTGTCTGCGCTTTGCTGCATTGCTAACCGCCGATGTCGGAAAGCCTACTACATTCCCGCCAGGGAAATTCACCGACTTACCGCGTTCTACGCTATAATGGAATTATATGCAGCATTCTCCAAGTTTTTACTTTTATGATTTAGAGACGTCCGGGCTCAATTCGCGTACCGACCGCATCATGCAGTTCGCCGGCCAGCGCACCGACCTCGACTTCCAGCCCATCGGCGAGCCTCAGAATATCCTCGTTCAGCTCGCGGATGATACTTTGCCCAGCCCCTCGGCGATCATGGTGACTGGCATTACGCCGCAAGCCACCCTGCTGGACGGCCTGCCCGAACACGAATTTTGTAAATATTTCATCGAAGAAATCGCCACCCCGAACACGACCCTCATGGGCTACAATTCGATTCGCTTCGATGACGAATTCATGCGCCACACGCTCTGGCGGAACTTCTACGATCCGTACGAATGGCAATGGCGGGACGGGCGCTCGCGCTGGGATTTGCTCGACGTCGTCCGGTTGACGCGGGCGCTACGCCCCGAGGGGATCGAATGGCCGGTGACGGAGGATGGGCACTCTACCAACCGCCTCGAGCTGATTACGAAGCTTAACCATATCTCTCATGAGCACGCGCATGACGCCCTCGCCGACGTGGTGGCGCTCATCGAGGTTACGAAGCTGATCAAGCAGAAGCAGCCGCAACTTTTCGACTTTCTCTATAACCTGCGCGACAAACGTGCGGTGGCTGCGCAAGTGAATTGCGAGCAGCCGCGACCCTTTGTCTATGCGTCGGGGCGTTATTCCGGTGAGCATGAAAAAACTACGATCGCTTATCCGGTATTGCCGGCCGAGAACGGTGCAGTTTGGGTGTTTGACCTGCGCTATAACCTTGACGAGTTGCTAGAGGGGGAGGCTGCTGCGCGGGCGGCGGGGAAGATTGACTATACGAAACCTTGGCGGGAGCGCGAACCGTGGGAGAAAAATTTCTTTCCCATCGTCAAGAAGCTCCAGTATAATCGCTGCCCAGCCGTGGCGCCGCTCGGTGTCCTGGAAAATGCTAACGGCTGGCAAAAAATCGGCCTCGATAAGGCTACGATCGAGCGCAACCTGCAGAGTCTGCTGGCTCATCCTGAGTTCGTCCAGCGCGTCGTCGAGGCGAATCAGCGCGAATTTCCGCCCGCAGTCGACCCGGAATCGGCGCTCTACGACGGTTTCATGTGTGATCAAGATTCCGTGCTCTGCTCGGCCGTACGTAATAATCTGGCCGATGATTTGACACACTTTTGCCCGCAGTTCACCGATGAACGCTTGGCGGAATTGCTCGTGCATTACAAGGCGCGTAGTTATCCGGAGGTGCTCACCGAAGCGGAGTCACTCCAATGGGAAAAGTACCGCACCGAACGCCTCAAGCGCCAATCCGGACCTTTTTTCGCCGATTTGCAGCGTATCAAGGCGCAATTAGCCAAGGGGCAGCCCATGCACGGTAAAACTCTGGACGAATGTAATTTCCTCCTCGAAGAGCTCGTACTCTGGTATCAGTCGCTTGCACCAGGCGAGACAGATTAGTAAAGCTCCTAGCGAGGTTGCAAAATATAAGTTTTTAAGGTATAATACCTAGTTAGTATGGACGACAATTTCATCAAAATCCGTGGTGCACGGCAAAATAACCTCAAAGATCTCGACGTCGATATTCCGCGGGATAAATTGGTCGTCATTACCGGGCTTTCTGGCTCGGGTAAGTCTAGCCTCGCTTTCGATACGATTTATGCCGAAGGGCAGCGCCGCTACGTCGAGAGTCTCTCGAGCTACGCGCGTATGTTCCTCGGAGTGATGGACAAGCCAGATGTCGATAGCATTACCGGTCTCAGTCCTGCCATTTCTATCGATCAGAAGTCAACCAGTCGCAACCCGCGCTCGACCGTGGCCACGGTGACTGAAGTGTATGATTATTTGCGTTTGCTCTTCGCCCGGGTCGGCGTGCCGCACTGTCCGATTTGCCATCGCGAAGTTCACCGCCGCAGCGTCGAAGATATCGTCAACGAAGTGATGAAATTGCCGCTCGGCAGTAAACTCATGCTCCTCGCGCCGATTGTAACTCAGAAAAAGGGTAGTTTCATGCACGTTTCTGAGCAATATCAGGCGAAAGGTTTTTCGCGCGTCCGCATCGATGGGATTGTCTATGCGTTGGACGAGTTTCCTGATCTCAATAAAAACGACCGTCATGATATCGAAATCGTGGTCGACCGCTTCATCCTCTCGCCGGACCTGCTCAGTCGGATTTCTGGCTCGATCGAGCAGGCGCTGGAGCTCGGCCAGGGCATCATCAAGCTGTTAAAAATCAACGACAACGCTACTACGATTGAGGCGCATGGTATTGGAGCCGGCGCTACGCCCTCGGGTCCTGCGGAACGTGAAGACTCGGCCAGAGCGGCCCGGAGCGTGTCCGAAGGACGCGCAGGGAGTGGTGTTGGCTCCAATACCGAAGTGCTTACTTTTTCCCAGCGCTACGCTTGTGAGCTCCATCCCGACGAGCTCATCCCCGAGCTCGAGCCGCGCCTGTTCTCGTTCAACGCTCCCCAGGGTGCCTGTCCAACCTGTACTGGCCTCGGCACGCGCCTAGAGATCGATCCGAACCTCATTCTGAATCCGAACCTCACCATCGCTGAAGGCGGCATCCGGCCGTTTAATCGCGTCACCCAGGAATCTTGGTGGCTGAAACGTCTCAGTGCGGTCGCCGATCGACACGGATTCTCCGTTCATACTCCTATCGGTCAGCTTTCTGATGAAGCTTTGCAGATTCTACTCTACGGTACTGGCACGGAAAAATACGAAGTGAAAGTCGGCGGGCACGGCAAATGGGGCAACGGTGCGACCTATCAATCGACTTACGAAGGTGTCATTCCGACCTTGGAGCGTCGTCACCGCGAGACTGATTCGGAATTCATTCGCAAAGATATCGAACGCTTCATGCGCGTGCACGAATGTCAGACTTGTCATGGTGCTCGTCTCAAACCGGCGGTTCTCGCCGTTACCGTGCACGACCTCAATATTATGGACATGTGTAACCTTGACGTCGACTCCACTCTAGAAGTTCTCAAGGGTGACCTGCAATTCACCGAGTCGGAAAAGCTGATCGCCGAGCCGATTCTGAAAGAAATTCGCGAGCGCGTCCAGTTCATGCAGGACGTTGGCCTCGGCTATCTCGAGCTCGGCCGAGCGGCGAATACACTATCCGGTGGGGAAGCTCAGCGCATCCGTCTCGCTACGCAAATTGGTTCTGGTCTGCAGGGTGTTCTGTATGTCCTCGATGAGCCGAGTATTGGTCTGCACCAGCGCGATAACGACAAACTTATTGCCACTTTGAAGCATCTGCGGGATTTGAAAAATACCGTCATCGTCGTCGAGCATGACGAAGACACTATGCGTGAGGCGGATTTTATCGTCGATATTGGCCCTGGCGCTGGTAAGAACGGCGGACGCCTCATTGCTGCGGGCACGCCAGCCGAAATCGCTGCCGATCCTGATTCTATCACTGGTCGTTATCTCTCCGGGCGCGCCACTATTCCCGTCCCGAAGAAGCGTCGTCAGCCGAAGCCCGGTCAAGAGCTAGTCGTGGTCGGCGCTCGTGAAAATAACCTCAAGAATATCGACGTACATTTCCCGCTCGGCGTCATGACCGTAGTGTCGGGCGTATCGGGTAGTGGGAAATCTACCCTCGTGAACGAGATTCTGGCCAACGAATTGCTTGCACGCCTTAATCGCGCCCAGACCGTTGCCGGCTTGCATGAGCGGATTGACGGTATTGAATATCTTGACAAAGCCATCGTCATCGACCAATCGCCGATCGGCCGCACCCCGCGCTCAAATGCTGCGACTTACACCGGCGTCTTTAACCATATTCGGGAACTCTTCGCGAAGCAACCCGAGGCTGAACTCCGCGGTTACAAAGCTGGCCGCTTCAGCTTCAATGTGAAGGGCGGTCGTTGTGAAACCTGTCAGGGCGACGGCGTGAACAAAATCGAAATGCACTTCCTGCCGGATGTCTACGTAACTTGCCCTGCCTGCCACGGTCGTCGCTACAATCACGAGGCGCTTGAGATTAAGTACAAGGGTAAAGATATTTCGCAAGTACTCGATATGACGATTGACGAAGCGGTAGAGTTCTTCGCTAATATCCCAGCTATCGCATCGAAGCTCAAAACTATCCAAGAAGTCGGCCTCGGCTACATTAAGCTCGGCCAGTCGGCTACAACTTTCTCTGGTGGGGAAGCTCAGCGTATTAAGCTCGCCACTGAGCTGTCGCGCCGCAGCACGGGCAAGACGCTCTACATCCTCGATGAGCCGACTACCGGCCTCCATACCGACGACGTGAAACGCTTGCTCGACATTCTCGGCAAGCTGGTCGACGGCGGCAACTCCATGATTATCATCGAGCACAATTTGCACGTTATCAAATCTGCCGACTGGATCATCGACATGGGTCCCGAAGGCGGCCAAAACGGCGGTCGCGTCATCGCGCAGGGCACTCCCGAGAATCTCGCCCAGAACCCCAATACGCCGACTGGGAAGTATTTGAAGCAAATTTTGGCGGAGTAATTTCTGGTGATCGACCTCGGCAACTTAATCGCCTTCCTCGGCTTAATTTGTGCAATTGTCCTGCCGATTGCCGTAGCGTTATTTAACGATATTGGACGCGGGCTCAAACTGGATCGACATGTTATTATTGGGCAAGTTTTCAATCTGCCGCTCTTCATGTCTGCAGCCTGCCTAATGTGCGTTTTTATCCTTCTAACTATCATTCTTCCGGTAAAAGATGTTCAGATCTTCTGGCTAATGCTTATAGGCTACTCGGTAATTTATTCCGTAGTAATTTTTCTCATTCTCTTTGCTGCCATGCGCTGGCTAAATTCGGAAGATTTTTCTAGTGCTTTTCGTAACTCATTCAAAGAAAACCAACGGATTAAGTATTTAACGAATAAAGATTTAAGTCAAGCCGTCCTCATCTGGCGTGAGTTTTGGCAGGATTCCAAAACCTATGAATACCTTGGTGATCAACATATCTACCCGTATATTGAAGCCCTTTTTCGTTACGTTACTAATATTAAGCCAAAAGATCAAAAATATGCTCAAGCGCTACTGCAGGACTTCGGCATCGCTGTGCTGCAACTAAGCGAACTTGACGGACGTCAGGTGGAAAGCAAACTTTTCCCACACATACTCAAAAACTTTGAGCACAGCTATGTCGCGCACGATTATCAAGAAAAAATGTGGTCTAACCTCATCACTACATACTTAGGCGTAATGCATCTACGAGAAGCTTCGGATTTTACGCATTTTATCCTCCGGGAAGAAGATTCCGATCCGGATGACGATCGCCTCAATGTCCCTTACGGCTCTTCCTGGCGTATGATTTTTATAATGCATCTTACTTCCGGAGCAAGCATCAAAGATGGTTTAGCTATCCGCAAACTTGCACAACTTATCTGCAACTATTATACGCACAAGTCTCCGGAATCCAAGCAAGAACACATTGCGTATCTGCAGGGCTTACAGTTGATTGCATCCGGCAGAACCCGTCAATTTTACGATAATCTCATCACTTCTATCGATACCAACAATAGCGCAACACTGGCCGAATTCCTCATCACCTGCGCAGATCAGCCCGATGAAGAATTTGACGATGAGGACACAGCGGATTTAGACCCCTAATAACAGAGATATATCTTGTGGAAAACCACTTGCAAAAAGCTAATTTAAGGATATTTATACATTGACTTAACCCGTTCCGCTCATGTATAATAATCAACAAGGAGATCGAAATAAATAATAAAATAAAGACAAAATAAAGGAGTTATATTTATTATGTCTAAATTAACACAATCTATTGCCATCCTCGGCGTAGTTGCTGGTTTGGGCGTAGCTGCTCTTCCGTTGAGCACGTATGCTGCGAATCCTGCTGCTGTCGAGTGGAACACGACCGGAGGTTACACTGGTGCTCCTATGGATGAAGGCGCTACTGCTAATTTTGGTACCGACGCAGAAGGAAACAATTGGGTTAAGACTACCACCAATATTAAGCTGAATGTCCCAGATGCGTTGAGCATTGATGCTAGCGCCGATGAGGTAACACTAACCGATGCCGCCGGCGATGGTAAGTACACTTCTGACGCTGACGTAGAAGTTCACGTAATTAGCCGTAACAATAAGGGCTACACATTGTCAATGGTAGGTAGCGGTAATGGTACTCCTAAAACAGATTTAGTGAACAGTACCTTTAACATCGCCACTGGTGCTATCGCTGACCTTGCTGCCTTTGATGCTGCTACTGGCACTTCTGCTTGGGGCTATCGTATTTCGGAGGCTGTCGGTGCTGCTACGGCTACTGATGCAAATAAGTATCTAGCTGTTGCTGCTACTACTGGCGCCGATGCGGTTATTGCCAAAGAGACTGAAGCTAAAGATCTCACTTATAAGATTGGCTTTGGTGCGCAGGTTGCTGCTGGCCAGGCCGCTGGTGATTACGAAGGCCAGGTTACGTTCATCGCGACAAACAATCAATAATTATTTGGTTGATTTACAGCGAGTAAAAGCGTCACATAAAGTGGCGCTTTTACGTTGCATGAGACCGAGTGCTGTGGTAAACTATACATGTAAGGAGGTAGATGAAAAAAAATAAATATTATTGTGCGCTTTTTAGGTGCATCGCGATGATATCAGTGCTGTTTTGTAGCTGTATCATCTTTGGGTCTCATGTCTATGCTGACGAAAAACCGGAGTACAGACTTACAATTCACCCTAGCCAAAATAGGTTTGAAGAGTTAAAGCCAGGAACTGTCTATACGGGCACATTCAATGTGCGCAATGACGGGCAGAATGAGTTCGATTTTAAGATTACTTTTGCTCCATATAGTGTGGAGTCAGAGTCTTATTCGCCATCATATGATAAAGAAACAGTTTATACTGAGATGTCGAAATGGATTTCCGTGGATCATGATTTTGGAACCTTGCAGGCTAATCAGGAGGCTGAAATCAAGTATTCCATTAACGTTCCAAGCGATGCTCATGGAGGAGCACAGGCAGCAACTATTCTCGTCACAATGGATAATCATTCTAAAGTCGAGGAGGGTAGTGGCGTTAAAACCGTGCGACAGCTCGGCTATGTGGTTATTGGCAACGTCGACGGCGATGTCATCAAGACTGGCAAAATTCTCGAGAACAAGCTCCCTCAATTCCTCTTCAACCCACCAATTTATGGTAGTGCCCTGGTCGAGAATACTGGCAATGTTTATACTGTTGCTATGCATACGCTTCAAGTCTTTCCGCTTTTCAGCGACGAGGAAATCTTCACTAACGAAGAAAATCCAGAAACTAGCATTGTTTTCCCTGAGACTAAGCGTCTCTTCAACTCAGAATGGGAAGGCGCTCCACAACTCGGCATTTTCCGCGTGCGCCACACGGTCAAAATCTTCGATGAGGAAAGTGTTGTCGAGAAAGTCGTCTTCCTCTGTCCGATTTGGTTCCTCTTCGTTGTTATTCTGATGATTATCCTCATCATCTTCTGGATCGTAAGCCGCATTATCGGCCGCAAACGCGAAGTTTAGTCTATACGTAAACACGGCGGAATAAACTCGATAAAGATAAGCAGGTAAAAGGCCTGCCTATCTTTTACACAAAAGTGTTGTAAAATTTCTACAACAGTGATATAATGTCAATAGGTTAATCAACAGGGAGCAAAAAATGTTTGGAGATTATTTCAAGCAAAGAAGGAAAGAACTGGGGTATACGGTTCGGAAATTTGCACAGAAAAATAATCTAGATGCTGGTTATTTATCAAGATTAGAGAATGGGCTCATGCAACCTCCGGCGGATCCGCAGAAGCTAAATACTCTTGCAAGAGCACTAGAGTTAAAAGAGCAAACTCCGGCATGGCAAGAGTTTATGGACCTAGCGACAGCCTCGCGCAACGAAATCCCCTTCGATCTCCGTTCAAACGAAATGGTAGCAAAGGTTCTGCCAGCTTTCTATAGGAGTGTTCGCAATCAAGAGATAAATGAAGAAACTATTGAAAATATCATAAAAGTAATCGATGCCTCAAGAAAGGAATAAATTTAATGAATAATGGCCGTCGCATCCGCATTCCATATCTTACCAAAACAGCAATAGAAGAAAAAGCTCAAGAATTCTTACATGACAATTACGACGGAGCCTTCCCAGTTGATGTAGATGAGGTATGCGACGGTCTTAATATCAACATAATATATATTCCTAATCTCAAGCTAATTCTAAGCGCTGATGCATTTATTACAGGCGACTTTAATACCATATATGCCGATGAGGGGTGCGCCGATATTACAAAAAATGATTGCCGGTATCGCTTTAGCGTAGCACACGAATTAGGACATAAGGTTCTACATGCGCCTTATTATCCGACTGATATACATGATATTGCTACATACTGTTCGTGCATGGATTGTTTCGATAATAGTCATGCAGAAGTACAAGCTAACACTTTTGCCGGCGTGCTACTATGCCCGAGTTCTGAAATCCGTAAACTTTCAAAAGAAGTTTTTGGGTGTGAACTGGAAGAAGCTATTCCTCGATGCAATCAAACTGAAATGGGTGATTTTCTGGTTAAAATGTGTAGTAAATTTGGTATATCGTCGCAAGCCGCACTCATTCGATTGCGTTATGTACTCGGTGATGATATATTGAGAGCGTTTCTCTAGCTCTCTTGTCAAACAGATAAAAATGTAGTAAAATGTTATAAAGACAGAATTGTTTATACTAAAGGAGTTAATATTTTATGTCAATCCAATTATCCCTGGAAAAGCGCAGCGAACAAGGCCACAAAGCTAAGGCTGTTCGCGCTGCTGGACTGATCCCATCCGTGGTTTACGGCGCCGGCGAGCCAGTTTTGGCTAGCTCTGCCTACAACGCTACCGAGAAAGCTTTGAACGAAGCGGGCTACCACTCTCCAATCGAGCTTACTATTGACGGCAAGAAACAGCTTGCTATCGTCAAGAACGTTTCCGTTCATCCAGTCAGCCGCCGCATTATCAATGTCGAGTTCCAGGCTGTTTCTGCTAACGAGATCGTCGAAGCTACTGCTCCGATCACTATCGTTAACTTCGAGCAATCCGAAGCTAACAAACTTCACTACGTCCTCTTGCAGGTTCTCGAGGAAGTCGACGTCAAAGCTAAGCCTGCTGACCTTCCAGAGGAAATCATTGTTGATGGTAGCAAGCTCGCTACCCTCGACGACAAGCTTACTATCGCTGACCTCCAATTACCAGGTAGTGTCGAACTCGTCGACAAGGAACTCGCTGGCACGACTGTCGTCGCGAACGTTTATGACCCAGCTGCTGAGGCTGCCGCTCGCGAAGAAGCTTCTACGACCGAACCGGTCGCCACTGAAGAAGCTCCTGCCGAGGAAGAAGCCAAAGCTGAGTAATTCGGCTCTACTACAACCATCTAAAAATACCCCGGACGGGGTATTTTTTGTGCCAACAATCGACAATCGTCAACAGTCCCTGCGTTTACCGCAAATATCTCAGCGCATCCACATTTGCTTCCAAGTGCCGCTTCAGTGCCGCCTGCGCCGCCTTGATGTTCTCGTCCTTGCCCTTCCAGGTCACCATCGCCGGCTCCTGCAATGCTCGCCCGAACGCGAAGCTCACCGCCCACGGGAACGCTCCGTTCTGACAAATCGCCGTAAAGTTCTCTGTCGCGACCTTCGCTTCCTGCCCGCCGCTCAAGAACACTACGCCCGTCACGTACTTTGGCACTACGTGGCGCAAAATCGCTGCCGTCGCCATGCCAATCGCATCCGCCGGCGCCTGCACTTCGGCACTCTCTCCGCTCATAATCATATTCGTTTTCAAGATACAGCTTTCCAGCACGATGTGCCTCTGCTCCATCTTTTCGAAAACCGTCCCCAACACCCGGTCGGTCACCGCAGCACACTCCTCGATCGAATAGTCACCCGTACGCACAATATCCGATTCAATCATCGGCACAATTCCTACCAACTGACATTCCTTTGCAAAGCTCGCCAACAAAGTCGCATTACGCTCCACCGCGATGAAGCTCGGCTCGTCCTTCTGAATCGTAAACTTCGCCCGCCACTTCGCGAAACGGTAACCCGCCTCGTAAGCCGCGCGCAACCTCTCTGCTAAGCCATCCTCGCCAATCGTGTAAGTCTCCCCAGTTTCCTTGATGTCGCCCTGCCCTAAGTCGGCTTTAATCCCCGGTATCATACCGCGATCCGTCACGTACCCCACCGCCGACATGCGCTTAATGCGCAACCTGCCCGCCTGTTCGCTCAGGATAATCCCACTCAGATAGTCGCCCAAATCCGGCGTCGTCAGGATCATCTCTCGCCAAGCCGCTCGCTTCTTCTCGGTCCCGCCGATATTGACTTTCGCCAAGCGCTGAGCGAGCTTATTATCCGACTCGTCCATGGCCAAGATACCTTTCTTCGGCGCCATCAACATCTTCGTCACTAACTTCATATTTTCGCGCTTCGCCTTCTCGGCTTTTGCTAGCTCCTGTAGCTTCCGCGCGGTCAACGACCCTTCCAGAGTCGCCCCTTCTGCATTCAAACGTGCCCATAGTACCGCATCCGCTGCTGATCCGCCTACCGCAATCACGCCCAGAATCGTCGCCACAATCGTACTATATACCGTCAAATGCGTCATCATGTCCGCCTTGCTCAGACACCAACTCTCCTCCGCATCGCTCAGGCGAATATGTCGCGGCCCCACATGACAGACCAGCTGCTTATTCGGCTGATCCAGTTCCACCTTATCGACAATCTTCTCCTCACGGTGTATTGCCGGCTCGTCCTCGACGAACAGTACATCGGCCAAATCCGCCAAGTGCCGCTCATCTGGCGACTCGATTTTCTTCATGTGCACCGCAATCTTCGTCGTCGGCGAAAACTTCAAAAAATTCTTCAACTCATCCACCAAACGCGACGACACGGTAGTCGAGCGATCCACTAGAATCCACTCTGGCGTACCTTTCGGCATGCTCCAGTCGGTCACTTTCCGGCTGCTCGGCACGAAATAAGTAATCTCACCGTTATGGCTCAAAATGTAACGATAATTATCCGGCTCCCCCGCCCAAACAATCTCGCCGTTCTGGAACTCGCTCTGTGAGTTCAAAATCTCCGCATCCACACCTAGCCTCGCCAACACCGACAGGGAAACTGCCGCGCCGCCGTACACACTAGTCCGTCGATAGAACTTATGCGCCGCCCCGTTAAAACCTAGATTTAGCCAATCGATTCCTTGCTCATCGGTCTCAAAATCCGTATGCCGGTCATCCAACTTGATATAAATATCTTTCAGTACGTTCCCGATAATCAAAATCTTGCTCATGATTTAATTATAGCATAGAACCTCCGCTCCTCTGCAAAAACTCCCCCATAAATCACCATACCAAAAAGTGTTGTAAAAATTACAACACACACGATGAAACCTCACTCTTTGAATAAGCCAGTACAAGGATGGAGGAGAAACGGAACGAACCGTATTACAGATACGGAGAGCGAGTATCACATCTCCAGACGCAGTAATGACTATTCAAGAGCGAGGCGTCAAAAACGAAAGTCCTGTTAGCGAACTTCTACACGAACCCGAGGCACGCTCTTTCCAGAAAAATGCGACTTCTTCGTCTTCACGAAAGTCACAATCCCGTCCTTCGCGGCATGAATCGTAAAGTTACGAGACATATAAGTACCCTCACCGGCAATCTTTGTCGCGCCAGTCTGGCGTACTAATACTTCACCGTTGCGCACTTTCTGACCGCCAAAGCGCTTGACACCAAGCCTCTGGCCAGCATTATTATGGACATTTTTGGCGGTACCGCCTGCTTTGACATGTGACATATTACTTTTTCCTTAAAACTATTATTTCTCGAGCAACTACCTGACCATCTCGATGATAAAGCAGGTCTTTTTGCCCCAAATTCTTAAAACTTCTTACATTATAGCGCAGATTGCCAATTTCGTCAAGCAGATTTAACCTTTCGTACTGCCCATTTGGCCTCAGCCACGCCGGCACTGCAATGACTACCGGCGTACCAGCATCAATCTGCCCCTGCAGATTGCGCAAAAAGCCCAAAATAATCGCTTTACACTCCTGTTTCGCCTGGCGCAACTTAATCTCCACGGGCGCCAACGACATCGGCGGCCCTAGGTAAGTTTCACAAGCTACTGCGTTAATCGGCGGCTCCCATTGGTAATTTTGCGCATCACCCTGCGCCACCTGGAAGTCGCTTGCCTGCTGCGCCTGAGATATTTTCCCGAGCCACTCCAGGTTCTTCTCCGAGTACTGCACCATTCTCTCGCTCAGATCCGTACCGTACACCCGATAGCTCATCAAAGTCGCCTCTTGCAACACGACTCCTGTCCCACAAAACGGATCCAGCACACGACTACCCTCGGGCAAATCTCCTGCCAAATTAATCAAAATTTGCGCCAATTTCGGCGGCAACATGCCGACTTTCGCATCGCGCGCCGGTCGCGCTTGGTCACGCTTCACGTAAGCCTCAATATCTTGCACGGCTAAGACACGGTAATAATTCCGCCCATTTTTCAAAAGTTCGATATGCGTGTCGGTAAAAAGTTTATTATGCCAGCTAGTCGCACTGGAGAGCACGGCGGTCTTGTTTGGTACGGTACGGACGTTGCGTCCACTTTTGCCAATCACGCGCTTCCACCGCAGAGCTTCACGCTGGGCGTTATACGCTTTCGCACCCCGAGAAAAGTCCGACACCCCCAGCACGATTTTGCCCGACTCCGGTAACTTTTTCCAAACTTCCTCTAATGACGTCGTAATCGGCTGGGCGATTTTCAGCGTGCCACCCAGACGCTGGATTAACCGTTGCGGGTCGGCATCTGTCTCAAATTCGGCCAGCAGCGGCGCCACCAAACGCACGTTTTGGCATAAACTCTCCAACTCCGCTACCGATATCAAAGGCTGTCGTCCCAGGACCGCTACCAACTTTTCCATAATAACTATTATATCACGAAAGTTATGTTATAATTACTCCATGACTCAAGAAAAAAAGAAATTTCACATCTCATTTCGCACGATTTTGACCGTCCTCACTCTCGCTCTGATCCTCTATGTGGTCTATTCCAACTGGAACGATATCATTGAGGCGATTAATCATCTCGGGGAGACGAATATCCTCGTCCTTCTCCTGCTAATCCCAGAGCAACTTTTCATGTATTTCTGCTGCGGTCAGATGTTCTTCTCCTACATGGCCGCCAAAAAAGACGCCAAACCAATTTCCGCCTGGACTCTGATGCGAGTTTCACTAGAACTCAACTTCGTCAACCACGCTGTACCTGCGGGTGGCCTCGGCGGGCTCGGTTATATCACTTGGCGGCTGAAGCCGTTTGGTGCGACTGCTGGCCAGTCCAGCTTCATGTACGCTCTGCGCTACATTATTACTATTTGCGCTAATCAGTTACAGACAATTGTGGCGATTCTAGCGCTACTGATCTTTGGTACAGTTCCGGCTGCCGGCTCCTGGGTGATTTGGGTGACCGCCTTACTTAGTGTCGGCATTATCGCTGGCATCGCTTTCCTAGTCGTCATCGCGAGTGGCAAAAAGCGTATTGAGTGGTTCGCGCGCAACGGTACTAAATTCGTCAATTTCGTCGTCCGTAAAGTAACTTTCGGTCATTTCCCCAACATTCTCAAGCGCGACATCGTTGACAAATATCTCTACGATATTCATGACGACTTAATGACCGCGCGCCGCACGAAGAAAATCCTCATCCGTCCTATTCTATGGGGAATCGTGTATAGTTTCCTCGAGATTGCGACTTACTGGATTGTCGCTACCAGCTTGGGTCATCCCGAAATCCTTCCTCAGATCATGATCGGTGAAGCCATCGGCTCCGTCATGGGCGCTATCGTACCTTACGGCCTCTATGAGCTCGGTATGGCGGGCATTATGGTTAGCCTCGGCGTGCCTATTTCTCTGGCTACGACCGTCGTCCTCATGACCCGCGTGATTGTCCTCGCCAGCACGATTATTAGTGGCTATGGGTTCTACCAACACTCTATTTCTAAGATTGGTCGTCAAGAGAAAGCTAAGCTCGATAATGACCCCCGAAGTTAAGTTTAGCGTCTCGCAATTCATTGAAGTTTGCAATCAGTCTTTAGATTACGCTTTGCATGACGTGATTATCGAGGGCGAAGTTGCCAGCTTCAAAGTCAATCAGGGTAAGTGGGTCTTTTTCGACCTCAAGGAAGAAGATTACAGTGTCAACTGTTTCATGGTCCTCAGTCAGCTCAAAGTCGCTCTGACTGACGGTATGAAAATTCGCGTCAAAGCCACTCCGAAACTCACCCGCTGGGGTAAGTTTTCCATCACCGTGAAACAAGTTATGCCTGTCGGTGAGGGCAGCATCAAAAAGAGTTTCGAGCTCCTCAAGAAAAAACTCACCGCCGAAGGCATCTTCGACCCCGCCAAAAAACGCCCTATCCCGCCAGGTTTGTCGCGAATCGGCGTCATCTCCTCTACCAACGCCGCTGGCTACATCGATTTTCTGAAGATTCTCGACAATCGCTGGGGTGGTATTCAGATCCAAACTATCAACACTCAAGTGCAAGGTATGGCCGCTCCGGAGCAGATTGTCCGCGCGCTCGACTATTTCAACCAGCGCGCCGAAGTCGAAGCTATCGTCATCGTGCGTGGTGGCGGTAGTGCGGATGACTTGTCGGCTTTCAACGATGAAGGCCTTGCTCGTGCGATTGCTGCCAGTCGCATCCCAGTCATGACCGGCATTGGGCACGAAATCGACGAAAATCTCGCCGATCTCGCCGCCGATGTCCGCGCCTCGACACCATCCAATGCTGCCGAGCGTCTCACTCCCGACCGCCAAGAAGTTTGTCGTCGCATTCAGAACAATCTCTCTAGTATCACCCATTATCTAGCCGACAAGATTGCGCACTTGCAGCACGACCTCCAGACCCGGCTCGCTGATGTACGCACGCAGATTACTCAGCGCATCGCCCAATGTCAGCAGCATTTGCAAGAAACTCGTCGCGTTCTCGATAGCCTGAACCCTGATAATGTATTACAACGCGGCTATGCTATTATTACTGGCAAACTTTCTCCGGGCTCCGATATCGAACTCCTTACGCATCATCAAAAAATAACCGCAGAGGTAAAAAATGTCCAAGACCGCTAATCAATCTACATCCATCAGTCATAAACTCGCGCAGCTCGACGAAGCCGTCGAATGGTTCTATAGTGATGAGTTCTCTCTCGATGAGGCTCTAAAAAAGTACCAGGCGGCCGCCCAGCTCGCTACCACCATCGCCGACGATCTCGCCAAACTCAAAAACCAAGTCGAAATTCTGGAAGACTTTACAAAAAGCTAAAGTTTGCGCTATAATATAATCATGCAGAATAATCCTCCTGTCAGTGGAAGTATGGTCGAATCGGCGACGCCGCAGCCTTTTGCGCCGGCCGCTCCGGGTAGCACCCCTCTGAATACCGGTGCACCCCTTACCTCTAAAGACACTCCCGCTCCCAAGGAGAAAAAATCTCACAACACCATCATCGAGACCATCTTGCTCATTTTAGTTAGCATTATAGCGGTGATTTTCGTTTGGTTATACATTCAGAAATATATCGAGTGGGACACAATTTCTACCGACGTCGAAGGGCGTATTGATGCTGCCGTCGCCATGGCGGTCGCCGAGAATACGACGAAGATGGAGGCTGAGTTCGCCGAGCGCGAGAAGTATCCGTACAAAGATTTCGTCGGCCCAGCCGATTACGGTAGTGTGAGTTTCCAATATCCGCAGACTTGGAGTGTTTACATTGCACGCGATGCTGTCAACGGTGGCGATTTCGAAGCTTACTTTAATCCAGTCGAGGTCGAGCCTGTCGGTCCTCAGACCATTAATGCTTTGCGTTTCACGATTAAGGATACGGCGTTCGATACTGTGACACGTAATTACGAAGGCCACATTAAGAACGGCAAACTCACCCTTGAGACTCGTAGCGTGGGCGGCGTTCTAGCGAACTTATATACCGGGGAACTACCGAATGGCATTCATGGCGCTATGGTGATGTTACGCGTTCGTGACAAGACCGTCATGCTGCAGACGGATGCTGAGATTTTCATTAGCGAATTCTATAAACTTCTTGAGACCGTCAACTTAATTCAATAAGTTATTAATATAGTAAATTTTACAATAGCTTCGGCCCGGCTGTTCGGTTTTGTTGTGCTATAATGAAGCCATGGTAAGCGAGGTAAATAGTTTTAACAGTGTGATGGTCGCTGCACACGAGTTGAAGGCGCCGCTGAGCACGATGCGCCAGCTGGCTTTTGCCCTGCAGCTTGCTGACGCGCCGGATCAACGCCAGCACTTTTGCCAGCAAATGATTGACCTCTCCGACCGCGCCCTCTTACAAATTAACGACCTTGCAAAAGTCGCTCGGCTGGAAGGCGGACTTTTCGCGATGGAACCCGTCAGCGTTCGTGGTGTTTGCGAGACCGTCGCCCGTGACCTGCAGCCACTTTTCCAGTCCGAACATAAGAGTTTGCAACTTCATTATCGCAACCGGCAGAAACTCGCCCTCGCTAATGCCGAGCTGCTTTATAGTATCATTTATAATTTTTGCACCAACGCCATCCACTGTTCCGATCGGGCCGCCAGCAGCACCCTCACGGTCAAAGATTCCGCGTCCGCTATCCAGATCGCCGTACGCGATTTTGGTCCCGCCCTCCCCGATCCGATTTGGCACCAAATCCAACACGGCCAGGCCGATCAATGCTTGCCCATCTCCATGCGCCCAGGCAGTTCGAGCCTAGGACTCTATATCTCCATGCAATTCGCACGGCACATGCATGCGCCGCTACACGCCGTGCGCCACCGCGACGGCACCAGCTTTTACGTCGACCTGCCGGTTTCTAGCCAAACTTGTCTGTTCGGAGCTTTCTAGTCATGGTGGTTTTTCTCATCGAGGATGATACCGTCATGAGCGAATGTATCAAGTTCGATTTGCTCCAGCAATTTAACGATACCGAGATCGAGGTGCTAACTTTCCGCGACGCTATCGCCGCCATTCAGGGGCTCGACGCCACTTTGCCGGACGTCATACTATTGAATATTCTGCCGAACGGTCCGAACGCTTTCTCCCTCTTGAATGAGCTCAGCTCCTATAGTGATACCGCACGTATCCCAATTATCCTCCTCAGCTCGCTGCCGCTCGATCGCCACGCCTTGCAACAATATAATATATATAGTATTTTACAAACCGAAACCATGCTGCCAGCAGAGATTGGCGACGCCGTACGAGGAGCACTGGCTCATGTCGCATGATCTCCGTACCCACGCCATCGTCCTGCGCCGCACGAACTACGGTGAGAGTGATCGCATCCTTAATTTAATCACGCCGGAAGGGAAGCTCGCCGTCCTAGCTCGTGGCGTACGCAAAGAAAAATCGCGCCTCGCCGGCGGAATTGAGCTCTTTTCGATCGCCGACGTCGTCGTCCATCAGGGACGTTCGAGTCTCGGCACCCTCACCAGCGCACAAATGCTCAAGTTTCACAGCAACATCCTCAGCGATTTACCGCGGCTCGAATTCGCCTCCGAATGCCTGAAAAAAATTGACCGCGCCGCCGAGCAAATCGACGACCCCGCCTTCTTTTCGCTGCTCGAGCAAGCGTTGGCTGGCCTCGACGCCAAACTCTCAATCGAGCTAACGCGCACCTGGTTTTACCTCAACCTCGCCCGCGTTTCCGGTGAAGAGCCCAATTTTTCCTGCGATAACACCGGCAGCGACCTCAGTCCGACCGCTACGTATTTCTGGGACAGCACGGATAATGCCCTGCGCCCACATTCCGATGGTAATATCGGCGCCTCCGAGATCAAGCTCGCCCGCTTCCTCCTCAGTAACACCCTGCAATCAGCCGCCCGCATCGACCAACTCGACCGCCTCCTACCACCGATTAGCCAGATTGCGCAAATGTGCGGCTAATTACCACAAAACGCCAAAAAGTGTTATAATATATAATATATGAACCGAGTTCCCCTTGCCGAACGCATGCGCCCTCAGACTTTGGATGAGGTGGTTGGTCAGGACGCCATTATCGGCGACGGCAAAATCCTCACCGAAATCGTCAAAAAAGGCGAGCCGGTCAATCTCATTTTCTGGGGTCCTCCCGGCACTGGTAAGACCACCCTGGCGCGTATTTTGGCCCGCGAATACAAGGCCGATTTCGTCGAGCTCTCCGCCGTCACCGCGAAAAAGGCCGACATCGAGTCGGTCGTCGAGCGCGCCCGCGTGAACTGGAATCTCAAGACCCGCACCGTCCTCTTCGTGGACGAAATCCACCGCTTTAACAAGGCTCAACAAGACGCCTTCCTGCCGCACGTCGAGTCCGGTCTCATTATTCTCATCGGCGCCACCACCGAGAACCCCAGCTTCGAAGTTATCTCGCCACTGATTTCGCGTTCGCGGGTCGTCATCGTCTCTGCACTAGGGAAAGATGACATCGTCGAAGTTCTCAAGCGCGCCGTCAAAGCCGAACAGGTCGCAGACCGCGTCACCGATGGTGCCCTCAACTACATCGCCGAGCTCAGCGGTGGCGACGCCCGTTCCGCCCTCGGTGATCTCGAACTAGCTCTCAGCCTCGCCCAGCACGTCGACGAAAAAGTCGTCCAGACTGCCGCTGGCAAGAAGCTCCCCATGTACGACAAGAGCGGCGACTACCACTACAACAACATTTCCGCCTTTATCAAATCCATGCGCGGCTGCGACGTCGACGCCACCCTCTACTACCTCGCTCGCATGGTCGAGAGCGGGGAAGATCCCAAATTCATCGCCCGCCGGATGGTGATTTTCGCCTCCGAAGACATCGGTCTAGCTGGCAACGGCGCCCTCAACCTCGCCGTCAGCTGTTTCGAAGCCATCGAGCGCGTCGGCATGCCCGAAGGCGGCATTATTCTCAGCCACGTCGCCACCGTTCTTGCAAAAGCCCGCAAAAACCGCGACTCCTACAACGGTTGGGCACGCGCCCAGGCACTCGCGCACCGCACCATGAATGCTCCCGTGCCAATCTGGCTACGCAACGCCCCGACCAAGCTCATGAAAGATCTCGGCTACGGCGCAGGTCAAAAGTGGGAGGCCGGCTTCCACCTCGACAAAAATTACCTTCCCGACGAAATCAAGGACGAAAAAATCTTTGGCCAGCCCTCGGACTACGACCACAATCAGTCCTAACCTAACCCTCCCGCAGCTGCCATAACGTGCTATAATATATACTATAAATAAGGAGTTATTATGGCAGATTTTAATAAAATTTTGACCCCAGGCGACTACGAGAATGGTGTGATCAACTGCGTCGTCGAGATTCCGACCGGTTCCAATCACAAAATCGAATGGGATCGCAAAAACGCTTGCTTCATGCTCGACCGCATCGAGCCAATCGCCTTCGCCAAGCCTTGCAATTACGGTTTCATTCCGCAGACCCTCGACGAAGATGGCGACGAGCTCGACGTCCTCCTAATCACCGACCAGCCGCTCACCACTGGCATTTATACCAAGGCCCGCGTCCTCGGCGTGATGAAGTTTGTCGATAGCGACGAAGTTGATGACAAGATTATTGCCGTCGTCGAAGATGACCGCAACAACGGCGATTGCTACCAGACCCTTGAAGACCTGCCGAAGCAGCTCATTAAGCAAATCGAGTTCCACTTCAACCACTATAAGGATCTGAAGAAACCTGGTTCTACCGAGGTCAAGGAATTCGCCGGCGCCGACGAGGCGAAGAAAGTTATCAAGGACGCCATCGACCGCTGGAATCAGCAGTAAACTATTGACGGCTATCATCAATCCCCTAAACCGCCGGTCTCTGTACCGGCGGTTTTCCTATGCCTAATTTTCTGCCAACTCACAAGAGCTGCAACTCGCACTCTGCTCCCAATTATTCATCTTCCATGAAAGCACCACTCTGCCGATCCCAGAGGTGATGATAGACGCCGTCCGGCTTCTCTAGTAGCGCATGGTGCGTACCCTGCTCGGCAATCTTGCCGTCCTGCAGCACCACAATGCGGTCCAAATTCGCCACCGTCGACAAACGGTGTGCAATCACGATACTGGTACGGTTCGCCATCAATTTTAGCAGTGCATCTTGGATCAATGCTTCCGATTCCGAATCGAGTGCACTGGTCGCCTCGTCCAGGACTAGAATCGGCGCATCTTTCAGAATCGCCCGGGCAATCGCGATGCGTTGCCGCTGCCCGCCAGAAAGTTTAATCCCGCGCTCACCCACCAGCGTATCGTAGCCGTCCGGCAAATCCATAATGAACTCGTCCGCGTTCGCGAGCTGCGCCGCCCGCTTAATCTCCTCGGGCGTCGCGTCGGGCTTACCGTAAGCAATATTATCCGCAATCGAACGGTGGAAGAGGGAAGTTTCTTGTGGCACGTAAGCAATATTTTCGCGCAGGCTCTGCTGGGTCAGCTTTTTGATATCCTGACCGGAGACCGTCACCTCGCCCTCGCTGACATCCGCGAAGCGTAGCAGTAATTTCGTTAGTGTAGTCTTGCCCGACCCCGATACGCCGACTAGACCAACCCGCTCACCCGGCTTCACCGTCAAGCTGAAATTCTCGAAAATCGGCTCTTTCGCATCGGCGTGCCGGAACGCAATATCACGAAACTCCACCCGCGGCTCCCGCATCTCCAGCGGCTGTGCGTCCGGCGCATCGACTACGTCATCTACCGTATCCAGAATCAAGGTCATTTCGCGCGCGTCGCCAAACACCCGATTCATATTCTTGAAAATACTGTTAATGCTCCAGAGCTCACTCATAATCCCATTCGTGTAATCCACGATCAAGACTAGCGTCGCCACCGAAATCCCCAGCCAAGCATTACCAAAAATCAAGAAGCCCAGCAGGAGCGCCGTAATACCAGTCTGCACGACAGCAAACATCACATCGCGCCGAATCACCGCGTGCATAGTGTTCAGCGTGGCGTCCTCGACGTCCTGCGAAAAATGCCGGAACCGACTCCGCTCGTGTCGCTCGCGGGCGTAGGATTTGACCGAAATAATATTTGTAATTGAATCGGCCAGCTGACCAGTCTGCTTCGTGGAGGCGGCCGCTTCGGTATCGAACAGACCCGAGATTTTGCCCATCGTCAGCTTCGAAATCAGCGTGTAAATTACCACTAGCACGATAATGCCAACCGCGAACCACGCCGCCTGCCGCCAGAGCACAATCACGACGAACAGAATATACCACAGCATCGGCAGCGCGTCCCACACCACCACGTCAATCAAGCGCTCGAAGGCCCCCACGAATTTGTTTGTCTGCGAAACTAGGGAACCAGAAAAACGGTCGCTATGGAACTGCATCGACTGCGCCGAAATCGTGTCAAAACACAAATTCGCCAGATCGTACATCGACAGCACTTCCATCTTCCAGGTCCAGTATAGGCGCAATTCTTCTAACACCAACTTCGTGACCGCATAAATCACTACGTAAACAATCGCGTCCATCGCCACGGTCCTTAGCAGCTCCTCCAAGGGCAAGTTCTGCGAGACTTTTTCAATGATGTTCGCAAAAATAATCGCGCTCAGAATCGCCCGCACGAACACCACAATCGGCGTCGAGATCAGCATTCCTAAGGAATACCACTTATATTTGACAATTTCGCGCCAAAAATAGTGCAAAGTGCGCTTGACAGTGCTTTTATCTTGAGTCTCTTTTTGTTCTTCTTTAATTTCTTCAGGCATACTTAATAATTATACCCTAAAGCACCACCCCTCGCAACTCTAAAGCTCAGCGATTTTCACGCGCACTTGCTCGGTCGTGTCACGGTCACGCACGGTCACCATGTCATCTTCGAGTGTATCAAAATCGATCACTACGCACTTCGGCGTGCCAATCTCGTCTTGCTTCTTGTAACGCTTCCCGATATTCCCAGAATCGTCCCAAGTTACGTAAGTGTATTTGTCCTTGAGTAATTTGTAAACTTCTTGCGCCTTTGCAACTAGTTCAGGCTTGTTCTTTAGTAGCGGACTCACGCAAAACTTGTACGGTGCGAGATTATCCTGCAACTTCAAAACCACCCGGTCGCCATCTTCCCAATACGCCGACGACAGCACGGCCAAGAACAAGCGCTCCAGACCAATCGACGGCTCGATCACGTGCGGGATAAACACTTCGCCGGTCACCTTATCGCGATATTCCATATTCTTGCCGGACTCGCGCTGAATATTGCCGAGATCAAAATCCGTCCGATAAGCCAAGCCCATCAGCTCCTCTTCACCGTTCGGATAGTCAAACATCATATCAATCGTCCGCTTCGAATAGTGGGCGCGATCCTCTGCTGGCACGTCATAATCATGGATCATCGCTACTGGCAAGCCCATTACTTCCTCAAGGAAGACGTGCTGCGCCGCGCGCATTTTCTCGAACTCAGCTTCCCAGGTCTCCGGCTTGATGAAATACTCAATCTCCATCTGGGTACATTCGCGATCACGCAGGATGAAATCACGCGGCGAAATCTCGTTACGAAACGCCTTACCCTGCTGCGCAATTCCGAACGGCATATCCGGATAAATCGTATCCACCACGTTCTTGAAATTCGTGAAAATCCCCTGGGCAGTTTCTGGACGCAGGTAGGCAATGCTCGAATCGTCCTCGATCGGCCCGACGTGAGTCTGGAACATCATATTAAACTTCTTCACCTCGCCCCAATCTTGCTTTCCGCAAGTCGGACACTTGGCGCCGGCCTTTAGAAATTCCTCGGTCGTGATACTCTCCGTCGCTCCGTCTACCAGCTTATCCGCGCGGAAGCGACCGTGGCAGGCCTTACATTCTACTAATGGATCGGCAAAAGTCGCCACGTGCCCCGAAGCCTCCCAAGTTCGCGGGTTCATCAGAATCGCCGCGTCCACGCCGTACATATCATCACGCTGATCGACCCAGAAGCTCCACCAAGCTTGCATAATATTCCGCTTCAACATCACACCGAGCGGACCAAAGTCCCACGTCCCCGCCATTCCGCCGTACACATCTGACCCCGGAAAAATAAATCCGCGCCGTTTACATAAACTTACAATATCATCTAACTTTCCCATAATGTATCTATTATAGCATGTCCTGTGTTATAATGATGTAAATTAAGAGAGGTTTCTGTAAGGGTCGGGAGGACTGGCTAATGTCGGATGTTGGAGGGATGCGCCTATGAGGACAATCCTGAATCTCAGTTATCGAGAAGCGCGTAGGTTTTTCTTCAAACCACGCAGCTATCTGTCTCTGGATTTACCCTCGTATTATAATTTCGAACGCCTCCTCGAGTTCACGCGTGCGCAGCTCTCCGCGCAGCCGGTGCTGCAGCATTATTATCAGCCTTTCTGCCATCCTCGCACTAATCTACAGATTAATTATCCGCTCATTTGTAATAAAGATGGCCAATACGCCTGGCGCAAGCATCAGATCATCCACCCTTTTTTCTATACGTCGCTAACCTATCTCTTGACGCAGCGCGAAAACTGGCTCTACCTCACCCAGCGCCTGAAGCACTTCCGCCATACCCGGGTGCGTTGCGCGAGTCTGATGCCCGCTCCTACTAATAAACTCAATCGCAACGAGCAAGATATCTTCAACTGGTCGAGTAATTTTACCGACGAGACCGTCCGTCAGGCCCTCAGCTATAAATACATGCTCACCACCGATCTGACGCACTGCTACGATTCGCTCTCTACGCCGCTGCTAGTGCGCGCCCTCCATGATGAGAATAGTAGCTACGACCCAAGTTTGCTGGGCTGGAAAATTAGCCAAGCCCTGCAGGATTTATCCGCCGGTCAGACTTCGGGCATTCCCCAAGGCTCCGCCCTGATGGATTTGCTCGCGGAAACCATCCTCGGCTATATCGACTCGCTGGTTGCCACGCGTCTGGACGGTCTGGCTGACCTCTTCATTCTGCGCTACCGTGACGATTACCGGATCTTTGCTAACGACGTCTCCACCGCCCGCCAAGCCATGAAAATCCTCGTCGAGACCTTGGCCGAGTTCGACCTAAAGATTAACCTCTCTAAGACCCAGCTCACTCCAAGCATCGTCCAGCAAGCTTTCAAGTCCGACCGGCTCGCCTGGAAGCAAACCGAGCGTCTGATCTTTTGTGATGATAAGCCCAGCACCCTGAAAAGCCTCCTGCTCATCCACGATTTTGGCCGTCAATATCCCAACTGCGGCAGCATCCGCGGGGCGCTCAGCCGCCTCTACTTGCGCGAGATTTATGAAGCCGGCTGTCACGACGACATTTGGCAGATCTCTAGCGTCATTGCCGACATCATGTACCAGAGCCCCAGTGCCTGGCCGCACTGCGTCGCCATTCTCAGCAAATACGTGGCCGCGCAAGGGCTGAATTACGCTACCAAAATCGCCGACCAGATCCAGCACAAGTTCTCCGACATTCCGCATACTGAGCACCTCGACCTCTGGCTTCAACGCTTGACGGTCAAGGCCGACCCTTTCCGCACTTATCGGAGCCCGCTCTGCCAAATTGTCTACGATCCGCACATCCACCTCTGGAATTCTGATTGGCTGTCATCCGCCGCTACGCGCATGCGCGATCGCGACCTAATAGACTATGAGAATCTTTTCACCCTCCCCACCGCCGTCCCACCCGATGAAGTTGCGCTGTTCACCAATATTCATGGGAGTGGGTAAAAATAATTTCTCAACAAAAAACGCCCTCGCGGGCTTCTGGTTTTCTATACAAAAATGGTGCGAGCTAAGAGACTCTAACTCTCGACCTCTTCCTTGGCAAGGAAGCGCTCTAAACAACTGAGCTAAGCTCGCACGTAGCCTCATTATATCACGCCGCCGTTTCGGCGTCAACAAGTTTTCTCGCTGCCGCCCATTACCTATGCCGAAAGTGTCACCCGGGCACTTTTCTCTTAAAAGCTTCTATGTTCATTCAAGGTATTGTTGTATAATAGCCCCATGAACCACCCCAAAAAGAATCAACCAAACCCTGACCCACAGCAACAGCCGGAGGGCCTATATACATATAATAGCACACTATATCAAGTTTGTCAAGAGGAAGGCATCAATCTGCAATTTTTGTCGCGCAATTGGATCAAACGCCTGCAAAAAGACGACCAAGTCCGCTACATTGTCGGCGCGAAATTCGATCTCAACTCTGCCGCAGCGACCCTCGTCGCCGACGATAAGTACGCCCTCTACGAGGCGCTCTGTTATGCCAATGTGCCGGTAATCGAACATGCGCTCCTGTACGAGTTCGACAACGAAGCCAGCCACGTCATGCATTGTAACACTATGCCCTACATCCTCGGTTTTTTCGAGCAGCATCATCACGATATTGTCATCAAGGGCAACCGTGGCTTCGGCGGTCACCAGGTTTATCGCGTCACTAATCCAGATCAGATTCTACCGACGCTGATTGAAGTCTTCCATCAAAATTATTCCGCTAGCATGTGCCCGTTTTATCACGCTCAGCACGAATACCGCGTAGTTCTACTCGACGATGAGGAGCAGCTTTCCTACATGAAATCGCTCCCGAAAGGAGGTAAAGATTGGAAGTTCAATCTCGAGCAAGGTGCTCACGCCGAGGCGCTGCCGATCAGTAAGCACGACGAGGTAGTCAAGCTGGCTCAGCGAGCGGCTCGCGCCATTGGTCTACGTTTCTGCAGCGTGGATCTTATCGAGGATCAAAAGGGTGACTTCTACATCATGGAGGTTAATAGCGGCGTGATGATCAAACATTATGTCGATCAGCATCCTGATCAAGCCGAGCATGCGAAGGAGATCTATCGTAGCGCCATCCGCAAAATGTTTGAGCAGGATTAGGAAATAGCCTCGGATCGGTATTAATCCGGTCGACCTCCTCAAGCATCTATAGGAGACAATTAGAGAATATCCTCGGAATCTGGCATTATAATCTAGCGTTATGGCAACAAAAGCATCCGTTATATCTAGCGGATGCCGCCAAACTATGTTACAATTAAGGTATGGCACTGTGGCGGAGTGGTTACGCAGCGGTCTGCAAAACCGCGTACACCGGTTCAATTCCGGTCGGTGCCTCCAGTTAAAAAACGAATCTCCGTCAGGAGATTTATTTTTTAACTGGTTAGTAAAGATACGGAAAAGAACCGGCGACAGCTGTGTCTAGGCTGTAGGAGGCGGGTGAAATTGCGAATTTATTCGACAATTTTCGAGCCGACGCCCGGCCGCTGAGAAAATCGCAGATTTTCGAAGTTTTCCGCTCAACACCTACGCATCTGGACATTTACTCAACATCATGATATAATTAACCAAGGTCTCTGGACCTAGGACTTTATCAGGAGGGGTTAATTCATGCGAGAATTACTTTTCACCGCCCAACTGGCCGACGACTACCGGCTCACCAATCTGTCGAAGACGCTCGACGCCGCCAACATGGATGACCTGGTGGGCAGCATTCCGTTGCGCGTCACGTTCGAGTCGCCTCTGGGCGACAAGGCCTGTCGAGCGCTCTTTCGGGCGACCGACTCGGCCAAGCTTCGCAACGCCGATCTGGATCGCGCGCTGCTGGACGCGATGACCGCCAAAGATTCTGCACACCGCTGGTCGCTGACCTGCGTTTCGATCAACGCGCACGGCCTGCGGCTGCAGTTCTTGGACATCGAGACCGGCAAGTCCCATGAGTACTGTCTGCGTGCGGGGAAGGCCAGCGTCGTCCTGCGGATCCACACCATCGACCGGACGGGTAAACCGCAGGTTTACACCTATCATGAGCATATGCTCAAGGGGCAGCGTCTGATCGGCGTTCAGGAGCCGCAGCTGGGTGAGGCTGGCGTCTGCCGCAATCTTAGCTTCACGCTCGGTCCCCGCGGCGACTACACCGAAGTCACGGTCACCGAGACCATCTAACCCCCATCCCCCAGCCCAGTGCTGGGGGATTTTCTAGTCTTCTCCTTTTGCCGAAGTTGTGCTATACTATTAGCGTTGGGGTGGTAGCTCACCTGGTAGAGCGCAGCATTCGCATTGCTGAGGTAGGGCGTTCAAGTCGCCTCCACTCCACCAAAGCCCTTTGTCAGTTTGCTTCAGTCCAGTGACTAGAGTTCACAACGCCTGACAAACGTGATATAATACAGCTATGCCGTCTTAGCTCAGTGGTAGAGCACTTCCATGGTAAGGAATAACACCTACCTCTGGACAA
>CAZUBN010000008.1:0-1963 GCA_964618675.1 uncultured Candidatus Saccharibacteria bacterium | reverse complement strand
CACTGGTTTCCGGTACCAGGTGTCGTAGGTTCGACTCCTATCGGGCGTACCATTTTCGGATATACGGCTCATGTGAGTCTTTTTTGATAGAACTTAAACCTAAATATCCCTACGAGGTATGATATAATAAAATTAAGATTTTGGAGATTTTATGGAAAATGCAAAAACTCTGCCCCGCACTGGTTTAATTATCGCTATCACTTTGCTTGTGATGCTGGTCGGTGGCGTAGGCTGGACGATTTTCTTGCAATATCGCAATCAAAACAATTCCGATACTACGATGATCGCTGAACTACCTGCACCAGAAAAATCCGAAGGTTTGCGCGGCGAGTTTGGCATTGACAAAAACATTAATGAATCTACCATTGATAATTATCTGCACCGCCCTGATGCGGTATATCGCGATATGCGCATGCTCAAGGATCCCGGCAATTACGAAGCCATTGGCGGCGATTCTTATCTTTCTGGTTTTGTAGAAGGTTTTGAGGTGGCGCCTTATCCGTACTTAATTAATGTTACCGGCTTGCCCAGCGAAGTAGGCGATACTTACACTGGTAAGACTTTATTCACCCAAGGCCAAGATGGCAAAGTTACTGCTAATTATACCGAGTCTATGGATATTTTGGAAGGATTATTTCCCAAAGACAAAACTATTTTCTTGATGTGTGGTGGCGGGGGCTATGCCGGCATGACCAAAGATTTGTTGGTGAAGCTGGGCTGGGATGCTGATAAAATCTATAATGTAGGCGGATACTGGTATTACGACGGCCAACACAATGTAGAAGTAAAAACCACTCGCAATGGCGAAACGGTTTATGATTTCTGGAAAGTACCTTACCATGAAATTGACTTTTCCACTTTGCACGAGGTAAAATGAAACGCGCTCAAATTATCGGTATTATTCTAGGTAGTGTTGCCATAGTAGCATTAATTATTGTTGCGGTGATTTTGTGCTGGCCACAAAAGTTTAGCTTATCACCACAATATTACGAGGATACCGGTTTCCATGATATAGATACTGCGGGGTTGCAACAATTAATTAATGATAAAACTTCTTTTGCTCTACTAATTTGGCAGCCTGCTTGCCAAACTTCCGCCGATTTTGAGCAAGTGGTAAAAGATTTTAGCGAGCAAAATCACCTTAGTTTAGAAAAAATCAATTTTACCAGCGCACGCAAATCCGGCTTAGTGGGGGAATTGAAATATTATCCTTCGGTAGCGCTCTATCGTGAAGGAAAGTTAGTCACTTTTCTAGACGCCGATAGCGATGAATTCTTAGAATATTACAAATCAGTGGAAGGTTTTAGCAAGTGGTGGGAGAAATATATTAAAGACCGTAAATAGGAATAAGGGGTCTTGTAAAATCTGCCAAGTTGTGAATATTTTGGGGGATTTTTATTTCGGATTTTTACAAAATTCTATCCACCTCCCAAACATCTTGGACAACTTGCCGTAGAAAAGTAATACAATAAGGAAAGGATGTTAAGTATGGGAGTTAGGCAAATGAGCGATAAACAAAAGCAGATTTATGCTGCTAGAATTAGGCTAGCTTGGTTTAATGAAGCAAGAAGATGCAGCAGTGTAAGTGAGTTCTGTAGAAAGAATGGTATACCTAGAAGTACTTACAATTTCTGGTATAAGCGTTGGAAAGAAGACGGTAGAACTTTAACTAGTCTCATGGACCTGAAGAAAACTCCGCACTCTCATAAGAAAGACCCGGATGAGGAGACGGTTAGTCTAGTAGTACAGCTTAGGCTAGGCTTAGGCTATAGTGAGAATGCCTTGAGTGTAATTCTATCACGAGATTACAATGTAAGAATATCACCGCATGGCGTACATAATATTCTCTTCCGAGCTGGATTATTAGAAAAGCGTAAGAAAAAGGCTCGTAAGAGCCGTAGGCTAGATGATTATCCATATAAGCCGGGTGAAGTTATGCAAATGGATGTTAAGCATTGGAAAC
>CAZUBN010000007.1:0-45378 GCA_964618675.1 uncultured Candidatus Saccharibacteria bacterium | reverse complement strand
TTTGTAAGCCTTGCCGTCCTTGGTCAAAGTGATGTCGTACATAGCAGTCTTGCGAGTACCGAAGGCAGCAACTTTGCGCTCAACTTTCTCGACAGTCATGACGACGCCATCTTCGAACTCACCGGTGACAGTGACGTTCTCAGTTGTCAAAGTAACTTTCTTGTTGGTGCCTTGGTTGTCACCGGCGGAAGTAACAGCAAGATCTTTGCCAGTAGCGGTCTTGTATGCCTGCTTAAGAGTAGCGAGCGCATCAGCGTAATCGTAATTAGCGTTATTCTTGTTAGTATCAATAACACCCTCTGCGGTTGTTACGGCAGTCTGAAGTGTTACATATTTCTGACCTTCACCGGATGTCAAATCGATCGTTTTTGCCAAATTTACCCAATCAGTCAAAGTTGCATCTTCGTTTTCTGCAACGGCATTATATGCGTTAGCAGCTACAGCACCAGTGTTCTTGATTGCTTGTGGCAACACGGCAAGACGCTCAGCTTGAGTCTTGAGAGCCTTCGTAGTGTCAGTAACAGCTTCGATTAAATCTTCATAAGCTTGATAGGTAGTGTTGGCGTTAATCGCAGCTTTAACCGTATCAATATTGTTTAGCTCATCGTCGGTACCAGTAAGATTGAGCAGACCCTGTGCCAAGGCTTTGATTGCGCTGACTGTAGTACCACTAGTCTTGGTCATCTCTGTATAGAGCTTCTCCCAACGACCGTAGTTTGTCTGCTTTGCAGCATCAGCAAGAACATCTGCTAAGGTAGCATTGGTCTTTGCTGTATAATCAGAGTTGACACCTTGAATCTTTGAGACGATATCACTCTTCGCTGTGTCCTCATCAACTGCGGTCCAAGCATTTGCGCCAGTAGCAGAAGCTTCGCTTACAACTTTGTAAGCATCGTACTTCACATCTTTCTCAACTGCGCTAATTGCATTAGAAAATGTCTGCTGACCGACAAATTCCTTGACATCAGTAGCACCAGCTGCGCGAGGTGTGACGGCGTAAGTATTCGCTACAGGAGCGACAACACCTAGACCTAAAGCGAAGGCTAAAGCTAAAGCACTCAAAATTTGAGCCTTTTTCATTTGATATTCTCCTTAATTTAATTTATATCTAACTCTTATTTTAATCAAAAAAGTGTAGATGTCAAGCATTTTCTATGGAAAATCTGGTATTTTTTGATTTTCTGGGAAAATTGGGGTGATTTTAAGAGATAAAAATAAGCGAGATTGTAAAGAAAAATATGTTGTAATTTTTACAACATATTATATGGTTTCCTAATTTTTCATCTCACGAGCATTAATCAGCAGCTCTTTTATCTCGTTCAGAAGTAATGAAATATGCCATTGGTCCTCGTCGCTATAGTCGTCATCTCTCAACAGTCTTTCGAGTAAGTCTTTGTAATAACTTAACCTCTCCAGAGTAATTACATTTGGAAATGCAACGAGAAAGAGCCTTGCGGTGACACTCCGACGACTAGAATCCTGTATGTGCATATTAATCGTGAAATAGCCTTCGTGATCAGGGCTCTGGCTCATTGTAATATTCTCACTGCTCGAACGTTTACCAAAGTTACGGGATTTTTTCTGCTGGCACCAATTAAGAACCTTACCAATTTCTGCCCCTTCATCACCAAAGCCATACGAAGAAACAATGAATGATAATATATCGATCCACATTATTACGTCAATATTTTCAAAGATTAGCTCTATCGTGCGGTCAATATTTTGAGCAGCCCTTGGCGATAATTCCTGATTGCTATCAAATTTCTCTTGTATATAGTTGATATGCGCATACAGTATGGCTTTCTGAATACTGCTAAGTTTACGATTCTGAATAGCGTTCGTGGTGATGCGGCTCTGCCGTAAAAGTTTGGTGTATTGCAAATTATCCAGGTCATAGGTACTAGTTTCGAGGAGCCTAAACAATCTGCGATAAAACTCATGCCAAAACTGAAAAACCTCTTTTTGGTCACAGTCGAGGTTCTGTTCTGCAAGAAAGTCTAAAAACATATACCAACGATAGTTCCGAAGGTCAGAAAAAGCTAGCTCCATCAATGCGTAAAAGAGATTCTTCTTGTTCTGTACAATAACGAGAAGCGCTGTGCTTTTATCTGACTGTATTGTTTCAGCACTGGCCTCTTGTTGGTCCTTGATGAAGCTAATAGTATAATTTTCAAATTCTTCAAAATCTCTAGCATCACAAAATCTAATTGCTTCCAAGTGCGAGATGCCTAGCTGGATGAAAGCTCTATAATTGAGCTCTCTTAGCATGTCGTGATTAGTGGGTTCCGTTTTATGTGCTGCGTTTATATAGGCCTTTACAAGTCCCACTTGATTAAGCTTGCCAAGATCTTTATTAAAGATTAACTGCCAAGTTTCATATATCTCGTCTGGGTCATTGAGTCTATTGAGATATTGAATGCGTTTAGATTGACGATAACTCATTTTGTCAGTAGAGTTATCAAATACACAAAACCACTTATAAAATTGAATCACTACAACTGAAACTAGAATAATGATTAGTAAGTCAATCCCTGCGCTGATAACTTTGAAAGAATCGATGTCTGAAAAACAGAGCGTAAAACTAACCAACAAGACCAATGCAATAAGCGGACGGAAGTGAAGTATGCTATTAAAGATGATCTTCTTGTCAAAGGGAAATTGCTTCTCCTTCTCGTCGTTCAAGAAAGTGGCTAGCGGGATCAAGAGGGCAATGGTGATTGCGGGGATAGCAATGAGGGCGCCCGTTGAAACATTTGGTATGACTATATCCAAAAATTCTTCAAAGTAGTGCCAAAAAACACCTATTAGCAACTCACCGAGTGTCATTTTTACATAATAACATATTCCCCAAATAAAATCAATCTAACGGAGGCTAGATTTTGATGACTATCTGCCGATAGAGATCTCGAAGTGGCTGCAGGTTGCCGGCGAAGGCAGCAGTATCGGCGTGAAGAATCGCAAGGCGGGAGGCAAGCTCATAATCTATGAAATAGCTGGCGTGCATAGCCAAAAGCGTTAGGTAGAGCCGAGTCGTGCGTCCGTTCCCTTCGCGGAAGGGGTGGAGCGCGTTGAGCTCGGAAGCGTAATAAGCGAGCTTGTCAGTGAATGCATCGTGGTCAATGCCTACCAGATAATTATCCTGCGCAAGTTCCCCGAAAATACGGCTACTTTCGCTAGGGATAAAATCGCAGTAACAGAATGGCACGGGGCTATCAGGCTTGGAGATGTTAACCGTGCGAACTTTGCCGGCGAAGTCATAGATGTCCTCAAAAAGTTGACGATGCAAATCAAGTAAGAGCTCGAAATCAAAAATGGTAGGATGGAGGGACGCGAGAATCTGGGAGGTTTTTTGCGCAGTGATATCGTATTCGGCCTTCGCTAGTTCGGCGGGCTCAGAAATACCGAGTTTGTTATGCAGTAGGTCGTCGGTCTCAACGAAGTATCCAGCATCATCCATGGATTATTGATGCTTCTCGCGAAGCCCTTTGAGAATAATCTTTTTCATGCGGCGATAGTCTGCACCCTCAACTTCCATGCTGCGGGCCATGCTGCCAGCCATGCGCTCTAATAGTTCGTCTTTGCTCATACTACTATTATATAACAAAAAGAGGAGTAAGCTACGAAACAAAGCTGTTTTATAGACAGTCTGTGTCCTATGGAGATAAAATGGCAGTAGTGTTATAATGGGATTATATAGAGATGGATGCGACACTGAATTGAGTCAAGAGACCATCTCTTTTTTCAGTCCACATAAAATGATTGGCGGCAAGATTAATACCGTCGGGAATTTGTCCGGGATTTCTCCGGAATTTGTCCGGATTGTGTCCGGATTTTTAAACATTAACAGGGGTGACAATGTCCGGATTTTGTCCGGATTTTGTCCGGATAGCTAGTCATCTGTATGCAAATCTGCTAGCCTATATCGTGTGCCCGCTCCGTTGCCTTCTTTAATTACCAAGCCATTATCCAATAGCTCTGAAAGTTCCCGACGTGCCTGCCGGTCATCATTGCGGCTATTCATATGATTAATTTCGCAATACTGTTTGTTTGAGATGGGGCCGTTATTTTTAATGTGTACTAACGCATTTTTTTGTGTATTCTTGAGCTTTTTACCTTTAGTGATTTTCTCAACCCAATTTTCGTCTTGGCCGGAGTGAGGTGAAGAAAAGTACAATGTCGCTTTAAACTCGCCGGAAATATTCTCAAATTTCGGGTCGAGAAGCCCTCGACTGCGAGCGGCTTGATAAATTGTCGGAATGCCTCGAGCGGTTTTGTCGGTGATATGATAAGCCTTAAGAAATTCGATGAGGCTGGGGTTGCGAGCCCTAGATGAAGCTTTGGCAAGATCTTCAATAGCGATTAGACTTTCGCCAGGGTTGGTGATTTCGATACGATCTGCATAAAGGTCTACATTTACACAGGAGCCCTGCAAAAGGTAGTCACGATGCGCAATTGAGTTCGCAAGTGCTTCGCGTAACGCATCTTCTGGTAAAATGTCCCTTTCCTCACGCAGACCAGTTTGCCTGTTCAGGATAGCTTCTTTCGGCAGTTTAGATTTAATATATTCAAATGCTAAATTATATTGCTGGACTAAATCACCGTGGAATTCTTTGCGATCGTGATAGATCACTTCTAAGTTGTTTGGGTCTACTTTACTCGTGCCAGGAAAGATTTTGAAGTCAATGTAGATATTATGCAGTTTGTCATCTATGGCCTCATCTTTACCAAATGCCACTAAGCCAAAAATTGTAAGCCTAGAGTCTCTGACAGCTTTAATCTTCGAAAGTTTTTCTTCTAGGTTCTGGAAGGTTACATCTTTTAGACCGGTTCTTGAAATGTAATCGTCAAGTTTGGCTTCATCGACGAGCTCCGTAATTGCGCCCTCCAAAACTTGATTTTCACCGCCACCACTAGCGCCGGCAAACAGGCTGCGTTTCTCCTCATCAGAGGCTAAAACGTTAGTTGACCCTTGGCGAATATAAATCTTGTCAATGCCAACTTTTTTACTATAAAGTGGTTTATTGTAAGCTTCCAATTCAGCTACTTCAACGATAATATAATCATCAGTAACACTAATTGCGGCTTTTGGTTTTGCATTAAACTTGTCGTTAATAAGCGACGAGACATCTTTTTGTAGCTTATTAAGTTGGGTATGCGTGAGACCGATGGCGTCACCATTATCATTGACTCCTAAAAATAGCTTGCCACCATGAGTATTGGAAAAAGCAGCAATCGTCTGCCAGATGTCTGTAGGAAGTGTAGCATTGCGTTTACCGCGGCATTCTTTGAACTCAGTGTGTTCACCTTCTGGGAATTTAAGTCTCTTCATATGTACATTATATCAGTAAAACAGGGGTCACACAAGAAAAACCTAAAACCTTAGACGATTACCTCAGAACGAGTAGATATATAAATTAAATTAAGGCTCAAATTGAATATCATCCGATTTGAACTAATTTGGTGTCCTTTGGCGATCCTCTAAGGTTCTAGGTCCAGGAAAGCCCCAGCTAGGCTAGGGCTGTTCCTGATTAGTGCTTTTTAGTGCGCTAATTATTTCCGTACACTGCGGCGAGCGTTGCGGTAAGCAACTACACCAGCACCAGCAGCGGTAAGAGCAGTAGCGATACCAGCAACCATAGCGACGGTTGTGGAAGCGTTACCTTCTACAGCAGCGGAGATGACACCAGTGTTTGGAAGACCTGCAGCAGCATCTTCGACGATAGCGTAGACGCTGAAGTGGCTTGTGGTGAAGGTGACCGTAGTACCTTCAAACTTAGCGCCCTTCATGAAATCGGCAGTACCGTCTTCTTTGACATAGTACAGACCAGCTTTGGAAGCGTCGATCTTAGCATCTTTGAAGTCAATAGTGACAACAGCAGAACCATCGAATTTGTAAGCCTTGCCGTCCTTGGTCAAAGTGATGTCGTACATAGCAGTCTTGCGATCACCGAAAGCGGCAACCTTCTTGTCAGTTTCCTTGACATTGAGGACAACATTGTCATCACCAAAGTCGGCGGTCACGGTAACGTTAGCCTTAGCGATGGTGGTTGTTTTGTTTGGACCATCAATAGAGGTACCCTTGATAGCAGCGTTCAATTTGTTAAGCGCAGCCTGACCCTGAGCGATGCTATAGCTACCGGTAGTAGCAATTTTATTTGCTTCTGTTACAGCCGTTGTGAGGGTGCTGAAGTAACCATATTGTTTGGTTGCTTTTGCAGCAGGAATAAGGGCGTTGATTTTCTTATTGTCGTCAGTACCAGCTTTTTTCCAAGCGTCAGAAGCGAGGAAAGCATCGTAATCTGCTTTGCTCAAAACGCCTTGTAAACCATTCTGAAGCGCAGTCGCATCTGTAGCAGCCTTGGCAGCATATCCAGTTACCTTGCTAAATACATTGCTGTCGACAATTTGCTTAATGGCCGTTAAATCATTGCGATTCTTAGCGATAGCGTCTAGCTCGGTTTGGTTTTTCTTGTCGTAGTCCTCTGCCTTTAAGTTGGCGTAACCTTGGACTTTTTCGGTCAATTTTTGCTGATAATTGACTGCGGCCTGCATGAGGGCGTCATAATTGTCCTTCATGGATTCGGTGACAGTGGTAAGCTTGATAGTGATTGGACCCTCTTTCTGGGTGCTGTCACTTTCGCTTGTTGGAACTTCTTCACCTTTTGCGTCTACAAGACCAACTGTAACTGCCGTACCAGTTAGCTGACCGTACAGAGTAGTAGCTGCAGTCTTCTTAGCATCACTGATATTTTCAGTAGCCTTATCAACAGCCTGGATCAGAGCGCTATATCCATCATATCCTGCAATGCCTTGAGCTTCTTCAACCGCCTTAGCGAGGTCTTCATTGAGTTTGTCTGCCTGCTCTTGGTTAGCTGGAGCTTCGACAGCAGCGTAAGTGTTAGCAACTGGAGCAACAACGCCCAAGCCTAACGCAAAGGCTAATGCTAAAGCAGCCAAAACTTGACTTTTCTTCATTATATTCTCCTTAATGAATTTAATTGTTAATTAAGTCCATTTTACACAATAAAAAAAAAAAATGTCAAGCACTTTCGCTCTCTGTTGTGCAAAAATATTGGCATTTTGGGCGGATTTTGCACAGTTTTTTGACGAAATCAGGATAAAGTGTCAAAGCTGCGCAGTAATAGGCTTGGCAGCGAGCGGAACAAAAATCGCCAAACACCACGAGAAGTAATAATCTAAGGAGAATATACAATTATTAATAATGGTGGTGCTTGGCGGGACAATGAGCAAAACTTAGCGAAACGTTAAAGTTTCATGATGACGTCGACGCGGCGAATCTCGTGCGCGATGGCATCCGGGGTGTGCTCGACTGGGGTAGCGACGAAGCGTTGCATGGTGGAGACGGGCGGAACGCCCGCAATCTCGTGGATGGCGGCTTCGGGGCTGGCGAGCGGTTCAAAAACGGCCGGATCGGGAGCAAAGGACTCCGCCGTCGCGAAAGGCTCTTCACCCGCGAAAATCTCCTCCTCGAGCGCAGTGGCCGACGGGGTAGTTTCGCGCTCGGTCACCAGCATGGTGACGGGGTGATTCTTGTAATAGCGGCTGATCAGGCGCGTGACGATGAAGAGGCCGAGGCCGACGATCATCATCAAAAGGCTAATGATGCCCAAAATTAAGTCTGTTTGTTTCATATTTTTGTGTCCTTCCCTGTGGGGTTTTGTTGCTACTATTTTAGCATAAAGGAAATATTTGTGAAGGGGTTTCGGGCGCGAAATGGGCAAAATTTAGGCATTTTTGGAGAAAATCCTCTGGCTCGACCACAAAAAAGTGTTGTAATAATTACAACACTTTTTAGGCGCCGACGCGGTCCTTCGAGTTCTTGCGAGCGGCGTTATTCTCGACATATTCGATAATTTTGCCACCGACATTACGACCGGTCACGCGCTCAATACCGAAGCCCGGCGAAGCGTTGACCTCGAGGACGAGCGGTCCGCGGTTCGAACGCATGAGATCGACACCGGCGACATGCAAGCCCATGGCCTTCGCGGCGCTGACGGCGATATGGCGTTCCTCGGGGGTGAGTTTGATGCTGGTACCTTCGCCACCCTTGTGCAGGTTGCTACGAAAATCATCATCGAGCGAGCGACGCTGCATGCTGGCGACGACGCGCGACCCGACCACAAAGGCACGGATATCGGTGCCGGCGGATTCTTTGATATACTCCTGGAGGAGGATGTTAGTACCGTCCTCATTATAGAGATAGAAGGCCTGGAGGGCGGACTTGGCTGCTTTCTTGGTCTCGGCGAGGACGACACCATTACCGTGCGTACCGCTAGCGAGCTTGATGATGACAGGGAGGCCAATCTGCTCGAGCAGGTCGTCGATATCGGCGGTATTGCGGGAGACGAGAGTTTTCGGGGTATCGATGCCAGCCTTGGTGAGAATCTGCTGCGAGCGCAGCTTATCACGGGCCCGAGTAATGGCGATGGAGCTAGAGGCGGTCCAGACACCCTGCATCTCGAACTGGCGGACGACGGCACAACCGTAGCGGGTCATGTTGTTAGAAATCCGGGGGATAATTGCGTCGAAACCGGTGAGTTTCTTACCGCGGTAATGGATGTCGGGGTACTTTTCGTCGAGGGAAAGATAACAATTCTTATATTTGACAACTTTGACTTTGTGGCCACGTTTCTCAGCTTCCTCAACGAGGCGCTTGGTAGAGTAGTTGGCGTTGCCGTTGGATAGAATCGCAATTTGCATAATAGATGGATTATACAACGCGCGCCGTAAAAAGTCAATCAGCTAGGCTGATGAGTGGGGCTAATTATCCTCTTCGTCTTGGGGGAGAGCAACGTTGTATTGAGCCTTGAGTTTCTTGCGGGAAATACTAGTAAAAGAGGGGTCGATCAGGAAGCGATCGTTGAGGAGCTTGCGGCCGAGGAGGATGGGGAAAATTTTCTTGCTGCGGTCAGCTAAAGAGAAAGACTCTTGGAAAATTTTTGGGCCAATTTTAACTTTCAGAGTGACTTCGTAACGTTCTTCGGTGTCGCCGAAAGAGTTGCTGATCGTTGCAGTGCTATATTGATCGGTGATAATCTCGGTAGCACAATTCGCACAAATTGGATGATTACCAAAGAGGACGAAATGCAGGTGACCCACCTCATCGACATAGATGTTCTCAGCGTGAATAGCTGAGCGATAGGCGCCAGTATCCACTTTCGCGGGGAGGCCTGTGAGTCCAGGATAATCAACAAAATTAATAGGCTCAGAGCGACCGATAATCATGAGATGTTTGTTATTTGACGATGTCATTAGCTAATTCCAGGATTCTTTACTAGTCATAATAGCATGCTTGTGGTAAAATGTCAATATGAAGCACGTGCTAATTATCGGAAAAAAGTTCTCAGGATACGTCAATTTCCTGCAGAAACATGGTTATGACTATACGGAATTACGGGATATTAAAACAACGAAGTTCCCAGAGAAGAGGTTTAAGCACCGCGTAGTAGCGGACTTTACCAGTCGTGAAAAAATCTTGGCGGCGGTCGATGCACTACCAGTGAAGCCGGATGCGGTGGTGGCGATTTACGAAAATTACATTTTGCCGGCGGCCTGGGTGGCGGAACATTTGGAACTACCAGGGCTCCCCGTGGCAGCGGCGGAAGCCTGTACAGATAAATACCTGATGCGATCGCTCTTCCGAGAGGCGCCGATGAAGATTAGTCCGGATTTTCGCGAGGTACAGAGTTACGAGGACGTGCGGGCTTTTGCTGCGGAACACGAGTTTCCGCTGATTATGAAACCGGCAAATCTGTCGAAAAGCTTACTAGTCACAAAATCTTGCAATATGCAGGAACTGGCAGAAAATTATCAGCGGACGATGGCGATTATTGAGAAAATTTATCAAAAATACGCACCTAATCGTGCTCCGAAACTCTTAATAGAGGAATACCTAGACGGTTCGGTACATTCGGTGGATGCATTCATAGATGCAGAAGGTGTGCCGCACGTTATGAAAGAAATCGTGGACTATCAGACGGGATATGAAGTAGGGTACGATGATAACTTCCACTATAGTCGAATCTTGCCAAGTAAACTCTCACAGGAGGAGCAGAAAGCGTTCCTGGAATGTGCTGAGATGGGGTGTCGAGCACTGGGAATGCGGAGCTCGGCGGCACATATCGAGATTATTATGACTGGGGCGGGGCCGCGGATTGTTGAAATCGGGGCGCGGAATGGGGGATATCGTGAACGGATGTATCGCTTGGCAAACGGAATTGATGTAACGCGAAATGCACTTGGGCTGGCCTTCGGGGAAATGCCGGAAATTCAGGCGACTAAAAATGAGCCGGTAGCAGTTTTGGAGCTGTTTCCGCGGGAGCCAGGGGAGTTCGTCGGATTAGCGGCGCAAGCGGAGCTTGAGAAGCTAGATTCTCTGGATTATTTAGCAGTAAAAACGGAAATTGGGAAATTTATTGGAAAATCTTCGGATGGATTCAAGGCCGCAGCGATTATTATCCTACATAATGCGGATGCGGAGGTTTTTGCCAGAGATTTAGAGTTCGTGAATCAGAATGTTAGAATTATCACGAAGTAAGCTTTTATAGGGTTTAGTTTTTGAGATTTAGCCCCAGAAGCCGCGCTTCTTGTTCTTCGGGTCGCGGAACTCCTCAAGGAGCTCTTTCTGGCGCTTGCTGAGGTTCTTCGGAGTTTCGACGATGATCGTGACGATGTGCGGACCGCGATCGCCATCGCTACGCATCAGAGGTACGCCGTGGCCGGAGAGCTTGAACGGAGTGCCGGATTGGGTGCCAGCGGGAACTTTCATGCGGACATTGCCATCGACGGTCTCGACGTCTACTTCGGTACCGAGAGCGGCGTCGACCATGGAGACGACCTTTTCTGAAAGGATAATGCTGCCCTCGCGGGTGAGGTGCTTGTGCGGTTTAACCCGGACAAAAACGTAGAGATCGCCCTTAGTGCCACCCTTCGGGGCGGGGCCACCTTTGCCGCTGAGCCGAATCGACATGCCGTCATCAATACCAGCGGGAATCTTCACCTTGAGATCTTTGCCATCGGCAGCGACGATCTTCGTAGTACCAAAAACGGCTTCCTCAAAGCTGAGGACCACGGTAGTCTGATAATCTTTGCCGCGGGTCGGACGGCGCTGACCGCCACCGAAACCGAAAATCGAACCGAGAATGTCGTCGAGGCCGCCGGCACCACCGAAGTCGAAGTTAAAACTCTGGCCATTGAAGCTGTAGTTGCCACCGGCGAAAGGATTGCCCCCGGCACCACCGGCAGCACCACCAACGCCAGCATGACCGAACTGGTCGTAACGGGCGCGTTTTTGCTTGTCGGAGAGGACTTCGTGAGCCTCGGAAATTTCCTTAAACTTCTCCTCGGCTTCCTTGTTACCAGGATTCTTGTCCGGATGGTACTTAATCGCAAGCTTGCGGTAAGCTTTTTTGATTTCGTCATCGGAGGCGTTTTTCGAGACGCCTAAAACTTCATAATAATCTCGTTTAGCCATAATAAAACTTCTTATTGCTTGTAATCTATTTTAGCACAGTTTGGGCGAGAGTGCTAGAGGATTATTTGGTGAGGATGGCGAGGGTGTGGCGAACTTGGAGTTTGCAAGCGGGATGAGCGCGGAGGAATTCGTCGACGGCGCGGGCCGAGCCGGGGAGCTCGGGATTGTTGTAATCATGCACAATGATAACGCCGCGCTCGGCGAGACGGGGCTGGACGAGCTGAAGGCTAACCTTGATTGACTCGTATAGATCACCATCACAAAAGGCAAAGGCAATTTGATGAGGAAGGTCGTGCTCAGTCAACTCGTTGAACCAGGCTTTTTTGATGATGACGTTGTGGAGACCGGCTTTTCTGATGCGGTCGATGACTTCGCGTTTCGTGACGAGGAGTTCGCCGGCCTGGAAATTGGCGCCAGCGCCGGAAGCGTCTTCACGAGTCTTGGCGGGAAGCCCCGCGAAAGAATCATAAATCCAGAGATGCCTCTGGGAGTTTTCCACAGGTTTTCCACAGGCTAGACTAGGCTTGGCGCTGATTGGATGGGGCGAACTTTTAGTGTGTTCTTGTAGCAACTTCCCTAGCAAAACAGAGGTCATTCCCTTGTAGCAGCCGAGCTCGACGTAATCCCCGGCTACGGCGAGGCACTGCTCGGCGAGACGGAGGATTTCGGCGGTTTCCTGTTTGGTGACCTGATCGTTCATGTTTTATATTATACCATGCTTTTGCGATTTTACAAATGAAAAGGCTAGGTTTGATGACAGAGCTTCTGACGGAAACAATCGCCAATATTGGGCTTTGAAATTGGTTATGTCTTGACTTTTTAGGTGGTGTATGGTATAATGGTTAGGAAGGATGGTTTGATGTGTACTTTAACTGATGGAGGGTAAGGATGGACGATAAAGTTTTTTGTCCGGCAAGCGTAATTGGCAGTATTTTCCCGTCGTTGGCACCTTCGTTGCATGAGCACCGTAAGACGGTGGCCGAGGTAGTAGGCGCGTTCTATGCCCTGTGCACACTGATGTGCTTCTTTGCGACGCCGCGGCCGGATGCTCCGGGAATCGCAGTCTTCATGATCCGTATGTGCGGAGTACTCTTTGCGATCGTGAGCGGGTGGGCGTTTTACGACGCCTACAAAGTCAAGCATAAATAACACTTTAATCAAACATCAAACCACCTAAACCTTGGGCGCCCAGATAGGGCGCCCGTTTCCATGCAAAGTGAGGCTGGTAATTATTGTTCAAGCAGAGCTTGCGCGCGGTGGATCATCTCGCCGGTTTCGTCGGTCTGGATGACATAGATAGGCTTAGAGCCGCTGGCGGCGATGTTGCAGTGGCGGTTGTCACCGAGGCCGTCGCTATTCTTCGTGTCGTTAATCTTGAAACCGAGATAGCCGAGGCCGGAAATGATGTCGCGGCGGATCTCGGAGTTGCGCTCGCCGATGGTCGCGGTAAAGACGAGAGCGTCGATGCCCTGCAAGGAGGCGGCCATTTGACCGATGGCGCGTTGGATGCGGTAAATATACATGTCGTAGGCGAGTTTCGCGCGGGGGTCGCCGTCAGCACGGAGGCTGAGGACTTCGCGCATGTCGTCGGTTTCACCGGTGACACCCTTGAGACCGCATTGCTTATTGAGATATTCTTCGAGCTCCTCGCCCTCGAGACCTAGCTCGCGGCCGATAGCCATAGCAGCCGTAGCGTCGATGTCACCACAGCGAGTGGCCATCATGACACCTTCAAGCGGGGTGTAGCCCATAGTCGTGTCGAAGGACTTACCATCCTTGAGTGCAGTGACAGAACTGCCGGAGCCGATGTGGCAGGCGACGATTTTCTCGGCGTTGAGCTTAGCGGTGTTCAGGTACTCGGCGATGGAGCCCATGCTGAGACCGTGGAAGCCGTAGCGCTTGATCTCGGCCTTGTCGGCAAGCTCAGTATCGATCGCGTAGTAAGTATGGGTGTCGTCCCGAGTAGTATGGAAAGCAGAGTCGGAGATAATCATGACTGGAGTACCGTCAAATTCCTTCACACAGGATTCAATCTCAGCGGCAACGACCGGCACGTGGAGCGGAGCACGCTTCTTGCCAATCTCGAGATTCTGGAGGCATTCGGCGTCAACGAGGTGGTCCTGCGCGAAATAATCACCGGTTGCCACGACACGAGCGAGGACGGCGCTGAGGACATTATTCTTGTCGAGGTAGCCTTCGCTAGTGAGGATGTCCTTGACATATTTCACAGTGTCGGTGAGCTTCTTGAAGCCATCGGTGAGCTTCTGCTTGGAGCCGTCGGCGCGCTTCAGAGTACAGACGACATCCTTCCCTTCCATCTCGAAGTGCAAATTACAGATGACTTCATTGCCCCGATAGAGAGCGTACTTACGCGAAGATGAACCCGGGTTAGTAACGAGAAATAGTTTTTCCATGATAACTCCTTTTTGTGATTATAACATATTCTAAGCAGTTTTTAACTTGTAATAAAACGCCCCACCGGGGGCAAAACAAAAGCCCCCGGTCAGACCGAGGGCTGGATATTCAGATTTTGAGCCATTCGTGGTAGTCGAGGGGCGCCATATTGGGGTTTTCTCGAACGGTAAACTGAGGAGTCAGGTCAAAATCTTGACACAGGGAGCGGATGTCATGCTGGGTACAGGCGTAGACTTGATCGATGGCGGCTACATAGTAAAAGCCGGTATGCGCAGCGGTGCCGTTGGGGTGGTTCCAATTCACATAGTAAGCGTCGCCGACCTTCGCGCGGAAGATGACGGTTTCCCAACGACCGGTCCGAGGAGCGGCTTTGGCACGGGCGACAATGCGGGGTTTCTGGGTACGGGGAATGCGGATATTGCCAATGTGATCCGGGTCAGGAGTCAAGCGCGAGGTCAGAATGAGGTAGAGTTCCTCTTCCATCGAGCCGACGATGTACATAGGCTTGCTGCGGTCACGGCTAATCGTGAGGTCGAGGTGCAGGCCAGCGCCAATCTGCCGGTGGCCGTCGAGCTGAGATGGAACATCCAGGAAAAATTCCGGCCCATGCGAATGATAACGGCGACCGAGCGAAACGCTGCGGCGAGATTGATTGCCATTACAGAGCGTCTTGATCGGAAGCGGAGCGTCGAGGTACAGCATGTTGATCCCTCCTTGTAGATTTTAGGTGCGTAAGACGATAAGCCCTAATTCCCTCATTATAGCATAGACTAGGACAGGTGGAGGACGGGGATAAGCTTGACTTTTTTGACAAAGTGTGCTATAATGAAAGGATAGTACCAATCAGAGGTTGGTGCTGGGATTTTGGTTGCCATTAGCCAGTAATAATGGTAGTACATTGGAGGGTGTATGGAAAAAGTCGCAATTGGCGTGCTCAGCGAACAGCTTGATGATGCGCAAGACTTCGCAGACGAGATGGATGAAAGGATGGCCGAATTACTGAGTAATGCGTTTGTCACCATGGGCATACCAGAGGTAACGCATATGCGATGCGCAGTAGTCGGAATGCAGAACGGTTTCTTGCGCGAGGCACTACAGTACGGCACGCGGTCGCTGCCGGAATACTTCGCGGACGCGGAACGGAAAATCCTGATCGCCGTCGACCAGAAAGCACATGTCCTGCTGGAGGAACTGAAGGTGGCTACGAAAGCCATCGCAAAGCCATCCGAGGATAGCCTGAGGATTATCTGTCTGAGCGACGCAGTGGCGCAGCATCTGAAGCGGCATCACTACGGAAATGTCTGGCTGCAGCGAGAGCGACCCTGGAGCATGGAGGAAGACCTGCAACGGCATGTTAACCAAGCGGGCCTGCACGTGTACCAGATGAACATCGATGCCGAACGGCAGCTGGTCCACCTGATGCGCGACTCGGTAGCGCAGATTCTGATGCACCAGCGGGTCCATGAGGACACGACCGAAGTGGTACAGCAGTTCCAGTATGCGATGCATTGCCTGGCGAAAGACGTGAATACGATCGTTTTCGAGAGCTGGGCGCGGCCGCTGTTTGAGCAGTGGGACCAGTCGCGGGTGCCGATGACGGTACTGGACGCGAACGAGATCTACATGCAGGAAGCGCTGAACCTGGCCATTAAGTGCCCCCCCCCGGAGACTAAGGCAATTTAGCCTCACACGATAATCCCCCAGTTTGTGGCTGGGGGATTTTTCTTGACTTCTCGACGATTTGGCTATTTGTCGACGACTTCGCCTTCGACGGCGTCATCATCGGCAGCATTGTCGGCCTTCGCAGAGTCGGCGTTCGCATTGGTATTAGCGTCGGTCGTGGTGTTCTGATAGAGCTTCGCGCCGATAGGCATGAGGACGTCATTGAGCGCCTTCGCGGCGGCTTCGAAAGCATCCTTGTCGGCGTTGGCGTCGTTCAAAGTCTTCTTGGCCTCTTCGACGGCATCCTTGATCTTCTTAGCGTCGTCTTCGGAAATCTTGTCCTTGTACTCATCAGGCATCTTTTCGGCCTGGTAGACGGCGTTTTCGAGCTGGTTCTTCGCGTCGATAGCTTCGCGCTTCTTCTTGTCTTCTTCAGCGTGGGCTTCGGCTTCGTGCTGAGCCTTCTCAATGTCTTCCTTGCTCATGTTGCCAGAGTTCTGAATGGTGATGGACTGTTCCTTGCCAGTGCCTTTGTCCTTCGCGGTGACGTTCAAGATACCGTTAGCATCGAGGTTGAAGGTGACTTCGATCTGAGGTACGCCGCGAGGAGCCGGAGCGATACCGTCGAGAATGAAACGACCGAGCGATTTATTATCAGAGGCCATTTCGCGCTCGCCCTGGAGGACGTGAATCTCGACTTGGGGCTGATTATCAGCGGCCGTGGAGAACACTTCGGACTTGCTGGTCGGAATAGTGGTATTACGGTTAATGAGCTTAGTGGAAACACCACCCATCGTCTCGATACCAAGTGAAAGCGGAGTCACATCAAGCAAGAGGACATCCTTGACATCGCCCTGCAAGACGCCACCTTGAATGGCGGCACCGACGGCGACGACTTCGTCAGGGTTGACACCTTGCATCGGGTCGCGACCGAAGATCTTTTTCACCTCAGCAACGACGGCAGGCATACGGGTCATACCACCAACCATCACCACTTCGTCGATGTCTTTCGCGGAGAGCTTAGCATCCTTGAGAGCCTTTTCGACCGGACCGGCGAGACGCTCAATGAGAGGCTTGACCAACTCTTCGAGCTTGGCACGAGTAAGGGTGTGCTCGAAATGCTTCGGGCCGTCAGCATCAGCAGTTAGGAACGGGAGGTTAATCTCGACTTCCTTGGCGCTGGAAAGTTCCTTCTTGGCTTTCTCGGCTTCGTCCTTGACACGCTGCATAGCGGCGGCGTCATCACGGATGTCGATGCCAGATTCTTTCTTAAATTCGTCGAGGAGGTAGTTCACGATGATATTATCGAAATCTTCACCACCGAGGTGGGTATCACCGTTGGTAGAAAGCACTTCGAAGACGCCATCGCCGAGCTCAAGGATCGAGACATCGAAGGTACCACCACCCAGGTCGAAGACGGCGATTTGCTCGTCCTTCTTGCTCTCAAGGCCGTAAGCGAGAGCGGCAGCAGTTGGCTCGTTAATGATACGCTTGACTTCGAGACCAGCGATCTTGCCGGCATCCTTCGTAGCCTGGCGCTGAGAGTCGTCGAAATAAGCTGGGACGGTGATAATCGCTTCGGTCACTGGTTCACCGAGGAAGGCCTCGGCATCGGCTTTGATTTTTGAGAGGATCATGGCCGAGATTTCCTCTGGGGTATATTCCTTTCCATCCATCTCGACGGCAACACCGTTGCCCTTCTTCACGATCTTGTACGGCATGATGTCGAGGTCGTGCTTGACCTCTTCGTCCTCGAATTTGCGACCGATGAGACGCTTGATGCCGTAGATAGTGTTCTTTGGGTTGGTGACGCGTTGACGCTGGGCGACTTTGCCGACGAGACGGTCGCCCTTCTTGGTCACGGCGACGACCGATGGAGTGGTGCGGTCGCCTTCGCTGTTCGTAATCACCTCTGGTTTACCAGCTACCATGTAAGCAAAGGCGGAGTTGGTAGTACCGAGGTCAATACCGATGATTTTTGACATATAGTTCCTTTCTTTACAATGTAGAATTAGTTTTGCAGTACTTCGAGACAACCAGTCGTGCGCCTGTCTTTACAGGGCACTCCTTCCTCGCCTCAGCTTGAGGCTCTTTTATTGTCTCGAGAGCACTCAAAACCTAATTCTACACTTTAATACGCAAGTCTCAATATGTCAAAATCCTCTGCGTAGGTCAGCTGAAGAAGAATCTAACATAATGAGATACTTGTTTGTTAAACAACTTAATATAATCTTATTGTATTCTATTAGCACTCATGTGTCAAGACTGCTAACGTGGTTTTATTGTAGCAATTTGGCAGTCGCATGTCAAGAGTGCTAATGATTCTGGACCTTTTTGTTTTAGAACCGCCCGGAAATGGGCGGTTTAAATTTTGCAGCAAGGGCCATTTCATGTTTTGCGGTAAATATGCTATGATAAGAATAATGAGCGAAGTGAAAACATCCCGCTTACCATTTTCTACAACTCCTCGTGCACCCTTGCCCAAGGCGAGTTTTCGGCTGATATTCAACCAGATTGTGTTAATTTTTGCAATCGGATGTGTTTTTGGGGCGTATTATGAGGAAATTCTCTGTATGGTGCGGACGCTGTGGACGACTGGCGATCTGGAATGGGTGTCGCGGCGGGGGCTGGTGTATGGGCCGTTTAGCCCGGTGTACGGGATTGGAGCGGTGGGGATTTACTTGGTGTTCTACCGGAATAAGGCCAATTGGTCGACTTGTCTGATCGGGGGCGCGCTGCTGGGTGGGGCGTTTGAGTACATCGCGAGCGTGGTGCAAGAGATGGTGTTTGGGACGAGATCGTGGAATTACGAGGGGCGTTTGGGGGATATCGGCGGGCGCACGACGATACCATATATGATATTCTGGGGGTTGCTGGTGGTAGTGGCGGCGCAGTGGCTCTATCCCCTGTTGGAACGGGGATACGATCGGCTGGCGGGAAAGCGGCTGAATCAGTTATGTGTGATATTGGCGGTATTCTTAGCCTTTGACGTGACAATGTCGATCGCGGCGACTATCCGGCAGGCGCAACGGCGAGCGGGCGATGAGGCGAATAATGTACTGGAGGTGTTTTTGGATGATCGGTTCCCGGATGAGCGGCTGAAGCTGATTTATGATAATACGGTGTATGTAAGGGAGTAGGGGTGGCTTGACGAGAAAGTCGAAGTGCGCTATACTGTAAATATACTGATATTGACCGACCCGGAAAGGGCCGGATTTTCGTTGAGGGGGCGAAAAGTAAAAGATAAGAGGAGAAAAAATGGAAGGTCTAGATTTGAAACAGATGAGCGCGATGGTGCAAGTGATTGCCGAGGAGAAAGGTTTGCCGGAAGAGACGGTGCTCGGGGTCGTCGAGATGGCGATTGCGGCGGCTTGGCGGCGCGATAATGGCGACAAAGAGATGTCGGTGCGGGCATTGTTGGATACAAAAACGGGTAAGGCGAAGGTTTTTGTGAGCCGTGAGGTGATTGAGGATGGTTTGGCTTACAACCCAGCGACGGAGATTCCGCTCGAAGAGGCCAAGAAGCTCGACAAGGACGCTGAGGTGGGCGGCACGGTCGAAGAGATGCACGAAGTGACCGATTTTGGCCGGGTGGCGGCGATGACGGCGAAACAAGTGGTCGTGCAGCGGCTGCGCGAGGCGGAACGCGATGCGGTGCTGAGCGAGTTTGAGGATAAGATTGGTACGGTAGTAACAGGGGTGGTGTCGCGAGTGGATCCGCGGGTGGTGCATATTGACCTGGGTCGCGCGAGCGGGATTATGCCTCGGAGTGAACAGATTGACGGCGAATATTATACGGTGGGTTCGCGCATTAAGGTCTATATCAAGGGGGTCGAACACGATGACGCAAAGGCGCAGTTGATCCTGTCGCGCGGAAGTGCGGATTTCATCGAATATCTCTTCCGTCAGGAAGTGCCGGAGTTGGATAACGGTGCAGTTCAGATTAAGGGGATTGCGCGCGAGGCAGGACGCCGGACGAAGATTGCGGTGGCTTCCAATGTGCCAGGAGTGGATCCGGTGGGTACGTTCGTAGGTGGGCGCGGGATTCGCGTACAGGCGATCATGAACGAGATTGGCGAACGGGAGAAAATTGACATTATCAACTGGAGCGACAACGCACAGGAGTATATCCGGGAGGCGCTGAGCCCAGCTGAGGTGGTCAAGGTGGAGATTGACGGTAAAAAGGCAAAAGTGTACGTGACGGAGGACCAGCAGTCGATCGCGATTGGGCGTCAGGGGCAGAATGTACGCTTGGCTTCGAAGTTGACAGGGTTCGACATCGATATTGAGCTCGCGAAGGCGCCGGAGAAGAAAAAGCGCAAGAATGCGGAAGATTCCCTCCTGAACGCGCTCGAGAATGCGTCGGATGAGACGGAGGAGACAGCGGGTACGTCGGACGAAGCGGAAGGTGGAGAGGCGCAGGACGCCGAGTAGTCGAACGGCTGCTAGGGGGTGCGGATAGTGCGCTAGAAAGATGCAAAGGAAAATCCCGCCGGTGAGGGCGGGATTTTTGGTTAGCTGAAATCTTGAGAATGTTCGTATTCATAGGTCAGCGATGAATACAGCTCGTAGCGGACAGCATTGAAAACGAACTTTTTCCAGAGGAAGATGAGGAGGATGATACCAGCGACGGCTACGACGAAGGTCGTGAGGACGACCTGGTCCACACGTGCTTGCTGAGAATCCGTCAGCTGCCGGATGATGGCGCGTTCGCCTTGAATAATCCATGAAGAAAGGTTAGGGTTGCGGACGATAGGAACAGTGAACTCTACGTGCTGATCGGGATGGTCGGTAAGGAGGTCGTAGGCAGCTTCGGCGCTTTCGCGGCTGAGAAAAACGTAGTAATTGCCGGCGTCGAGCGGGATTTTCTCCCAGCAGGAGGATTGTAGATTAGGCTCGGCCTCGAACTCGGTGCAGAAGGCGCCGGCCGTGAGCCGATCAAGGCTAAGCTGGGTATCTTGCACGGTATAGCGAATCAGGAGCTGATAACCGGGCGCGACATGCTCGGAGTCGCCAGGGATACTGTATTCCGTGGGCCGCGGCGAAGTGCTCGGTGCGCTATTAGCAATGGCGGTCGGAATGTGTGTAATGGTATAGAAGCCGCAGTAATCAGGGTCGTAAATCTGGCGGAAGCAGCCATCGCTCTCATAGGCGAGAAGATTGACTGCAAAAACGCCAAGCACGAGGCAAAGGCACAGGGCGAGGCCGGTAGCAATCCAGCCGGCAGGGTTGAAAGCTTTGAAAACGTCCTTGTTCATGTGGTTCCCCTCCAATAAAGATGTCAGCTTTAAGCTGCTTAGGGCTAGGTTGAAAGATTTAGCCCTATTCTTCTATTGTAGCATACTTGAGCGAAAAAGTCAATAGTGGTTATGGTCGCGACAGGGGTGAAGGTAGATAATATTGGGTGGGGGTTTGGCAAGTTGACAGATTGAAAAATTGATGGCAAGAGGTTTACACGGATGCGGAAAACAGAAAATGCCTGCTCGGTGAGGAGCAGGCGAAGGCTATTCTGAAGGTGGTTCCGTGGTCAACTTTGGAGATGGTTCGACGAGTGTAAAAGTTGCGCCGCGGACGTCGATGATCATGGTTGGTTTGGAGCCACGTTGAGCGGCAAGGACTCTGCGGGTATAACTAGTGAACGGTCGATCGAGGAGACTAAGAAAAAAGATAGCTAATGCCCCTATCACTATGATACTAGCAACGCAAAGAAGACAGCTCACGAAAGGCGTGCAACCGGTGCGGGCCATCCAATCTTGGCAGGGACGGATGCACTGAGCGCGAAACCAAATAGTGGGGTTGACCTGGATATGGACAGTTTCCGTAATAAGAACAGGTAGGTCATAGTCTTGGGAAAAATTACAGCTGGAACGGAGAGTGTCGAGGGAGATAGTGAGCCATTTACGGATACCATTAGGCAAGGTAATGCGTTGAATGACGACTTTATTGAGGCTGGATTGCTGACAGAGACCAATGAGACGATCGCGAACGTCGGGGTAGATAGTACCAACATAGTAAACGTCGTAGGAACCATCGGCAAACGGAGTGGTACGGAACTCAATAAAATCATCGACTTCAGCATCGCCGATGAGGTGGGTTTCGGAATGGAGAAAGTTGTACCAGGTGGAAAGGTCATCTTTGCAATCGAGAGAAATACCTATAAAAAGACAAAGAACCGTGACTTGCCCGACGATGATCAAAACGGAAAGCAGAATGATGGTGGAGCGAAGAAATTGGACAAAAAGGTAGAGGCGAGAGGATGTCTGATTCATGGGGATTCTCCTTTACAGAATAGTTTTTAAGGTGCTAAATAAGGTGCGGATGACACGGAAGTGCCTAAACCAAAATGGAGCCGCAATCGGGGGGGCGATATACGACTCCATCTTGGTGGCGGGAGTTGGATTTGAACCAACGACCTTTTGGTTATGAGCCAAACGAGCTACCAGGCTGCTCTATCCCGCGACGTACCTACATTATAACGCAGGTGCCTAAAAATGGCAAGAGTTTTCTAATTTCTGGATTTGCTGGCGAAAATGCTGCTGATCGAAGCGCTGGACGGTGCGGGTGATGGTGTCGGGGTCGAAAGATTGACGCGCGAAATCGTGCAGGGCGCGTTCGAGCGAGGAGGCAGACTGCTGAGGAAAGAGGAGGCCATTGACCTTGGGCTGGACGAAATCGCGACTGCCGCCCTCTTGATAAGCAACGACGGGGCAACCAGCGGCGAGGGCCTCAACGGCAGCAATGCCAAAGGGCTCGAGGCTGGGAAAGAGGTAGGCGCGAGCATTCTGGAGATAGCGGGCGAGGTCGAGGGCAGGGAGCCAAGGGAGAAAGGTGACGAGCGCGGAATAATCAGGGATGGCGTGCGGATCGGTGAGGACGACGGGGCGCTGATGTAGGGGCTGGAGGAGGCGGGTGGCGAGGCGGACGAGACGGCGGTGCTCCGGGCCGTCGCCGATGACGAGGAGGGGCTGGCGAGCCTGAACACAGGCGGTGATGGCGAGATCGACGCGCTTCCAGGTGACTTGGCGGCAAGAGATGACGAAAGGCTTAACAGTGGTGGATAGAGGGGCCGTAGGGGCGGGCTGGCTGGAGAGAACGGTGGTTTTGCGCGCAGGAGCGGTGGGCGGGAGGACGACTGGTCGCCGGCGAGGGGTGCGGCGGAATTTGCCAATCTCGACCGGAGGAGCGATAATGGTGGCGTCACGGTGGTAATATTGCTGGATGAGGCGCTGGGCATAGGTGGAAATAGTGATAAACTGGTCAGGTTGCTGGGCGGCGCGGTAGTCGGCGGCACGAAGGGGCTTGACGAGGAGCTTGAAAAAGAACTTCACCAGCGGATTCAGGGGGCCGAAACCGGGGTTCTGGAGATATTTGTCGTACATTTGCCAATAATACTGAGTCGGGACGTGGCAGTAACAGAGGTGGTGGCGGGCGCGGACGGATTTGGCTTCGGCGCCGGTGACGGAAATGACGAGGTCGTAGGCGGTGAGGTCGAGGTGACCGAAATAGAGCTGGCGGAGGGGGCCGAGGAATTTGCGGAGGGATTTGGGGAAAATTTGGAGCCAGCCGGTCTTGACGGTGGCGTCGTCGAACCAGTTAATTCCCTTTTTGCTGTATTGGGAAGTGTAGATGGGGGCGTCTGGATAGAGACGATGGAGCTCGAGGAGGACTTTTTCGGCGCCACCAGGGGTGGTGAGCCAGTCGCAAACTAAAGCGACCTTGTTTGGGAGTGCTTTAGCTGCATTCTCAACCCGGCGTTCTTCCGTCCCGTCGTTACGGGCGGAAGCCGCCTTTCCCTCGCTCGTGGCGCTGCGGACGGTTTCGGATGTAGCTAAAGCGCTCCCCGAAGCATATGTGTGCTTTAGTTTGCGATATTTATCCATTAGATTATTTGGCTCCTTTGCAAAGGAGGACGGTGTAGATGGTGCGGAAGAGAATGCGGAGGTCGAGCCATGGCGACCAATTCTGGATGTAATAGAGGTCGAGGGCGCGGCGCTCTTCAAAAGAGATGTCGCGGCGGCCGGAAACTTGGGCGAGGCCGGTGAGGCCGGATTTAACAGAGAGGAGGAGGGAGCGGTCGCCGTAATGGTGCAGCTCGCCGGGGACGAGGGCCCGAGGACCGACCAGGGAGATGTCGCCACGGAGAACGTTGAAGAGCTGAGGCAACTCGTCGAGCGAGGTGGCGCGGAGAAAGTGGCCGAACTTAGTGATGCGGGGGTCGTTCGGGATGGTGTCGCCGTTGGCACGGTATTTCTTGATCAGTTGGGGCTTACCCATGCGGGTGAAAGCTTCCTCGGGAGAGATGCCGCAATATTCGGGCTTCATGGAGCGGAACTTATAGATGCGGAACTTCTGGTTGTAGCGCGAGAGGCGGATTTCGGAATAGAGAGCGGGGGCTTTCGGGTCGGAGATTTTTTCGATGAGCCAGATGATGCCCATGGGGAGGGCGGCGATGATAAGCGCGAGGGAGCTAATCACGATGTCGGTGCAGCGCTTGAAGAAGCGGGCGCTACCGGCGAGTGGGGTAATCGGGACGAGGATGGCGGGGGTGCTGCCGACGAGTTCGAGTTCGCCAATCTGAGAGGTGAGGGCGGACTGCGACGGTACGAAATAATAGAGGAGGTGGCGCTCGATAGCCTGGCGGTAGACGTATTCGGTGCGTTTGTCGTCGGTTTGAAAGATGACGTCAGGGCGGGTCTTGCGCAAGGCTTCCTTCAGAGAGGAGTATTGCTTGCGACGGAGGTCCTTCGGGATGTATTTCGCGCTGGAGACGACGCCGACGAGGCGAAAGCCGGATTCGGGAAAGGCGGAGATGTAATCGGCGAGGTATTCGGTGTTTTTGCTATTGCCGATGATGACGACGCGGAGGGTGGCGCGGTTGCGTTTCATAGAGAGTCGGCGGACGCAACGGACGGCACCGCGGAAGAGGCAGAGCAAGATAAAACAGGAGGCGACGGCGTAGAGGGCCATAACGCGCACCGGGAAAAGATCCATGTGGAAGAAGAAGTCGCAGGTGATAATGGCCATCATACCAATAACTGAGGCGAGGAAGAGGCGGCCGACTTCGCGGAAACGGTTGCGGCTGAGGAAGACGCTCTTTTTATAGAGGCCGAGGGCGGCGAGGATGAAAATGTAGAGCGGAATCATGACCAGCATGGAGAGGACGAATTGCCAAGGGTTTGAGTCGAAATAGAAGGGGCGCTGGTCGAGGTGGGTGCGCATGAAGTAGGCGCTCAAAAAAGAGAGCGCAATCGCGCACATGTCGCCAAAAATCAGGAAGGCGTGAAAAATCAACCCAGTATCGCGCTTCATGGGGAAATTATACCATATCTTCCCTGCTAGATAAAGCGCTAACGAGTTGCGATTCCTGCTCACCTTGCAAAAGCATTTCTAGTACTAATAGCTATTTACTTATAATTTTACGGGTCTGCCCTTGTCCGAACACAATGTCATTCCATTGGTAAACGTCAAGGATATACATTTTGTTCAGACAAAGGTGCTTGGTTTACGCCCCTTAAAAATTGTAAGTAAATAGCTATAGTTCTACAAATTAATGTTGCGTGGCGCGAGAGGAATATCGCATGGGCTGGACTAGATAGGGGTGATGTGTTAAAATGTAAGCATGAATAAGGGAAAAGTTTTGGTCACCGGTGGGACGGGATATATTGGGTCGCATGCGGTCGTCGAGCTGATTAATGCGGGCTATGATGTAGAAATTTTGGATAATTTTTACAATAGCAAGGCGGGGGTGCTTGGCAAGATCGCGCAGTTGACGGGGATTGGGCCGAAATTTTACCGAATTGATCTCTTGGACAAGGTGGCGCTGGAGAAGTTATTTACAGAGACGCAGTACGATGTGGTGATGCACTTCGCTGGACTGAAGGCGGTGGGTGAGTCGGTGGAGCAGCCGCTACGCTATTACGAAAATAACGTGGGTGGGACGGTGAATTTGCTCGAATGTATGCAACGGCACGGGGTGAAGAAGATTGTGTTTTCGTCGTCGGCGACGGTTTACGGGGAGCAGGAATCGCCGAAATACGTAGAGACGATGCGGACGGGTGGTACGATTGCGAGCCCATACGGGAAGACGAAGTATGTGATCGAGGAGATTTTGAAGGACGTGGCGACGGCGGATCCGGAGTTTCAGGTGACGTTGCTGAGGTATTTTAATCCGATTGGTGCGCATCCGTCGGGTTTGCTGGGCGAGGATCCGAATGACCGGCCGAATAATCTGATGCCGATTATTATGAAGGTGGCGACGGGGGCGATCGAGAAGCTGACTGTGTATGGTAATGATTATCCGACGCCAGACGGGAGCTGCTTGCGCGATTATATTCACGTGGTAGATCTGGCGAAGGGCCACTTAGCGACGCTGGCGCAGATGGCGCCGGGCGTGCAGGTTTATAATCTCGGCTCGGGGCAGACGACGTCGGTGCTGGAGATGGTGGCGGCGTTTAATGCGGCGAGTGGGATTGAGCTGCCCTACGTAGTGGCAGGACGGCGCGCGGGGGATTTGCCAGAGTTCTACGCTGATCCGAGCAAGGCTTGGGAAAAACTGGGGTGGAAGACGGAGCTGGGCGTGGCGGATGCGATGCGTGATACGCTGAATTTCTTGAAAACGGAAGGGTTGGAGCTGGCGGCGAATTAGCTATGCCGGCGCTGGGAGTATTGCTGCCAGGCGAATTTGAAGGCGGGCAGACCGAGCTGGAGGGAGCGCATGGCGAGCTTGTCGCGGCGGGTGGCGAGGGGGTTCTTGAGAATGTCGCGCTTGTGCTGCTGGAGATATTTGACGATGTTGCGCTGGGCGTGCTTGAGTGAGGTGGGATCGACGCTAGGCGTATGATTAGCGTCTGGCGTGGCGGGAACGGGCGCGTCGCTGAGCATGACGATTTGGCGGAGGAGGCTGAAGCGGGCGTGCATGCGGCGCTTTTTGGTGAGATTAAGGAGGAGAGTCTGCTCAGAGGGGGTGAGAGGAGACTCGACGGCTTTGCCCCAGGCGAGAAGGTCGTCGCACATTTGGTCGGTGAGGTCGATGAGGTCGAGCTTATGCAGAGTGAAAGCTTGGTGGGTGATGGAATCAGGGCGGAGATAGTAATCGTAGGCCTGCGCTGACGAAACTGCGATGCGGTCGCATTGGATGATGAGCTGGTAAGTCGTGCCGACATCCTCGTAGAGGCGGCCTTCGGGATAGCTGACGAGGTCGAAGAGTTCGCGAGCGTAGAGCTTGCCGTTGGCATTGACCGAGAAACCCTCGTCACAAAGCATGGCGCGGAGGCACTCGAGGGTGCTGAGGACGCGCTCGCTGGTGTCACAAGTAGCGCTGAGAACGTTGCCGGTGCCGGCGTCAATCTCACGGAAACCGCAGATGGCGAGCTTGGTGCGGTGCTGATAGCAGAGTTTGTGTAGGAGGTCGATGAGATCGGAACGGATGACGTCGTCGGAGTCAACAAAGGTGATCCATTTGCCGGTGGCGGCTTTCAGGCCGGCGTTGCGGGCAGCGGAGAGGCCGCGGTTCGGCTGGTGAATGACCTTGATGCGGTGATCCTGACGGGCGAACATATCGCAGAATTTACCACTGAGATCGGTGGAGCCGTCGTCGACGAGAATGATCTCGAGATTAGGGTAAATTTGCTCGCGAATCGAGGTAACACAGCGCTCGAGGAGCTTGGCGACGTTGTAGACCGGCACGATGACAGAGACCAGCGGAAGATATTGCCCAGAGGTGATGCTAGTGTGCGCCATGCTTAGATGCGGTCCTTGATGACATCAAACTGCCGGAGGGCGGCGGCAATGGTCTTGTCCATATCATAGTAGGCGTATTCACCGAGGCGGCCGCCAAAGACGACGTTGGTTTCCTGCTCGGCGAGAGACTGGTATTTTTGGAGGGTGGCGCGGTCTTCGGCAGTATTGACTGGGTAATAAGGCTCTTCGCCGCGGGTCCAGGTCTTGCTATATTCGCGGACGATGACGGTCTTGCCGGAGTGCTCAGCGTAACAATCAGTGGTGCGCTCGGGGTGGAAATGCTTGAACTCGTGAATACGGGTGAATTTGTCCTCAAGGTCGGCGTAGTTCATGACGGGGCAACCCTGGAAATCGTCGACGTTGAGGATTTCCTTCTCTAGCTCGATACTGCGCCACTTGAGCTCGCCGAACCGGTAGTCGAAGAACTGGTCGATCGGACCGGTATAAATAACAAGGGTGCCCGAATCGCGGAGCGCTTGGACGTCGGGGTTGGTGAAGAAATCGGTCTCGAGGCGAATTTCGATCTGGTCACCGCAGGCTGCGACCATGTTTTGGAACCAGGCTTCGTAGCCGTCGGTGGGGAGGCCTTCGTGAGTGTCCTTGAAATAATTATTATTGTAATTGTAGCGGACGGGGAGGCGCTTGATAATCTCGGGAGAAAGTTCCTCGGCTGGGGTCTGCCACTGCTTGGCGGTGTAATTCTTGATGAAGGCGTCAAATAGAGGCTTGCCGATCAGCGAGATGCCCTGCTCGGCGAGGTTGCGCGGCTGGGCGGGGGCGCTGGCGGCCTGCTCGGCGATGACGGCTTTCGCCTCCTCAGGGGTGTAGGCGGCGTGGAAGAATTGGTTGATGGTGCCGAGGTTAATCGGCATGGGGTAAACTTCGTGCTGGTGCGTGATGTAGACTTTGTGGATGTAGTTCGTGAAGGTAGTGAACTGATTGACGTAGGACCAGACTTGCTCGTCGGAGGTATGGAAGAGGTGGGCGCCGTACTTGTGACACTCGATGCCGGTCTCGGGGTCGAACTCGGAATAGCAGTTACCGCCGATATGGTTCCGCTTGTCAATAACGAGGACGCGCTTGCCGAGCTGGCTGGCGAGGCGCTCGGCCATAGTGAGGCCGAAGAGCCCGGCACCGACAATGAGGACATCGTAAGGAGCCGCCAACCCTGCACGCTCCTTGTTAGGCGCAAGGGCCGCTGACGAGGCGTGTTTTTGAGCTTTTTGCGTGGTTTTCATCGATATTTCTCCCTGTTATTTTGAATTGAACTTGTAAAGGCTATACAAGTTGGTGGCTATTATTTCCATAAATCCTCGTAGGCGCGGGCGACGGTCTCGGGGTCGCCTTCGGTCATGATGCGACCGCCCTCGATGAGGATAGCGCGGTCGCAGAAACGCCGGACGTTTTCCATGGAGTGGGTGACGAGGATGACGGTCTGTTCGCCGTGGAGGCTGGCGAAGTAGTCATTACATTTCTGCTGGAATTCAGCGTCACCGACGGCGAGAACTTCATCGAGGAGGAGGATGTCGCCGCGGGCGCGGATGGCGATCGAGAAGGCGAGGCGGACCTGCATGCCGGAAGAATAATTCTTGAGCTTGGCGTCCATGAAGGGTTCGAGCTCGGCGAAGCGGACAATCTCGTCGTACATAGCTTCCATTTCTTTGTGGGAGAAGCCGAGGAGAGCGCCATTGAGATAGACGTTCTCGCGACCGGTCAGCTCAGGATTGAAACCGACGCCGAGCTCGATGAAGGGCACGAGGGTACCGTTAACCTCGATAGTCCCCTGCTCGGGGTAGTAAATCTGGGCGAGGAGCTTGAGGAGGGTGGACTTACCAGAGCCGTTGCGACCGACGATACCGACGAATTCGCCGGGCTGGATGGTGAAGTCGATGCCTTTGAGGACCTGGTGCTCGGTGTAGCCTTTGATACCTTTGAGCCAGTTGAAAATGGCTTGCTTGAGGCCGGCGGCGCGCTCGGTGGGAAGACGGAAGCTCTTGTGCAGATTGGTGACGCGAAGAGCGGGTTGTGGGGAGTTTTCCACAGGGTGGACGGACTTGCGGGCGGGTTTTTGGTGGTTTTGCACAGGTTTGGAAGTGTTTTCCGCAGAATTTGAGGTTTTTTGCACAGAATGGGGGGATTTTTCCACGGATTTACGAGACTTTTCCACAGGTTGAACAACCTTTTTGCTCATTTAGACCTCCTCCGCGAAGCGTTTCGAGCGGTGACGGAAGAAAAGTGCGGCGAGTAGAAGCACTAAGATCACGAAGAGGATCGGAAAGATGCAAAGTGGCCAGTCGATGAGGCTCCAGGTGGTGATGGTGGCGTCGGTGATGAGGTTGTAGCGGACGTCCTGAATGACCTGGGCGATGGGGTTGAGGAGGATGATTTGGCTGGCGATGAGGCCGTAGCTGCCGGAATCGAGGACCATGGTCAGAGGATAGATGATCGGGACGGCGTAGAAAAGCGCTTGGGTGAGGACATCCCAGATGGAGGTGATGTCGCGATATTTGACGTTGATGGCGCCGAGGAGGAAGGAGATGCCGAGAGCGAAGGCGTAGAGCTCGAAGACGAGGAGCGGAACGAGCAGCCAGGACCAGCTGGGAGTGACGCCGTTAAGGAGGGCGAAGAAAACGAGGACGCAGAGGTTGATGGCGAGGTTGATGAGGGCGGTGGCGGTGGCGGAGACGACGATAATGTATTTCGGGAAGCTGATCTTGCGCAAGAGGTCGCCACGGAGGACGATGGCCTGGATGCCCTGCCCGGTACATTCGGTGAAGAAGTTCCAGAGGATAGTGCCGGTCAAGAGATAGACGGGGTAGTGCGGGATGTCGCTGCCGATGCGGAGGAGTTTCGCGAAGACGACATAGAGGATGGCAAACATCAGAAGTGGGCGCAGAACTGCCCAAAAATAGCCTAAGACGGACCCCTGGTAGCGTAGCTTGAAATCGGTTTTGACTAATTCTCCCAGCAAGATGCGGTTCTTGCGACAGAGGACGTTTGGAATACGACCCATATAGATATATGGTAGCATATTGGGGGATTTTTGTCCATTTTGGGTAAGCCAGATATGGTATAATAAAGTTATCGAATAGCTAATGAGGAGTGCAGATGGCGAAAATTTCGGTCGTGGTGTCCTGCTTTAATGAAGAGAAGGCGTTGCCGCTGTTTTATGAAGAAATGGAGCGGGTGCGGAAGGCGGACTTCGGAGAGGGGATGGAGTTTGAATACGTGTTTGTCGATGACGGGAGCAAGGACAAGACGCTAGAGGTGATGAAACAGCTCGCCGAGCAGGATCCGAAAGTAAAATATTTGTCGTTCTCGCGAAACTTCGGGAAAGAGGCGGCGATGCTGGCGGGGCTAGAAGCAACGACGGGCGACTACGTGACGCTGATGGATGCGGATTTGCAGGATCCGCCAGCCTTGTTGCGCGAGATGTACGACGCGACCCAGGCTGGGTATGACAAAGTGGGGACGCGGCGGGTGTCGAGAAAGGGTGAGCCACCAATCCGGAGTTTCTTTGCAAGGATTTTCTATAAACTGATTAACGGTATGTCGAACATCGAAATGGTGGACGGAGCGCGGGATTATTGGTTCATGAAGCGGCCGGTAGTGGATGCGATTATCGCGATGCCGGAGTACAATCGGTATTCGAAGGGGCTGTTTAGCTTCGTAGGGTTCAAGACTAAGTGGATTGAATACGAGAATGTCGAGCGGGTGGCGGGCGAGACGAAGTGGTCGTTCTGGAAGCTGTTTAAGTATGCGCTGGAAGGGATTACGGCGTTCTCGACGGTGCCACTGATTATTTCTTCGATTATCGGGTTGCTGTTCTGCGTGGTGGCGTTTATTGCGATTATTTTTATCATCGTGCGGACATTGGCGTGCGGCGATCCGACGAGCGGTTGGCCTTCCCTGGCGTGTATTATCGTGTTCGTGAGTGGCGTGCAGCTATTCTCGATTGGGGTGATTGGACAGTATCTGTCGAAGACGTATCTGGAGGTGAAAAAGCGCCCGATTTACATCGTGCGGGAGCAGAACTTCAAGAAAAAGTCGGCTTAGTGGCGGAGGAGGCGCTTGAGGCCGATGCGCAGGCGCAGGAAGCGGTAGGCGAGGTGAGGGTGCTTGAGGATAGTCTGGAGGGCGGCCCAATCTTTGCAACTATAGAGTGTACGGTCGAGCAGCTGATCTTCCCTAGCGGCGAGGAGCTCTTGGCGCCAAGTTTGGAAGAAAGTTTTGGCGAGTTTAGGGCTGAGGCGCTGGAAGTTCCAGTGGTAGTTGCGGAATTTGGCGGCGTTCATGATGGCGCCGTACTGCGGGAAGAGGCCGCGTTCGCAGAGAAAAGTCTCGATCTCGGCGTATTCCTCGACGACGCAGTTGACCTTGCCGGGGTTGTTGACGGAGGAATTGGCGTTGTCGACGCGGTAGTGAACGAAGGCTTCCGGTAGGAGGACGGTGCGCTGGGAAAGAGTCCAGACTTTGAAGCTGAAGCTGAGATCTTGGTAGGAAGCGCCGGGGGTGGGGAGGAAGGTGATTTTGTTTTTGCGCAAGAAATCGCGGCGGTAGATGGCCGACCAGATAGCGGGTGCGAGCTGGAAAAGTTGGGGGTGGGGGCCGGCGTCGAGGACGGTCTCAGTAGTAATCTCGGTGACGCGGGTATGCTGCGGGCCCTTCTGGCGATGGGTGCGGGTGCGGTAGTAATTCGCCTTGACGACGTCGGCATGGTGCTTTTGCGCGACGGCATAGAGACGCTCAAAGGCAGTCGGCTCGATCCAATCATCCGGCTCGAGGATGCCGATATATTCGCCGCGCGCCCGGGAGAGGCCGAGGTTCATACTGTCGCCGTAGCCAGAATTGGGCTTGTCGATGATGGAAATGCGCGGGTCTTGGCGCTGGAAGTGCTTGGCGATTTTGAGCGAGTGATCGGTAGAGCCGTCGTTGATGCAGATGATTTCGAGGTTGGTAAGGGTCTGATCGAGCAGGCTAGTGAGACATTCAGCAAGATAATCAGCGACGTTGTAAATCGGAACCAAGATCGAAAGTTTAGGGGTCATGAGTTGATTATAGCATAAGGTTAGGCTATAATACAGATATGGAGAAGGCAGAAACGAAGACAGACATCATAGACAAGCTGGTGGCTTGGGGGTGCAACTTGTTGCATTTGACGAAGTATCAGAAGATTTTGACGCAGTTGGCGAAGTTCGTGGTGACAGGAGTGATTGCGACGGCGATTGACTGGGCAGTATTTTACGTCTTAGTCTATATGGTAAAGATGGATCCGCTGGTGGCGCAGCTGTTCTCTTTCCTGCTCTCGACACTGTTTAATTATTATTCAAATACACGGTGGGTGTTTGATACGACGAAGAATAAGACGCGCCAACGCTTGATGACGGAGTTTTTCATTATTAGTGTGGTGGCGCTGGGGATTTCTGAGGCGCTCTTAGCACTGATGATTAATGTGATGTCCATGAATGATATGCTGGCGAAGGTCTTGACGACGGCGGTAGTGATGGTCTTTAATTACATTACGCGCAAGCTGTTTCTAGAAGATAGACCAGCCAAGCGGTCTAAAGTATAGTATAATAGAGACAGAAAAAAGAGGAGGAGGATGGCGGCGAAGCGTAGCCCTAAAGTGTCGGTATTGGTGCCTATCTATAATGTAGAAAAGTTTTTGCAACAGTGCCTAGAGAGTGTGGTAGAACAGACTCTACGAGAGATTGAGATTATTTGTATTAACGACGGTTCAACGGATAGCTCGGCGGAGATTATTCGTGAGTTCGCCGAGAAAGATGACCGGATTATAGTGATCGATAAGCCGAATTCCGGATACGGGGACTCGATGAATCAAGGCTTAGCACGGGCGCGGGGTGAATATATCGGCATCGTGGAATCGGACGACTGGATTGATACGCACGCGTTCGAGGATTTGTACCGAATCGCCAAGATGAATGATGCAGACGTAGTGAGGGCGAATTATTATCAGAATTACAAGGGGGTGGATAAAAAGTTCTTTTACGTGGAGCCGACAGCGACGGGCAAGGTCGTGGATCCGAAGCATCAGACGTGGATTTTTTTGCAGGCACCAGCGATTTGGTCGGCAATTTATAAGCGGAGCTTTCTAGAGGAAAATGATATTAAGTTTTTGCCAACGCCAGGGGCTTCGTACCAGGATACGGGCTTTAACTTCAAGGTGTGGGCGAGCGCGAAAAGGGCTTGTTTCACGACGGAGGCGTACTTGCACTATCGGACGGACAACGAAGCTTCGTCGGTGAAGAGTGCGGGTAAGATTATGAATGTCAGTACGGAATATGCAGACATCGAGCGTTTCTTGACCGAGCGGGGTTTGCTAGAAGAGCTGGGGGCGATTATGGTGACAGCGAAGTTCGGAGCGTACTACTGGAATATGTTGCGCGTACCGCCGAAGCTGCTGGATGATTTCCTGAAGCAGGCGCAAAATGATTACCAAGAGGCGAAGGAGCGAGGGTGGCTGTACGAAGATTTCTTCGGCGATAAGCAGAAGTGGAAATTGGTCAATCTGATGACGGATAGTTCCCTGGCGCGGATCAAGATGGAGCTCAGGAAGATTAAAGTGAAGCAGAAAGCCCGCAAGGCGGCGAAGAAAATCTTTTTCACGGTGCGTCCGTCGTATGCGAAGCAACGCGAGGTGTCAGCTTTGATCGATGAACTATATTCACAGTGCGATATGCTGGAGCGGCAAGTGGAAGTGCTAGAGAGAAAATTGCAGGATAAAAACGGGAGCAAGACAGGGTAATGAGTGAGAAGCAAAAGCCTAAGGTAAGCGTGATTGTCACCGCCTATAACAATGCCAAAGTGCTGCCAAAATGTTTGGATGCGCTCTTGGCACAGACTTTGGCGGCGATTGAGATTATTTGTATCGACGATGCGTCGACCGACGAGACGGCGAAAGTCATCCGGGAGTACGAAGCGCGCGACGCGAGAGTGAAAGGTATTATTAATACCGAAAATATTGGCGTAGCGGCGGCGCGGAATTTGGGCCTGACGAAGGCGGCGGCGTCGTACATTATGTTCTGCGACGGTGATGATTATTACGACGTCGAGATGTGTGAAAAGATGCTGGAGAAAATTACTCATGCTACGCCACGGGTGGATATGGTGATTGCGGAGATTCGGGTGATTTATCATGCGCACGAAGAAATGCGCATTAGCGACGAGAACTATTATAATTTGCACTTTTCGGGATATCAAACGGTAAATGAAAGCGTGCTGTCGGAGACGGATTTCGCACCAACGAATAAGATTTTCCGGAAGAGTATCATCGACAAATATCAGATTCGTTTCCCGGATGGGTTGCACTATGAGGATGCGTTCTTTTGCGCGGCTTACATGTGCGTTTGTAAGGCGATCTATTATCTGAATGAGCAGTTATATACTTACGTACGGCGACCGGGTAGCATCATGTCGAACACTTGGTCAAAGAAGGACGGGAAAGACACTTCGATTGATCACGTTTACATCGCGTTTAAGTTGTTCGAGTTCCTAGAGCAGCATAATCTGCTCAAACGCTATAACGGGGCGTTTTGGCGACTGTTCGCGGATTATGAACGGCTGACGGTGCATTATAGCCGCTCACGCCAGAATACGAAGAAGATGCGCGAAGAAGTGCAGAACTTCATCAATGAGCATAAGGAATGGTTCGATAAGGCGCCGATTGGGGCGCAGACGGAGATTAGGAAGCTCACCGCGGAACGCTGCGCGCCGTCGAAGAATCGGATGAAGCAGATTCTGATCAAACTATTGCCGACCTATCGCGTACAGGTGGAGAACGCGATTCGGCTGAAGACATTGCGGCATAAGAATCAGCAACTTATGAATAAAGTGCATCAGTATATCGAGGAGGAAAATGGTGAAGAAAAATAAAGTGGTGCGATGGTTTAAGAAACATCGAAGCACGATAATTTTGTACGTAATGCTCGCGGTGGTGGCGACGGTGTTTGTGTTCTTGTTCTCCTTGAGTACATCGCCGATTTATCGTGACCATCCAGCGTATGCCGGCGTGTATGACGGGGCGGATTCACTACATTTCCAGACCGATGGGCAGAACTGGCTACACGGGAGGATTCCATATCGGGATACGTTCGATCATAAGGGCCCGATTATTTACCTGATTAACATGTTGGGGTGGCTGATTGGTGGCGAGAGCCGGTACGGGCTGATTCCCTTCCAGATTATTGCGCTGACGATTACGCTGATTTTTGCTTGGAAGATTAGTCAATTAGTGAAAAAATCGCCACTCTGGGGCGCGATGAGCGTCGGGCTGATGCTGCTGTGTATGATTCCGGGCTATTCGTCGGGCAATAGCGTGCAAGAGTATAATCTGCCGTTTATCATGATGGCGATGTATTACATGGTGCAATATTTCTACGCGAAGAAGCTGGGAGAGCATAATCCGTGGTGGGCGTTCGCGTACGGCATTGCGATTGGGGCATGTTTGCTGCTACAGCTGACGCACGCGATTCCGATTTGTGCGGGGATTTTGGTGATTTTCATTGTGCTGGCAAGCCAGAAACGTTGGCAGAATCTGGGCAAGAATCTGCTGTACGGGCTGGCGGGCGTGCTGGTGATGTGGGTGCCGTTCGCGCTGTACTTCCTCGTGAATGGGGCGTTCGGGGATTTCATTTATTGCACGATCATCTTCAACTTTAGTTATGCGGGAAATATCGGTTCGTGGCTGCACGGTATGTCGAGTGGGTTGATCAGATATTTCATTATGACGTTTATTCCGTTCTTCTGCGCGGGGATAGCGGCGGCGCTGGCTTGGACGCGAGGTAAGAAGGCGTACGCGAGTATGTTGCTGATTACTTTTGTACTGGAAGCCTATCTATTCCTGTCGGCACAATGCTACCCGCAGTACGCACTACCGACGGTATTCCAAGTGCTATTACTCCTGAATGAAATAATCCTGTTCGAGCACAAGGAAGAGGTGAAAAACTTCGCTTTTGTAGGAATGGTGGGGACGGTCGTGTTCTTCGCCGCGACATTGCTGATAGATCGCACGATGACGCTGGCTGATCAGTATAATACAATTCGGAAGGCTGGTCAGGAAGGGATCGGCTATGAACGTTTGATGGAGAAATATTTGCCAGAAATTCGCAAGACGTCGTTTACGGCGTTCGGGGATAATCCGTTTAAGGGGGTTTACGTGCGATATAAGCTCGTGTCGCCGAATAAAGTGCCGTTGATCCAGAATTGGCTTTCGGCTTTTACAGAGAAAGTAAAGAACGAGGTGCAAGCGGACTTCCGTGAAAATCGGGCAACGTACATTCTAACGGATGAGGATTTTGCCTACGATGAGCAATATGGCATCGGTGAAGTATTGAAGAAATATTACGTCAAATTAGATAGCGACAATAATGGTAAATATGCGATGTATAAACTAAAGGAGTCTTAAAATGGCGAAGGCGGATGTCCTGTATATTATTATCCCAGCGTACAACGAAGAGGCAAATATTGCAGCGACGATTAAGGAATGGTATCCGATCGTCGAGCAGCATGACGGTGGCAAGAAGTCGCGGCTGGTAGTGCTGAACGACGGTAGCAAGGATGGAACCCTGCAAGTACTGAAGGAGTTAGCGAAAGAGCGACCTTTGCTAAAGGTGGTGGACAAGAAAAATTCGGGTCACGGAGCGACGGTGCTGTACGGCTACAAATATGCGTTGGAGCATGGAGCGGATTTCGTATTCCAGACCGATTCGGACGGACAGACGCGACCGGATGAGTTTCAGCAGTTCTGGGAATTGCGCAATGACTATGATTTGGTGATTGGCCATCGGGCAGGACGTGAAGATGGACTGTCGCGCATCATCGTCACCAAGACACTGAAGGCGACGGTGCGGATGGAATTTGGGGTTAAAGTGACGGATGCGAATACTCCGTTTCGGCTGATGAGTCGGCGAAGCCTAGAGGAGTGTGTGAAATACGTGCCGGAGGACTTTAACCTGGCGAACGTAATTCTGACGGTGGCGTATCACCGATCGGGCAAGAAGATTAAATATATTCCGATTACTTTCCGACCACGTCAGGGGGGCGTGAACTCGATCAATCTAAAGAAGATCGTGGGGATTGGTCGAAATGCACTGGTGGATTTCCGGAAGATTAATAAAGACCTGAAAAAGGCTGGCATCTAGCAGTAAAAACTAGCACGCGGGGGGTGCTAGTTTTTTGTACAGCTGTTGTACGGCTTTTGTACAGCTATTTGCGGTTGAAGTACCAACGTTGGGCGTTGGCACCGTTAGTTTCCCAGAGGCGGATATTGTTCGTATTGTAGGTATAACCACCGACGAGGTCGAGGGCGCGCTCGTGTGAGCAGGTCGAGATGAAGGTATAGGTACCATCGCTATTCTCGACGAGGACCCAGCGCTGAGCGCAGGCGGTGTTGTTGCTCCAGAGCTGGATGTTGGTATTAAAGGCGGTACCGCAGCCGGCCAAATCGAGCGAACGGTCACCCGACTGATTGAGTAGCGTATAGTCGCCAGTACGTTCATTGTAGCGAACGTGCCAGAGCTGAGCGGTCTCGGAACCGTTGGCTTCGTAGAGGTTCACATTCACGCCGTTGTAATTCCAGCCACCTTCGATATCGATGGCGTAATTACGATCTTCACTCGAGACAATCTCGTAATCGCCGTCGGGTAGGATCTGCTGATTGTGGAGTTGCCAACGTTGAGCATTGGCGCCGTTAGTTTCCCAGAGGCGGATATTGGTAGTGTTGGTCGTATAACCACCGACAAGATCTGCTGCGCGACCGGGGGCACAAGTGGAGAGGATCGTATAATATTCCCCGCTCGGCACAATCTGCCAATATTGCGAGCAGGCGTCCACGGCTTGCCAGATGCCGATGTTAGTGCCCTTGGCGGTATGAGCGCCTTCGAGATCGAAACGTTTGTTCGTGGAAGGATTAGTCAGAGTGTAGTAATGCTGAGTGGTATCATACTCGATGCGCCACTTTTGGGCGCCGGCGTTATTTTCGCTCCAGAGCTGCACGTTGACGCCGTTGCGGTTCCAACCGCCCTCAATGTCGATCATCTTCTGGGAGTTGTTGCTAGAGGAGAGGGTGTAGACACCGTCGGGAATGGTGCGGCCGGCGATGAGAACCCATTTCTGAGCGCGAGTATTATTGAAAATGTAAGTATCGACCGAAGAGTTCTGGGTGTTGAGGACGATGCCATTAGAACAGGTCGACTCGATGACAACTTGGTCGTCCCGAGACCGATAGATCCGCCAATCTTTAGAACAATTGTAGCTATGGCTATTAGTGACGCCAGTACCGAGGCCGGGCTCGGTACTCTGGGTGCTGAGCGGGCGACCGGTAGCGACGTTGGTAATCTGATAATAACCGGTAGTGCTGTCGCGCTGGAAATCCCAACGCTGAGCGTTGTTGGACAGGTCGAGGCGAGCGAGATCGACCGAAGAGCCACTAGCGTTGAGGGCGGAATCGGTGTCGGAGAGGGGCGAGATGGAATACTCGCCATCAAGGATGAGGATTTGTTCCCCGTCCACCGCGGCTTGGGTACTGCCGAACCAATCGGTAAAGTAAAGGTAGAAATTGCGATTGCCATAGGCGGAACAGCCGTCACCGACGCCGTAGCCGGCGTTCAGAGCGGCGCTATTAGGCTGGTAAGGGGTGTAGCGGTAGAGGGCGGCGGTGGCGCGATTCTCGATCCAGACGGTCGAGCCGCCACAGCTAGAGGTAGGGTTGTAGCCAACATAGACGCCGGGGCGTTGCTCCGGGAAAGAAACTGAACCGTTGTCGAGCGTGTAGCGGAAAAGTTCGGCGGCATTATAAATCTGATTCTTGAACCCGTAGTATTTGCTGCTGCAAGCGGAAGTATCTGGGCAACCATAGCCGGTAGCACTACGATAGTTGAGGCTATTCGGATAAGTATCAGTGATGAGGCTAGACTCCTTCTCGAGGAGTACGAGGAGAACTTGAGGATTGATGCGGAACTTTTGCGCGGCGTCGTAGATAATTTGAGCGGCGGTCTGGCCGGAGCCAATTTCCTCACCATCGCCGAAGAGTTCGTCGGCCATACAGACGAAATGACCGTTGTAGGGCTCGCCCTCCCAGTGCCAGGTAATGTGTGGCCAGCGGTTAGTATATTCGAGATAGGCACTGTAGTCACGGTTGTTACAATTATTCTTCGACTTGAGGAAGTTTTGGATTTCCTGGACGCTCATGCTATTGTAATTCCCCATCACAGCATCGCTAATGATATTACCAGGATTAAACTGCGCGAGCGAAGCAGCGGAAGATTCCTGCGGAAAGCGCGCGGCAAAGAAAGAAAAAGTCGCCGTCATAAAGAAGACGAAAAGTAGCACAAAAAGCGTGTGGCGTTTGTAAAACTCAGATTTGAGATTGTGGACGAATTGGTTGGACATGTTTTCTCCTTTTTTGTTTTATGTTTGATAGTGATACGAAATTAAATATCGATGCGATCCTCGATCGTGCCCTGGCGGTCATCACTGGTGACGAGGATGCGAATTTGGTAAGTGCCCTGCGGGATGCCAATAATCGGAACATTGAACGGGCCGCAAACGGAAGTAGAGATATCGGGCTGAGCAGCGAGCGTAGTATTCGTGAGAACGACGTCACCGTCGAGCAGTTGTAGCTGGCATTCGCCGCCGTTAACCAGGTATTGGTCGATAGAAACTGAGGCGATCAGCTGATTGCTACCGTAGTCGATATTCTTATAGCTAATGTGGCCGGTTAGTTCGTTGCGGAGGTTCGGGTCTTCCCCTTCGTAGGGCGAAGGTTTAGTGTCGGGCTCGTCGATAGGTTCGCGACTAGGAGGATTATCGACGGGATCAGAGGTGGCGGGAGGATTAGTAGTCGGGTCGTCGGTAGTACTCGGCGCGGGCTTGAGATTTTTAAAGATCAGAATCGTGACGACGACAACTACAGCGAGTAGAAGTAAAAAACTGACAATCACGATGGGCCGTTTGTAAGGCGGCACACGATGAGGAGGGGTAGAATTTGAATTTGACATGACTTGCTCCTGTCTCTAGTATAGCAGAGGCACAAAGCAAAAACAAGCATAACTGTTGCGTTTTAGGAGGAATCTAGCTGTAAAGAGCAATCGTTAAGCTAGTCTTCTGAGGAACCGTCCGAGGGGCCTAGCTCGATGCCGAGGAGATCGGCGGCTTTCGTGAGAATGTCCTGTTCTTCCGGAGTAGCGTGGGCGAAAGTTTGACGAAAGAGGGCGGTGGTCTCCGGATAAGAGAGGTCGACGACTTCTAGTGAGCGGGCGGTGCCGGGGGTCTTGCGGATGGCACCCTTCTTGACGAGATTATCAATATGTTCCGCAACCGCAGAAACCGAAGAAAGCCCGAGTGCGGTCATAATTTCTCGGTAAGAGGGTGATTCGCCCTGGCGCGCGGTAAATTCCTTAATAAAATCTATAATAAGCGCTTGTTTTTTAGTCAATTTTGCTTTCATATGTTATAATAAATATATCATAAAAGTTTTAATTGGGTAAGTCTAAACGTCAGCAGTTTAGACATTAATAAAGTAGAGGAGTTGGGCAGACAATGGGAGAAACATCGATTGATGGATTGGCACGAAGGACAAGTGCTAAGCGTCCGGTGGTTTCTCGTGCGCGCAAAAATACCCGGGTGATTGATATGACGGCGCGCCCCTCGAAAAAGACGGTTCCCTCTCTAGAGAAGCCGGCGCAGAAACCGCCCGTAGCGCAGAGTACGAATGAGTTTCTGGATCCGGTGGAAATGTTTAACTTCGATAACGAGCCGACCACGACGCCGGATGAGACTTTTAATAAAAATACTGGGGCGGATTGGTCGGAGTTGCTGGGCGAACTGAGTGAGTCGAAGAAAGTGGAGCGGGGAGAGCGTACTGAAGCAAGGACGCAGAGCAGCGACACTGCGAGCTTGGCGAGCGTGCTGGACGATGAGGACGAAGATGAAGACGAAGATGAAGACGAAGCGGTGGCTCCGCGCCGTCAGAGGCGGGAGCACAAGAAAAAGCGTCACATCGGGCGGATTGTGGCGCTTACGACGTTCTGCTTATTGTTAGTAGCGGGCGGAATTGTCTATAAGTGGGGCGACGAGCTGATTTCCCGTCTCACTGGTGGACGGTCGGGTATTATGAGCGCGATCGGTGCGATGGTGTCGGAAGAAATTCCCTTCGATACCGATAAGAACGGGCGGACGAATATTATGCTCTTCGGGACGGAGGGCTACAATATGGACGGTGAGACCGACGAGGGCGTGTACGACGGGGCGTATCTGACGGATGCGTTGATGGTAATTAGCTTCGATCAGGAGACTAAGGATGTGGCGCTACTGAGTTTGCCGCGGGATCTGAAGGTGCCGATGGCTTGCTCGGCGGGCAAGATTAACGAGGTGTTCTGGTGCCATAATCAAGACGGCGAGAACGAACAGGCGGGGGCGGAAGCCTTGATGACGCAAGTGGGCGAAGTGCTGGGGATTGATTTCCAATATTATGCGCATATCAACTGGGGGTCGCTGGTGAGTATCGTCGATACGCTGGGGGGTGTAACGGTGACGCTGGATGAAGATATTGCGGATTATCAATATACGGGCTTGGTCATGCAAGCGGGGGTGCCGACGCAGATTAACGGTGAGCAAGCCCTGAAGCTCGCGCGGGCACGCCATGGTACGACTGGTGGGGATTTCACGAGGGGCAATTCGCAGCGGAAGATCCTAGAGGCGGTCGCGAATAAGTTGGTAAATGACGGGATTGATGTGGGGTCGGCGTTTAACCTGCTGAACATCTTGGGCGACAATTTGCGCTCAAACTTCTCGACGGACAACATTAAGGCGGGAGTACACCTAATCTCTGGGTTTAATCCGGCGAGCATTCGTCAGGTGCCGCTGGTGGATTATGTGAATAATATTTACCATGTAACAACAGCGACGATTAACGGAATTTCTTACGTAGTGCCAGCAGAGGGTGAGGGTAATTATAGTGGAATCCGGAAGTACGTGGCAGAGATGTTTAGTAGTAATCCAGTCGACCGCGAGCAGGCGAAGATTGCAGTGCTGAACGGGGGCGGAGCGTTCGGAGCGGCTAGTGCGGAACGGGAGCGTTTGACGAACGATGGACTAGAAGTGGTGCAGATTGGTGATACGGAGCTGGATACTTGTACGGAGAAGTATTGCGTGTTCGTGATGCGTGAGGATCTGCCGATGACTCGCGAAGCCCTGGAGAAACGTTACGGGGTGACGGCGGTGGGTCGTGATAATCTGCCGGCGAGTGTAGAAGTGGGAGAGGCGGACTTTATCATCGTGATTGGGGCGGGGAGTACGGAAGTTTGAAGTGAGTAAAAAGAGGCGCGTGGGCGTCTCTTTTTTATTCGGAAATCTTTTCAATAAAGAGTTTGCGGTCACGTCCTTCCCCTTCGGAGTGGGTCTGGATATCTGAATAGTCCTGAGCGACCTTATGGACGATGCGGCGATCGGCAGCGTTGAGATTGAGAATGCGAGGTTTACCAGTGGCGCGAACTTCTCTAATCCAATCTTCGGCTTGCTCGGCGATGCGGTCGGCACGCTGGCGCTTATAATCGGCGACATCGACATTGACGCGGGTAACTTCGGCTTCGCGGCTAGTAAGCGCCATCGAGACAATATGCTGGAGGGCGCGGAGGTTGTTGGCTTCACGGCCAATGAGGAGCGAGTTCATACTGGTGGACGGAATAGAAAGTTGGATAACCTCGTCATCGATAGTAGAGTCGACGGCTACGTTAATACCGAAGAAAGATAGGAGATCTTCAAGATATTTAGTAGCAAAGCGGATTGATTCGTCTCTATTCATAATTAACTCCTTTTCTTGTGACTCTTACGGCTTTTTGCGGTGATACGTGTGACTTTGACACCAGATTGACCGGCTTCGCTCTTGGCGGAATTGCTATTCTTCACCCAGCGGCCGTTGCTAGTATCACTGACAACTTCACCTTCCTCAATTTTCTTGAGCTCACGAATAATTTTCTTATCAGCGGAAATTTCCATCTCAGATTCACTCTTGCTGAGGACGTATTTTTGCTGAATACCAGTCATGAGGTTACTGATAAGATAATAGAAAACGAGGGCGCCGGGGAGGTTGATCATGAGGATAAACATGAAAATCGGCATAGTGAGAGACATCTGGCGAGTCATGATTTGGTTCAGCTCGGCCTGGTCAGGCTCCTTGCCATCGGCAGCTTCGCGCATGATCTGGCGGAAGGTGCGAGATTTCTGCGACTTGTTGGACGGGAGCTGCTGGCGGGAAATCCAGAACTGCGAGAAAGCCGAAGCGATGGCGAATAGAGCGATAACAGCTGCGCTGATAGAGCCAAAGCCGGCCTTCGTATCGAGGTCGACAACGCCGAAGAGCTTCGGGTGAAAATCGTAGGTTTGCTTCTCGGAGGCGTTAGGGTCTTGGTTGAGGTAGACGTCTTGCTTCTGGATGACTTCGTCGATGCGCTCGATCTGGGCGACCGGCGCGTAGGCGCGCAGCGAAAGATTGTCAGTCGGGGTCGGTAGAACCATCACGCGAACAGCAGTATAGAGGGCGATGAAGATCGGAAGCTGAATCAAAAGAGTGAGCATGGAGCGGAAAGGCTTAATATTATTCCGCTTGTAGAGGTCCATCATCTGGAGTGATTCGAGCTGGCGGTTGCCATTGCAGTTCTTCTTAATCTCGGCGAGCTCGGGCTGGATCTTGCGCATGAGGCGAGTCTGGTGTAGCTGGCGCTTCACGAGGGGCCAGAGACAAATTTTCACAAGTACGGTGAAAAGAATAATCGCGATGCCAAAGTCGCCCACGAGGCCGTAGATGACGAAGAGGATATTCGTAATCGGACGGACGATCACCATGTCAATTAACTGAAACATATTTATATTGTATCATATCTGGCTGGGGAAATCTAGAGGAGGCCAGTTCGTGAGATATACTTTTTCCGCAAAGGGCGTTCTCAAACATCTTTCTTGGAATCTAAAAATTTCCTACTTTCTCAATCCGGTGGAGCTCTCCTCATCTAAAGAATCGGACCCGCTCCAGCCGTAAAATGATTTCGAAAGTAGAAATTCTTTAGATTCTTGGGAGAAGTCAGCGTTTGCAAAACCGGACAATTTTGATAGTTTTTGTCCACTTTGTGTTTATACTTGCCCCTGTTATTATCATTAAATAAACGCATAAAGGGGTAAAAATTGTCCGATGCCAACCCGGGGGAGGTGACAGCCGGTTTCGCTACTATTACATATATGCAAGATTTAACATATGAGATTTGCGCTAATGATGCTCGTTATGGTGAGTCTGGAAAGTTAATAGATAGCAGAGATAATAAAATTTATTGGGTAGCTAAATTACGTGATGGTAACTGCTGGATGACGCAGAACTTAGACTACAATGACCCAAATAGCACAAGAATCACTAATCCTAGTAGCTGGACAGATACTTCCGCTAACTACCGGGCTTATTATGATCCAGGAACTAAAGTAGTAAGCGGTACTAGTTTAGTTGATGCTGGTAGTAGTGATACGCATTTATTGATTGGTAACTACTACTCTTGGCAATCAGCTACAAATGGTACAGGTTCGAGTGCCACATCAGCAGGTGCAGTGGCTAGTAGTAGCATCTGTCCGTCCGGCTGGCAATTGCCCACTAGTAATAGCACGACTGCAAATGGATCGTTTGGCAACCTAACGGAAAAATATGCTATAGGTAACAATGCGGCCGGTAGTACGGCTTTACGTAGTGCACCTTTTTATTTCCAGTTTGGTGGGGGCGTCTGGTCCGGCAGCCTGAGCAACGCCGGCAACAGCGGCTATTACTGGTCCTCTACCGCTATCGGTAGCGACTACGCGTACATCCTGTACTTCGACTCTAGCAGCGTTAACCCGTCCCGCAACTGGTATCGCTACTTCGGCATGTCCGTCCGCTGTCTCGTGCAAGGATCCTAGACACTAAGAACGCAAGGAAGAGCAGGATTAAGTATATTACTATATATACTTATCTCTCTACTCCTCCTTCTGTCTTTCTTCTTATTTAGTAGGTACTTGTTAAGATCCGAGGACCAGGCAAC
>CAZUBN010000006.1:0-54928 GCA_964618675.1 uncultured Candidatus Saccharibacteria bacterium | reverse complement strand
ATGGTGCGAGTGGAGGTAGTCGAAACCTCATCTCAAGTTTGGAAAACTTGCATACTAACCGCTGTACTACACTCGCAAAGGCACGATATGGGGTGGGATATCGGGATCGAACCGACGACCTTCTGGACCACAATCAGACGCTCTAACCATCTGAGCTAATCCCACCATAGACCGTACCTCTCCATTATACCACTTTTCGCCAATAAACCAACCCCTATCATCGCCCGCCCACCTCATCACCCATCTCCTCGTCCATCAAACCCTATGACTCTCCCGCTCGCACCCCTATGGCTCTCACCATCGCCCTGCCGATTAATCACCCAACCAACCCGCTTACATTCCCCACTTTTTTGCCACATTTTACAGCACTTTACAATCTAACCACCATCCGCTTAACAGGGAAGCATTACCAAAATCCGCCCCAATCCTACATAATAAACGTAAAAATTATGCTAAAACACTTGACAAAAATTAGCATGTGTGCTATACTCGAGTCAATAGCGCGATACGTGGTACCAACACGACATGCTATGCACATTTTAAAGGAGGGTTCAGTTATGAGTATCTTTTCCGGCATGAAAGAGTGGATCTACGGTCCACAGCAGAACGATTCCCCGAGCAAGGACGCCCGTCTGAAGAAGGATTTCGACATCCCCGATGACGGCGACCAGGACACCAGTCCCAACAGCCAGGTGACCTACGATGTCTGCCTCGCGTTCAAGCGCGGCGGCGACACCAACGTTTTCCCGGCCAGCCAGTTCCTGCGTGATCTGCGCAACCTGATCGACTTCGCCGACGCAGCCAAGGTGCTGCAGGGCATGGTCAACCGCAAGGAAGTCACTCTGCAGACCTACGAGATTGCCAGCGATGGCAAGCCCGACAAGCCCGCGGCCGACACGGTCATCGCGGACGCCATGCTCGCTGCCTTCATGAAGAGCAACGGTCTCTCCGCCCCGCAGGACCCCGCCGAGCTGAGTAAGCTCCAGCAGGACCTGTCCGAGGCGCAGAGCAAGCTCTCTGAGCAGGAGCAGCAGATCACGGATCTGACCACTGAGCGCGATGAGGCGCAGGCCAAGTTGGCTACCGCCGAGACCGCCCTTCAGCAGGCTCAGAACGACCTGCAGAGCGCCGAGTCCTCTCTGGACGACGCGCAGAAGCAGATCGACGCTACCACCGCCGAGTCTAAGACCGCCCAGCAGCAGCTGGAGCGCACCCTGCTCTACGTTCAGAAACACCACCAGGTCGACCTCGACCCGACTACTCTGGACAGCAAGGGTAACATCTCCGCCCCCGCAGCTCCCGACCCGCAGGCCTCCTTGCAGCAGATCGTCACGATCCTGCAGCAGGATCCCGCCAATGCGCCCGTCGCTCAGATGCTGCAGGCCATGGTCGGGATGATCCAGTCGCCCAAGCCGGGCGCCCCCACTCCCTGAGAGTGGAACCCATCGGGCTATCGCCAAGAGGACCTACCTCGACGGCTTCAGCCATTCCCCCTCCAAAACCGCCCCTTCCCGGGGCGGTTTTTCATGCGCCCCTCCCTACCACTAACCACTCAATTTAAGCATAACAATTTTATCTCTATTTTGTCAAACCATCATCACCCCTATGCATAAGCATTTACCAGCACAAAAATCCCGCAAAACCGCCCCTGTTCTATAACTGTTATGCTTTTTAGCTTTCTATTTATGCTAATAATATGACTTTACTATTGACTTTTTAGAGATAGTGTGCTACAATGGAAGTAGTCTGGAAAGATTGTGAAATCACGGTCTCGCCAGAGGTCCATTTACAACCGAATCATCCCAGATACAATGCTACGCATTCGTATCTGTTTAGAATAATATCGAAGCGTTTGGTTTTGATTTAGGCCATAGACATCGTTGGCCACGTCCCTATTCACTCACGAACAGGGCGTGGTACCCCCTGTTCTGAATGTATTTTCATGATTTAAAGGAGGAGTAAAACAATGTTTGATAACCTGATCGTTCTGGGGATCATTTTGGTCCTCGCTGGCGCCTTGGGCATCTTCGCCCTGATTGGCGTCATCAACGGACACCGTTTCCGCAAGCAGACCACGACAAGGTCCCTCGTCACCCGCTGGCTCGCTCTGTTGCTGGCGGTGGCCATCATCGCTCCTACGGTAGCACAGATCTACGCGCTCACCGCGAAGCCTGCTGATACCACGGACGATCCTCCCCCCGCCGTCCAAGACGAAGGGGAAAAGTTCCCGGCCATCACCCTCACCGACCTTGAGCTGCAGCGGATGTTCGGCGGTTACTCTCGTGTCTTTGACGATAGCTCCATGCCCATCCGGGCGCAGGAGCGCATCGCCGCCACGAAGGCCGCTATGCTGGCTGCCGGCTACAAGGAAGACCAAGTTTTCCAGGATGGAGTCGCTTTCCCGATTCTCACCGACGAGCAGCTGAAGTCCCTCAAGGACACCAAGCTCTCCGCCGAGGAGAAAAAGGCCATCTTCGACCAAGCCCGCAAGGATCTGTACCAGCGCATCATCGCCAACCCTGTTTACGGCGATATGATGGTGCAGGGACTCTGCAGTATCTCCTACATCACGGATTCCAATCCGTGGTTGCTGGAGTTCCGTGACAAGCTGAATACCTCTCTCAATGAGACTACCGGCAAGGGCTGGCTGACTTGGCTCACTCCCACTAACGCACAGGCTAACGAGTTCACCACTTCCGACGAGTACTTCAGCGGCGCTGCACGTGTTTGCGCCGTCCTCGAGTATTTCGACTTCCAGCAGCTGACTACCAAGGAATCTGCTGGGAACTGGAGTTTGGAGCCGGCCGCCGAGGCTGACTACATTCGCACTCAGAAGTCTGACTACGAGGAGTCTGCCGAGGCCATCATGTTGGTCCATCGCCAGAAGTCTGGCGACGACAAGATCCAGCTCGGTGTGAACGTGTTCGACGGTCGTCTGGAAATCTTTGACGTGACTAAACCCGCGCCGAAGCCGCCCACGACCCCCGAGCCGGCCAAGCCTCAGACCACCAACTATACGCTGACCATCAAGTATCAGTATAGCGATGGCACCAAGGCCGCCGACACCTACACCGCTACAAAAGCGAGTGGCTGGAAGTACAGTATTTCTAGCCCGGCCATCCCCGGCTGGACGCCTGACAAGGCGACCGTGAGCGGCACTCTGACGAAGGATACCACCATTACGGTCACCTACACGCGGAATGCTCCTAATCAGTTGAAGCTGACGATTTACTACAAGTACAGTACCGGTGGCACCGCCGCCGATACCTATACCGCCAGCTACAACAGCGGCGCTTGGTACGAAGTGAACAGCCCGACGATTCCTGGTTGGAAGGCTGACCAGACCGTGGTCTACGGTACCATTACCAAGGACACCACTGTGACGGTCACCTACTACGAGAACTCGCATAACCTGACGATCTACTATCAGTACGAGAACGGTCGCCAGGCCGCCAGTCCTTACGTTAAGGAAGGTCTCGTCTATGGTGAAACTTTCCGCAAGGAAAGCCCGACCATCAAGGGCTATGAGCCCGACCAGGCCATTGTCAAGGGCACGATGTACGACCAGGATATCGAGGTCTACGTGACCTACTATCCCAGTGCGGGACGGTTGACGATTTATTACGAGTACAAGGATGGCAGTAAAGCTGCCTCGACCTACCAGAGAGATTACGCGGTAGGCGAATACTATTCCGTCACCTCCCCCACTATCCGTGGTTACACTCCCACGATGAGTATCGTGCAGGGCACCATGGTGAAGGAAGGTCGTACCGTTACGGTCATCTACACCAAGGATGGTAACGGCGTGAAGGATCCGGCAGCCAGTTCGATGAACAATGGCAACGCCGATCAGAACGGCGGCATCAACAACCCGAACGACCAAGATACCACTGGTTCTTACCAGCCTAATAATCCACCCCAGCACGATTACGGCACGGGTGGTACTACTCCGCCGGCCGGCAATAACAACGGTTCGGGCAACAATGGCAATGGTACGACCAGTGCAGAGGTCCCAGCGGGCAGCACCGGGGATAATCAGACGATTGATAATAACCCCGACCAGCAGCAGCCGCCCAGCCACTTTACTGACGGTGGAGACACCAGTAGTGACGGTACTAACACCGGAACTATTAGTAAACCCACTTAATATATAACGCTTCGATAATTCCAGTCCCAGCAATGGGAAGTACCTTAACCCCGGGGGCTTCGGCCCCTGGGGTTAACCCAAGATTCTAAACGGTAATTGTATTTGAGATGATTCGGTTGGCGGATTGATGGAGTTTAACAACTTGGACCAGTTTTAATATCAACTTTAATCAGCATTATTATAAATAATCTTTTTGAGAGGAGATTAATTATGCATAAAGCAATCAAGAGCACCCTTGCTGTCGCCGCTGGCGTTGCAGTGATGAGTGCTGCAGTTTCCCCAGCTCTCGTTTCAGCTTGGGGTGATAATGGCGGTGGTCGTCGTAGCTACACCGAAGCCCAAATCAATAATGGTGATCTAGGCAACAAAATTGTCTTCAACAGCATTAGCGATGGCGTGATCGGTAACGAAAAGAACTTCGTCGGCGCCCGCGAAAACACCGGCATCAACGCTGGTAAGGACAATATTTGGGAAGGTAATAATATTACTGTCGAAGATGGCAAGGAATATTTGATCCGTCTCTATGTCCACAACAACAACCCAAATGGGTTGGACGCAATCGCTCGCGATACTCGCGTAGCCTTTGATATTCCTGAGTACTCTGCAAAACAGATTCAGGTTAATGGTTTCATTACCTCTTCTAATGCAACTCCATCAAAGTACTGGGATTATGTAAACTTTAACAGCGATCGTGCTTTCCACTTGGAGTACGTCTACGGTTCTGCTTTACTCGAGAACAACGGTATTGGTCAGAACGGTGGCGTCAAGCTTGGTGACGAGATCGTTACTAAAGCCGCCTCCGAAAACGGTGTAAAGATCGGTTACAATGCCCTCGATGGTAACGTACCAGGTTGTTACACTTATGACAACTTCGTTGGTATTCGCGTGAAAGCCGTCTTCGATGACAACTTCACCATCAACAAGGAAGTTCGTCTTGCTGGTACTACCGACTGGAGCGATAATGTTACCGCTCAGGTTGGTGACAAGGTTGAGTTCCAGATCGAGTATCAGAACACCGATCGCAAGAACGCAACTCACAACAACGTTACTATTCGCGACGTTCTACCAAAGAACATGAAGTACGTTGCTGGTTCTACCGTCCTCTTCAACTCTAACCATCCAAATGGTGGTTCGATCAAGGAAGACACTGTTACTACTACCGGTATTAACATCGGCTCTTACGGTAAGGGTGCGAACGCTTACGTCCGCTTCACTGCTGAAGTTGTCGACAATAGCTTGGCCTGTGGTAATAACACCCTCGTCAACTGGGCACGTGGTACTGTTGACCAAACTTTGATTCAGGATTACGCTACTGTAACCTTGAGCAAGGTCTGTGATGGTAAGATCCCAGAAGCTGGTCCAGAAGCAATCACTGGTGGCGTTATCGCTACTGGTACTATCGTAACTGCTGCTGGCTACTACATTGTTAGCCGCCGTAGCTTGCGTTAATCTGCGATCTGACAAGCCCACCCAGGCTGGATCGTAGAATTCGGTATGGGCCTTCGCCTGTACTGGTTTGATCGCTCCATACCACAAAAGACCCCTCTTCGGAGGGGTCTTTTTGGGCGGTGCGGACTAGTAAGTTGTACGACTAGACCGCCTAGAGTGCGTTTTGGAGAGGCTTTTGGGTCGAGGCAGGCTGGATTGGAGGCGAATATGGCTATGCTTGCCTCTAGGGGAAAAACGTAGTATAATCAGCGCATTGGCATTTGTCTTATTGGGATGCTAGAACTACTCTCCACTATTCGCCCGCGCCCCCAGATTTTATCTCGCGTTTCCTACCGCGTTCGCACTGCCTCTACTTTCCCCAATTCTCGCACAACATCCGTCTTAGCCAAAGTAATTTAAAATGAGGAGGAATAAAACATGAGTATTTGGACGATAGTTGTTCTCGGCATTTTTTTGATTATCGCGCTTTTGTATTGGCTATTGGGTGGCGGCACCTTCGGAATCTGGATTGTACTAGCATTTGCAACTATAGCTGTAATATTTGCCCTCAACAACGATGATACTCCGGCTGGCTGTCGGCGAGGTTTATTGTACAGGATTAAGCCATATAGGTGTCGATGGTGTCAAAAAAGGTTTTGGACGCTGCATGGTAGTATCAAGCACAATCAAAAATTTCACAGTGAACTTACCCGAAGAGACCAGATGTCTGGACGACCTCAAAATTTTGTCGTTTATTCAACTAGTGGGCATGATTGTAACTGGTGCCATGGCAGCGGCAAAATAAACGGAGTAACCTGTGATTGGTGTGGAGGAAGCGGCAAACTGCCATAATTAAAAACTCTATCAAGGCTACTTGTTAGATTTGAGTTTATAAATCACCCCATGAGTTGATTTGAGCGTCCCACTAGCGTTATATTCCTGCGATTTTGAGCATGTATGGAAACTTAGTCGTTCCATCTGCTCGTCCCAAAATTTTTTGGCGGACTCTTATTCAGAGCCCGCCAATTTTTATGCTATGGATTTCCGCCATTATTCTGCATATCGGCTCGTGCCTTAATCTTGGCCCATTCTTGATATGCAATCTCCTGCTGTTTGGACGGACCACTGCCACCACCGGTCCACATGCCGCCTTCAGTCCAGCCCTGCGGAACTGGTGGCACTACGATTGGCTGCGTCGCAGAGTGATCAATCTTTAAATGCGGTGTCCCGCTAAACGCACCAATTACGTTTCCGCTCGCATCCGTGAATCCACGGTCATGCGCAATTTTGAGGGCTTGTTGTAATTGATCGGCGTTTGCCGCAGATAATGTATCATTGTCGAGCGTTTCACGAATGTTGTTAAACAGTTGACGATAATTTTTTCGCTCCGCGTCACTAAGGCTTTCCCAAGCAGCTGAATCGGCAATACCAGACACGTCGCTCACTACAGATTCTAGCGCGCTTGTACTGGCTCCGCTGAGAGCTAAGCTTCCAGTGGAACGGCCATTAAGATCCCCGCCTGCCGAGTATCCAGCTGTACGAATCTGCTCCAGAATATCACGAACATCTGAGTCTGGTGTATACACGCCACTATTGAGTACTTCATCCGCCATGCGTGCCGCCGCCCTAGCGTTACTACCGGTAATTTGTCCAGCACGCAGGCCATCGAGAATATTGTTAGCTCCGTAAGCTTTCAACTTACTGAAGTCCTCAGTGCTCATGCCCGATACGCCAGCGCCACTGCCGCCATAATACGAGGAACGCAGAATCGACATTTTTCGCTCATGATCGGTATCAGCATGCCGTGTTTCTACCCTACCGCTATCAGAAAACGTACCTGCACGCGTGAAACTACCCTGCGCAATATCCCCAAGCATTGCCGCTGCTCCAGGACTGTCCTTCTTAAAATCTTTACCGTATTTAGCATTTGTACGTGCCGCAAGACTGCCAAAGGTATGAGACAAACGACCTCCCTGGTCAGGATCACCAAAGATTGACTGATGCCTGTGCATAGCCCTAGCAAAGCTTTGTTCAACCTTGGCTCTCGCGCCACTTGTACCTTGATCTGCTAATGTATTAATAAGGGCCTGAGCATTCATAACATCATCATTAATTTCGTCCTGAGTAAGTGTTCTGCCATCTGCCGTCTGTCCAGTAACAATACGATCCATGTAAGCATCAAGCTCATCGGCTAGCTCATCATTATTATTGCCGTTTATTGGATCAGTATGACCAGCTATAATGCTCGACATACTACCTCCACGATACAAGTCTTGACGACCAGAAATATCGTCGTTTTGCTGTTGTATTAATTGATGACGCCGTGCTGCTTCTACCTGAGCTGGATTATAACCTGCGCGTCGATCTTCGGCTTCCAGGCGTAACATTTGACGAGCATAACGCGAACGTCTTCTCGCATCGCGAGCGTTCAGTCCCCGTCCACCAGCATCTTTAATTGCCTGCTCGCGTCTATTTAACCGTTCATAAGCGCCTCTCGATTGACTAAGAGCTTGATCGCGCTGATACTCTCTCGCCCAATCAGAACCACGAATACTCCGCGCCACACCACTACTGACCCTAGAGCCCATTTGCGAAAGCTTTAAGCCTAAATTGCCCATAGCTGTCAGTGAACCCTTCAATATAGTTGGGATAAAGAAGAAGGGTACAACGCTCAAGAGCATGGCCGTCAGATAGTACATAAAACTCATTCCACTACCACCCGCATTTAGCAGTAAGCGTGACATAAACTGTCCCCCGCCCATCATTAATCCGCAAATTGGATACACTATTAATAAACTGCTGAACATTTTCAACCAACGATCAAACACTTTCTGCGTATTTGGTAAAGTGTAACAAATAATTGCTATTGGTGATACAACAAGCAGAATAATAATTGCTGCTTGACGCACTCCCAGAATGATGAAGAAGAACAAAATGCTAATTAGCATGACAATAAAGCCAAGCAATAGTGGCAATATCATCATCTTCCAAAGCTCAGCCGTCATTATAACACTAATCGCAACGCCGGCACCTAGCACGATGGGTCCTACTTCAAGTAACGATTCCAACGTATTTCTTACGAAAGCACCAGGATCAACATCGAAAATCCCTTGGTTTACCACATGGAGCCCATCAAATAGATCCTTCAACCGTACTCCAAGTATATTAGATAAATCTATTGCGATGGAACAGATTATAAAAGATAAATTTACTAAAACAATAGTTATAATTAACCGAGGTAAAATCTTTTTAATGTTGTAATTATTAAGTCCGATGCCAGTTACTTGAGAGATGATAACGATTGCTAGCACGATAGCAAAAACGATATTGGCATAACCCTGGAACTGACTCCACGCACTACGCGTTGCCGGATCTGTCACCGTATTAGCATCCACCATCAATAGCCCCTCAATGCCGCTATAAACTCCTTCAATGGCTCCCCCAATCAGGCGAATCACAGGGCATAAAATCCAACCTAGAACGCCAGCATTACTCATACAGCCGTCTAGCAATCCCGGATCGTCACTGTCCGTCGTTGATCCTCCGTTTGTATTGCCACCATTTTCTCCTCCTGTAGTGCCACCGCTCGTACCGTTGTAAACATCTTCGAGTTTTTTACAAACAATATCTCCGCCACTATCCTCGGTCCAATATACGCCATTAAGAGCATTAATCTTATCTAATTTATCTTGTGCATCGGCTTTTTCATTGGCTGTCGAATTTGATCCATTAATGATGTTGCGTAATTGCGCAATAGCGGTGTTAAAAACGGAATTACAAGCATTTTTCTGCGTTTGCGCATCTTGATTAACCGTAGGAATATCCGCGCATGTTCCGTTAGAATTAACAAGCTTATTGTCTCTAATCATTCCGCTCAGTTGAATAGCAGCATTCAATAAGTACTGATATCGGCTACTATTTCCGTTTGCTTCGTACTCAGCAGTTCTAGCAGCCCTAAGCTCTTGGAGGCGATTATTGGCATTAGTAGTACAAACATCTGCAGCCGTTTGATTACCGAGATTACGTCCAGTCTGTAGTTTAAGTACTTCTTCAATAGAATAAAGGCCCAACGCTTCATTACCCTCTTTCACGAGGGGATATTTATTTCCACCAGTAGATTCACCATTCTTATCCCTTGATTCAATATCTACAGGGCACCATTTATTGGAAGCAGAATCATAAAAGGCGTAGGTCGTTTGTTTAAGCGCTTCGTCCTTAGTGTCAACACATGCACGTTGCGTAATATGGCCAGTACTTAATGCGAGCCTGTAAGAAGAATCTAAAACGTAAGACCAATAATCACCAGTTAACTTTGGAGCCGTAGAATTACCAAAGTAGTATCTCATCATTGTCTGCTTTGCTGCATTAAAATCATTATTCTTTATTTCGTAAGTGACATAGCGATCGTCGCTACCTACACTCGTTACAATATTGGCAGATTGTATGTCGCCGTCAATATTGTTATATTGAATGTGTGTACCATTCAGATTGGCGGCCATTTTCCTCAAATTAGTTTCGAATTCATCCCATGTCCTGTTGTAGTAGTCCACAGTCCAAGGAGAAGCGTCCATCATGCCGTACAGGGTAATAGCCATTGAGTTGTTTCCGGTTAAGCCAAGAAAAACGCCACCAGGGTTTGTTGATTGTTCTACCATTTCTGGCGTTTCACCCATGTCTATATCGCCATCACGAACAGCCATACACCACTTTTCTGTGTAATATGTTACTCCGCGAACAACGTAAGACATCACCACACATCTTGAAACTGGACCACCAGACCCACTATCATTGGAAGAACGCGTATAACCTAAGTCTGTGGCGCCCGGATTCTTTCTAGTCAAAGAGTTCAATGTTTCAAACACAACACGGCAGTTGTAAGTCCCGCCCGATCCATTGTCCGCCATTAGCACAATGCTACCCTTCTTCTTAAAAGCAGCACTAATAGAAAACCCATTAGAAATTTTAGCATTCATGGAACTCGAATTATAGCAAGTCTGCGCTTGATTTTGTAATACAATCTTGTTAATATCAGCTGGCCCAATTGCATAAACAGAGCCAGATGTAAATAGACTGCCGAAGACCAAACAGGAGAGTGCTAGAACAGCAAATAATATGCTTTTATGTGAGCCCTTATTCATGTAATAGTTCCCTAATCTTATTGCAATCCTCAATCATTTGCGACGAAATTTGGCGGAACAACTTCTCTAATTCTTCTGCGATGTCATCCTGTTGATCATAAACTTCTTCGAGAGCATCTGTCTGCGCAACCAACGCTGCACACTCATTATCTAGCTCACCAGTTAACAGACAACCGCTATCATTATATGCTTGGTACTCACTGATAAAATTTATTGTTTCCGTATTAATAACATCTGCAAACTTCTTCAAAATTGCATCAAACCCTAAGCCATCTGTCTGTATACTACCTACTTTTTCAACAGTAATTTTGCTTTCCCCAATATTGTAGAGCTGGATGATCTTATTAATTCGTATCGAAGGACTCAAGTATTGTGCTACAACTTCTAAATAGCTACTCTGATGTTCAACTAACAATTTCAAATCTTCATTATCCATTAAGACTGATTTATCAAATAAAGACTTAAAACTCTTGTAGCTATCTACCATATCATTAACAACAGCATCTTGCAATTCTGACGAACAATTAAAAGTCCCCATATACTCAAGCGCAGGCATTTCATCCTGAGTGACACAGTCCGTGTGCTCCGTTCCGTCAGTTATTTCTTTGTCGTAAAGGTCAAAAGCTGCCTTCACATCTGCCACACTGACGGATTCGTGACGATTTGCAAATACGAAGAACACCAAAGCCCCAACTGCAGCAATAACCAACAGCACCAAAACTAACCACGGCCACTTCTTCCTCTTCTTCGGCACATCCAACTGTATATCCCCCGTCGCTGTCGACTGCGTCGCAGCATTTGCATTCTCTAGCATCGCCTCATTCAGTCGCTGTGTCTGTTGCGAAGCATCTGTCTGCGCAAAAGCCGAAGCTACTCTCTCGGAACTTTCAGCATTCGCGCCTCCACGATTTGCCCTCCGGCCAAAATTAAAACGCGCCGCGCTACCCGCCGGCTTCACCGGCTGATTCTGCGGCAAATTTTCTGTATTAACCGTCAAATTTGGCGTACTAAAAATCCCCTTAGCAGTACCACTAGCATTTGACTTATCAAGATTATCAGCCGATCCAGCGGCATCGTTCTTATCATGACCATCCATAATCTTTATTATAGCATAAGCGCGTTGCTGCCACAAGATTTTTATGTCTAGTTTATAAAAATCATGTCAATTCTTTCAAATCCTGGTGGGGGCGGTTGGGCTCGAACCAACGACCAAGCGGTTATGAGCCGCCTGCTCTAACCCCTGAGCTACGCCCCCATCCGAGCAAAGAAGATAAAGTTTACTTTATTCTTCTTTTGAGGATGGGTATGTAGAGATTTCGACAAGAAATCTGCTACGCCCCCCTTGCGAGTGAAGAAGCATCCTTCACCCATATATTATAGCACAAACTCACTCCTTCTCGTGTTATAATCTAATCATGAGCGAGTTAAAAACGCGGATCCGCAAAGCTCAGTATTGGCTGAAGCATGACTTGTTTGTTTTTGATAACATCATTATTATTGTGGCCGCGATTTGTTGCCTCGTCTGGACTTGGGGTTCGATTTCTTCCATGTCGCGCAACTGGTCTCTCGCTGAAGAGCTGATGAGTCAACAGCGCGAAAAAGCTCTCCTCGAACTTGAAGTAGATACACTCGAGCTGGAAAACGAATATTATCGCTCTACAGAATATCAAGAACTCGCTGCTCGCAAGTATCAGAACAAAAAACTCCCCGGCGAAACCATGATTTATCTCCCCGCTAATTCCGAAGCCGCCATGAACAAACACAAGCAAACTCCCACCGACTATGACAACCCAATTACCGATACTACACTGAGTAATTTTGAACAATGGCTCGCTTTCCTCTTCGGCGTTTAGCATTTACCCGTAATTACTTTCAGCAAGCATCCGCAGAAAGACTTATCAACTTGCAAACTTTATGCTAAAATATAAACATGAGCAATTCTCCACTGGACAAAAAATTGCACAATAATACTCAGAAATCTAACGTGCAGTTCAAAACGAAGGACATCGGTCGCTGGGCTTCCTTGCAAGAAAACCCTTTCGCCGAGCAAAACCGCAAAACCGCCGAAAAAAACCGTGAAGCCGCCAAAAAGCGTCTCAAGGTCGCGCCGGCCGTTATTGCCGTGATTAGTGTCGTCGTGATTGGACTGGGCATTTGGGGCTTAGTATCCCTCATCGTGCACATTGTTGAGACTTGGCCAAAGGACGAACCGGTCGCGGAAGTCATTGAAGGCGGCAGCCGCGAAGATATTTCTAAATATCGTGAGATTTTGCAAAACTTCTACAACCAGCATAATAACGTCCAGTCCGTGCAAGATGTCGTCAACTCTACGCTCGAATCCGAATCGGGCCAACGCTATCCCGAAGCCGTCAAAATCGCCGAGTCATCATTCTACATCACTAACGGTTTTTACCAAGAAGCTATTGATGCTTTATCTTCCGTCGATGCAGAAAAACTAGATGATTACCAGAAAGTGACATATTATACCGTGCTGTCTTGCAGTTATACAAGAACTGATCAGCCAGACAAAGCGCAAGAATACTCAGATTTGTTATACGATTTAACAGCTAGCATGGAGGGATACTATGGTGGCAATTAGAAAGAAAACCGCGAGTATCGTTACGCGATGGTTTGCTTGTGCAAGCGCAAGTATGTTAATAGCTATAGCCTGCATTGGCAGTGCAATGGCTGCCGGCGGTGGTGCTGGTGGAACAACTAGCACCACCGGTAGTGGAAAATGTTACGCAAATATTAAGGAAACGTATACAACCTACCAAGACGAATGCTATGGGGCCAGTTGGCGACTATATGATGTTGGAACTCCCGCTGCTTTTCGTAGCGACGCCAACACTGTAGCTACTATTGACGCCGAGTGTAGTAAGTATGGTGGTCAATATTACCGTCTCGGTCTAGAAAGTTTTTACACTAATGGTAGCCGAAGTCGAGACAAATTTACTCCAACTGGCAAACAACGTTACTTCCGCCCAGTCAAATTGATCGCAGGCTATGGTGGCGGCCATATTCCATACGTAGAAAATGCCGGTTTGGCATGGCCAGAGGTAGAAGCAGATTTTCAGGCCGCTCAGGAATATGCTCGAAATCACCCTGAGAGCTGGACAGGTAACCTTAAAGACTTGAAATGGTCGGACACAAGCTGGTTCTGTTGGGATGCATCTTGGCGTAATGATAGTGGCTTTACATCTAATTCCACCGTCAGTATCCCCGATGGTTCCGACTTCACGGGTATTACTAAGACTTCTCCCGATGATGGTGAGACGAGTCACGAAATCGATACTTTTGATACCGAAGTCACTGTCACTTTCTGGCATAATATTAAGTACAAAACCGGCTTAGAAGGTATTGAACCAAACGCGCAAGTCTGGGATAGTGCCTATACCAACTGGCGTATCGAAAACTCTCAAGAGGGATACATCGGCAATAATCAATATGTGACCGACGCACGTTACAATGCAGTTTCGCCTGACCTAATTCGCCACGATGTTACTATTTCCGTTCCTCGAGGCACCGAAACGAAAGTTTGTGACTACATTTCTTACGACCCTAAGCATCTTGATTTTGCCTTGCTCGAGCAGGGTGACCCTGGTTTTAGATGGGGCACACCGATTTATCGTATTGTGGATGCCTATGATACGGGCGGATCTCATGCTTGTGTCACGATTAAGAATACTGACACGCGTTCGGTAGGTAGCTTTTGGTCTAAATCTTTCGTAGAAGTTCCGGCACAAAATGATGTTCCAGGATACAAAGTTGATGAAGATACCGTTTCGCCCAACGGCTCAGTTTCAGTGAAACTTAGCACGGACATGGACTACCTCGATGTAATTTTCTGGCACAAGATGTATTATAGCGATGCATTATGGACTAATGGTACCAATGATCATTTTAGAGTGGTTTGCACGGATTATAATGTTAGTCGCTATCTGTATCAGCCAGCTCTAATTAAAGAAGACGAGCATTGTACTGGCACCAAAGGAAGTGATTTTGCCAATGGCGCCAACAGTGGTAAAGAAATCGCTCGTACTGGCGTAGATCCAGTTAGCGACGGACAGCCCTTTAGGATACAATTGCCGAATCCAGGTGACCGCGTAACGGTCTGCGAGTCGGTAAACTACGATCCTGCAAATATTGTCATGAGTCCTACTATAGGACATTCAACGCATATGCACCATCCAGATGTTGACACTCATTCTTGCGGATATATGTGCACCATAACATACCCGCATGACCATTATTTATATACAGAAACTAATCGTTCTGGCCGTGGTAAGTCTACCGCCTGCGTCGAAGTTGTTCGCGCCAAAGAGCCAGATCTCCCTGGTCCGTTCTCGGGTAATTCTGCCACCAGCACGAGCACCTATATGTATGCTGGGGAAACGACCGACATCGGTTGGGATACCAATGCCAAAGGCGTTGCTGAGCGCCGCGTCGCTGAGTATCGGGCCATCGAGTTCCTCTGGCATGCTGCCGTTCCGTATTCTGTTGACACTATTAGCGGCACCGTCGAAGCCGGCACCAACCAGCAACTCGTCTATCCAAACCGCAAAAACGTTGAACCTTGCACCTGGTACAACAACAAATCACGCCAGGAGCAATGCGCCATCGCGCGGGACGAGACCAGCACCGACCAGCAGCTCATCGTCGACACACCTAATACCACCTACTCTTCCGATGGTATCCTGTATCCCTACAAGAAATCTCTGAACATTGCTGTACCGGATGAAGTTGGGTATAAACTCTGTAATTCCTTCGGTTACAAATGGGAATATTGGTACTCGATTACTTACGACGACGTCGACAACTGGCAACACGAAACTACAAAAGATTATTGGAACGTCTTCAATGCCTCTTGCCGCTCCATTGCTAAGAAACCGTCCATGGCGGTGTGGAATGGTAGCATCTTTACGACCGGACAAGTCAACACCTCCATTTCGCAAAGGTTCAGCAACAACACCTATAGTAGGTTCTTACTCTTCAATGTCGCTTCGAACAATGCGGGCGCCCGTCTCTTCTACGGTTCTTGGGACGAATATCTCGGCGCGATCGGTGGCAGCGTCAATGGTTTCGCTACCGGCACAACCTTTAGTCGCGGCAATAGTGATACCAGCCCGTATTCCGAGTCGCTGACCATCTCGAACGCTAGCGATATCGGTAATTCTCAAATTCCCGTCAACTCTGCTGCCTACATTCGCCTGCGCAATTACCTCGAATCGCGCGCAGTCAATACGAATGATATCGGCGCACTAGGCGCATCCTCTGGCAATTCGATCAACGTTACCGAAACAAAGATTATTTCGACGAACGGAGACCTTACCATCGATCGCAATATCGTCGTTCCTGGCGGGCCCTACGCAGACGTTTATAGCATTCCGCAGGCTGTCATCTTCGTCAATGGCAACATCAATATCACGCCGGATGTCACCCGTGTCGATGCTTGGATTATCGCTACCGGTACGCTCAATACTTGTAACGCCTTCGTCACTCGTGGCACGGGAACGACCGCGAGCGCCGGTAGCACTCACGGCGTCTACACTACGAACACTCCGTGCGACCGTCAGCTTATCTTCAGTGGTCCAGTCATGGCTGGCGAAGTCAAACTCAACCGTACTGGCGGCTCCGATCCGTCGGTGCCAGGGAACTTCTTCAACGTTTCTAATAGTCAACGTTACACTCCGGCTGAAGTTTTCAACCTGCGTGCAGACACTTATCTCTGGGCTTACGCGCAAGCTGGTCGCTACGGCTCGAGTTATACGGAAGCTTACACACGCGAGCTTCCGCCGAGGTACTAACCTATGAGCAAGAAAACTGCCACTAAAGCCGGTTTTAGCATCCTCGAGGTCATGCTCTTCTTGGCGATTTCCAGTTTGATGCTCATTGGTGTCCTAGCCGGTGCCTTCATTAGCGTTTCCAGCAAGCGCTACAGCGAAGCCGTCGATTCCTTCAGTGAATACTTGCGCGCCACTTATGGTGAGGTCATCAGTCCTGAATCTCTCGGCGAGGGAAATACTAATTATGCCATCCTTGGGAAAGTCATCGTGATTGGCCACGATTACGAAAACAACTACGACGATACTCACCGAGTCTGGTCGGCTACGCTTATTGGCAAGTCGAACATTCCGCGTCGCACTTATGACGACTTCCTCACTGAACTTCTCGACGCCAACGTCAGTCTGTATTGTGGTAATTCTGCCAATCGCGATCTCCAGACTTCGACTGTCTCCTCTTATGCGCCGCTCTGGCAGGGTGAGCTCAAATTCCCGACCAACGACGAGCTCCAAACCCGCTATCCCGCAGATTTCAAGGGTACTTTCATCATTTCTCGCGCGCCGACTTCCGGCACCGTACATACCGTCTTTGCAAAAGATCTCACCTATAACTTGCGTGATGAATGTACGCCTGACAACGATCATGCTAGCTCGCATTTCCGTGACCAATTCCGCGAAAGTGTCGCTGATCCTCTCTCGGACATCTACGGACGTTACTCGTTAGACCATAACGTCGGTATTTGCTACAAGACAGATAACTTCAACGTCGTTCAGGAAATTCGCATCGCTGCTGATGGCCGTAATACTTCCGCTATTAATATTATCGAGGCGGATAGCGAGGAAAACCAATGTCGCCAATAAACCAGAAACTCATTCGTACTAAGCGGGGCGATACGCTCATCGAAGTTATGCTTGCTACGGCTATTTTCTCCCTCATCGCGGTAGTATCGGTCGGCATGATGAACTCTGGCCTCGTCACCGGCGAACGCTCGCTCGAACGCGTCACCGCCCGCAGCGAACTTAACGCCCAAGCCGAAGCTCTTCGCTTCATCCACAGTTCCTATGTCTCTGAGCTGAACTTGCCGGAGTGCACTGCTGAGATTCAAATGGCGGGTCAGAAATGCCAGCAATTTGCCACCATCTGGCGTCAAATCGTTGGCAATGCAGTCAGTCCCGCTGACTATACGATCGAATACCCGCTTTCGCGCTGCGCCGATGTTTACGACGATAGCAATCGTCTTCTGAAAAACAACAACGCATTCATCATTAATACTCGCCAGCTCATGACTACGACGACTGGGCGCTATCGCATTAGTGACGCTTATCTCTCGGTACGTAGCAATTCTGATCTTTTCCGGGAAGCACCTCTCAATGCTCGCGTTATTTTCGCTCGTCAAACCGCTGAATCCGGCGGCGAGAACAACTCGGCTGGTTCCGATCTTGGCGGTGTTGGTAGTACTGGGTCGTTGCAATATCTACGGGTTGCTGCCGTCGAGGGGCTTTGGGCGGTTACCGTCAAAGGTTACAATGACGCCACCTCTCGCATTACGCCAGACTATTACGATTTCTACATCGAGACCTGCTGGAACGATACGAATACTCCCACCCCTACCTCGCTCGATGCCGTCATTCGACTTTATAACCCGGACAAGAGGAACTAATCATGAAAAAAACTCATCCATCATCACCTCGAGCACAATCTACTAAATCCGGTTTCACCATTATTGAAATCTCTTTCGCTATGGCGGTTATTTCGGTGCTGTTAATTATTATTGCCACAATTTCGATAAATCTCATGGCCTTATATCAAAAAGGCCTCACTATCAAAGCTGTTAATAGCGTCGGACGTGGCTTGATTGACGAGATCACTTCTGCGATCAATTCTGCTCCTTCCATCGACTCAAATAATCTTTGCAACAGCTTTATCGAAGAGGGCAGCGATCGTACACGTTGTAAGAACGATAACGCCAATAAATTCGTCTATCAGCACAAAGTCGGTAACGATCAAAACGGTCTTCCCGTCCAATATAGCGGCATTTTCTGTAGCGGTAATTATTCTTACATTTGGAATACCGAATTCGCTCTCAAATCTGGCAACCAAACCCTCAGTCTCACTTATTTAGATCAGAATCGCCAGACTCAAACTATTTCTACTCCACGGCTAGTACGTTTCGAAGACAAAACTTACCGTGCTTGCTCAGTCACCATCAACAAGCAATATCAATCCAATCTCGAGAATCTCAGCACCATCGATATTACACACTTAGCCAATAACGTCGAAAAGCGCACGCCCGAACCCGTCCAAGGTTTCCTCACTAGCTTCGATATCGACCTCGTACTTTACGAATTGACCATGTTCCCGATTTCACAGGATTCGATTACGTTGCGCAGCTTTATTTCTGGCACCTTCATCCTTGCCACGGAACGGGGTGGAGTTAACATTACGCGCACCGGCGACTATTGTGACGTTGAGCAAGGCAATGATATTGCGAATGGTAGCGCGTTGGAGCTAGGTTCCGAATTTAATTACTGTGGTATTAATAAATTTAATTTTGCTGCACGCACAGCGGGAGTTTAATCATGAAAGCTTTCTTCAAGAAGACTAAGACTGGCGCCTCGTCCATTTACATCGTCACCTTTACTTGTATTGTCTTCGGTATCATTACCCTAAGTTTTATTCGTATTATGCTCTCCGAAGCTGGCCAGAGTAGTAATGATGACTTGTCGCAATCTGCTTACGACTCGGCGATTGCTGGCGTCGAAGATGCCAAGATTGCAGTTCATGATTATTATATGTGTCTCAGCCAGGGCCAGGGAAACAACTGTCGCAGCCCTTTCGCACGTGATGTTTCGGAAGATAATATTAACTGTCGGGACGATTTCGTTATCGGCAGCATCGTTCATGGTGCCCAGCCGGGAGAAGCTATCGACATTGAAGAAATTGGCAATAGTCATAGCGATTCCGGACAATCCTATACTTGCGTGATTGTACGTGACGTTGTGCCAGATTACCGCGGTACTTTGTCGTCGGATACACGAGTGCGCGTCGTGCCTTTGGGTTTGAATCGTGGCTCTGGCAACACGGGCACGACGAGTAATCTCGGTCGCGTTCGCAATATTCAGTTTCACTGGTATTCGACGATTAATCAAGGTACACAGCAATTCCGCAACCTTAATAACGGCGGTCAACTCGAAAACTACGACAAGGCTCCGACTCCACCCACCATTAGCCTCACCCTGATCAAAGTTCCGCAGTCCATTGATATTAATAGTTTATCTCAAGAAAGTAATTTGCCTCCGAACGTCATCTACAGTACTCTAGTACTTGTACCGAGCGATAGCGGCGTGCAGAATCGCGTCATCGATTCCAGTACTATCACCCAAGCCGGCACCGTCGAGAGTGGCGGCGGCAGCACTAACAACGAAGCCTTTACTGTGAAGTGCGTGAGTAGTACCGAGTTTGCTTGTAACGTGACTCTGGATACCAACTTCTTCCGTGATGGTGATAATGCGATGCTCGTCGTCTCGCTACCTTATGGTGACGTTATGACCGATTTCGCCGTCGGCCTGACGGATAGTAATAATGAGGTGGTTGACTTCAAGGGTCTGCAGCTCAGCGTAGACTCGACGGGGCGTACGGGCCAGCTCTTCCGTCGCGTAGAGGCTCGTCTTGACCCAGCCGATCTCTTCTTCACCTATCCGCAATACGCTCTCGAACTCGGTGGCCAAGGCGGCAGTGGCGACTTGATTAAGAACTTCTGGATTACTGCGAACTGTTGGTATCAGCAACCTACGATCGGTGGCACTTGTAGTAATAACGTACCGCTCTATTAGAACAGTCACCTAATTCAACTGATCAAAAAATCCTCCGATCGCTCGGAGGATTTTGCTTACACTGCTCGCGTATTAGTAGTTGACAGCACGAATTTCGAAGAAAGCCTGTGGGTGGTTGCAAGCTGGGCAAACTTCTGGAGCCTCTTCGCCAGTGAAGACGAAGCCACAGTTGCGACACTTCCAGACGGTCACTTGCTCGCTCTTGAAGACCATGTCGTCATCGACGTTCTTCTTCAACTTGAGGTAGCGTGCTTCGTGTTCTTTTTCAATGCCCGCAACCAATTCGAACTTAGCTGCAATCTCATCGTAACCCTCTTCGCGCGCTTCCTTAGCGAAGTTGTTATACATATCGGTCCACTCGTAATTTTCACCGGCTGCCGCTGCTTCTAGATTTTCGCTCGTCGAAGCAATTTCACCACCGTGCAAATATTTGAACCAAACTTTGGCATGTTCTTTTTCGTTGTCCGACGTCTCGTGGAAGATCGCGCTAATTTGCTCGTAGCCTTCCTTTTTCGCCTTGGATGCAAAATATTGGTACTTGATAGCTGCTTGGGATTCACCAGCAAAAGCCGCTTCCAAGTTTTTCCAAGTCTTACTGCCTTGTTCCAATGGTTTCATTTCAAACTCCTCTCTTTATTATCCACCCCATTATAACACATTATTTATGTGCTGAACTCTTAACTTTTGCGAGATGATCTTTCGCTTTCTTAGTGACAGCGCGACCGCGTGGTGTCCGCTCGATTAGTCCTAGTTGTAGCATGTAAGGTTCATAATAATCCTCAATCGTCGCCGCCTCGTCACCAGTCAAAGCTGCAATCGTACTCAATCCCACTGGGCGATCTCCGTAATTTTCCAGCATTAATTCCAACATATTACGATCCGCCGGGTCCAGTCCCAACTCGTCAATTTCCATCAGATCCAGTGCCCCCTGCGCTAAATCCGCACTAATTGTCCCGTCGCCGTGCACTTCCGCGTAATCACGTACCCGTTTCGTCAGCCGATTCGCGATACGTGGCGTCAACCGTGAACGTGTCGCCAAAAGTGCCGTCGCTTCCGGTGCAATTTTGGTTCCCAAAAGTCCTGCCGTGCGCGCGATGATTTTTTCGATCTCCGGCAAATGATAATATTCTAGACGATGCAACAAACCGAAGCGATCTCGCAGTGGACCGGCCAGAGAACCAGTCCGAGTCGTTGCTCCGACCACTGTAAACTTCGGCAAATCCAACCTCACCGATCGCGCCGCCGGACCTTTGCCAATCACAATATCTAGCTTGTAATCTTCCATAGCCGAGTAAAGCACTTCCTCCACCGTCCGACGCAAACGGTGAATTTCATCTATAAACAATACATCGCCACTTTGTAGATTCGTCAAAATCGATGCTAAATCACCCGCACGCTCAATCGCTGGCCCGCTCGTCACGCGCAGATTTGCGCCCATTTCGTGAGCGATAATATTCGCCATTGTGGTCTTGCCTAGTCCTGGCGGACCATATAACAGCACGTGATCCAAAGTTGTTCCATCGTCCCGCTTCTTGACTGCCTCAATCGCTAGTTTCAGATTGCTTTTCAACCGCTCCTGACCAATATAATCTGCAAAGGTCATCGGCCGCAGGGTTACTTCCTCGACTTGTTCATTCGGGTCCGTCTCGCTCATCGCCGTATCGACCAGGCGCTCCCGGCGTTTGGCCTCTTCCGCCTCGTTGCTTCTCTCAATTCCCATAGCCTCATTATAGCATACACATCCCTAGCTCGTCCTGTTTTAACACCCTTGCGCTTAATCAACCGATTAGATATAATGAAAGCATGTATAATCCTTATGAACTAGACCACAAGACACCAAGCCAGCGAGACTTTCTCGATACGACAAATTTTGACCAATCAGAAATTCTCGATATTGTTAAACTTTCCACCACAATTCGTAAATATTTACAGAATCACCACGCACTTGATTTCTTGCATAATCAGACAATCGGATTACTTTTTGAGCAGTTCTTTACGAAGTTGAGCTCTAGTTTTTCTGCTGCCGTCCATCAACTTGACGGACACGCTCTCACCGTGCGCCCCGATGAACTCGCGCTCGGCGTCTACGAGACTGCTGCCGATACCGCCCGTACTTATGCTACTTGGTGCGATGCTCTGGTACTTTGTAGTAGTTCGTACGACAATCTGTTGACTTTCTCTGCTAGTTCCACCGTACCTGTGATTAACGGTGCCTCCAATTATAATCGACCAGTTCAGGAACTCACTGATATTATTACTATTCTTGATCATTTACCACAGAACAAACCTCTTAACCAAGTCAAAGTCATCTTTGTCGGTGATTGTACACCAGTTTGTGCTTCTTTGATGATGATTACGACCAAGATGGGCATGAACTTCGTTCAGTATGCACCACCGGCTAAATGGCTTTCCGACGAGTATCTCAAAATTGGTCGCGCTAACACTCAAATGTACGGCGGTAGTGTACACGTTTCTGATAATCCAGTTTTGCTCGAGGGTGCGGATTTTATTTATACCGACGTGTGGTACAGTAGCGGCGCTAGCAAAGAACTTTACATGCGCGAATTTTATCCTAAGTATCAGGTCAATGCCGAAATGTTCGCCGCTGCTAATAATCCCAACCTGAAGTTCATGCACTGCCTCCCCGCCATGCGTGGCGAAGAAGTGACGGACAACATCATCGACGGCGAAGCTTCGCTGTGCTGGGAGCAATCACAAAACTTAGTTACGGCCGAGCGTGGTCTCTTGCTCTATTTCGGTGGAGTTGGCCAAGAAGTTCTCGACGAAATCAAGGCGCATCAGGGGAAGGCGGATGCTCAAGAATAAACTTATTCATAGGTTTCGGCTTTTTAGCGCGATTCTAGTCACTGTTTGTGTGATTTTAGTCGGCGACTCGATCGCTCCTACTGCTTCGATTGGTTATTCGCAATATTTTTGGTGGGCTTTCTTGCTCTTGGCATTCTTCCTGCCCTATGGTTTAATTTCCGCCGAACTCAGTACTCAATATCCGTCCGAAGGCGGTATCTATACTTGGGTCAAGCAAGCTTTTGGCCCGAAATGGGCTGGGCGCGTCGCTTGGTTTTACTGGGTCAATTTTCCCATTTGGATTGCCTCGCTAGCCGACCTCATCACTACCTATCTTTTACAGATGCTTGGTTTTACCATGACCTGGCCAGTGATTCTCGCGATTCAAGCTGGCTATATTCTCTTGGTCAGTATCTTAGGCGTGTTACGCATTTCGCAAAGCGCCTGGCTCGCTAACCTCGGCTCGATAGTGAAAGTTCTCTTCATGGCTGGGCTCGGTATTCTCGGGATTTACGTTTTTGTCACGCGGGGTACCGCCAATCCTGTCAATTCCTGGACCGATTTCTTCCCCTTTGCTAGCCCCGATGGTCATATCGATTTTACCGGGCTTAGCCTCGTCGCGATGATTATCTTTAACATGCTAGGCTTCGAAGTCATCTCGACCTTTGGCGATGACATGGTGAATCCGAAGAAAGAAATCCCCCGCGCTCTCATTGTCGGCGGTATTCTCATCGCGATTGCTTATCTTTTGCCGAGTTTCGGCATCAGCGTCGCGACGAAGTTCGACAAGATTAATCTGAATACCGGTATGCTCGATAGTTACCAAACTCTCCTTGCCGCAATTGGCTTATCGGCCGCCGCGATCAAGACCCTCACCCTCGTGATCGGTGGATTTTTCATCTATACGTTGGTTGCGAATATTTCTTCTTGGAACTTCGGAATTAATTCCGTCGTCGCCTATGCCGCCGAAGACGGTGCTTTCCCCAAATCATGGGCTAAGCGCAACCGAGCCGGCGTGCCTTACGTCGTATCGATTTGGACTTGCCTACTGGCTTTGGTAATTTCTGCTCTGAGCGTCGTCATCGTTCAATGCGTTCCGGCCGTTAAGAGTACTTTCTGGCCACTTTTCACACTCAGCCTAATTATTTTACTACTCGCATATCTACCTATGTTCTTCGCTTTTATCAAGCTGCATAAGCGCGGTCTCGTTGTCAAACGTGGCTATTGGATCAAGGGTGGTCGTATCCGGATTTTTCTCACCGGTTTCATTCCAGCTCTCTTAGTAACTTTCTCTCTATTCTTTACCCTCGTCCCAGAGTTTAATACGGCAGTTTTCGAACGTACTTGGTTCCTCATTGTCGGGATGAGCGCCGCGATTATTATTGGCGAATTTGCCGTCTTAGGTATGAAGAGAGCTCGCGCGAAAAGCGGACGCTCGCAGAAAAGTACTCGTACTCGTCGCCCCGTATCAACCACTCCTAGTCGTAAAAAGTCTACACCGCGCCAGCGATCCACTCGTTCTACCAGTAAAAAAGCTCGTTAATTTCGCAATTTCTACTCAACTTTTGCCGACTTATTTCGCTTATGCTATAATAAACATAAGTTATGCAAAAGTTACATTATGATGGTCCAGTTGTTTTGGCGGTGATGGATGGCGTTGGTTTGTCTGCACGGCGCAGCGGCAATGCTGTGCGACAGGCATACACCGAGTTCCTCGATCATGCCATGCTCAATTATCTGAATATTCCGCTGGCTGCTTCTGGCGAAGCCGTCGGCATTATGCCTGGACAAATGGGCAATTCCGAAGTTGGTCATAATGCTCTCGGCTCTGGCCAGATTATCAAGCAGGGAATTGCACAAGTCGAAGCGGCTTTTGCCACTGGCGACGTCTGGCGATCGCAAGCTTGGCGCGGTGCGATGGCGCACCTAGGTGCCGATCGAGATAAAATCTCCGGCACATTGCATTTTGCCGGTATCTTTTCCGATGGCGGCGTGCATAGCGACATCAAACATCTCGAACAAATGATTCAGCGCGCTTACGATGAGGGCGTGCGTAAAATTCGGATTCACTGTATTTTCGACGGTCGAGACGTTTCGCCCCAATCCGAACCGAAATATATCGAACGTCTCGAGCACTTCTGTGACAAATTCAAAGACGCAGATTTTCGCATTGCTTCCGGCGCTGGACGCATGGTAGCCACGGCTGATCGCTACGAAAGTGATTGGAACATGGTAAAGCGTGGTTGGGATCTCATGGTCTATGGCAAAGCTCCTCGCAGCTTCTACAATGCTCGGGAGGCGATTCGTACTTTTCGACGCGAAAATCCCGCCGTTCAGGATCAGTATCTCCCCGCTTTCGTCATCGTTGAGGATCCTGCTGCGCATTCTGCTCTTACTGCTCGCGCTATCAAAGCTCGCGGTTCCAAGGCGCCAATCGGCCGCAAGACCGAACCAATTGGCAAAGTCAAAGACGGCGACGCCTTCATTTACTACGACTTTCGCGCTGATCGCGCCGTCGAGATTGCCCGAGCCTTTACAGAGCCCGACTTTGACAAATTTGACCGCGGTAGCTTAGTAAGGCATGCGCAGGCCCCTTCGCGACGCAGTCTAGACGCCAAAGTTCGAGATGGTAAGTTGTCTTTAAACGCTAAGACTGGCATGAAATTCGTCAAAAATACCGATACTAAAAGCAAAAAGTCTCAGAGCAATCCGGCTGCGTTTCCCAATATCTACTTTGCTGGCCTCACCGAATATGATTCCAATCGACACATCCCGCAAAATATCCTCGTTCCGCCCATCAAGATCCAAGATCCGCTGAACGTTTTTCTGGGTCGCAATAAAGTTTCGCAGATGGCAATTTCCGAAACCGTGAAATTCGGACACGTTACCTATTACTTCAACGGTAATAGCTACAAGCGTGCGCCTCGGGAAGGGCAGATTGAAATCATTTCCGACACGCAACCATTTAATACGCGCCCTTGGATGAAATCTGCCGAAATTACTGATGCCGCACTCGAAGCTCTCGATAAGTTCCAATTCGTTCGCCTTAACTATCCCGGTGGCGACATGGTCGGGCATTTTGCCGAACTCGAGCCGACCATCGTCGCGCTCGAAGCAATCGATATTCAGCTCGCGCGTCTCGCCAAGAGGGTCGACGAGCTCGGAGGTATTTTGCTTATCACTGCTGATCACGGCAACGCCGAGGAATTACTCGATCATGACAGCCAGCCCAAAACCGCCCACACTACTAATCCGGTTCCTTGCATTTTCTACGACAATACGCCGAATGCCAAGAAATATCGCAGTGCGAATCTGGCTCATGCCGGTCTAGCAAACGTCGCTGCTACTATCGCCACTTTGCTGGGCTTACCTGATTATCCCGCCACCTGGCAAAAGCCCCTCATTAAACTCAAATAGAACGCCCGCGTCGCTCTCGCATCACTTGCAACGCGCCCCGCTCGTCCGCGCTCTACTTCCTACTCACTTTTTCGTTCGCAAAATCCGGCTCTCGGAACGGATTCACGAAATTCGGGATAAACTCCGCCGCATCGTCCTTAATCAGCTTACTTTTTGCTCGCTCATGCTCATCTTTTACGACAATTTGATAGTCATCGACTTCGATAATCTGCTTGCGCGTAATAATCAGCTCGGGATCGAAAAACGCTTTCATTACCGGGCGCTGCACGATAATCTGCTGCACCGTCCAGCCGTCCACTTCGACCGTATAGTCTATCACTTTACCCAGTTTCGACTTCTGTCGCGTCACTACTTTTAACCCTGGCAGGGCAAAATTTAGTTCCAGCACATCACGAATCCGAATTACATCCTCCGCCTTCACAAACTCATCCAGAGAATCTACAATCATCCCCATCCGCGAGAACTCACGCAAACTTTTAATGGGCAGAATATCTCCAACCTCGTCGCGGATTAATTCACCTTCTAGCCTGAAGCCGATAACTTTAAGCGCATCCGGATCAACGATCACTTCTGTCACTCGGGCAATTTCTCCACCTACGTGTAGGCTCAAAACCGGACAATTAATTAAAGCAGATCCATTGATTAACATAACTTTATTATAGCATACTTATCCGTTGTAGCCTTCGTGAAACTCGTTAATCGCTTGCATCGCGTCTTGATAATCGAACCCCTGCCTCACTAGATATTGCAACAGCTTCTGTTTATCGTACTTGCGATATTTTTTCGCAATCATTTTTTGCATTTCCGCTTGCTCATCACGCGGCGCATCTTGCAAAACCGCGTCAATAATATCCTCACTCACGCCTTTTTTGCGCAATTCGATTTGCAAACGTTTTTTACTCACGCCTTTTTTAACAAAACGATTCTCCACAAAATATTCCGCAAATTTCCGATCATCTATATAACCTTTCTCTAGCAATCGATCTATCACTAAATCAATTGCCTCATTTTGTAATTCCGGCAAAGGTTTTAGCTCTTCACGCACTCGCCGCTTATTGGTTTGGTTACGTTGAATCTGCCTCCGCCTTAGATAATCACGGGTTTCACGCAGGGAATGAGGCCGGGTCAAAACCCACTCTAGCGCACGCTGGTATAATTTTCCAAACTCGGACGCCCGCTGCAGGTCTTTGAGCCTTTCCGCGCTCAGCTTCTGCCCCACCTTGACTTGCAAGTTGACAACCTGCGACATATCCAGAGAAAATGCGAAGTGATGATTCACGAATACATTCACCCGATTCGGATCGCGCAGTCCCGGCGTGAACTGAGTAATCGTGAAGCTTTCCTCAGCTCCGCACTCTTGTCCCTCCGCCTTACCCCCCTGTTCCTCAGCTTCACGCCCTTGCTGCAGTTCTTCTTCCGCTTCCGGCTCGCCCAGCCCTTCAATTTTTAGCATTAAGCTTCGTCGAGCCCTTCATCCGCGCCCACTTCTGCAGCTGGCTCTTCTTCATCTTCGTCAATATGCGCCGCTACGCGTACTTTATGCTCAATCTCAGCCATAAGCGCAGGATCCGACTTTAGCAAATTCTTTGCCGCTTCTCTACCTTGCGCGATCGTCTCGCCATTATATTTTAGGAACGCTCCGGCCTTGTCAATAATCCCTTTCTGAATCGCCAAATCAAGCACATCGCCAGTCTTACTAATACCTTCGTTATACATAATGTCGAACTCAGCCGTTCTGAAGGGAGCCGCAATCTTATTTTTGACAATTTTCACGCGCGTTCTGTTGCCGACAATATCTTCACCGCCCTTAATCTGACCAACTCGCCGAATATCCATGCGTACCGATGCGTAGAACTTAAGCGCATTACCACCCGTCGTCGTCTCCGGATTGCCGAACATCACGCCAATCTTCATACGAATCTGGTTAATGAAGATGACCGTAGCCTTCGATTTCGAAATAATACCTGTCAGCTTGCGCATAGCTTGCGACATTAAGCGCGCCTGCAAACCCATCTGCGCGTCGCCCATATCACCGTCAATTTCCGCTTGTGGCACCAAAGCCGCCACGGAATCCACCACAATCAAATCCACCGCGCCGCTCCGCACCAAAGTCTCACAAATTTCCAAAGCCTGCTCACCATTATCCGGCTGCGAGATAAACAAATTATCCGTATCTACGCCAATTTTCTTCGCATAAGACGGATCCAAAGCGTGCTCCGCATCGATGAAAGCTGCCTGACCACCTTCCTTCTGAATCTCAGCAATCGCATGCAGCGCCAAAGTGGTTTTACCAGAAGATTCCGGGCCATAAATCTCAATAATCCGTCCCTTCGGATAACCGCCACCCAAAGCGAGGTCTAGCGACAAAGATCCCGAAGGCAATAATTCGACATCAATTTTCTGCGACTCCCCCAACTTCATAATTGAGCCACTACCAAACTGTTTCGTAATCTGCTGAATTGCCAATTCTAGAGCTTGTTTTTTGCCGGAATCTTCACCTGCATCTGATTTCGTTGCTTTTTTCGTCATGTTACCTTCCTTTATTAATATATATTATAGCATGTCTGAGCAGAATACGCTCATGTCGCGCATTATATAGCAAAAATTTCCCAGATAACAAGCACTAGCGTCATCAAAACGTACTCTTTCCGCAAACCGTTTTGCTTAAAATTTCATTCCGCTTGCTTAAAACTTATACTGCTTTGCTTATTTTTTATTCCGCTTTGCTTTTCTGAGCCTTAAGCTTTTTCTTCGCGTCACCACGTAATTGCTGACAGCGCGCAATATCATGCTTACAGTCTTTTGGATCACGCTCCAGTTCCATTAAGGCTACTTCGTAAGTTTCAATCGCATCCTCCAGTCGCCCGTATTCTTCCAGTAGCATTGCTCGCCGCATAATCCGCTCACCCTGAGTGCGTATGCTATCCGTCCCTGCGAATTTGCACAAACGATCCAGCTCCGTCTGTGCCAGTTGACTTTTCATCATATCTTCCTTCGCCAGGTAAAAGTTCGCCACCCCCTCATAAAACGCCTCCATCTCCTCCAGCACTTGGTCGAGACTATTTTTGAATAATTTTTCTGCCTTCTTATACCAAGTCTCCGCTTCATCCCACAGTTTCAACTTCCAACAGCAAAGCCCCGCCAACTTGTAATATTTCGCCAACTTCATTGACAAATCTTTTATATTTTCGTAGTAATTGGTAATGCGCGTCAATAAATTCAGCGCGTGCTGGAAATCACAAGTTGTATGCTCCTGATAAAATACTTTTTCAAAAATTCTTTCTAATTCCCAAATTGTAAAAACCGGCGGGAAGGTAATTATAATCGTCTGCTCGCCCGGCCGAATAATCCCCCAGAACTTTTGTTGTTTCTCGTCCCAGCCCAACGCATATTTTTGCCCAGTCAGTTTTTCTATCCAACTTCCCAGTTTGTGCTTTGCAATTAATTTCTGCACTTCATCCGGATCATTATAAACTTCCGCATTATCATATACCGACTGACTTTCCAAAAACATTTTCGTCAAAACGCTCTGCAAATCCCAAGTCTCTTCCTGAAACTCCCACTCCTCACTTTGCAGATCCTCCGTCTTCGCGTAGCCCAGGTAAATTGTCGGATTCTTTTCTTGCCAATCCGCCGCCTTCATCATAATATACACATCGCGTAGCGTTCCGAGCACTAGCAAATCCGTTCGCTCACCTTCTAGCCGTACTGTCACCATCTTAATTTGATCCGGCAACCAAAATCTCACCGCGCCATGATTAATACTCAGATATGCAAAATTCGTTAAAAAAGTTTTTACCAGCTCCGGTAATTCTAATCCCCGCTTCTTTTGGTTTTTAATAAAATCTCCCTCCCAAACCCCCAAAGTTTCCCCACGATAAAATAATCCCATTGCCTCCAACGGCGCTATGTTAGTTTTCATTTAGATCTCCAACAGTGGTTTGATATCCGCACCGAGTTTATTTAATCTCGCCGCAAAATCTTGATACCCGCGATTAATCGAATAGATATTGCGCAGAATTGACGTACCTGGTGCTGTCAACATCGCAATCATTACTACCACAGCCGGTCGCAGTGCTGGTGGCGCTACCAGTTCCGCCGCCCGCCAGTTCGTTGGTCCCTCCACGTACACACGGTGCGCGTCCAATAGTTCGACGTTCGCATTGAGATTTTCCAAATACGTAATATAAATTGCTCGGTTCTCGAACACCCAGTCGTGAATCAACGTCCGCCCCTTCGCCGTCGCCGCAATCACCGCGAAAAACGGCAAGTTATCAATATTTAGACCCGGGAAGGGCATCGGCGCAATTTTATCCGCCGGCGCCACCAACTCCGACTTGTGCACTCTCAGATCCACAATCCGCGTCCGCCCGTTCGCACTGTAATATTCCGGCGACTGGTCAATTTTTGCTCCCATACTCTTCAAGATTTCCAGTTCGATTTCTAGGAATTCAATCGGCGCCCGCCGGATCGTCAGGTTGGATTTCGTCACCAATGCCACCGCCAAGAACGACATCGCTTCAATCGGATCCTCGGCCGGCGCATATTCCACTTCCATATCAATCTTCGGTTTGCCCCGCACGATCAGCGTCGTCGATCCAATCCCGCGAATTTTCACACCAAGCTTCTCCAAAAAGAAGCACAAATCCTGCACCATGTAATTCGAAGATGCGCCCACGATCGTCGTCTCGCCCGGATAGAGCGCCGCCGCCATCAAAACATTTTCCGTCACCGTATCGCCCCGCTCGATCAACACGATTTTCTTCGCCGGATACGACGAATGCACCGACTCGATTTGACGCGCTGTCTTCAGCTGCGCCTGCTGCACCCTTGGTCGCTCGACCGTCGCCTCGTAAAACCCGCTACAACTCGCGGCGTCCACATTCAGCCCAAACGCCGACAGCGCCCTCAGATGTGGCTCAATCGTCCGCGTTCCCAGCGTGCAACCTCCCGCATACGGCAGCCGGAACCGCCGCACTTTATGCAGTAACGGCCCCATGAACATGAGAATCGAACGAGTTTTCCGAGCCGCCTCCACGTCAATCTGGTCAAGCCTTAATTCGTTCGGTGAGATAATTTCTAGGTCGCGATTATCGTTAATCCAGCGACACCTCACGCCAATCGATTCCAAAACTTCGATAATCCGAAAAACCTCCTCAATCCGTGCCAGATGTTTCAGCCGCGTCACCCCGTCGTTCAGGAGGGAAGCACACAGTAGCGCCACCGCTGCATTCTTGCTCGTATTAATCACGGCCTCACCATGCAATTCCCGCCCGCCATTAATCCGGTAGCTCTGCGATACCGAATCATTCACCGAGAGAATCTGCCCGCCCAATGCTCGCGATAATTTCTTCGTCAGTTCTAGCGAAATATTCTGCCGACCCTTTTCGATCCGGTGAATCGCGGATTGGCTGCTACCAATTTTCTCCGCCAGCTGGGATTGCGTCCAGCCCTTCTCGGTGCGCAGACGCTCTACGACGCGCCCAATCGCTTCTTGATAAGTAGGTTCTGCAGATGTCTTTTTCATGACTTCATTATAGCACAAATATATCACCAAACGAATATTGACTTTTACAAATATTCATTCAGTGATATATTATAAAATTAGTTTCTACTGGCCGCAGACTACGTTATTGGCGTGCACCCAGCCCTCAATACTGCCCCCGTCCAAGTACTCTCCATCCGTCGTCGCCACGTGCATAATCCCGCCCTTCTTGATATAGCTATCAATCGGATCTGTCACGACATATTCCTGATCCTTCGGGCCAAAATCATTCGTCTTCACGTATTCGGCAATTTCCTGCAACAATGCCGGCGACATAATGTATTTACTCACATTGATGAGATTCGACGGCGCTTCCGCCACTTTTGGCTTCTCCACGACGCTTTCGAGCAAACCGTCTTTCACCGAAAACACTCCGTACTTTTCCACTTCTTCGCGCGGGATTTCTACGCCCAGAATTGCCGACTCCGCTTCACCCTGCAAGGTCGCCAACAATGATTGCGCCGACGATTCACCGTTCGGATTCCAGATGAAATCATCACCCATAAACACCAGCACCGGCTCATTAATATTATACTCTTCGACCACCATCGCAATCGGCACCGCGGTACCATATTTACCCGCCGGATCCTGGGTGACGTAGTGGATTTTCACGTTATCCGGCAACGTCTTCGCCAGCTGCAAACGATCTTCCTTACCCCTGTCAATCAAGTACTGATTCAGCGCCATATTGTCATGATAAAACGCCTTCACTTGGCACGGCTCGACGTTCGAAATCACCATATAAATATCTGTCACCCCCGCCGCAATCAGCTCTTGCACCGAATAATCCACCAGTGGACGATTACCTACCGGCAACATCGATTTTTCGATAACTTTTGTAATCGGTAATCTCCGCGTTCCCCAACCAGCGACAGGAATAATTGCTTTCGTGATCATAGTACACTCCACTTAAAACTGCCTTCATTATAACATACAAACACCAAAAGCAATGATTTTCCGCGCACCTACAACCGAAAATTGTCTTTCTTCAGCTTCACCAAAACGTCTCCCGGCAGGTTGAAACTTTTCCCCGGCGCATACTCCAGAATCGCCTTCCGGAAACTCTCCAGTTGCGGCCTCGTCACCGCGACACCTGCCCTTTCCGTACCAATTTTCAGCAGTTCTAGCGCCACCGCTCGGTCTTCCGCCGACCGATCTAGCTCCCGAAACCACTCCCGCGGCCAAGCTCCACCTTCACTCGGCACTAGCTCAATCAGCTGTCGTTCAATCTCCTTTTTCCGCTCGCGCTGCTGCTGCCACAATTTATAGATAGCCAGTTTTTGCTCGAAATCCAGTGGATTTTTATGCATCTGGTGACGTAATCGATTTCGCAAATATTCATCCCATGAGTTCGACGGATCCTCGCGCCAACTCAATCCCCGCCTCGCCGCATACTCCAAAATCGCCACCTTGTCCATCGGCTCATAAATCACTTCCGTCTCGAGCAGTGGCCTCCGCACTTCTGGACGATCCAATACTGCCAACCCCCGCCAACCCGTCCCGCGCAGTAAATTAATCGCAACCGACTCAACTAAATCATCTAAATGATGCGCCGTATAGATAATGGCCGGCCTCCCCGCTTCACCCCACTCCGCCGCCATCCGCCGTAGGAAATCATAGCGCTTCTCGCGTGCTAGCGCCTCCGACGCCTCCGGACCCAGCTCCACCCGCTCACTCCGGAACTCTACACCGTATTCCGCCGCCTTCCGACGTACGAACTCCGCATCCTCCGCTGAATTTTCCCGAATTCCGTGGTCGAAATGTGCCACTAGAATCTCTTTTTTCACGTCATCTCCGCGTGCCAAAAGATCCAGCATCACCATCGAGTCTACCCCTCCCGAAATTGCCAAAACTTTTCTCATATGGTATAATTTTACCATATGTCAATCGATAAAATTCGGAATTTCTGCATCATTGCCCACATCGACCACGGCAAATCCACCATCGCCGATCGCATGATGGAACTGACTGGCACTGTCGCCGTTCGCGAGATGAAAGCTCAGCTCCTCGACTCCATGGAACTCGAGCGCGAGAAGGGCATCACGATCAAGCTCGCCCCCGTGCAGATGCAATGGCAGGGCTACCAGCTCAACTTAATTGACACTCCGGGTCACGTCGATTTTTCCTACGAAGTCTCTCGTTCTCTTCAAGCCGTCGAAACCGCCGTCCTGGTCGTCGATGCGACCCAAGGTATCCAGGCGCAGACCCTCGCCAATGTCTACCTCGCCCTCGAGCAAGATCTCTATATCATACCCGTCATCAACAAGGTTGACCTCCCCGCTGCCGACGTTGAAAAAGTCTCCGCTCAGATCGTCAACCTGCTCGGCTGCCGACCCGAAGACATCATCCAAGCTTCCGGCAAGACCGGCCAAGGTGTCGCTGACATTCTCGACACCATTATTAAAAAAGCTCCCGCGCCCACTGAACGGTGCGGCGAAGGTGCTGCAAATTTGCCCGATTTTGAGAGCGACAACACTCCAGCAAATAGCAATCCTCGCAGCCACTCGGCTAGCACTCGGGCGCTCATCTTCGATTCCTATTTCGATGATTATCGTGGCGTCGTCCTCTACGTCCGCGTTTTCGAGGGCGCCATTCCTAAAAACGCCGAAATCCGCATGATGGCGACGAATACCAACGGCATCGCACTCGAAGTCGGTGCCTTGACCCCAAAAATGACTCCGCACGATAGTCTGCAGACCGGCGAGATCGGCTACATCGTCACCAACCTCAAAACCACCCGCGAAGCCAAAGTCGGCGACACCGTCACCCTCACGAAGTCTCCCGCCGCTACGCCCCTACCCGGCTACAAAAACGTCCTACCTTTCGTCTATGCCGGCTTTTTCCCGGTTTCCAACGACCAATACGAAGACCTCAAGGAAGCCGTCGAAAAGCTCGCCCTCTCCGATTCCGCCCTGGTGTTCGAGCCGGAGAACTCGCCTGTCTTAGGCTTCGGCTTGCGAATCGGTTTTCTTGGCTTGCTGCACATGGACATCATCCGCGAACGTCTCGAGCGCGAGTTTAATCTCGACCTAGTCATTACTAACCCCTCGACCAATTACGAAGTCACCCTGAACGACGGTACAGATCTGAATATTCGCTCCGCGGCCGATTTGCCCGACCTCTCCTTAATTGCCGAAATTCGCGAGCCCTGGGTGAAAGGCGAGATTATTTTGCCGCAAAACATGATCGGCGGCGTCCTCAATCTCATCAACGAAAAACGCGGCCACCAGACCAACCTCAGCTATATCGAAGATCGTGCCGTGATTGATTTTGATGCGCCGATGGCGAATCTTTTGACCGACTTTTACGATCAGCTCAAGTCCGTTACTTCCGGATATGCCAGTTTTAATTACGAACTCGCCGATTACCGCCCCGAAGATCTCGTCCGGCTCGATTTTCTAGTCGCCGGGAATCGCATCGACGCTCTGAGCCTCATGTGCCATCGCAGCGAAGCGGATGCTCTCGGCCGCGAAATTACCAAGAAACTCAAAGAAGTTATCCCGCGTCAAAACTTCGAAGTCGCTCTCCAAGCCGCCATCGGTGCGAAAATCATTGCCCGCGAAACTATCGGCGCCTATCGCAAAGACGTCCTCGTCAAGATTCACACCGGTGACCGTGATCGCAAAGCCAAACTCCTCGAAAAACAGAAAAAAGGCAAAGCCCGCATGAAGCGCTTCGGCAAAATCGATATTCCTTCCGAAGCTTTCACCGTCATGCTCAAACGCGATTAAAAATAACTCCCGCAGGAGCTTGTAATATGGTACACTCGACACGATTCGAACGTGCGACCTTTGGTTCCGGAAACCAACGCTCTATCCAACTGAGCTACGAGTGCGTATCCCTCTATATTATATCACATTTCTTGCGTCCTCCGACGTTGATTTTCTCAGTTCCTCATATATAATATATAGTAACTAAACGGAGTGATACCATGAGCAAACCAGTCGCCAAAATTAGTTTCTGGACGAGCATCGCCGCCACGATCTTAGTCGTGATTGTTGCCGGCATTAGCTGGTCGGCCCTCTCGTATTCTAATCAGACCCCTTCCCACTCCGATTCGGACACCTCTTCCGATTCAACCGATCAGACTTTAATTGCCAAGCTACCTGCTCCGGAAGTTTCCGAAGGGCTACGCGGTAGTTTTGGTATTGATAAAAATATTAATGAGTCCACGCTCGACCGCTACCTACATCGCTCCGACATCGTCTATCGCGACATGCGCATGCTCAAAGATCCCGGCAATTACGAAGCCATTGGCGGCGATTCCTACCTCTCCGGCTTCGTCGAAGGTTTCGAGGTTGTGCCATATCCCTATCTCGTCAACGTTACTGGCTTACCGGCCGAAGTGGGCGATAGTTATACCGGCAAGACTCTCTTCACCCAAGACCGCAACGGCAACCTCACCGCGAACTATGCTGAATCGCTCCAAATCCTCCAGGATCTCTTCCCGCAGGACCAAACTATTTTCCTCATGTGCGGCGGCGGTGGCTATGCCGGCATGACGAAAGACCTCCTCGTGAAACTCGGCTGGGACGCTAACAAAATCTACAACGTCGGCGGTCATTGGTACTACGAAGGGAAGCATAACGTCCCGGTCAAAACCGTTCGCAACGGCGTTACCACCTATGACTTCTGGAAAGTACCCTACCACGATATCGACTTCGCTAGCCTCCGCGAGGTGAAGAAATAATGCTCAAGCGTCGTCTCATTGTGATTATTAGTTGCATCGTAGCTGCGGTCGTACTCGTGGCCGGCGGGTTAGCGTTTTGGCTAAGCCAGCGTTCCTTCCGTCTCGACCCGCAATATTATGGTCAGTCCAACATCACCGAAATTAACATCGACGAAGTCAAAAGTTTGATCGATCAACGCGCCTCTTTCGTTCTGTTCACTTATCAATCCAGCTGCAGCACCTCCGACGCTTTCAAAACTGTCCTCGAAGCTTTCGCGCAGCAATACTCCGTGAGCTTGCTCGCGACCAGTTTCACCGCACTGCGGCAGGCGCAACTCGTCGATGGACTCAAATATTATCCTTCCGCAATTATTTATCATGATGGTCAGGTAGCTAACTTCCTCGACGCCGACTCGGATGCTGACTTACCCGCTTACGAGAGCGTTGACGGTTTCGCGCAGTGGCTCACGGAAAATCGTGTACAGCTCAAACAATAACTTACTCCCCAACCTCAGTCCGCATGTTCGGCCGCATTCACCACGTGCTCGAACAACGTCGCCACCGTCAGTGGGCCCAACCCGCCAATCTTCGGCGTAATCGCGCCGAGATCATCGCGCGCCCTTACTTCATCATCCACATCCCCGACCAGTACACCCCCTTCACTCGCCGTCCCCCCGTCGACGATTATCGCTCCCGGCTTCACGTAACTGCTCTTGATTAAATGCGGCGTACCCGTCGCGCTCACGATCAAATCATAATCTACTAGCTCCGCCAAATCACTACCGTGGTCAAACACTGTTACATCGTAGCCCGAGTTCTTCCACATTTTTTCTAGTGGCTTGCCAATCAATTTGCCATGTCCAACTAGAGCAATCTTCATTCTTGCTAACTCTACGCCGTAGCTCGCTAGTAGCCAATTAATCGCTGTCGCTGTCGCCGAGTCAAAAACTGCTGCACGTCCCAATCCGTCCACATCCTTCGCCGGATCAATTTCATCGACGATTTCGTCAGCCTGCACCGCACCTTTGAGCGGCAACTGCACGATCATGCCATGTGCGTCCACATCGGCGTTCGCCTCCGCAATCGCTTGTCGCAAATCTTCACGTTGCCAGTCCTCAACCACTACACCAATATCTTCACCGTACCGACGCTTCAGATTGACGTACTTCTCGATCACGGGATTATCGCTATCACGAATGATAATCAATTTCGGCTGTACTCGCTGCGCCTTCAAGGCTCGCACGCGGTGCGCTTGCCCTTCTTTCATGTATCCCGCTACTTCGCGACCGTTCAATAATTTCATGCTACAATCTCCACTGGTTCTTGCTCGAGCGTAAAACCAAACTTTTCCCGTACCGTTTCGATAATTTCCGCGCGCGCCTTCGCTAGATCCGCGTAACTTTTTGCGCTCTCGTTAATCAATACTAACGCCGCCTTGTCACTCACGCGCATCCCGTACAATTCCTTGCCTTTCAGTCCGCACTGTTCGATCAGCCATCCAGAATTAATTTTGCCCGTGCCGTCTTCACTGCGCCAAATCGGGATTCCTCGCGCTTCCGCCGCATCTGCTCCGGCTTTATCGAGATAAATATTTTTGAAGAAACTTCCTGCACTCGCCACTTCCGCCGGATCTGGTAATTTACTCTCGCGAATTGCGCTCACCATCTTCCGAATATTCATCGGCGAAAAATCCGTTTCTCCGTGCTCGTCAATGTAACGCTGTAAAGAATTATAAAACGGCGGTTGCAAATTTGTTTTGCGTAGTACCAACTCGACAGCAATTACAAAGAATCTCCCCACATCCTCCCCGAAATTAAATCTCGTATGTCGATACGCTAAATTCATTTCGGATTTCTGCAATTCTATGATTTTATTTTCGCGCGTATCATAAACGCGTACTTTGCGAATAACTTGCGCGATGTCTTGGCCGTACGCACCAATGTTTTGGACCGGCGCCGCACCGAGTGTACCAGGGATTTTGCTCATCGCCTCGATGCCCGAATAACCTTTTTCGCACGCCAACTGCACCACATCGTCCCAAATTTCGCCGCCCATTCCGTAGAGCACCAAGCTGTCATTTTCATCGGTCGTTTCAACTCCGCGCAGTTGGTTTAGTAGAATTACGCCGTCGAAACCTCCGTCGTGTCCGATCGTATTGGCACCGCCACCCATAATCCAGGTCGGCAGATTTTTCGCCTTCGCAAATGCGTAAGCTTCCGCGACATCAGCTTCCTTCTCAATCACCGCTACAAAGCGCGCCTTGCCCCCCAAGCGCATCGTCGTCAGTTCAGAAATTGGCACATTTTCGCGAATAATCATTCCTCATATTATAGCACAAAATCGCCCGTTCGCCACTCGCTATCGCATAATACGCTCATCCGTTATAGTGTCTATTGCTTCTTCTTTGCGTCAATCATAAGGATAAACTTTACTTCACCATCGCTGTTTTGGTTAATGCCAGAGAAGTTATTATAATCCTGCGCCAGTTGCACCAAGCGTTTTGCTTTGTCGGAAGTATTTTTAAGCTTATTGTTTACTACATTATTGAGTGTCTGAATTCCTTCTTGGTCAAATCGTGCCATACCTGCGCTTAATTTAGCGGCGCCATCAAGCAATTGATCAACTCCGGCAATCATTGTACTCATCATGACATCCAATTGTTTACTAAAACCCTTCTGGATCGTAGCAGCAATTTGGCTAGCCACATTGCGTGCGGTCGTGCTAGCAGTTTCCGCCGCCACTTGTGCCAACGATGCATAAGTGCTTTGGAACATTTTTTCTTCAATTGTAGTTAAATCAAAGTTCTTAGCAACTTCCTGTGCGACTGCCGGCTTTACTTTTTCAATGTACTGCTGCAACACCTCCGGTTTTTGACAAGTGGCGATAACTGAAGCTTCCGCACTGGTAATGTCTCGTGGTGTATCATTAGATACATCAGGCTCTACCGGTACGAGAGGAGTTATTAGCCTAGACGTTTGGCTCGATAAACACAGCTCCAAGGCCTTTGCCTGAGCAAGTTGATTTGCTAACTGAGACTGCACTTGCTCTAGTTCTCCCATATTAGTAAGCTGGTGATGAATTTGTGCACGAATCTTGTCCTGCTGTGCCGCAACTTGTTTGCGCGCGGCGTTAGCTGCGGTATTAGAAATCCCATCTAGATTCTCATCACTTAACAATTTGCCAGTATTTTGCAATTGTGATTGGGCTTTAACAATGCTATCACGTAGTTCTTTCACACCATCGCGCAAGCTATCTGAACCCTTCACTAATTCTTTGCTACTATTCGCCAGTTTCTGCGCGTCACTCGAGAATTTATTCACTTCGTCAAAAATCTTCAAATCCGATTGTTCGAGCAATTTTGGTGTGACAATATTATAAACATCATTTAGTACAAAATCGTCAGTTTCATAGGTCAATATAATATCATCCAGGCTTTTGAGCTCTTGCACTTGCAAACTATCATAGAGACCCGGCGCTGCCAACGCCATCACTGCAAAGCCGCGCCCATTGCTAATTGTTTTACCGTTCGTAATATTGATATTGCGCACCGAAGACGGTAAGGTCGTACTCATCGCCACCACGAATGGAGTATAGAGATTACCTACCTTAGACGCATTACGATAGTGAAAATGAATTTCCACCTTGCCAGCTTCACCTAGCATTTCAGCTAGGGTTTTGATCTCACCGTTAAGTTTGTAAGTTATTTCTACTGATACTGGAAGTGCCTTATCCGTCTTACCTTTATAATAAATATCCTTGCCCTCAGTTTGCCAGATAATCTGATCACCATTTATAGTATAGCTCTCGAACCCATTAAGATTTTGGATTTCTCGCAAAATCGTCGTGTCGCTCACGCTTCTACTAGCCGAACTATTGAGTAAATGTTTTGAGACCGAGCTATGGCTCACTGCGCCATTTGGCTGTAACTTAACATAAACGGTTTCTTCTTGCGCAGTGGTGGCAAAAACGTTCATTGGCATCGCCGCCAAGGCTACCGACACTAACCCGCACAAACTTGTTTTGAAAAATTTATCCATTATTTGCTCCTTTGATTAACTTATTCATACCGATCGTAGTTTTACAAATCAATTTATCACAACTCATCAGTAGCACCGGTACTAGTGTTACTACGATTACCATACTTATAATTGCGCCGCGCGCAATCAACGTACATAGCGAGCCAATCATGTCAATCCGTGAGAACAGCCCTACGCCAATCGTCGCTGCAAAAAAGCACATCGCACTGACAAAAATCGGTTGGATCGAGCTACTTAATGCCAGCTTCGCTGCTTCGTAGTCAGTTTTACCGGCCTTGCGTTCTTCAAGATATTTGGTAGTCATTAAAATCGCATAATCGATCGTGGCACCTAGTTGGATCGTACCGATCACGATCGAAGCTATAAACGGAATTTCGGTATGAGTGATAAAAGCAACGCCAAGATTTAAGAAGATTGCAAATTCAATTGCCGCCATCAATAACACTGGTAGCGAAATCGACTTCAGCACCAGCGCCATGATGATAAAAATCACCACAATCGAAGCAATATTCACGCTGGCAAAATCTCGATCAGCAATTTCTACCAAATCCTTCATCAGCGGACCTTCGCCTGCCACAATGGCGTTATCGTCATATTTCGCCACAATCTCATTGATTTGATTAATTTGCCGATTCAGCTCGTCGCTAGCAATACTATAATCCGATAGCACTAACATAACGGAGTAATCTTCTGTTTCTAGTATCGAGCGCAAATCTTCACTTAGCAAATCCGCCGAAAATCCATAATTTTCCAGCATTGTGGCACTGAGTACGGCGTCAACTCCCTCCAGCTGATTAATCTCGCGCACGATACTCTGCTTAGCTACCGTTGGCGCATCTTTAGTATTCAAAATCAGCATCTGAGATTCCATACCGTAATCCTCGCGCAGTGCCTTGGTCGCCTGCGTATATTCGTAATTCGCCGGAATCGAAGAGTCAAGCTTATAATAGACTTCTACGTTACTATAAGCTAAGTACGCCGGAGTCAGCAGAACTAAAAACGCCACCAAAATCACCCGGTGATATTTCAGAATAAAGGCCTGCAAGTGCGAGAAGCTTGGCAATAATTCGCGATGGCGCGTTTTCTCAATCGCTCCGTCACAAAGTAGGAGCAAACTTGGGAAAAGTGTTACCGCACAAATTAACCCAATCACCACACCCTTAGCCATCACGACACCAATATCAGTACCCAAAGTCAAGCTCATCGTACACAGCGCCAAAAATCCAGCAAAAGTCGTCAGCGAGCTACCCAGCACCGAAGAGGCCGTCGCTTGAATCGCCTCCGACATCGCCTTCAACCGATTTGGCTCGGCCTTTTTGGCCGCCTCGTACTTATGATACAAGAAAATCGAAAAATCCATCGTCACACCCAGTTGCAGCACCGCACTGATCGCCTGGGTAATATACGAAATTTCGCCGAGGAATAAATTAGTACCCATATTAAATAGTAGCGCTACACCAATACTGCCAATCAGCAAAAATGGCACTACAAAAGAATCCAAGAACAAAAGCAAAACCAAAATTGACAACACCACTGCAATCGAAACGTAGAGCAGCGTCTCGCTCTTGAACAGATTCTTAGTATCCAGCACCATCGCGCTCATTCCTCCCAGCAAACATTTATGATTTGCCAATGTTCGGATTTCTTCAATCGCCGCCAAAGTCTGGTCGTCACTAGTACCGTTGCGGAACATAATAATCATGAGCTGTGTATCATCACGCACTATCTTTTCACGTACCATACTGGGCAAGAAATCTATCGGGAGCGTCGTTCCAGTCAAGTTATTAATGCTAATCACCTGATTTACGCTGTCGACTTGTTTAATCTGACCAGTCAGCTCCAGCATTTCTTTGGCCGGCATCCGCTCTACCACGGCTACCGAGAAAGCACCCATGCCAAAATCGTCCGTCAGTATTTCTTGGCCTTTAAGCGTTTCAATGTCCGACGGCAAGTACACCAATAGATCGTAATTCACTCGCGTGGCAATATAGCCCCAGGCCGCCGGGATCAATAAAAGCAGGGAAGCAAGCACGATGGCTAGGCGATGTTTACAAATAAAATCACTGATTCGTTTCATGTTGTCCTCGTTAGTGAAAGTTGTGATGGTTATTCTAGGTTGCGTTTTAGCCAGACCCCGCATTTAACGGGTTTCCAGCAGGTTAACTATAAAATGACCATTAGTCATTTTCTGTACGATATTTTAGCGCAATAATGACTACAAGTCAAGAGATTGTTAAAAAAGTGACAATACTATAATACTAACAGATTAAATATTTGATAGAACTACCGGTCATTTTACTTAAAATTCTCTTAAAATATTTGTAAATATTGAAAATATGTTTGCTTGTTTTCTAATTACCTTGACCAAAAGTCAATTTCCTACTTGCTATTATACTCAAAACTAAGTATAATTAAACCATGAAGTCTATTTCAGCTCAATCGAGAGCCACCGTTCGCCAAACCGATAAGGCCAAGCGCATCCTTGATGCTGCCTACGAGCTTTTTGTGGAGTCCGGCGACATTAGCCCGTCGATTAGTGAAATTGTCAAGCGTGCTGGCGTAGCAAAAGGAACTTTTTATCTGTATTTTAAGGATAAAGACGATCTAAAGGATAGCTTGATCGTACAGAAATCGCACGAATTTTTCCAAGAAGCTGTGCTTGCCTTGCGCGCGGCTGAACTGGATGATTTTGAAGAGCAGGTGCTTTTTGTAATTAACTATTTAATTAATAAGTTGGCCGATAATCCTCCGACGCTCAGGCTAATTGCGAAAAATTTGTCGCTCGGAGTTTTTAGCCAAAAGTTGCAAAATTACGTTGACGATGAGAAATCCGACGTTTTGCAGGCGCTACAATTTGCAGCACGCAAGAACGGGATTCGGCTGCGCCATCCAAGAATTTTGCTTTTTATGATTATCGAGCTGACTAGCTCTACTTGTTTTTCTTGCATTTTGGAGTCAAAGCCACTCAATATTAATGATTTCAAACCGTTTCTTTTCGCCACTATCCGACAGATGATTAGGAATGCGGTGGTAGAATAGTGTACTTCGGCTATCAATAGCGAACAGCGCGCAAAGTTATACAATAAATTCGTTCAATAAATTACAAATATAAAAATAGCCCAACAGGGCTATTTAACTTCAAATCTTGGTGAGTCGGGAGGGACTCGAACCCTCGACACCCTGCTTAAGAGGCAGGTGCTCTAACCAGCTGAGCTACCGACCCAAATTGTTAACACGTAGCCATTATATCACCAATTCGTGCAAAAATAAAGCCCTTTTCTCAAGCAACTTCACCCAAATCGCACAATTTCGCCTCTGCTCTATGATTGCTCGGACCATACCGTAGTCCTTTCCACGAAATATGCTATAATATCCCTATGCACCCGTAGCTCAGTGGATTAGAGCGAATGTCTTCGGAACATTAGGTCGTGGGTTCGAGCCCCTCCGGGTGTACCATAATATCTATAATTGGACATTAATACATGAATCCAACCCAACAATCCACGGATGATACATCATCCACCACTGATTCCGCTCCTTCCTCGCAAAGTCAACCCTCTCCGACAGATCTCCCAACGCGTCCCCATCTCTCCGATTTTACGCTCATCTTTTCTACTTTAACCGCGCTCGGTTTAGCCGCCGTAGCAATTTTTAGTACTTGGCTCTACTGCGATATCCAAGAAAACAAGCGCATCGACGCCGAAGCGGTCACTCTAGTGCCAGATCTCAGCATTGATTTTGGTGCCACTGCGAAAGTTTCCGATTTTATCGCGCAGCTGAATGGTGAGCTCGTCGACGATATTATAATTAACACTGAATCGCTCGGCGACCAAACCGTGACTTTCGAATACATTAATCTCAAAAATCGCAAACGCACCGCTAGCTTCACTTTGCAAGTCCGCGATCATACTGCTCCGCGTATTATCGGCAACCATAATTATACTGTCACTAAGGGCTACACCGGTGACTTGACTAACCTCATGCTCAGTGGAGACGACCACGACGATCATCCTCGGCGCGAAATTCTTGGTCAGTACGATTTGGAACAACCGGGAACTTATCAGCTCGAATATTCCATCACTGACGCTAGCCAAAACCAAACTAAGCAACCTTTCACTCTCCGCGTCGTAGAGCCTGAGCCGAATTCTACACCGGAGACACCAGCCGAACCTTCGTCGCTCGACCTTGCCGATGTGATTCGCCAACACAAAACTTCCCGCACCAAAATTGGCATTGATGTCTCATCCTGGCAAGGAGAGATTGATTGGCCTGCCGTCCGCGATGCTGGCGTTGAATTTGCTTTTATCCGCATCGGCTATCAGACGGAATATGATGGCGAATATCATCTTGACGCACGTTTTCTAGATAATATTACCGCCGCGAACGCTCTACATCTGCCCGTTGGCGTGTATTTTTATTCCTACGCACACACTCCTGAGCAAGCGCAGGCGCAAGCTACTTGGATTACCGAGCAGCTCAATGGCCGCACGGCGGAGTTGGGTGTCGCCTTCGACTGGGAAAATTGGCACGGCTTCAATTCTGCCAGCATGAGTTTCTATACCATCAACAAAGTCGCTCAGACTTTCCTCGATCAAGTCTCTCATGCCGGCTACCCAGGCATCTTGTATAGTAGTAAATACTACCTCGAAAAAATCTGGACGCCCACTAAGCATCAGACTTGGCTCGCACAGTATTACGAGCGCGTCACTTACGACGGGGAATATCAAATTTGGCAGATGAACAATACTGGCAAAGTTCCTGGCATTGACGGCGACGTCGATCTCGATATTATGTACTTAGATTAAACAAACGCGCTCAGCGTCATATCATCAAAAATCCCCAGACTAAATCCGGGGATTTTGTTTTTCTTGTAAATTAGATTTGCTCAGCAGCTTCTTGCATCTGGCGCTCTGCTTGTTCGCGACGAGCATTCTCGAGCAGCTCATCCACTGTGATACCCTGCTCATCTGCGCGCCTTGTCAATTCCTCATCAACGGCTCGCTCAATCTTCATCATCGCCGCATTATGCGAACTCACTTGAGTTGCGCCTGGCACCGCGTTTACGGTCACCGTGCCGCTATAAGTATCTGGAGTCAAAGTTGCCATATCCACCTTTGTACCGAAAGTTAATTTCAGATTCTTCTTTGAACCATCATTGCTAGCGTAGGCCGCCGTACTCTTCGTTGCGGAGACGCCATTGTAAGTAATCGACGTAGCATCCGCGGGTACATTGCTAGCTAGATCCAAATCATAACCCCACCAGTTTCCCGCCGTAGTTACACTACCGGTACTTGTCAAAGTCGGAATCGTCGTAGTGTTGCCACTCGTTGCACCCTTCATTGCAGTTTGACTATCTTTACCATAGACGTAAACCGAGAAACCATTCGACGCACTCGATTCTACGCTGAAGTTCGTCGAACCAGAAAAGAACGTTGCTCCCGCTACTGGCTGACTCGTCGTTTTACTACCAGTTACATTTTCCAAATCACTCATTGCAATCGTCAAAGCCGACTTGATTTCGAAATCAATATTTAGTTCTTTAGCAATTGAAGTGTAGTCAATCCCGCCACCTGAGCTCAAGAAGAAATCAATCGATAGTCTCTGCAAGGCTTCGCGTAACACGAAATCCAGTTTCAAGGTACCACGCGTCGCTGCGCTTGCGCTCTCACTGGCGGTCGGACAGAAAACGGCCATTCCAAACAAAGCGAGCAACACAAAGAAACTCGAGAGGCCAACGGCTCTAAAAGCGGAGTTTTTGTTTAGTTTCATTTTGTTTTTGTCCTTTTGACTTTTTATGACTTTCTTTCCCCCATTATCGCAAACCATAAGCCAAAAGTCAACACTTTTTTACTAGATTTTTCGTCACTTTTGCACAATACCTTATTTACTCGTTTTCAAAACACCAATTTCATATATAAAGTATGCTATAATAAGCATAAGTATAATCGGGTAGGGAATATAATCATATGGATGAACAAGAAATTCAGCGCAAGCGCCGTGAGAACGAAGAGGCGGCCACCAAAAATCGTGCTCGCATCCTTGGTTTGCCGTACCTAGACACGCGACCTTTCGAAATGACTGCTCCTCTCATCAAAGACGTCATTAGTGTCGACGAAATGAAAAAGAATTATATTATTCCGCTCCAAGTCGGTATCGAAGATTCATCGTTTCGTTTCATGGTTACCAGCCAAACTCCGAATAGTTTGATCCCGCGCATGCGCAAAGAATATACCGATCGCGGCGCCCACATCGCTTTCTTCCTCGTCTCGAAATCAGCCTATCAGGCTTTCATGCTGCGCTACGATCCGCCCAAGGAAGTGCACTACGACGATATTAAAATTGCCGACGAAGGCGATTCAGAAACTATCGCTGAAGTTAGCCGCACCCTGAACACTGTCTCCACCGAAAAAGTTTTTAACTTCCTCATCGATCAGGCAGACAAGCTCGGTGCTTCCGATATTCACATCGAAAACATGCGTAACGAAATTCGCATCCGCATGCGTGTTGATGGTATTTTGCATCCCGTTGCCAATATTGATAAAGATCGCTACCGTATTTTCATGGGGGAACTTTCTGCCCGCGCTGATATTTCCACTGCCTCGACCAAGCCACAGTCCGGACACATGCAGCAAGAAATTCACCGCGACGGCGCTACTCACCTCTTGAATATTCGTGTCGAGATGGTCCCGACCATGTACGGCCAAGATGCTGTTTTGCGTTTATTTAATTTCGACGAAAGTTTGCTTAACCTCGATTTGCTCGGTCTTTCCGACACCGAAATGGATACTATTCGCGAAATTATTTCGCATCCGCGCGGTCTAGTCCTCATGGTTGGTCCTACTGGCTCTGGTAAATCTACTACTCTTTATTCTATTCTCAACGCCCTGAACACTACCGAGCGCAAAATTATCACACTCGAGGATCCGATTGAGTACGGCCTCACTGGTATTTCGCAGATTCCGATTCATACTAACGACGGCAGCTCTTTTGCTGATGGTTTACGTTCGGTTCTACGTCTCGATCCGGACGTCGTCATGGTTGGTGAGATTCGCGACGCCGATACCGCTCGCACCGCCATCCAAGCTTCAATTACTGGCCATCTCGTGTTGTCCTCCTTCCACGCTAATTCTACTGCGGCGGCTTTTTCGCGTATGATTGATTTAATTGGTACGAATCCAATTTTCGCGAGTTCGATCCGTATGTTAATTGCGCAGCGCCTCGTTCGCAAACTTTCCGATAGTAAGGAACCGTACAAGCCTGATGCCGCTACCGCAGACTACATTCGTCGCACGATGGGGAATATCGAAGGTCTCGGCCTGAGTGATATTACTTTGTATCGTCCTGTCCCAACTGAAGAGTTTCCTTTCGGCTACCAAGGCCGTACTGTTCTGATGGAACAACTAGTTGTGTCGGAAGAGATCCAAGGTTTTTTGCGTGGCGACCTGAAAGACATTAGTACGACCGCCATTGAACAAAGCGCTCAAATGCAAGGCATGCTCACGCTCGAACAAAAGGGCATCTTGGCAGCACTGCGCGGCGAAACCACGCTTGAAGAAATTTCGCGCGTCATCTAGCTTTTGCGTGCCGAACGCTCAATTTTTCTTGCAAAATATATTTTTGTGCTATTAAAAATTTCTTACTTTCACTTATTACAAAATTAAACAAATTTTTCTCAAACCAAATTTCGTTCAAAAACGCCCGAAAATAAAATAAAAAATTTTTCCCGTCTCATTTTTGTTCCAAAAACTCCCAAATTCTATTAATTTTTATAAAATTAGTCCATTTTTTGTGAGCAAACCACAATCTAACCAAGAGAATTTTTAAAGTAAACAAAACCATTACGAAAATAAGCAATACCATCATTGACTTTTCATTATAATGTTTCAAGATATTTCACCGTTATATTATCGCAAATTTATTTTAAATCTTCTTCGTGATAAAATAATTATATGGAAAGATTACTGCAATATTTTGAGCCAGAAGCATATATTTTAGACCTCACTTTCTCCCGCCAGTCCGAGACTATTGAAGGTTTAGCACGTATTCACGGTACCGTCATCGGCGATTCCTGTATCAAACTGCACGCCGTCAATATGGAAATTCTAAATATTAATTATTCAGCATTTTCTCAAACTAAATTCCATCACGACAAACAATATTCCTCGCGCGAAGCGGCGGAACAATCATCCTGCGAATTTACTTACGACGGACAAATCCTAACAATTCCTATTACTGCGAGCATGCGCGAACAACTTAACCATTCAAAAAACACCACTCACTTACCAAACTCAACCGCGCAGCATTCCGAAATCGAATTATTCATTCAATTCAAAACTAAAATCACTCACAACATGCAAGGTTGTTATTTATCAACCTATCAATATCATGGCGCCGAGCAAAAATTAATCACCACGCAATTCGAATCTCATTACGCCCGCGAGGCGTTTCCGTGCATCGACGAACCAGCTGCCAAAGCCACTTTTAGCCTCCAACTTACGGTCTCGGATTTGACCGCTCAGGATGTCGTCCTTGCCAATACCACCTTGCTGGAACGGAAAGGCCAGCAATTCATTTTTGAGCAGACTCCACGCATGTCTACTTACTTACTTGCTTGGGTAATTGGTCCGTTGCAGAGCGTCACCACTACGAATCAACATGGCGTGACGGTCACGTCCTACGCCGCGCTCAACCAAACTGCGACATCTTTAGAATTTGCCAATGAAGTTGCGGCGCGTTCGCTCGATTATTACGACGAGCAATTCGGTATTAAATATCCCCTCAACAAACTTGACCAGGTCGCTCTGCCCGACTTCGAAGCTGGCGCCATGGAAAACTGGGGTCTCGTGACTTATCGTGAATCTTGTCTGCTCGCAGAAGCCAACGCATCCATCGACACGAAACAATCCGTCGCCATCACCGTCACGCACGAACTTTCGCACCAATGGTTTGGCAATCTCGTGACGATGGCCTGGTGGGATGATTTATGGCTCAACGAGTCTTTTGCTACCGTGATGGAATATTATGCCACCGAGGCGCTATATCCCGAATTCCAAGCTTGGCAAGAGTTCTTTACTGGAGACTGTATCGCTGCTTTGCGTCGTGACTGCCTGCCCGGTGTTCAGTCCGTCCAGCAAGCCGTTCACGATCCCGCTGAAATCGCCACGCTCTTTGATGGCGCCATCGTCTACGCCAAAGGCGCCCGCCTGATTTTCATGCTCATCCGCCTCATGGGCGCAGAAAATTTCTACCGCGGCGTGCACGATTATTTTGTGGAATATCAATATAATAATACAGTTGGCGATGATCTCTGGCGCAAGCTGCAGCCCTACGCTGATTTCAATGTCAAAGATTTTATGCACGCTTGGATTTCGCAGCCGGGCTATCCCGCGCTCGAGCGCCTTGACGAACGTGCTGCCGACCCGTCCCAAAAACCGCTCTGGCAGCAACGCCGTTTTCTCATCAACGGCGCCAGTGACGATACGACGTGGCCGCTCCCCGAAATCAAGGACGATATGTCTGGTCATTATCTCATCGACCTTAGCGATACTGAGCTCCATCAGAAGTTGGACAATTTCGAGCAGCTAGACGCCGAGCAAAAACTCCGTCTCCTCATCGACCGTATGCTCCTCGCCAAAGCCGACGCCGTCAGCTCAGCCTCCTTGCTAGAACTGTTGCCGAAGTTCACCGACGAGAACGCGCCGATTTGGGATATTCTACTCAGTATCATTAATGATCTCAAAATCTTTTTCCCGCACACCAGCACCACCGAAGATCAATATCGAACTTTCTTGCGTCGCACTATTCACGATCGCATGCGTGCCGTCGGAGTGCAATCTCAGCCGTCGGAATCTAGCGACATTAAACGTCTGCGCGCCATTTTGTCAGCCATCGCCCGCTTTGCGAAAGATTCAGAAATCATCACGGAACTGGCTGCGCTATATAATGATAATCTCTCGACCATCGACGCTGACATGCGTGGTAATATTTTAATGGCCAAAATGGCTACCGACGAGGCAACTGTCTTCCCCCTCTTCCTGCAAAAATATCAGAACGAAGTCGACCCCGAGCTCCGCGACGACCTGCTCTGCGCCATCGCTGCCGCCAAGTCCGACCAGCATATTACGACAGTTATTCACCTGCTCGAGCAGCCAGAAATCGTCCGTCCGCAAGATCATCTTTTCCTCTATATTTATATTTTGCGCAACGCCAAGGCGCGCGAACGTGGGCTTGACTGGTTCTATCATCATTGGGACCTTGTCAAAACTTTAGCCGGTGACAAGTCGGTCGAAGATTACCCGCGTTGCATGGCTGGCTATATTAATACGGAGGCCGAGGCTCAGCAATTCAACGATTTCTTCCGCCCTTACGAAGACAGTCCAATTCTCAAACGCGCTCTCGCTATGGCGAAGGTCGGCATCCAGTCGAAACTCTCTCTCATGACCAAACAAAGCGCGTCCGTACAAGCGAAACTGCAAGAACTCTTAGGATAACTCAATGCTATACTCATATTTCATTCACTACGCCTTTACTAACTACGCAGCAAAAGAGGCCTTATGAAACTTTACCTCGTTCGCCACGGTCAGACCGATTGGAATATTAAGAAGCAACTGCAGGGAATTACTGACATTGAGCTCAACGCTACTGGTATTCAACAGGCGCAGGATCTCGCTGCACAAATCCGCGCGCAGAACCTGCAATTTGACGCTTGCTACGTTTCGCCCCTTCAGCGCGCCCAGAAAACCGCGCAGATTCTTACTAACAACTCAATCCCCCTGATTACGGAACCACTGATCGTGGAGCGCTGCTTCGGGGAGTTGGAAGAGCAGGCTATCGATCCGCGCGCCCTGCAGGTAGATATATATAATATAGAGCTCAATACGAATGAATACGGCATCGAGCCCATCCGTGACCTTTTGCAGCGCACCCGACAGTTCCTCGACCAGCTCCGCGCTCGGCACGATCCGGACGCAACCATCCTCGTCGTCGCCCACGGCGCCCTCCTCCGCGCCCTCTGTGCCAACATCGTCGGCTACGATCAGAACACTAACTTTTCCGATTTCCGCTTCGACAATTGCGAAATGCGTGCCTATGATATCTAGTCACGCCTGCTCACATACAGTAAAATAAACTTGCCAAAAAGGGAAATTTAGCATAAAAATTATTGACAAAACAGAGGTAGTATGCTATAATGAAAGTATGGGGCTATTTTAGCTCCCGCTGAGTCGTTTCGAAAACACCAGCGTACCCAGTCGTAATTCCTCTAGTCTCTAGAAGGGTACGAAGCAACTTAAAAGTTAGTTATTTTCTAAAATGCTATTCATCCCCAATAATTCTGAAATTCTATAGAAAGTGAGTGATCTATGTGTCGAACTATCAACCCCGCCCCTACCAAACTGAATGTACCACTGCCCTGGCCAAAGCCCGGGAGAACGGTATCCAGAAAGGTTTAGTAATGATGGCAAGTGGCCTCGGCAAAACCTTAACCGCTATTTTTGACCTTCAGCAGTTTCTCCAAAATTGCCCCAGCGCCCGTATTCTCTGCCTCTGCCACCAAGAGAACATTTTGCTCCAGTCAAAGTCTAAGTTCCGCAAGGTTTTCGGTGAAGAATATAGTTACGGCATGTTCACTGGTACCTACAAAACCACACATCCCGTCAATTTCCTCTTCGCCACCTTTCAGACTATGCGCGACCACCGTGAGGAGTTCCCGCCCGACGCTTTCGACTATATCGTCGTCGACGAGGCTCATCACACTGCAGCCGAGACCTATCAGCCTACGGCGGACTATTTCAATCCGCAGTTCCTGCTTGGTCTCACCGCTACGAAGGATCGCATGGATGGTCAAAACATCTTGGATACCTATGAGCAAGTTCTCTACCAGATGGACATCTATGATGGCTGGAATGAAGGCTGGCTCGCTCGCGTCGACTACCGTATTATGCTTGACGACCTCAACGAAGAGGAGTTCAAGAAGTATGTCGGTCCGCACGCCACCAGCGAAAAAGTTTCTCTATCCCAGCTCAACAAGACCATCTTCGCGCCTCAACATGACGAGGGAATCGTCGCTTCGATTCGTGAGCAGATCGCCGATCTAGAAGATCCCAGTATCTTTATTTTCTGTTCCGGCATCGACCATGCGAATGCTATGGCTCATCAGTTCGGTGGCGAAGCTGCCGTCATTCACTCTGGCCAGAGCGCTGGTTTGAATGAAGCGATTTTGAGTGAGTTCCGCTCCGGCGGAATCCGCATCATTGTCTCGGTCGACATGCTGAACGAAGGCATCGACGTCCCCGAGGCAGATGTGGTTGTTTTCCTTCGTGCGACAGAATCCTCGACGATTTTCTTCCAGCAGCTTGGTCGCGGTCTGCGCATCAGTGGTAAAAAACGCACCGTGCGCGTGCTCGACTATGTGGCAAATATCGAGAGAATCGCTACGATTCTCGAGATGGAAGAAGTCGCCAGACAGCGCATCCCCGCGAGCCCCACCTACTCTCCATCTGCGAGCAAACCCGACCCTCTCGTCGTCAACATTCCCGCTACCAAGTTCAAAGTGCGGCGGGTGGATGTGGAGCGGCTTCTGGAGAAAGCTAAGGCTGGCAGAGGATGGTCGGACGAAGAACTTATTTCGGCCATACTACAGCAATGCCAAATCCTTGGGCGTACCCCAACAATGGAAGATATGAAGAGTAATAACAAGCTCCCCGACCCAGGTACCTATATTAGCAGGTTTGGATCGTGGTCACGAGCGTTAAGACTTTGTGGGCTAACCTTAAATAAGGGGAATTGGGACGACTTATCCGACGAAGAGTTGCTTAGTCTGATTGCTTTGAAGTCTAAAAACGGCACTATGCCAACTTTTGATGACATCAAAAGAGACCCATTATTGCCGCACCCCTCCCTTTTTCATAGACGATTCGGAAATTGGGGAGACATCGCAAAGCGTCTTGGTTTAAAAATGACACGCTCACAAGCCGGCCTCTTCGATAAAAAGGAAAAATCGGAACTATGTGAAATTCTGCGACAGGAAGCAAAGAAGCTAAACGGCAAAAGCCCGTCACGGTCATATATGAGGGCGCATCAAGAATTGCCGGCCCCGTACGCTTTTGTAGCGGCATTCGGCAGTTGGAATGCGGCGCTACGCGCTGCAGGCTTGTCAGTCAATCAGGTCACAATTAGCGACGAGGATATGCTGTCAGCTTTGCGCCTTAAAGCGGAGGCAATGGGTCGCACACCAACACGGATTGACGTAAGGCGGGATGACAAAATGCCAAGCGATGTTTCTTACGCCAACCGGTTCGGTTCGTTTTTGAAAGCGCTACAGCTGGCGGGTCTAACATATGGTAATAGGCCAGGATGGAGACGTGACTCCGATAGCCAACAGGCACTTGATTTAGAGATGCTGAAGAAGCTACGGACATTCATGAAACAAATTGGCCATCATCCTACTCAGAACGAGGTGGATGGCTGTAAAGACTTAGCTAGCGCGACAACCTACAGGCGTCATTTCGGAAGCCTCAAAGAAGCCATAGCGCTTGCGGAGAAACTTGAAGAAAAATAACTAACCACAGCACCCCCGCCTTATCAAGTAGGCGGGGGTTTCTCATGCATGATAATATATGTTCAGCTCGTAGTTTGAAGCATAACATTCTTGCCAAAACTGCCAGAAAATAGCATAAAAACCATTGACTTTTTCGCTAAAGTATGCTACAATAGAAATATATGCATGTGATTTTTGAGATTTATATACAGAAATCCGCCAGGATTGCACCGAAAATTCACTATATATTCACTAATTTCTAGCTTTAATACGCGCCAAAATAGAAGTTTTACAGAGGTAAAACCTAGGAAATTTAAAATTCGCAAAAATTCCTCAAAAAAAGTGTTGACTTGTTTTGAGGGGTGCGCTATAATGAAGAAAGTTAAACAAGTTACAGAGGTGACGAACCAGAGTAACCAATGGATTAAGATAGAAATTATGCGAGGTAAATCTATCATTTTAGACTTGTCTCGAGTGGAGATTTCGAATTAACAATTTGGACAACGATGAAAAAATTGTAAGACGGAACAGCAATCGAGTATCGATTGCTAGTTAAGTCAATGCATAAAAAGGTACATAAGGGCACTG
>CAZUBN010000005.1:0-60380 GCA_964618675.1 uncultured Candidatus Saccharibacteria bacterium | reverse complement strand
AGCCACTCGGAGCACTCACCTTCGTACTATTGGGATCATTGTAGTCCAAATTCTGTGTCATCCAACAATTTCCGTCTTTGAGTTTAGCTACACGATAAGTCTTCCAATCACGATTATCGGCCATTATTCTTGTTTCATTCTCAGCGCTGCTTTTACATATTTCTGATGTTAAATCTTGCATATACATTACATCACTGAGCGTCATCGTCACCTCCCCCGGGTTGGCGGGGAAATGGGTGACAGGAGTGGGGAAGATGTGGTATAATGTTGGTATGCCATTGTAGCTCAGTTGGTAGAGCAGCTCATTCGTAACGAGCAGGTCACAGGTTCGATCCCTGCCAATGGCTCCACGTCGTAATAAAATCCGCCATCTTGGCGGTTTTTCTTGTTCGCTGGTCCAGAAGACCCGCTTCACTCGAATAAACCGTCAATCTGACGAATTTTCTTTACGCCGTTTATCTGTGGGTGGGATGTAAATTAGCTGTTATTGTTAGTTTGTGAGATGATATCGTTATTTTCGTCACATTCAAAAGTAACATTTAGTCTGTTGTTTTGGGCGTCGGTAAGGAGGTCTGTATTGTAGACATGTGCGATTGAGAAGCGTTTGGGCATCTGACGGAGCTCGTCGATTGGGATCCATTGTGCGATGTCGCCCTCGGAATTATGAGGTTCTCCAGAGAAGTCGTCAACAACAAAAACTTCGAAATCGTAGGTTAGACGAGGAGTAATATTAATAACTTTGCCGACTTGATGAGCAGATTTGAGGGTAAGGTCGGTTTCTTCCATCAATTCACGAGTGCAAGTTTCTAGGAATGTTTCTCCATGTTCGATTTTGCCGCCGGGAAGGTCGATATAATCTTTGAGCTCAGGGCGACGATAAATGATACATAGTGCTTTGTTGTCTCGGATGATAATCATTTTAACTGCATGGCGTATCTTTGGCATTGAATTTAATCTCCTTATGCGTGTATTATCTCATATAATAGTGCTTTTAGCAATTTTGCGTTATTCTTCTTCATCGACCGATAAATCGTCGTAGCGGAAGCGTGAGAGGAGGCGATGCTGGGTGTGGTTGCGGGTGGTGCGGGTGCGGCGCTTGACGACTTTGCCATTCTTGTCGATGTAGAAATGTTTATAAAAGATGTGCCGAAAAGTAATCAGCTGGTAGAGCGAGGAGCTAATGCCGCCGAGGCTCGTACAATAGGGAGTGGGGGCGAGGGAAACGGCGAAGCGGACGAAGCGGCCAGAGATTTTGTTGGCGGTGGCTTTGCTGGGGGACCAGTTGAGCTGGAGGTAACAAGTATATAAATAGTAGATTGGGTCGATGGCGAAGGCGATGAGCTCGAGGCCGAGGAAAGTCAGTACGATGGGGAGATTGAGATTGTAGAAGCGGTGGAGACAGAAGAACATGATCCCGACGCTGCAATAGAGGAGGATGACGAGCTTGTAAGCGTTGCGGAGGGATTGGCGGAAGTTGAAGTGGCGTTTGGTGATGTCGATTTTGGCGACGGCGTTGACGGCGTCGAGGACATCCCACTGAGTGTCGGTAATGAGTGAGACGAAGGTAATCGCTAGACTGTATTCGGGGCCGAATTCGAGCGCGTTGCTCAGGCCGAAGAGGTAAATAAAGAACGCGATGCCATATCCGGACAGGGCGACGGAATCGTATTTGATGCAGTGGAGGAGATTGATGCGGAATTTGAACTTGTCCCAAACCCGGACGATTGTGAAGATGATGAAAATAGCTGGGATAATGACAGCGACGGTAGCGATGGTGGATTGCGACTTGGTGAGAAGCGCGGTGCCGATGAGACTACCGAAACTGAGTGCATTGAGGATGATAGAATAACGATTGGCGCGGGTGTTTTCTTCCTCGAAATAGAGTTTATCGAGGACGAGGGAGAAGATGGTCTGCATGCCGAGATTAATGACGGAGTAGAAGACGAAAGTATGATAGACTTCGACGTCCATGTTCATGAACTCGATGTAGGAATCGACATGAGTGAGGATGCCGCCAAAAATGAGAATAGTGGCGAAGACCCCGAGGACGAGGCCGGACATGACGGCGTGTTTGTTGCGGTCGCGGATTTTGCTGATGTTGGCGCCGACACCGAAAACTGACCAGATGATGTAATAGATGTATTGGATGGGATAAGTGATGGTGAAAACGTTGATGAGGGATTTGTCGACGAGCAAACTGAGGCAGAACCACGACAAAATTGGCGTGAGTGAAAGGAGAGCTTGGTCGAAACTGATTTTCAGGAGACGTTTCATAGGAGGGAGAGAAGACTATTTGAGACTGAGACGATAGTAGGGGGCGTTACCCTGGAGTTGATAGGTGTAAGTTTTGCCGTATTCAGGAGTAAAGCTGAGGACGGGGCTGATGAGCTCGCGGTTGCCGTGCTGGTTAATGACATAGAGGCGGATAGAAACATCCTTCGGGTTGGTGCCGGCAGGCAACATGTCGGAATTGAGGTTGATGTAGAGGGCGTCGCCGGTTTTGATGTCGGAACCATCGGCGTTGACAATGTCGCCACTGACGATAGCTTTGCCATTTAGCATATATTCATAGTGAATGCCGCGGATGATATTGTCGGTGTCCTGGGAAATCCGAATTTGGTATTCGTTGGTGGTGGGGTCGCTGCTGTGGTTGACGCGAATGATGATGCCAACGACGACGAGAATAAGGGCGCAGATCGCCATGAGCAGAGCGAGAATGAAGCTGCTGTGGGCATTATATTTGGTGTGTGTTCTGGGGTTGGTAGACATAGTCTCCTCCTAATTAAGTTGATTGATTTGCTCAGTGACGATGAAGGGGTAGCGAATTAACTCGCTGCTGTCGAGATTTTCTTTCTGGAGATTGACGCTAGTGATTTGATGGTTTTCGTAAGAGGTGTAGTAGAAGATGCCTGCCTGGAGGTCGTAGCAATCGGAAAAGATAGTGATTTCGTACTTGTTGTCGCCGAGATCGGCACAACCGCGCTGTTGGTCGACGGAATGGAGAATGTGGAAGAATTGGCTGACGTTGCTGAGACCGTCATCACTGGAGAGGGAATTGAGTTTAGTGAAGGCGGCTTTGACGAAGCGAGATTCGGAAGAGAGGTCGCCCGGTAGGCCGATGGCGCCCATGCCGCGGCTGTAGACGGGGAGGTCGACCTGCGGAGCGAAGGTGTTGACTGGGCTCTTCGCGGAGAGGTGTTGATAATTACTGAGTTGGAAAACTTGTTGGTCGAAGGGAGGGTTGTTAGTGAGGACGCCGACTGGGTCATCGTAGATTTTCAGGCCGTCTTTCATTGATTCGACTACGATGCTGCCGGTGGCGTCGGCAATGATCCAGTGTAGCTCAGAGACTGGGAGCTGGTCGGAGAAAGGAAGATTGCGGAAGTTGAGTTTCGCGAGTAAAGCTTTGGCTTCGGCGAGATTAGCGCACTGACTAAGGATCCAGGGGACGAATTCGAACTGCGGAATGTTATCTTTGCCTTCGACGTGCTCGTTGTAAACCGCGTTGCCGACGAAGTTGAGGCCAGCGATACCGAGACCTTTTTCGTTCGCGGCATCATAGAGCAGGGGATAGCCATCGGCCACGTAAGCAACCCCGATCATTGCGTAATGTGAATTCAGCGTACCAGCTTCGCGAAAAGCCAATGGAAAGTTACGCGGAATAATTACGATATCTTCTCCGTAAGAAAATTCGTAATCAAGATTGCGACCGAAGAAGCGGTCTTTATAGATAGCTGCCGTACACATGTAAGTTGTTCTCCGCAGAAAAGCCTTTCTTTTTGTTGCCTACTACTGCGTCGAGGACTGCGCTACTCGTTCTCGGTACGTCTGAGTACCGTTCACTCCGTTGCTCGCCCTCTTCTTGTATTAGTCTAACAAAAAGGCAAGGGTTCTTCATTAGTTTGTTTATTATTATGTTTATGTTAAATTTGCTTGTTACTATTATACTACTTTTCTGGTTGATATTGATATTTTTGTAAATCAATTTTGCCATGTATAACTTCTATGCCATCGGCTTCGAGGCGGCGCTGTTGCTCGTCGGGACCACCAAAAGCAAAGCGACCGGAAAGAGCGCCTTGACTATTAACGACTTTATAGCAAGGGATGTGATCGCCGTCGGGATTGCGGTGGAGAATGTTGCCGACGACGCGCGCGAGTTTAGGGTTGCCAAGATATTCGGCAACTTGTTTATAGGTGACGACGTAACCGGTTGGAATAGTTTGCAAAAATTCGTACACGCCGTGCGCAAGATCGTCAAAGTGGAAACTGGCCATTAATCAGTATAAGGTTTGAAATCGAAGTCGAAGCCGACGTATTTCGAGGCTTTTTCTTCGAGGTGGTTTTTGACGGCGCGGTTGATTTTCGTGGAGAGTTTGGTGATGCGGGTAGCGGTAGGCTCGTCGGTGGTATCATCGGCATTATCGTCGGCAGGTGTGCTGACGAGAGGGACGATGTAGCGAACTTTGCCCTTGACGCTAGTGCAGTAGCAGTTTTTCTTCGCCGTGGCGCCAGCGTAAATGGTGGTAGCGCGCTGGAATTGGCGGAAGGCTTCGGAGATGGTTTTGTCGCCGCAGCTGAGAATCCAGTCGATGATTTCGCGTTCGGTCATGACGTAGAGATCCTCGATGGTGAGATAACCGCTGACAATCATGGAGTGGATGATATCGGCCATGAATTGCAGAATGGCGCGAGATTTGTCGCTATTATAGATAGTGAAGAGAGGGAAGGAGTTTTCGGTAAATTCGATACAGAGATCGGTGGTCTGGAAGCCGAGTTCGTCGAGACCGTCTTCGTTCTTGAGAATCGTGAGATCTTGGTAGTAAGTTTTGATTTGGTCGAGAGTCCAAGTATTGAAGAGGAAGAGACCGTTGCTAAAGGTATATTCGAGACGATCGGCAGCGAGCTGAGGAGCTTCGTTGTCGGCGATGGGATAGAGGTGATAATCGGTCACTTCGCTAGGCAAGATATTGTCACGGCGGAGTTGTTTCATGATGACGCGGGAGTCGCGGATGATTTGCTCGGTCTTGGCTTCGAGTGATTCTTGTTTCTCGGAGTCGCCATTCATGTAGTCGATGCAGTGCTTGAAAGCTGGGGAAGCGATATCGTGGAAGAGGCCAGCGAGAGTCTGCTTCTTGTCTTTGGTGAAGTTCCAGATGATGAGAGCGACGCCGATGCTGTGCTGGAAGACATTATTGAAGCCGGAGAGCTGATAGAGGCTGCTGTAGTCGATGTTGACCATGCTGACGCTCTTGAGACGCTGGATCTCGGGAGCAGCAATGTATTTTAGTAACCAAGCGGGGAATTCGGGAGAGAGAATCTTCAGATATTGACGAGCTTCGGGGCTGAGACTCTTGAGACATTTTTTCTTGCAGAGGGTAATGTCAAGCATGCGGTCGCTACGGTTGAAGAAGCCGGAGCGGTGTGGGGTCGACTCGACGATTTCGCCCTCGGGAACTTGACTGTTCGGGGTGGTATCCGATGTCGGAGTATCGACGGGAAGGTCGGTAGAAGCGACGCTTTCGGCGAGAGCTTTTTTGTCGGGGTTGGGCTGCTCGTCGGGTACGGGCACGGTGGCTTTCTTGCCAGTGGGGCGATGGTAAATCTTTAGCCAATCTTGGTCGAGCCAGAATTTGATCTCGTCATAGCAACCGAGTTCTTTGGCGGGCATTTGGAGTAAGTTGATTTCGACTTTGCGGCCGCGGTTGAGATTACCAATGATCGCATAAGTGATTTCTGAGAAAGTGCTGGGTCCGATGTAACCCTCGATGCCGTTTTTGTCTTCGTTCATGACGAAGAGCACGTCGGTCTGGTCAAGGTGTTTGTAGAATTGCTGGTAGAACTTCGTCATGCCGTCAGCGTACGTCGGGTCGCCAGAGCGGATGAGTTTACCGAGGGGGAGGCCAGGAGCTGGTGGAGTCTCGGCGAGGAGATCTTCATTCTCAAAAAGTGGACGTGGCCAGTCAATGACTTCATAACCACGACCTTCGAAATAGCCTCGCCAGTAGAGTGCACGTTCATAGAGTTTTGAGCTGCCAGAAATAACAAGTTTTTTCATATTAATCTTCGAGTTTTAGAGTAACTTCCTTATGGTTAGTGGGTTTGAATTGACGATAAGCGACGCCGCAAGTTTCGAACATGCGAATGGAGGCTTTGGCTTCGACGCCAAAACTAGCGTGGTCGAAATCATGCATGTAGATAACTTCTTTGATGCCGGCCTGAATGATGGCTTTCGTACACTCGACGCAAGGGAAATAGTAAACATAGATACGGGCGCCTTGAAGCTCGCGCATGTTGCCGCGGAAGTTGAGAATGGCGTTGAGTTCGGCGTGGCAAACGTAGGGGTATTTCGTGTCGTAGTGATCTTCGGCTTCGCGGTTCCAGGGGAAGTCGTCGTCGTTGAAATTGTTGGGTGCGCCATTGTAACCAACTGATAAGACCCGGTTGTCGGTACTGGCGATGCAGGCGCCGACTTGGGTGTTTGGATCTTTGCTGCGCATGGACGTGAGTTGCGCAATTCCGATGAAGTATTCGTCCCAGCTCAAGTAATCTTGGCGTTTTTTACTCATTAGCTCTCCTTTGGCTTCTTATTATACCTTAAGATAGCGAATTTGACTAGACCCCTTAAAAAGGCTGTGGTTAGTTTTTGCGTTTATCGGCGAGCCAAGTGGGAGTTTCGATAAATTTGATTTCGGGGCAATAGTTAATGTCGTGGTCGGTAACGTCGTAGTAGAGCTTGTAGATTTCGTTGACCGAGCCGTAGTGAGCATCCTGCATATCGAAGCCGAGATCGGCGGCAGCAGTGGCGACGGCGGATTCGCTAGGACCTTCGATTTCCACGAAAGTGGGGAGCCAGGGCCAGGTATCAATGTCGATTTCGACGTCACGGAGTTTCCATTCTTCACGGTAAGTTTCTTGATAAGATTTGGGCTGGAAGCCGCAAGCTTTGACGAAGGCAACGGCTTCGTCGTAATCGTCGACGGTGAGGCAGATTTCTTTGGTGCCGGTAAGGGTGAGCTTTTCGACGTTTTTGTAACTCATAGTAATGCGATTACCTTCGTCGCGGACGCGGAGGAAGGAGCGATTGTTGAGGTCGAAAATGACGCGTTTCATGAGTGTCTCGGGGAGATGAAGAGTGGCACCGGCGCGCTGGAGCTTGGTGCGGAGAGCGGTTTTATCAATATCTATAAAAGTGGCTTCGATTTCTGGTTTCATGGATATATTATAGCATAGGACGGGCGGATAGAAGTGGGAAGAGTGTGCTATAATAAGTTTATGGTAAAAGATAGTGCAACGCAACCAGATGCGAAAGTTGAGACGAAGTTGAAGCCGGGGAAGCGCCTGAAAAATGCGCGCGACGTGACAGAGGAACTGAAGCTGGGGAAGTTCGAGCAGTGCAAGCCGCTGCATTTGCCGGAAAAGCAAGTACGACGGGGGTGGCAGATTGTGGGGGCGGTAGCGTTGATGCTAGTGACGATTCTGGGCGTGTATATATTATTACTGTCGGATGTGGGGGCGCTGATCTGGGGGAATGGCGTGATGGACGGTGGATCGGTGATGGCGTCAACGCCAGAGTATGCGTTAGTGATGCAGGGCATGGTGTTGTTGATGACGATTGGCTGTTTCGTGGCGAGTGTCACGATGTTCGCGAAGCGGAAGGTGCCGGTGGGGCTATGGTATGCTTTGATTGTGGTGGTGTTGATTGGACTAGTGAGCGCGAGCTTCCACAGGTTCAGGTTGTATGAACAGAGGGAATGTTACAATAATTATCCGGGAATTGTTGATCTGGGGTATGCTTGCCCGAGCGTGGTGAATGAGCTGGGGCTGGTGGTATTGATTGATATGGCGGTGGGTGCGTTAGCGGCGGTGGCAATCTGGGCGGTTTGGCGGGTGACGCGACCACGCGGAAGTAAGAAGCGGCGTTAGGTTGCTTGCGAAGAGGGGTAAGATGGGGTATAATAGGCGAAATGGCTAATACAAAAGCAAAAGAATCTAAAGATAGCGGGGAAAACCTGATGGCAATCTGGCGAGAGGTGGCGCGCAAGCAAAAGGGCTTGATGATTGCGATGATTTTGTTGATGGTGATGAGTGCGGTGTTGCTGATTTTCGCGCTGACGACGTTGCGACCACAGAGCACGGTGGTGATCGTCGGGTACGGTGATGTGTATGGAGAAATCGCAGGGATTAGCGGGGGATACCGGCGGGATAGTTGGCTGAACATGTTGGCTTATCCGGCGTTGGCGTTGATTTTTGGCGTGGTGCATAATATTTTGGCGTTGAGGCTCTATCGGAAGTATGGTAAGGATACGGCGATGGTGCTGGTGGTGGCGACGATGGCGATGATTGTGGGGGCGTTCGTGGTCATATTGAGATTGTTGGGAGAATGGTAATGAAGTTAGCGGTTATACTAGGAGTATTGGAGAAGTACTAATGTCGTCTGCACCAGAGATTCCGATGGGGAAGCGGAAGCCGTTGTATCGGTTTTTTGAGGTATTGCCGGGGTTCTTGAGCTATTTGGCGGTGATTTTGTTGTTCGCGCTGTCTTGGATTAGCCCGATGTTGGGGGCGATTTATGTTTTGGTGGTGGTGGCGATTACTTTTGTGAAGGCGGTGGCGACGGCGTTTCGGACGATTCAGGGATATAAAGTAGTGAAGCGAGCGGAGCGAGTGGACTGGGCGGAGCGGTTGGCGGATCTGAGCGACCCGCACGAGGCGTTTGAGCGGTTGCACGGGCGGAGTGACGGGAGTTATGACTTCGATGAGCACGTGCAGAACTTGCGGATGTTGTCGGTAGTGGAAGGGAAGAGCGAACCGAAGCCGAAAGATATCTACCATGCGGTGATTATGGTGGCTTACAACGAAGGTCTGGAGACGTTGGTGCCGTCGGTGGAAGCGGTGCGAGATACGACTTTTCCGAACGAGCGGATTATTTTTGTGCTAGGGTATGAGGAGCGCGGCGGTGAGGCGATGGAGCAGAATGCAAAGGTGTTGAAGGAGCAGTTCAAGGGGGTGTTTCGCGATTTTATCCTCGTAAAACATCCGAACGGAACGAAAAATGAAGTGGTGGGGAAGGGGCCGAACTTGACCTATGCGGGTGAGCATTTGGCGAAGTATGTAGAGCGGCAGAAGATACGGACGGAGAATGTGATCGTCACGTCGCTGGATAGTGATAACCGTTTGAGCAAGAAATATCTAGATTATGTGGCGTATGAGTTCTTGGTGAGGCCGGACCGTCAGCATTATAGCTATCAGCCGGTGTCGCTGTTCACGAATAATATTTGGGAAGCACAGGCGCCGATGCGGGTGATTGCGATGTCGAACTCGTTTTTTAACGTGATTACGACAATGCGACCTCACGTGCTGAGGAACTTTGCTTCGCATTCGCAGCCGTTGGCGGCGTTGATCGGGATGGATTTCTGGAGTAGGCGGACGATCGTCGAGGATGGCCATCAGTACTGGCGATCGCTGTTTTATTTCGATGGGGATTACGGAGTGGTGCCGATCCGGGTGCCGATTTATCAGGATGCGGTGATGTCGGATACGTTGAAGGGGACGCTGAAGGCGCAGTTCGTACAGCTGAGGCGGTGGTACTACGGGGCGAGTGATGTGGCATACGTGGGGAGCTATCTTTTCTCGAAGCGGTGCCGAGTGCCGTTTTGGAATTTGTTCCCGAAGTTCGTGCGGTTGTTGGATGGACATGTAACACTGGCGATCATGGCACCGATTGTGGCGTTTGGAGGTTGGGTGCCGATGTTGCTAAATCTGGGGTCGAGAGGAGCAGTGGCGTTTAACTTGCCGAATGTGGTGGGGTGGATCCAGACAGTGGCGGCGATTGGGCTGATTATTACCGTAGTGATGTCGCTGAAGATGCTGCCGGAGCGGCCGGAGAAATATAAGAACAAAAAGAGTAAGAAGTTCTCGATGATTATCCAGTGGGTGCTGTCGCCGATTGTGGCGATTGTGTATCAGAGTGCGGCAGCGTTCTATTCGCAGACACGGCTAATGCTGGGGCGGTACATGGAGAAGTTTGACGTGACGAAGAAGGTGGTGAAGTAATTAGGCTAGAGTTCAGGTGCTGGCTGAGGCTTTTAGTTGAGGTTTTTGGTTGAGAGGGGGCTGATTAAGCGAGCAGGGTGGTGAGGTCGGCGGAGATTTGCTGCCAGACTTGTCGCCATTCGTCGTATTCGAGATGGTTGGCGACTTGGTCGAGCGGAACCCAGCTGAGGCTGGCGATTTCGGAATCTTGCTTGATGAGAGTTTGATCTGGATTTTTGAGCTGGGCGAGGAAGAGAACGACTTCTTTCTGGACGTCGAGGTGATCAATGTAATAGGAAACGGTATAGCGGTGAGTCGGATCGACGATGATGTCGAGGTTGGTCTCTTCTTTGGTTTCGCGGAGGGCGGTCTCGACTTCGGTTTCGCCGGGCTCGACGTGACCCTTGGGGAAGTTAGTGAAGTGATTTTGTTGGTGGATCATGAGGACAGAATGGTCTTTAATAATGATAGCACCACAAGATTTCTCGAATTTCATAGAGCTATTATAGCATAGTAAGATTGATAGGATTGGAACAGGCGAGACAGCGGACGGACATGCCGAGGTAGCGATTGTTGTTGTTGGACGGGTTAACGTTACTAGAATTGAAGTACAGGTTGTACGCTTGGCTGCCATCGTAGGCTGTAGAGGACCAGTAACGGCCTTCGCTGCCGGCGTTGTTCAGCTTGCCGGAATTGACGTACCCACCAGCTAAGAATGCAAAAAGCTACGAGGAGTTCTTTGTAATGGCGCGCGTCCGTGGACGGGCGTCGGTGTCGAACCTGAGCATGGCGCGATGAAGGTTGCCATGGGACAGGAGAGCTCCACAATCCTATCTCAGAGTACTTGGGGCGGCTGGAGCTTGACCTCAGTTGCACGCCGGCGGAACTCGTGGGGGTTTAGGCCCATGAGTATATTATAGCGGGTTGGTTGTCTTGGAATCTAAAAATTTCCTACTTTCTCAATCCGGTGGAGCTCTCCTCATCTAAAGAATCGGACCCGCTCCAGCCGTAAAATGATTTCGAAAGTAGAAATTCTTTAGATTCTTGGGAGAAGTCAGCGTTTGCAAAACCGGACAATTTTGATAGTTTTTGTCCACTTTGTGTTTATACTTGCCCCTGTTATTATCATTAAATAAACGCATAAAGGGGTAAAAATTGTCCGTTGCCTAGTCCAAGGTTCATAAAAGCTGCAGAATTGGCAACATTAGTTAAATGGATGAAACGATTATACGGTCGTTTCATTCTTCCGCTTTGCTCATTTGGAGATTATTACGAAGCAGTTATGTAACTGTTTTGACTATCTGGTGGCGTAAAGGTAAGTATATGATATACTGAAGTTGTGAAAACTGGGAAGATTACACCAAACGGCGTTTCTCTTGAGAAGCACGAGTATAATACCGTATTGTTTTTGACTGAACAGGGTTATAATGTAGAGTTAATTCCGAAGAGCAATAAGCAGGGTGAACATACACCCGATATCAAGATGAATAAGTTGCTATGGGAGATGAAAGCGCCAAAGGGGCAGGGCAAATACTTAATTCAGAACACCTTGCATAAAGCGGCGTGCCAATCTGAAAACGTCATATTAGATCTGCATAGGATAAAAATCCATCAGTCAGTATGTTTGGCTAAGATTAGAAAAGAATTCGAACTCTCAAGACGATTAAGGAGGGTTAAGGTCATAACTAAGACCCGGAGGATTGTTGACTTTGTAAAATAAACGTAGTATACTGTGAGCATAAGGGGTAGGACCGGAACTGGAATGTGCCGGACACCGCCCCGTTTTTTGTTTGGTATTTTTCCATGCTGGTTGATCCGCTTTAAACTAAAACGTTCCAAAAGCCATTAAATGCGCTAGTAGGTAAAATGCTATCAAAATGATTGCATTTTGTCAGTACTTACTAAATAAGAAGAAAGACAGAAGGAGGAGTAGAGAGATAAGTATATATAGTAATATACTATTTTCTCTCACTCCTTCTTGCGATCTTGCGCTACCTAGGATCCCTGCACGAGACAGCGGACGGGCAGGCCGATGTAGCGATAGGTGTTGCTGGATGGGTTAACGTCACTAGAGTAGAAGTACAGGTTGTACGCGTAGGTGCTACTGACGGCTGTAGAGGACCAGTAACGGCCCCCGCTGCCGGCGCTGCTCAGGTAGCCGGAATTGACGAGCCCACCATAAACGAAGTAAAGCGGAGAGCTACGTAAAGCCGTACTTCCAGCAGCATTACTACTAATGCCATAAGCAGTAGTTAATCCGCCAAATGAGCCACTAGTCGTTACTTTACTCGTGGGTAATTTCCAGCCTGTAGGACAAATACTTCCTGTAGCATTAGCACCATCCGTCGTTACGCTGCTTCCTGTACCATTAGTTGCTGATTGAAAGGTATAATAATTACCCGTAATAGAATCACCGGGATCGTAGTATGCGCGATAGTTAGCATCAGTGCTAGTCCACTTCGCAACATCTACAATCATTGTACTATTAGGATCATTGTAATCCAAATTTTGTGTCATCCAACAATTACCGTCTTTAAGCTTAGTTATACGATAAGTCCTAGTGTCTCGGTTATCCATTAGATAAGCAGCTTCTTCTTCAGCAGAAGCCTTACAAATAGCAGATGTAAGATCTTCCATATTCTTAAGATCACTCAGCGTTCCTGTCACCTCCCCCGGGTTGGGATATGCGGAAGCGAGAGGATGGAGAGCGAGAGGGTCGGAATTGCTTACGCAATTCCTTGACCGCAGTCGTAGCGTCTAAAAAGAAAGTGAACTTTCTTCTTGACTATCGCCACTCCTGCGTGACGAACCTACGGTTCGTATACCTCTCGCGTTTCAGTGATTGAATAATAAAAATAAGCCCTTTCGATATCGGGCTATTTTATTATTCAATGGCGGAAGCGAGAGGATTCGAACCTCCGAGACCCTTGCGAGCCTACACGCGTTCCAGGCGTGCTCCTTAAACCACTCGGACACACTTCCGTTTGGGTCGATTATACCATGAAAGATGGTTTCCGGGAAGAGGCGGAGTGGGCGTGATGGGGGACTTTGGATGTGGCGGTTTGGATACGGTGGTGACAGAGCGGGGGATGTGGTGGAGTAGCTGAAGGAGAACTTAAATTATTAACATAAAAAGTAAAAAGTTCTAGACTTGGCGGGGCATTGAGCTTGTGCTATGATGGGGTAAGAAGTGTGGGCAATAGTAAGTTAATCTATAAATCGGAGGGACGCCCAATGAAGGAAAATAAAAAATCTCAGTGTAAGTATATCTTTGTGACCGGTGGCGTTCTGTCTGGTGTAGGTAAGGGGATTACGGCGGCGTCGATTGGCGCGATTCTGAAGGCGCAGGGCTATAAAGTTTCGATTCAGAAGTGCGACCCGTACTTGAACGTGGATGCGGGTTTATTGAACCCAGTGGAGCACGGTGAGTGCTTCGTGACGCATGATGGGCGGGAGACGGATTTAGACTTGGGGCATTATGAGCGATTTTTGGATTTTGAGACGAATAAGTTCTCGGCGGTGCTGTCGGGTGCTCTGTATCAGGAATTGATCGAGAAAGAGCGGAGTGGCGGTTTCCACGGTAAGACGGTACAGATGGTGCCGCATTTTACAGATTTGGTGCAGGAAAAGATCGAGAAGGCTAGTGAAGGGTCGGAGATTCATATTGTAGAGATCGGGGGGACGGTCGGTGATTATGAAGGGCTGAGCTTTATCGAAGCGATTCGGTTGTTTGCGAACCGAGTAGGGCGACAGAACTGTCTCTACGTGCATGTGGTGTATGTGCCATGGATTAATACTTCGAAGGAGTTGAAGACGAAGCCGGCACAGAATGCACTGAAGGATTTGCGCGGGTTTGGTATCATTCCGGATGTGGTAGTTTGTCGGACGGAGCGGCCGGCGCCGAGGTCGATTTGCGAGAAGATTGCAGCGTTTTCGGGGATTGAGAGTCGGGCGGTATTGAATTTGCCGGATATTGAGTCGGTCTATGATGTGCCGTTTAACGTGCTGAAGTCGGGGGTGATTGAGATTTTGAATGACTTTACCGGGGCGAAGAAGGACCCGGATATGAGCAGATGGCAGGAGTTCTCGAGGTTGCGCGGGAAGGTCTGGGCGAAGACGGTGAAAGTGGGCTTGGTGGCGAAGTACGTTGGTAATGAGGATGCGTATATCTGCGTGACGGAGGCTCTGAAAGCGGCAGCGGCTTGGAATAAGGTGAACCTAGAGATTGTTTGGATTAATGCGGAGCAGCTGGCGGATGAGGCGCGAGATACGAAGGATGCAGCGCAGGCTGAGCAAGCACGGAAGGCTTGGGAACAGCTAGAGAGCGTGGACGGGATCGTCGTGCCGGGTGGCTTCGGAGTGCGCGGTGCTGAAGGGAAGATCCGAGCGGCAACTTACGCTTTGGAGAATGATAAACCGTATCTGGGGCTGTGCTTAGGCTTGCAGATGGCGTGCGTGGCAGCGTGTCGGAGGGCGGGGATTAAGACGGCGAACTCAGAGGAGTTCGGAGCAAGCGCGGAAGATAATAACAATATAATATATATTATGGCCGATCAGAGGGGCAAGGAAGAGACCGGCGGAACGATGCGTCTGGGCGACTGCGTGGCGAAACTGGTGAAAGGATCGAAGGTAGCGAAGATTTATGGTACGGATGAAGTGGTTGAGCGACATCGGCATCGTTACGAAGTGAACCAGAAGTTCTTGCCGGAGATTGAGCAAGGTGGCGTAGTGGTGGCGGGTACGTCGCCGGATGGGAAATTGGTGGAGTTTGTCGAGGCGCCGAAGTGTAAGTTCTTCGTAGGAACGCAGGCGCATCCGGAACTAAAGTCGCGACCGTTGCATGTACATCCATTGTTTATGGAATTTGTGAAAAGTATTAAATAGGAATGATGACGTGGAAAAGTTGGGTGGTGAGAAAATAGAGAGACTAGAACAGGATGGCGCGCCGGAGTTGGTTCGGGAACGAGCACGCAATTTGGGCGGCGCAGTGATTACTGCTGTTGGTGCTGAGCAAGGTGAGACGAAGGAAAGTGGGGTGGAGCAAGCGGATGGAGAACAGGCCAGTGCAGAGCAAGCAGTCGTGGTGGGGGAGCGTGAGGAAGAGACGGAGTTCCAGCGGTTAGTGGACGCGATTGGTAAGACGAATTTGAACGTGATTAATCGTTTGGAGCCGTCGAACTTTGCGGAGGCAGAAGCGGAGTTTTTGACTAATGAGGCTTTAGCGCGACCGAATTTCCGATTTGACAAAATTGATGGTCAGAAGGTTGAGAAAAACTTACAGTCCTTAGCACAGATCAGAACAAGTATTGAGGAAGGGGATTTTTCGGATAAGCAACGAATGTTGCTGGAGATGGTGGCACGGGATAAGGAGAGTAAGAATCGACTGCTGCAGGCGGCAGATAATTATAATCACGCGACTTCGGCGGAGATGAAACAGACGGCGAAAGCGGAGTATGTCAGGGAGAATGCAGAGCGATTTGGGGAGCCGGATAAAGCAACTTTTGAGTCTATTCTATTAGAGAAATTTCAGACGATTCCGGTGGAGAAGCTGTCCGAAGAACAGAAACAAGCTTATGATGCATTGCGACAAAAGCTAAAGATTGACGAGCTCAAAGAGACGGAGCGGTTTCGCCCGCAGCCTGAGACGGTAGAGAAGTTTGGCGAGCTGATTGAAATGCTATACGCGAATTTATTTGCGCACATTCCAGAAGGCAAGGAGAAGTTTACGCCGGAAGAAGTGCGGGATATTGTACAGGAAATATTGGACGAAGAGTTTGGTGGGAGGACGAATTTTCGGGCGGAATATGTGCCAGATGGTACTAATTTAAGCGTGGACCCGGGTGAGGGAGTGATTAAGATTCCGGGGAAGCGTGCGCGGGGCGAGTTCACGGCGGAACAGGTGAGAAACGTGGTGATTGGGCATGAATTGGGGACGCATACATACCGCTCAATTGTACATAATGAAAATCCGGCGGCAATGTTTCGTAAGGGGCTGCCGAACTATGAAGAGTTTGATGAGGGGATTGCGGTGTGCGTACAACAGGCTCTGGCAAGGGAATATCCAAAAAGCCGGGATTCTTTTCACTATATTAATATTGGTTTGGCGACTTTTCGAGACATGAACTTCCGGGAGATTTTCGAGACGCAGAAAAGCTTCCAAGAGTTGTTGACGGCGGTGCCAGAGGAGACGCCGGAGGCTTTGGCGACGCGACGGGCGAAGATAGAGAAGCGAGCATTCGCGGATGCGACGCGATGCTTCCGTGGGACGGGTGAGTTGGTGAGTACGAAGGATCTGGTTTATCAGCGGGGATCAGACCAGGTTTGGGAGTATATTGAGCAGCGGATTGATGATCCAGAGGGGTTGCTGAGGAGCTTGTTCCTGTCAGGAAAGACGAATCAGCTAGATCCGGATCAGGAACGATTAACCTACGAAACACAAGTTGGCGGCTTGTGATAAGATGGGGAATATGTTAAAATAAGACTAATTAGTTAAGGAGATTTTGATGAAAAAAGTTAGTAACTGGCTCTGGGGTGGCGTCTTGGTAGCCTTGGGTGTGATTTTAGGCTTGAATGCGCTGGAGATTACGGATGTGAACTTATTTTTCCCGGGCTGGTGGACGCTGTTCATCATTGTGCCGTGTGCGATTGGACTAATTACAGATCGCGATAAGGGCGGTAATATTATTGGTCTGATGATTGGGGTCGGATTATTGCTGGGATGCTTGAACGTGGTATCGTTTAGTATGATGTGGAAGCTGGTGCTGCCGTTGATTTTGGTGGGAATTGGTCTCTCCTTAATTGTGAAAAATGCTTCGAATGCGTCGGTGTCTAAGAAGATCCGTCAGGCGGAGCAAGCAAATAGTAAGAAGCGTCAGCAAGTTGCAGAAGGCGAAGTAGTCGAAGAGGCGACGGCGCAAGATCGGGAAGAGTACTGGTCGACTTTTAGCGAGCAAAAGATTGATTATGAAGATAAGACTTTTACCAGGTGCAAAGTCGATGCGATTTTCGGTGGGGCGGAGCTAGACCTCAGGCGTGCGAAGATTAGGAATGAGGCCGTGATTAGGTCGAGTAGCGTGTTTGGTGGGGTGGTGATCTATCTGCCAGAAGATGTGAAGGTGGAGATTGCGGCGAATTCGATCTTTGGCGGGGTGACGGATAAGCGGATGAAGAAAAGCGAAGGTAAGGCGGATAAGACGGTGTATATCGACGCGAGCTGCGTGTTTGGCGGTCTGGAGCTGAGATGAGAACGGCACATACAGCAATAAAGGTCTTAGCACTGTGCTTGGCGGGATTGATTATCGCGAGTATCGTGACGGCGGTAGTTGGGGCATTCTCGCTGGTGGGGGTCTTGGTCGGGGATGAGAGCGGCGTACACAAGGAAGTCGAGACGATTTGGCAGGAAGAAGTGTCGGAACGTCAGCGAATTAAGAATCTAGAGATTAGCGTGGGTGCGACCAAAGTGCAGATGGTGGACTCGCGGGAAGACGAGCAAGTGCGTGTCGAGACGAATAACGAGCACATTACGAGTTGGGAAGAGAACGGAACGTTGCAGGTGGTAGAGAAGTCGCACTGGTCGTTGACGCAATTCTGGAAAGATTGTGAAGTGGTGATTTACGTACCAGAGAACGTGAAGTTTGAGGATGTGAAGATCAGTACCGGAGCGGGGACTTTGACGGCAGAGCGGTTGATTGCGAAGCGGGTAAAGCTGGAACTCGGGGCTGGTAAAACTTCGATTGGCAGGTTGGAAGCGTCGGAAAGTGTGAAGGTCGATGGGGGAGCGGGCGTGACCGAAATCCGTCAGGGGGATTTGAATAATCTGAAATTCGATCTGGGCGCAGGTAAGTCCGAGGTGCGGGCGAGGGTGCGCGGTGATAGCAAGATTAATTCTGGGGTGGGGAAGTTAGATTTGACTTTGATCGGCGACGAAGCTGATTATAAATTAACAATTGATAAAGGACTAGGCTCAGTGAGGCTGAATGGCGAGAAGCAAGCCGACGAGACCGTGTACGGTCAAGGGCGTAACTTAGTGAGGATTAGTTCTGGTGTGGGAGCAGTAGATATCAAGATAGTAACGGAATAGAGTATGGACGAAATTAAGGAAAAGTTGCAAGCAGCGGTGGAGAAGCTGTTTGGAATTAAACAGGAAGTAAATGTGACGGTGGCACCAGAGAATACCGGTGCCGATTATGCGACGAATGTGGCGATGCAGCTGGCAAAGCTGGTGCATAAAAGCCCGATGGTGATCGCAGAAATGCTGAAAGCGGAGCTGGAGGGGGATGAGCTGGCGGTGAGCGTGGCGGCGCCAGGATTTTTGAACTTTGTGGTGGACGGAGCAGCGCTGAAGGCGCAGATTGGTCAGTATGCAGAAGGTGTGCAGGTGGCGGTGCAAATCGATGATTACAAGGATAAAATGGTGGTGGCGGAGTTCTCCGATCCGAATCCATTTAAGGTGTTACACGTCGGACATTTGTATACTTCGGTGGTGGGGGATGGTATTTCGCGGCTGATGGAGCTGGCGGGGGCGAAGGTGGTCCGGGCGAATTTTGGAGGGGATGTCGGGTTGCATGTGGCGAAAACATTATACGCTTTGTCTTCGCGAGTTACGTCGTCGGAAGAAATTGATGTGCTGAAGATTGAAGACATTGCGAAAGCCTACGTCGAAGGGACGCAAGCTTACGAAGAGGATGAGGCGGCGCAGGCGGAAATTAAGCGCTTGAACAAAGAAATTTATCGGATTAACGCTGAGGACGACCACGAGGGGCAATTGGCACAGCTGTACTGGCGGGGGCGGGAACTGAGCTATCAGTATTTTGAGGATTTCTATGCGCGAATTGGCGTGAAGTTCGACAAGTACTATCCGGAATCATCGGTGGCGGATCGAGGGCTACGTGAAGTGCGAGCGCACGTGGGAACGACTTACGAAGAGAGCGACGGCGCGATTGTTTATAAAGGCGAGAAGATTGGCTTGCATACGCGGGTGTTCATCAATCAAGAGGGCGTGCCGACCTATGAGGCGAAGGACGTGGGACTGATTTTCACGAAGTGGGATGATTGGCGCTTTGACGAGTCGATCGTGGTGACTGGCAATGAACAAAAAGATTACATGAGAGTGGTCTTGGCCAGCGTGGCAGAATATGCGCCGCAATTGGTAGATCGGACGAGCCATTTGACGCACGGTTTGGTGAAGTTGCCAGGGAACGTGAAGATGTCTTCGCGGAAGGGTAACTTCTTGAAGGCGGTGGATGTTCTAGATATGGTGCGTGAGATGCTAGGGGGTGAGCAGGCGAATGAGCAGATTGTCTTGGCGGCGATTAAATACGAATTCTTGAAGTATAAGATGGGGGGTGATATAGTTTTCGATCCGCAAGAGTCGGTGTCGACGACGGGTAATTCTGGTGTATACATTTTGTATTCGGCGGTGCGGGCGAAGAAGATCTTGGCAAAGAGTGGAACCTTAGAAGTACAACAGAGTGAAACTGAGGCCGAGGATAACGTTTTTGAACGGCGGCTGAGTAAAAAAATTGTACAGTATGAGGGGATGCTGCGAGAAGCGGTGGGTGAGAAGGCGCCGTATAAAGTTTGTACGTATTTATATGAATTGGCGCAGGAGTTCTCGCGGTTCTACGAACACGTTCAGGTCGCGGGTAGTCAGCGGGAAGCGGAGTTGATGAAAATTGTCCAGGCTTATCTGAACGTGATGGAGCATGGTTTAGGATTGTTGGGCATCGAAGTACCAGAGGCGATGTAGATGAAAAAAGCGAAGTTACTGTGGATTGATCTGGAAATGACTGGGCTGGACCCGGTGAAGGACCGCATTATAGAATTGGCGGCGATTGCGACGGCTTGGGATTTGGAGCCAATGGCGGAAATGACGGCGGTGGTGAAAGTGCCGGAGAAGCTGATGCAGGAGCGGATGGTGGGCGAGTTCTGGGAAAAGAATGCGGAGAGCCGCGCGGCGCTGATGGCGCAGAACGCAGAGGGGAAGAGCGCAAAGGCGGTAGAACAGGAACTGCTGGATTTTATCGATAAGTATTTCGGGGAGGAAGTGATCCTGGCGGGAAATTCGATTCACCAGGATCGGAAGTTTATTGATCGCGAGTGGCCGGAAGTGGCGAAAAGATTGCACTATCGGATGCTGGATGTGAGTGCTTGGAAGGTGTACTTCGAGGGGGCGCGAAAGGAGAAATTCTTAAAACGGGAAGAGCATCGAGCGCTGGATGATATTAAGGGGTCGATCGATGAGCTGAAGTGGTATATTGGTAAGTTGAGGTAGAGGTATGATAGAGTTGGAGAAAGTGACGGGAATCGGCGAGTATACGAAGATGCAGAAGGGGGAGGAAATCTGGTATAGCGTGGTGGAGGGGAAGGTTTTCCTCGTAGAGGGGCGGAAGACTCTGCAGGTACGCTGTGATAGTAAGCTGAGTCGATTGCTGCGTGAGCAGTATGAGACGGTGATGGAGAGTCGGTATTTCGGGAGAGGGGGCATCGAGATCGTGCCAAGCGGGCAACTGAGCGACGAAGAGATTAATGATTTGATTAGATTAAGCTATAATATGACAGTGGAGCTGAAGAATGAAGAAAATTAGATTGCAGGCGGAAAGTAAGTGGATGGTGGGGGCGATTTTGGTTTTCGTGGTAACGGCGACGATTGCGGTAGTATTAAACAGCACGGTGGGCGGATATGGTTGGCACACGAACTGGTCGATTAGTCGGTACGTTGGACTGGAAGCTTGGAGTGCGATTATGTTCGCACTCGGGAACTGTGTGGTGGCGGCACTGATGGGGAGGTATCTGTGGCGGTTGGGGGAACGGTGGAAGATGCCAAAGGTATATTATATATTGGTGTTAGTGATGGCGGTGGCGTTGCTGTGGCTGTCGTTCTGTCCAGTAGGGTTCTTCGACGTGGGTGGAGAGAACAGCACGATTAGCTTGATGCACGTACTAAGCTCGCGGATGATGTTTATTAGTATGATGTTGATCGCGATGATTATTGTGATGTGCCGGCGAGCGGGGATGGTGGCGCATGCACTGAACGTAGGGTTCTTAGTCTATGCGATTTTCTGCGTGATTGGTGAGCTGTCACGGGCCGATTGGTTCGTGCCGTTGACGCTGATTTTTGAGTCGACGTATTTGCTAGGATTTATGGTGATTATGGCGTACTGTGGGGCAAGTGCGCGGATCCGTGCTTAGTTTTTGGATTTTGAATTGGTAGAATTGGCGGCGTTGGCAGCTTTGGCGGCCTTGATGGCGCGGGCATCGGCTTTGCGGTCGTCAGCTTTTTCCTTGGCAGCGGCTTGGGCGGCGGCTTCAGCGTCGTTGCGACGGTTGACTTTGTTCATAGTGCGGACGACGATGAAAATAGTGAAGGCAATGAGCAGGAAATTCACGACGTTCTGGAGGAAGTTGCCGTAGGCGATGTGGGCGACGGTATCGGCGCCGAAGATGTTGGGGATGTCGATGGCGAGACTGGAAAAGTCGAGACCACCGGCTAGCAGACTGGAAACGGGCATGATGATATCATCGACGAGAGATTTGACGATGGCAGTAAAAGCACCGCCAACGGCGACACCGATGGCTAAATCGACGACGCTACCACGGTTAATAAACTCCTTAAACTCGCGGATAAAGGAGCTGTTGGCGAATGATTTTAGAGGGTTATGTAGATTGTTGGCTTGATCGTTTGTAGTCATAATAGGGTAATTATAACATGTTACCCCTGTAATCACAAGTTAGTCGCTGGGGTTGGAGTAATTGTCGAGATTTTGCTCGATGACGGAGAGGCTGGACTGGAATTGGTTGAGAATCTGGAGCAGATCGGGCTCGTCGCTAGAGCGATTGATTAGCTCGCTGGTGATCGAGAGGAGAAGCGAGACCTGGAGGTGAATCTGGACAGCGTAAGTACGGTCGAGCAAACCGTTGAGCTTGGCGTTAGAGAGGACGGTGTTTAAGGTGTTGATAGAAGTGGTTTCGACTTCGAGAATGGCGGTCTTGGGAGTGAGGGGGTCTTTTTTGCCGTCTTCGTTGTGAGCGGCGGCGTAATTAGAAAGCTGCGTGGCAGTGTTGGTCAGCGTGCCGGAAAGGGAAACGCTGATGGAGCGAAGCTGCGAAGATTTGAGCAGGCGAGTGTTGTCGGTGACGGTTTTGTTGATGTTATTGATGCGCAGATAGAGCTGTTGGGTGAGATCTTCGGATTTGTTCGATTTGTTAGTCAAGAGAACACTGACGCCGATGATGAGAGCGGTAGCAACAATGCCACCGAGGAGAATCTTCCCGATGAGGGCCATAGAGATTTTGGATTTTTTGACAGGAGCAACAGGGCGATTCGACTGGGAGATGTGTTGCAGGTATTCAAGATTGTCCATAAGATAATTATAGCATAAATAGTAAGCGGGTGAAGAATGATTTTATAGAGGAGATGTGCTATACTGTGGATATGGATGACGCGAAGGAGGAAATTCGGGCGCGGCTACCGGTGGAGGATGTCGTAGGACGATACATAGAATTGAAGCGGGCGGGGCGGACTTTGAAGGGGCGTTCACCGTGGGGTGTCGATAAGACACCGTCGTTCATGGTGTCACCGGAGAAGGGGATTTGGCACGATTTTTCTTCGAATAAGGGGGGAGATATCTTTTCCTTCGTGATGGAGGTGGAGGGAATTACCTTTCGTGAAGCGTTGGAAAAGCTGGCGGCGCAGGCGGGGGTGGAATTGTCGAGGTATCGGGGCGGTGATGCGAAAGTGGCGCAGCGGAAGGTGCGGGCGAAGGAAGCGTTGGAGCTGGCTTGTAAGTATTATCAGTATTGCTTGACGAAGAATAAGAGAATTATCCAGTACGCTTCGGAAAAGCGGGGGATGCAGAAGGGGACGATTGAGAACTTTCGGATTGGTTATGCGCCGCAGGCGGGGAAGGCGCTGTTGCAATTCTTGACGAGTCGGGGCTATAAGGAATCCGAGCTGAAAGATGGCGGGCTGCTAAATCAGTATGGTGGGGATTTGTTCCGGGGGCGGATGATGGTGCCGTTTATCGACGTGCAGGGGGTGATTGGGTTCACGGCGCGCGTAATTGACCAGGGTGAGCCGAAGTATCTGAATACGCCGGAGACAATGTTGTTTAACAAGGGGAGGTTTGTTTTTGGCTTGGCGCAGGCGAAAGAGGCGATTCGACAGAATAATTTCGTGGTGATTGTAGAGGGGAATATGGATGTCATCTCTTCGCACCAGGCGGGCGTGCGGGAGGCGGTAGCGACGAGTGGAACGGCGATGACGGAGCTGCATTTGAAGGCTCTATCGAGGTTGACGGCGGATGTGCGGTTGGCGTATGACGGAGATGCGGCGGGGGTGAAGGCGACTGAGCGGGCGATTATGATGGCGGGGGATCTGGGGATTAATCTGAGTGTGATTTCGGATTATCACGGGGCGAAGGATCCGGATGAGCTGATACAGAAAGATCCGAAGCTCTGGCAGGAGGCGGTGCAGAATTATCGACCGGCGGTCGACTGGCTGCTGGATAAGTACGAGGAGAACTTAGACTTGTCGTCGGGAATGGGGAAGCGTGAATACTCGGACGTGGCGATGAAGCTACTAAAGTATATCAGCGATGCGGTGGAGCGGAAGCATTATGAACAGCTAGTGGCGCGACGTCTCGACTGTAGCGTGGAGGATTTGCGAGCGAAGAAACTGAGTGAACCGAGCCCGGCGCGGCGGAAAACTCTAGAGCTGGCGGCGGAGTCGGATGTTTTGCAGGGGCTGCAGGATAATTTGCAGGCGATTCTAGTGTATGGCGGCGTGAGCGGGATTAAAGGGGTGGAATTGCCGGAGGATGAAGTGAAGCTGGCGGAGCTCGAGATGGTCTTCGAGACGAGGTATAAGGATTGGGAAGCGGGGGCGCTAGAAAAGGAGGCGAAAGCTCTGCTGGCGCGGTATAAGGTGGAGATGAGTAAGCGCGAGGTGGAGCTGCTCAATCAAGAGCTGGCGAAGGTGCAGGAAGAGGGGAATGAAGAGCGGGAGGCGGAGATTTTGCGGAAGATTATGGCTCTGAAGAGAGGCTCCTAAAGGCTTGATTTTATAGCAAAAATTTAGTATGATGATGTTTAATGGATAATGATGAAGAAGATATCTTAAAGGATCGGAACGTTGCGCTGGACCTCGGTGAACCAGAGGCGGATGAGCTGGCGGCGGAGGACGAACTGTCGGACGAAGAGCTGGCGATTACGGCGGATAACGTGGATGCGTTCGCGGATGATTCGGTGCGCATGTACTTGCGTGAGATTGGCAAGATTCCGCTTTTGAGCCAAGAGGAAGAGCTGGAACTGGCAACGAAGGCGATGAAGGGCGATAAGAAAGCCAAGGATAAGCTGGCAGAAGCGAACATGCGCTTGGTGGTGTCGATTGCGAAACGTTACGGTGGGCGGGGATTGGACTTTTTGGATCTGATTCAGGAAGGTAATACGGGTTTGCTGAGAGCGGTGGAGAAGTTTGATCCGGATAAAGGGTTCAAATTCTCGACTTATGCGACGTGGTGGATTCGCCAGGCGATTACGCGGGCGATCGCCGATCAGGCGCGGACGATCCGGATTCCGGTGCACATGGTAGAGACGATTAATAAAGTTTTGCGTACGACACGTAAGCTGACGCAGGAATTGAACCGAGAGCCGACGAATGAGGAGATTGCGCAGGCCATGGGGATGGATGTCGATAAGATTGAGTACGTGATGCGGATTAAGCAGGATATTGCTAGTTTGGATGCGAGCGTTGGCAGAGACGGTGACGATGAGGAATCGGTGCTGGGGGACTTCGTAGAAGATAGCGAGCGGGATTCGCCGGAAGATGCGACGGCGAATCAGATTCTCAAAGAGCAGATTGCAGAGATTCTAACGACACTAAGCGAACGCGAGCAGAAGATTATTCGTTTGCGGTTTGGGATTGGTGGGGGAAGGTCGCATACGCTGGAAGAGGTGGGGAATGAGTTTTCGGTGACGAGGGAGCGGATTCGCCAGATTGAGGCGAAGGCGTTGTCGAAGTTGCGCAAACATAAGCAAACGAAAAAGTTGCACGAATATTTGAAATAGGAGGAATGATGCGAAAAATTTGGCAGAAATTGGCGGCAGCGGGGACGATGCTGAGTGCGACGTTACTGATGGCGGGGAGTGCGATGGCAGCGAGTACTCCGAGTACGAGTATTTTAGATGAAAACATGACGATTGATGGTATGTTGACGCTGGTATTGAAGATTCTAGTGTACGGTTTGGGGGCGGCGGCGACGCTAGGGGTGGTGATTGCTGGTATTATGTATATGACGGCGCGCGATAATCCGCAGCAAGTGGCGGTGGCGAAGAAGCGCTTGATTGATATTGTGATTGGTCTGGTGGTGTGGGCGTTGATGTATACGCTGTTAAACTGGCTAGTTCCGGGAAGTTTAAATATCAATATCTAGGTGGAGCTGAGTGAAGCGATTATTCATCGTTTATAATCCGAGGTCGTCGCATTATGAGACGGTGACGAAGGAGGTGCTAGAGCCAGCACGGAAAGTGCGGGGCTGGATGGTGGGGCGGTACGAGATTAAGGAGTCGGGTTTCGAGGAGAATCGGAAGACGATTGCTGGGTTGCTGAACGATGGGGATTTGGTAGTAGTGGCCGGAGGAGACGGCACGGTGGCGATGACGGTAAATGCGATCATGCAGGCGGAGAAGGACGTCGTACTGGGGGTCTTGGGGTATGGTAACTTTAACGATATTGCGAAAATGCTGCGGATAGAGCGACCGGTAGAGTATGGTGGGGAGTTTATCGGTGGTATTCAGGAAATTATGGAAAGTTATGAGGCGGGGAGAATTGCTCGACTGTATCCACTGGAAGTGCGGGCGGACGGTGAACTGTGGCGCTATGCGGTGGCTTATTTCACGATGGGGATGCTGGCGAAGGCGACGGAGATTTTTGACGAGCCGAAAGTGAGGCGGCAGTTACAGACCGGTAAGAAGAAGCTGGGTTTCTCGATTCGGCAGCTGGTGAAATGGTATTTTCGTAAGGGGAAGAAGTACGTGCTGCCGGAGGGGGAATGGAATGGTAGACGGTGGCGAAAGGATTGTACGGATTATTTGGCGGTGAATGGTGCGAAAGTGGCGGGGATTATGAAGGGTGGTGATTGGTATCAGCGGCCGAAAGAATTTGCTAGTACGATGCAGAGCCTGGGGAGATTAGGCGGTTTGCTGAGTTTCATGATGAAAAGTATGCGGAAGGTGATTCCGGGGTTACCTACGGAGCGAGATGAGATGAAATTTGCTCAAGTGAGTAGGGTGGAACTACATGCGGAGGGGGAATATGAGGAGCGAGAGCTGCAGACAGTGAGCGTGACCAAGGCGGAGCGCCCGGTGAAGGTAGTGCTAGGCAAGGCGTGGTATAATGGAAAGAATAAGAATGGAGGCAAATGAATCAGTTTAAGTCGGCGACAACAGCGGGGATATTTGGGATTATTTTGGGCGGTTTCGGGGCGCACGATTGGTATCTAGGGCGCAAGCGGAACGCGCTGATCCACGTCGGGATGATGGTGGCGGGTTTGGCGATTTGTATTGTGGGGGCGGTCTTGATAAATGTGACAGTGGTGTCGAGGAATATTTATACCGTAATGAATACGGTGAGTATGTACCGCTGGATTATGATCTTTGGCTGGTTATTGATGGTGGGGAGTGTGATCTGGGGTTTGGTAGAGGGGATTATCCTGCTGGCGCAAGGTGATGAAGGTCTGGCAGCGAAAGGTTATAAGGTCGTAGGACATGTGCAGGCGGGGGTGAGTGATGCCGGTGGAATGGTGGCGAAGTCGAGTGTGGCAGCGGAGCGGGTGGCAGTTGGATCGGTAGGCGTGAAGGCGCCACATACGCCGATGAGTCCGGCTTTTAAGAAGAAGTTAGCCTGGGGAGGCGGGATAGCGGCGGGCGTAGTGGTCGTACTCGTGGTGGTGGCGGTAGTCCTGTTGATTGTGCTAAAGGTGGATTACGAGCGGACGCAGGATATTATCACAGAATTACGGCCGAAAGTTTATACGCTGCACGATGATTTTGACTGTGAGAGCGTGGTGGAGTACGTGCAGGCGGCTTACGTCGACAACAAGGCTTATACTAGCTATGTGAATGGTTGTTTGGCGGCGCGGGAGGATACGGAAGATCTGGTGAAGGAACTCGGGACGACGGCGGGGATCCAGCGGGATAAAGATTTGCACGCGCGGTATGAGAAGTTTGTCGAGAAGTATGAGGCGGTCTTCCCAGAACAAAAGGAGCTGGATAGTAAGATGAAGATTTATCAAGCCTGGCATAAGTTCGTGCTGTTGGTGGATGATTTGCAAGGTGACAGCACTGATGCCGAGTTCAAGGCGGCGGCAGAGGCGCTGAAGGAATCAGGGAATGATGAGATTAGCAAGTATGGTGAGGGCTGGCTGGCGAAATCGTTGGCTTATGCGCACGCTTACCAGAATTACTACAAGGAAGACCCGGATCAGGATGAGGAGATGAAAGAGACCCTGCGGAAGGAAATGAACGAAAAACAGAGCGCGCAGCGGGAGTGGGTGGCGAAGAATTGCCCGGATTTGGATAAGATTGCGCCGATTGAGACTGGAGATACGCGAGCGATGCTGAGCGCGTTTAATACGATGAGTAATTTGGCAACGAAGATGTATGAGGCGCAACGGTAGCGCGGACTAGAAGTCGATAGCGGAGAGGATGGCTTTGAGCTGGGACTGGAGGTGGTCGATGGTGCCGTCGTTCATGATGTAAAAGTCAGCGGCGGCAATAGGGCCACCTTTTTCGAGGTTCTCGATTTCGCTGATGTCGCGCTCGCGAATGGCCTTGGCGTCGAAGGGGCGCTCGGGGCGGCGGGCGACTCGGTCATAACGGAGCTGCTTGGGGGCAACGACGGCGATAAAAGTGAGATAACCAGGGAACTCATGCTTGAGAATCTTGTATTCGGTCCAGGAGTAAACTCCGTCGAGGACGATGCGCTTCTGACCGGCGGCGATGAGGTCTTTAACCTCGGCGATGGCTTGGCGGACGACCCAATCTTGACCTTCGGTCTGGCGGATCATTTCGCGGAATTGCTTTTCGCTTTCGCCGTCGGGTGTGCGCTCGATGCCGCGCTTCTGCATTTCTTTGTAGATCATGCCGCCGAAGTAGACTTTCGGGATACCACGTTCGGTGAGGTAGTCGATGGCGACGGATTTGCCGCTGCCGCTCATGCCGACAAGGGCGATGATTTTAATGTCTCTGGAATCTGTCATAAAGATATTATAGCATGAATGGACGGAGAAGAAGGGAGGTATGCTATAATAACTATATGAAGAGGTTGGTGATCATAGACGGAAAATCAGTATTTTATCGCGGTTACTATGCGATGGGGGCTTTGAGCACGAGTGACGGGACGCCAACCGGGGGTGTGTATGGATTTGCGGCGATTGCGATGGAGATTGTGCGGCAACTGGACCCGACGAAAGTGGTGGTTGCGTGGGATTCGAAGAGCTCGACCGCGAAGCGAAAGGCGGTTTTCGCCGAGTATAAGGCGGGGCGGAAGAAGCCGGATGATGATTTTTACGCGCAGATTCCGATGTTGGAGGAGCTGGTTGTGGCGCTGGGGTGGAGCTTTGTGGAGTGCGATGGGTATGAGGCGGATGATATTATCGGAACGCTCGCATTGCAAGCCGATGAAGAGACGGCATTGGCGCGCTCTGCGTCGTTGGCGGATGCGCGTCTCGCTCACCGTACGGTAAGTACGGCTCGCTCCGATGCTCCCGCCGCCTTGCAGAGCATCGCCACTGACGTCTCTTCAGTAAATAATGAAAAGACAGCGTTAGTAGACGAATGGGAGACGTATATTGTGTCGTCTGACCTGGATATGTTGCAGGTGGTGGATGAAAATACGCGTATGTACCGGGTGCTGAAGGGATTTACGAAGCTGGAAGAACTGGATGTGGCGGCGGTGGAGCAGAAGTATGGGATTAAGAAGGCGCAGTTTTTGGACTTGAAGGCGCTGAAAGGTGATGCTTCGGATAATATTCCTGGGGTGCCGGGGATTGGGGAGAAGACGGCGGTAAGGTTGCTGGCGGAATATGGAGCGTTGGACGGGATTTATGAGCATCTGGACGAAGTGAAGGGTGCCGTGCGGCAGAAGTTGGAAGAGGGGCGAGAGAGTGCGAAGATGTCGTACTTTTTGGCAAAGATTATGACCGATGCGCCGGTGAAACTGGATAGTTTGCCGGATCTGGTGATTGATAAGGATAGGGTGATGGCGGCGCTGAAGAAGCTGGAGTTCCGGACTCTGATGGGGAAGTTCTTGAAATCTTGGGACATGAAGCCGGCGGATGACCCCCAGAAACCACTGACGGCAGCGAAAGCGAAGAAGCTGGGTATCGCGCAGAATCAGATGATGTTCGAAGTACCACATTATTGCGGTGATGTGTTGGTGAGCTGGGACGTGAAAGATTTGATGCATAAGAATTTGATGGTGGCAGAGAAGGTCTTAGCGGGGATGAAGTTTTGGGACTTAGGCCAGGGGAGGTTCTTGCTGAATCCGCTAGAGAGAATGGTGGAACGGGGTGAGGAAACGGCGGAATATGAGCGCCAAAAAGAGGAGTTTACGCAGTATCCCGGGCTGTATAAAATTTTTGAACAGTTCGATCTACCCCTGATACCAGTTTTGTACAAGATGGAAGCGGTGGGGATGAAAATTGATCGGGCGTATTTTGACGAGTTGAAGACGGAATTTGCGGGGGAAACGCAACGGATTGAACAGGAGATTTGGAAGCTGGCGGGGCAAGAGTTCAATGTAAATTCGCCGGTGCAGCTTTCTGAGGTGCTGTTTGATAAGATGGGGCTGCCGACGAAGGGGATTAAGAAGACGGCGCGGGGCTATTCGACAGGGGTGAAGGAGCTGGATAAGCTGGAGGGGGAGCACGAGATTATCGGGAAAATTAAGGAGTACCGGGAGGCGGCGAAGCTGCTGTCGACCTATATTGTGCCGTTGCCAGAGCTGGCGGACATGAATGATCGGGTGCATACGACTTTTAACCAGAACGTGACGGCGACGGGGAGGCTGTCCTCGACAAATCCGAACTTGCAGAATATTCCGGTGCGGACTGAGGCGGGACGGCGGATTAGGACGGGGTTCGTGGCCGATGAAGGTAAAGTGTTGGTTAGCGCGGATTATTCACAGTTCGAGCTGAGATTGGCGGCGGCTTTGTCAGGGGATGAAGCGCTGGTGAATGACTTTAATGATGATGTGGATATTCATACGAAGACGGCGGCGGAGGCCTTTGGTGTGCCGATGGACAAGGTGACGAAGGCGCAGCGGCGAGCGGCGAAGGTGATTAACTTCGGGATTTTGTACGGGATGAGTATTCGAGGCTTGGCGGTGGCGGCGGGGATGGGCTATGATGAGGCGAAGAGGTTCATTGAACATTATTTCGAGATGCGCAAGCCGGTGAAGGAGTATCTGGATCAGATTCTGAAACAGGCACGCGAACAGGGGTACGTCGAGACATTGTATGGGCGCCGGCGTCCGACACCAGATGTGCATTCGGCGAACTTCATCGTGCGGACGGGGGCGGAGAGGGCAGCGCAGAATATGCCGATCCAGGGAACGGAAGCGGATCTGATGAAGCGAGCAATGCTGAAGGTGGAGCAGCGGCTGGAAGAGACGTTTGGTAGCGACGAGATGGCGAAGGCAAAGATGGTGATGCAGGTGCATGATTCGCTGATCGTGGAGTGTGACGAAGGGCTGGAGAACGTGGTGGGTGAGATTCTACAGCAAGAGATGGAAGGTGTGGCGCCAGAGCTAAAGGTGAAGCTGGCGGTGGAAGTGAGCGCCGGGAATAACTGGGGCGAGTTGTAGGTTGTAGGTCGGAGTTAGGGGAGGAGAAAGTCGGTATAAATATTGCTGACGCCGAGTGAGCGGAGTTGGTCGGCGACGGTGTGGTCGTTGATGGTGTGAGCGGCGATTTTGATGCCGTTGCTGGTCCAAAGTTGGGTAATTTCAGGGGTGACCCAACTGCCCCACATAGTAATGTATTTCACACCGGAGCTGGCGGCGAAGGTCTGGACATTCTCAGGAGTCCAAGAGGGATCGTTGTAAAGGGTGTAAATGACGGATTTCCAGGGGTAGGTCTGCATGACGGTGCTGAGCATGGCTTGGTTGTAAATCTGGATAACGAAGCGGTCGAGGACGGTGCTGTCGATATCGCGGGCGGTCTGGACCATGTCGTTAAACTGGGCGAGGACTTGGGCTGGCTTGGTGTATTTCGTATCGGTGATAATATAGACGTCGGGATAACGGGTGAGGATGCGGACGAGGTCGGCGAAGGAGAGACGATGGTATTTGTCATTCGTCAACGCGGAGAGGAAACTATTAACCGTAACCGGGCCATCGTGGCCGTCGGTGGGTAAGGGGTCGTGCACGGCGACGACATGGCCATCATCGGCTGGAATTAGATCAACCTCGAAGAGGCGCTGGCCGAGTTGGTAATTGAGGAGGAAGGCTTCGTAGGAATTAGTATAGCTCTCACCGAGGATGCCGCCGAGGGCGTGGGCGATATAGGGGGACTTTTCGCTCCACGAGTAGTCGAAGTGATAGGGCGGTGCATTGCCAGGGATGTCGAGGTTGGCGGTAGTCTCGGCCTGATGAAGGCTCGGGACGGCGAAACGGAGAATTAAGACAAGCACAGTGGCGATGAGGGCGAGGGCGGCCAAGATGATAAGTAAAGGTTTGCGCCAAGATTGTGCGCGTTGCGATGTATTCATATAGGTATTGTAACATATTCTGGGAGGGGGTGGTATAATAGAGGTATTATGCCAGAGTTACCAGAGGTAGAGACGATTAAGCGGGGTTTGGAACCGCTGATTTTGAAGAAGAAAATTATCCAGGTGGAGGTGGATAAGAATACGCAGAAGGCTTTCGTGGGGGATGAAGCGAAGGTGGTGGATGAGGTGGTGACTGGGCTGAGGCGGCGGGGTAAGGCGCTACTGATCGACCTGAGCAATAATTATACGATGATGATACATCTGCGGATGACGGGGCAGCTGATTTGGCGGGATGCAGCTTTTGTGCGAGCGGCGTCGTCGGAAGGGCTGGTGCAGGAAGAATATGACGAGATGGTCAAACATCAGTTCGCGGCGGGGCATCCGAGCAAAAATTTTACAGCGGATTTGCCGAACGCGCAGACGCGGGTGACGTTCGAGTTTGAAGAGGGGACGTTGTATTTTAATGATCAGCGGAAGTTTGGCTTCGTAAAAGTGCTGCCAACAGAGGCGGTTGAACAAGAAAAGTTCATCGCGGAGCTGGCGAAAGAGCCGTGGGAGATGACTGTACAAGAATTGTATTCACAGTGCCAGCGGCATGCGAAGGCGCCGATCAAGGCGGTGCTCCTGGACCAAAAAATTATTGCTGGGCTGGGGAATATTTATGCGGACGAATCACTTTTTTATGCAAGCGTGCATCCGGCGACGAAGGCGGGCGAACTGTCGGAAGCGCAGGTAGGGCTGATTCTGGAGGGGGCGCGGAGTGTGATGATGGCGTCGATCGATTCGGGCGGCTCGACGATGGCGACGTATGTGAAGCCGGATGGGAGTACGGGGAGTTATCTAGAGAACTTTGCGCAGGTCTTTCGCAGGGAAGGCAGGCCGTGTATTAGGTGCGGGGAGACGATTTTGAAGACGCGCGTGGCGGGGAGGGGGACGCATTATTGTCCGAAATGTCAGAAGTTGGGGGGCTCATCGAAAAATACTGCGTCCATAGAGCGAGCGGGGCAATAGGGAATGCTGAAGATATTTTTCGGGGCGAATCGGCTGGAAGCGGAAAAGAAGGTGAGGCAGTTCCTCGGTGGGGAGTATGAGGTATTTGAGGGGGAGAATTTGACGGTGGCGGATTTGCCGAGTATTTTCCAGGGGACGTCGCTGTTTGAGACGGCGGAGCGGAAGATTTTGCTGAAGGACGTGGGCGAGAACGGCGCAGTTTGGGAAAAGGTGGCGGATTACGCTGAGACGGGGAACCGCGTGGCGATTTGGGAGGGGAAGATCGATAAGCGTTCGAGTGGCTACAAGCGGCTGAAAGAGGCGGGGGTGGAGATGCTGGAGAGTACCGAACTGGTGAAGCCGGAGGCGCGGGCGGTGTTTAACGTGCTCGATACGGCGCTCAGGGATGGTCCGGCGGCGGTGGCGATGGTAGAGAAGATTGAGTTGGAGCAGGATCCGTATATGTTTTTCGGGTTGTTGGTGACGCAGGCGCTAAAGAAGTTCGAGCAGAGTGGTGGGGCGGAACGGGAGCGGAAGCTGGTGAAGACGCTGGCGCGGACGGATATGGAAATGAAAAGCACGAGTGTAGAGCCGTGGCTGCTGGTGAAGAGTTGGCTGCTGGAGGCGGGGGAGTTGTAGGGGGCTTGGGGCTGTAGTCGGGTGAACTTGTATAGGCTGTACAAGTTCGTTTTGCTATTGACAGTGGTGGGAAACTGATTGGGATGTGCTAATAAAAAAGACCAGCTGGGCTGGTCTTGATGTGTGATACCTAGATTAGGCAGTAGCTTTGGCAGCCTTAGCGATTTTTGCTAGGTTAGCCTTGCGACGAGAAGCGGTATTTTTCTTGAGAAGACCCTTCTTGACGGCTTTGTCGTACTCGGATTGAGCTTTAGACATGTTCTCTGGGGTAGGATTAGCCTTGAAAGTCTTAAGAGCGGTCTTGATATCGCTTTTGATGGCTTGATTGTGGGCGGTACGCTTGACAGATTGACGAGCGGCCTTTTTCGCAGATTTAATAATCGGCATTATGTTTCCTCGAGGTTAATTAATAAAAAATTGATAACTCTTTAGTGCATTATACACGATTTGAAGTGAAAAGTAAAGAGAGAAAACGGCTTTTCGCGGGGGTTCAGAGGTTCATTTTTCTTTTGAACGTTGCGATGTAGCAAAAATGAGCGTAACAAAAATGAGCCAGGTAGGCTCCTTTTGCATAATGGTGGGCCGCGAGGGGCTCGAACCCCCGACCTCCTCGGTGTAAACGAGGCGCTCTAGCCAACTGAGCTAGCGGCCCAATAGCTGTATTATACCACATCATGTGAGGATTGGGCAAGGTGGATGAGCCGGGAGTGGGGAACCGTGAGTGGGCATGAATAACAAAATAAAGCCGCCCGGAGGGGGCGGCTGAAGGCGGGATGATTGAAAATAAGCGGTCTATCATGGTCAAGCTTGGGTGAGCAGGCTGCTGCAGTCGACGGCTTCGGGAGCGTTGATGAAACGGGGGTCGGAGAGCTGGACTTGGTAGGCGAGGGCGTAAATGTCGTTGATGCCGCGGATGCTCATACGGAGGAGGCGGAGGAGGTTGGAGGCTTCGGGCCAGAGTTCCTCGGCGCGCTTGAGGGTGGGCAGTAGCAGCAGGTCGGTCTCGACGACGTTTTTGCGGATTTTCTCGGCGGGGAAGGTGGCGGACATGGTGGTGAGGTTGTTGTAGCGGTCGAAACCTTTGCCGATGGTGGCTTCTTTGCTCTCTAACAGTTCGTTGTAGAAACGTTTCTTGAGCGCGTACTTCGATTCGTCGTTGAAGCGAATCAGCGACATGTACTTGACGCCGTTTTTGACGGCGCCGCGGAAGGGGAGATCGCCGATGGCGACGCCGGTGTCTTCGCAGACGTCGTGAAGGAGGAGGGTGGCGACCAGGTCGTCGGTGATATTGGGGTCGTTGATAGACATGGCGTGGCTGACCATGGCGAGCGGGTGGACGATGTAGGGCTGGCCGTCGTTGCGGGTTTGGCCGGAGTGGCGTTGGATCATGTAGCCGAGCGCGCGGAGGCTGGTTTCCATCCGGCAACCGAGAAACATGCCGCGCAGGAAGGTGATAGTGGAATCGATATCTTGGAGGCGACCAACGAAATCAGGGGTGGGCGGAGTGAGGATATGGCTAGTACTCATGAAAATCATCCTTTCAGATTTTGAAATGTGCGAAGCGGGGCTTCTATCCTATATTATACCATATTTTGTTAATTATGCTAGAGGGGGAAGGGGAGAGAAATCATGACGAGAGGTCGGCTGGCGGCGGGGGATTTTGGGGATAAGGCGACAGGGTGGTGAATTTTATGGTATAATGAACAGGTAATACTGGAAAAACCAGAGAAAGGATAAAGCTATGGAAGAACAAGTCGAAAAGATGCGGCATACGTTGAGCCATGTGATGGCAGCTGCGGTGAAGGAGCTTTATCCGACAACAACTTTTGGGATTGGGCCGGCGATTGACACGGGATTCTATTATGATATGGACTTCGGCGGGGAGAAGGTCAACGACGAGGATCTGCAGAAGATTGAGAAAAAGATGCGGGGAATTATCGCGCGGAAGTGCGAAATGAAGCGTCGTGAGGTGAGTCAGGAAGAGGCTCTGAATTGGGCGCGAGAGAATGGACAGAAGTACAAAATCGAGTTGATTGAGGAGCTGCCAGAAGGGGAGACGATTAGTTTCTATGATTTGGTGGATCCGCGGACGGGGGAGGTTTTGTTTACGGATCTCTGTAAGGGGCCGCATATTGAGAAGCTGGACGAGATTGGTGCCTTCAAGCTGAACAAGATTGCCGGGGCGTATTGGCGAGGGGACGAGAAGCGCGAGATGTTGACGCGGATTTACGGTCTGGCCTTTGCGACCGAGGAAGAGCTGGCGGATTATCTGGCGCGGCAGGAAGAGGCGAAGCGGCGCGACCACCGGAAATTAGGGAAGGAATTGGATTTGTTCTGCTTCTCGGATTTGGTGGGGGCGGGGTTGCCACTGTTTACGCCGAGAGGGACGGTGCTGCGCGAAGAACTGAGTGAGTTTTCGTTGGGTTTGCGCGGAAAGGCTGGGTTTAAGAAAGTTTGGACGCCGCATATTACGAAGGTGGATTTGTACAAGAAGTCGGGGCATTATGCGAAGTTTGGCGACGAGCTCTTTATGGTGCATTCGCAGGTGAACGGGGAAGAATTTGCGATGAAGCCGATGAACTGTCCACACCATGCGCAGATTTTCGCTTCGAGACCGCGCACTTATAAGGAGATGCCGGTGCGTTACATGGAGGCGACGACGGATTATCGCGATGAGAAGACGGGGGAATTGGGTGGTTTGTCGCGGGTGCGATCGCTGACGCAGGATGATTCGCATGTGTTCTGCCGGAAGGATCAGATTAAGGATGAAATCCAGACGCTGGTGAAGATTGTGCGGAAGCTGTACAGTACGGTAGGGATGGAGAAGTTGCGGGCGCGCTTGAGCTATCGGGACGATACGGATAAGTACTTAGGCGATCCAGAGCTCTGGAAGATGGCGCAGGCGCAGCTGAAAGAGGCGGCGGAAGAGAACGGCCTGGATTACTTCGAACAGGAAGGCGAGGCGGCGTTCTACGGACCGAAGATTGACTTCATGGCGGAGGATGCGATTGGCCGCGAACATCAGGTGGCGACGGTGCAGCTGGACTTCGTGCAGCCGGAGCGGTTTGAGCTGGAGTTTACGAATGAAAAGGGTGAGAAAGAGCGCCCAGTGATGATTCACCATGCGACGTTGGGCTCGATTGAGCGCTTTATGAGCGTGTTTATTGAGCATACGGCGGGATGGTTCCCGTTGTGGTGCGCGCCGGAACAGGTAAGGGTCTTGACGGTGAGTGCGGAGGCGGAAGATTATGCGCATAAGGTTGAGGAGATTCTAGCAGGGGTGGAGCTGGAGGAGCCGGTGAAGCATAATGAGTTGCGGTATTCGTTGGATTTGAGTGATGATAGCTTAGGGAAGAAGATTAAGCGGGCTACGGAGTTGAGAATCCCGGTAGTATTGATCGTGGGGGCGCGTGACGCAGAGGCGGGCACGGTGAGTGTGCGTTTGCGAGACGGGGAAGAAACGGTAAAACTGAGCGAATTGGCGAATTTTTTGCAAAGTATGTCATGCGAAAATGACAAAATTTGATAAAACAGTAGTGATTCTAGGCCCGACAGCGAGCGGGAAAACGGGGGTGTCGATTGAGATTGCTAAATATGTCGAAAAGCAGGTGCGAGAGCGGGGCGAGTTTTGTGGATTTACGGGGGTGGAGATTATTTCGGCGGATTCGCGGGCGATTTATCAGGGAATGGAACTGGGGACGGCGGCACCGTCGCTAGAGGAGCAAGCTGGCATACCGCATTGGGGAATTGGAATAGTGCGGCCGGACGAGCGGTTTACCGTGGCGGATTGGAAGGCTTATGCGGAAGCGAAAATTGCGGAAATTAGGCAGCGGGGTAAGTTGCCGATGATCGTGGGTGGGACGGGATTATATATCGACGCGCTGGTGTACGATTATCAATTCACTGAACAAAAGAAAATTAGCCAGGATGACCGAAAAAATATATGTACAAATTATTTGCTCATTGGTGTGCAAACTACCCCGGAGAAGTTGCGAGAGAGGATTACGCTACGGGCGGACAATTTATTTGTACAGGAATTGTTTGAGGAGACGCGACGCTTAGTGGCGGAGTATGGATGGGGAAGCCAGGCCATGAAGAGCAATATTTATCAGTTTGCGTGGGGGTATCTGCAGGGCGAATATAGCTTAGAGCGGGCGAAGGAACTATTCGTGCTGGACGATTGGCACTTGGCGAAACGGCAGCTAACGTGGTTTAAGCGGAACAAAAATATTAAGTGGTTGCCTCTTGCGGAAATCAGGGATTACGTGATAAAATGTATACAGGATGAGCAAAGAAACTAATACTCCGATAGAAAAATTGTTCGGCTCGAAGACGCGAGCGAAACTTTTGGAACTATTCTTTGCAAATACGAATAAATCTTATTACGTGCGGGAAATTACGCGTCTAGTGGAGGAGCAGATCCATTCGGTGCGGCGGGAATTGATGAATTTGGAATCGATTGGTGTGATACGGAGTGAGGCTTTTGACAACAAGGTGTACTATGCGGCGAATATGAAGCACAAGTTCGCGCACGCTTTTCAGGAGATGTTTGCGCCACGGAAGGCGATGATCGCGAGCTCGGTGACGATGCAGGATGTGCGGCGGAGAATGTCGAACGGCTGGGATGAGTATATTCGGCCGGTGTCGCGATATCTGCGCGCGATGGCGCTGTTTAATCGGGTGCCAGGGCAGGACGGGATTGATTTGCTAATCGTGGGGGATGATAAGACGAAGAAATTGACGAACTGGGCGCAGGTGGTAGAGAAGAAGCAAGGGAAACCGCTGGATTATGTAATTCTCGGTAGAGACGATTATCTATATCGCGTGAGTGTGAAAGATCGGTTCGTGATGGGGATTCTGGAAGACATGGAAATCAACGAATTGTATGATCCAGAAGGTATAATTAAGAGTGGCGGGGCGGAGATTTAGAGGAGAGGTAAATGTTTGAAATTGAATGTAAAGATCCAGACGAAATTATTTTAACCACGAAGAAGACGAGTATTAAGTTCAATATCGCGGACGAGACGATCGATGCGAACTTGGAAGTGGGGAAGATTGAGGGGCCAGGCGAGTTTGAGATTGGTGACGTGGCGATTCGGGGGATTGCGACGGCGAGCAACAAGACAGTTTATGATGTAGTGGTGGGGAATGTGCATATCGGGATTATTGGTGGATTGGACGAAGCGGCGGCTTTGGATGAGCTGGGTGTGGCGGATGTGCTGTGTACGAGCTCGGTGAGGGCAGTCCGTGAGATCGATCCGAAGGTGGTGGTCTTGATGGGGAACGTGGATGGGATGGTGACGGAGCTGAAATTGACACCGCGGACCGAGAAGAAGTACAAGCTGAAGAGCTTTGAGGCTTTGCCGACGACTTTGGACGTGGTGGCTCTAATTTAGGAGAGGAATGGGAAATAGTATTTTGACGCTAGTGGTGGTATTGGGGGTGATTTTGGTGTCAATGGTGCTGCATGAGCTGGCGCATGGTCTGGTAGCGTATTGGCTGGGCGATACGACGGCGAAGGACGACGGGCGGTTGACGCTGAATCCGGCGAAACATTTGGACCCGATGATGTCGATTTTGATTCCGGTAATGATGTATATGATGGGCGGGGCGATTTTTGGCGGGGCGAAGCCGGTACCGGTAAATCCGCACAAGCTGAAATGGGGCGTGTGGGGGATGGCGTTGGTGGCGGTAGCGGGGCCATTGACGAATTTTGTGCTGGCGTTGGTGAGTTTTTTGATTGGCTACTGGACGGGCGCGATTGGCTTGCAGAACGGAGCGCTGTTCTATGCGACGAATTTGTGGGGGCTGATTGCGGTGGAGATGGTGATGGTGAACTTGGGGTTCGGGATTTTTAACTTAGTACCGATCCCGCCGTTAGATGGCTCGAGGATTCTGTACGCGATTGCGCCAGATGGCGTGCGCAACGTGATGGACGGGATGGAACGGTGGGGAATTGTGATCGTGATGTTGATTGTGATTTTGGCGCCGACTTTTATTTCTAATCTGTTGGGGAGCGCGATGAGCGGGATTTTGACCGGTTTTGGCTGGTTGGTCGGGGCATAGAACGCATTATTGGGGATAGCTATTGCTATCTGGGGTGATGGTATGATACAATAGAGGTAACCCTGATGGCGGCATGATTTTCCTGAATAATCATGTATAGGGATTTCGTGGCTCACTTCTGCGGAAGTGTCGCATAAGATCTTACCCACCTTGTATTTACTACAGGGAAAACATCGTCATCGGGGCTTTTTGATGGTTTTGGCAAGTTGGATAGTTTTGAGTAGTTGGATAGTTTGGTTGGGGAAGTTTGATGGTTGGGGGGAAGTTGGGCGGTTTTGAGAAGTTTTGGGTCAAAAAGTGCTTAAGACATGATACAATAAGTGAAAGAGTTGATTTATTTAGGATAAAGTGTGAAACAGCGGATTCGAGTAGCAGGGATTATTCAAAACGAACAGGAAGTTTTGATCATGAAGAAGGCACAGGGTCGTTCGGACGGGGTGCCGACTTGGGAGATCCCGACGGGGAAGATTCGGTTTGGTGAGCAGCCGGAAGAGGCGATGGACCGGATGCTGGATGAGTATTTGGGCATCGAGGCGTCGGAGCGGACGGAACTGAGAGATGTGATTACTTTTTTGGCGCCGCAGGGGGCGAGTCAGCTGAGCAACCTATATATAATATATAGTGTGAAATTGCCGAAAGAGACGAAAATTGTGCCGCAGGAGCGGTATACGGCTTATAAGTACGTGAAGGTGGACGAGCTGGCGAACTATCGGTTGGATGAGGCGAGCTTGGCGGCGCTGGAGATTGAGTGGCGGTCGGGTGCTCAGAAGACGAATTACAAGACGGTGGCGAATAGCGCGACGGTGTATGTCGACGGGGCGAGCCGGGGGAATCCGGGTCCGTCGGGGATTGGTTATCATATCGTGGGGGTGGACGGTACGGTTTTGGCGAGTGGAGGCGAGTTTATTGGCTTTGCGACCTCGAGAGTGGCAGAATATTATGCGCTGAAGCTGGGCTGTGAGAAGGCGATCGAGCTGGGCTTGAAGTCGGTGCGGTTCGTGGGGGATAATTTGATGATGATTAACCAGATGAATGGCATCTATAAGGTAAAGAATCCGGATTTGATGGCGATTTACGATGATATTCAGGAGCTGTTAAAGAACTTTGAGGCGTGTGCGTTCGTGCACGTGTCGCGCGAGCAGAATATGAAGGCGGATAGCCAGGCGAATGCGGCGGTGGATTGTCAGTTCCAGGAATAGGGCGGGTGTTGGTCGGGGGTGCGGTGTGCCTCGGAAGGGCTTGTGCTTGATTTTGTTGATATAATATGGTACGATAGAAATAAGTTCGAAAGACAATCGCTTGGGAGTCCAAGAGGAAAGTCCGGGCAGCACATGGCATAACAGTCGCTAACGGCGACCGCTCGTGAGAGTAGGGAAAGTACCACAGAAACATAAACCGCCGCGGGACTAGGATCACCAAACTTGGCGTTTTTCTGTATTCGCTCGTCGATGAAGACGCGCTTCATACAGAGAAAACACCGATTTTGGTGATTCTAGCCTCCGTGGTAAGGGTGAAAAGAGTGAGGTAAGAGCTCACAGTGTCGCATGGTGACATGCGGTAGGGGCAAACCCTGTTAGCTGCAAGGAGTGCTAGAAAACCTTAGCCAGAGGATGCACGCTCACCGCTAGATATGCAAAGCAATTTGTAGACTAGATAGATGATTGTCGGCTAACTCCGCAAGGAGCGCTACAGAACCCGGCTTATTGAGAGCTTAAAAAATTAGCCCTGCGGGGCTAATTTTTTGTACAGATTTAGTAAGTTTTAGCTAAAATGATTTGAGATTAAAATTGTGTTAACTAAAAATCGAAAATCCGATAAATTATTTGATCAGACCTTTTTTCTTGAGAGTGCGCAAAGTCGAGGTTGCGACGTTGACTTTGACTTTTTGACCATCAACGATCAAGGTTTTCTTCTGAACGTTAGGCTTGAAAACTTTGCGGGTCTTGCGTTGCGAGAACGAAACGTTATGACCGTACATTTTGCCTTTGCCACTGATTTCGCAGACTGCCATTATTTGCTCTCCTTTACGGTGTTAACGACGGCTTTGAATGCTTCCGGCTGGTTGACGGCTAATTCGGCAAGAATCTTGCGATCAATGGTGGTACCGTTTTTCTTGAGACCAGCCATCAGCTGAGAATAAGAAATACCGAGGTCGCGCGAAGCATTGTTGATACGAGTGATCCAAAGTGCGCGCAAATCACGCTTGCGATTGCGGCGATCACGATAGCTGTAGCGAAGGGATTTAATCACACCCTGCTTAGCTAAGCGATAGCTGCGGGTGCGGTAATGTTGCATCCCCTTTGCAGCGTTCAAAATTTTCTTATGTTTGGCCCGAGCAGGCACACCACGTTTAACTCTCATGCTAAGCTCCTAATGCAGTTTTAACGTTTTTAGCAATTTTACCCTTAACGAAAGCAGCAGTTTTCATGTTGCGCTTGCGGGCTTTGGATTTTTTGGCAAGAATGTGGTTGCCATAGGCGCGCTCACGAGCAAGTTTACCAGAGCCGGTAATCTTGATGCGTTTAGCGGTGCCTTTATGCGTTTTTAACTTTGGCATATAGGTTTTCCTTTAAGTTAATATGACTAATATATCGTGAGCTTGTATATAATGAGTTTGCTCAACGAAATTGATGATAGTCACGGTTAATATTCTAAAGTGCGATCAGGGAACCGTGGAAGTAGGAAAATTACTTCTTCCGTATTCCGATTGATAAGTTGCGTCCGGCAAATTGCGGCTTGCCCTCTTGGACAACTTCGCAATCTTCAGCGATCAGGGTGAAGATCTTGTCAAGCATGGCTTGACCGAGCTCTTTGTGCGCCATCTCGCGGCCGCGGAAGATAATCATGATTTTGACACGATCACCATCCTCGATGAAGCTTTTAATTTTGCGGACTTTGATGTTAAGGTCGTTGTCGCTGATTTTGAGACCGATTTTCATGGTCTTAAGCTCGGATTGTTTCTCACGGGCTTTTTTACGATTTTTGGCTTCTTCCTTTACCTTTTGGTATTGGTATTTGCCCCAATCGATAACTTTGACAACGGGCGGGTCGGCGTTGGCTGCGATTTCAACCAGGTCGACGCCTTGTTCTCGAGCGATCATCTGCGCATCGCGACTCGACATGATGCCGAGCTGCTCTCCATTAGTACCGATAACGCGAACTGAAGGATAACGGATTTCTCCGTTGATTTTGGTACGTGATGTTTTACTAATGGTTGGCTTCCTTTCGTTATGTTGAACTGATGTTATTTTAGCAAATTTTGAGCAATAACGCAAGGGGTTTAGAGGGGGAATTTGGGGGGATGATGATCTGTATCGGGGTTTTGAGCGGGGATCTTGAGTTAGCGGGGAATTTTGAGCTAGCGGGGCTTCGTGGGCTATGTGGTGGCTGGTATGCTGGCTGTGTGGTGGCTGGCGTGGAGATTAGCGTGGGGATGCGATAGTAGGGCGAGGGCTGATGAAAGTTGTGGGTAATGGTTGATATGTCAAAATTACATAAACAGAGATAGGTGAGATATGTGTTCAATTTACAAAAAACTTGAACAGGCAATATATTTAGTATTCAGGAAATGCTAGGTCGAGGCTTGGCGGAAGCTCAAAGCTTCAGAAATGTGTTCAGGGAGGACGCTACTACTCTGTTCGAGGTCGGCAATTGTCTGAGCAACTTTAATAATTTTGTAAAAGACGCGGGCGGAAAGGCGGAGGGAAGTAGAGGCCTGCTTTAATAGAGCTTCAGCTGTTGGTGTCAATTTGACATAGTTAGAGATGGATTGGGGTGTGAGGGAGGAGTTAAAGAGGGAAGGAGACTGGAACCGTGCGGCTTGGCGGGTGAGGGATTGCAGAATTTGCTGTTGGACGCGGGAATGCTCGGTGGATGCTGTTTCGGTATTTTTGACAATATTAGGTTTCAAACAGAGGGAAGCGGTTTCAACTTGTGAAACATGGATGACCATATCAATGCGGTCGAGGATCGGGCCAGAGAGATGCTTGCGGTAGGAATCGATTTCGCGAGTGGTGCAGGTACAAGGATGGTGTGGATCGCCCAGGTAGCCACAGGGGCAGGGATTCATGGTGGCGATGAGCATGAAATCGGCGGGGTAGGTGAGATGGTAATGGAGGCGCGTAACTGTCACTGTGCGGTCTTCTAAGGGTTGTCTGAGCGCTTCTAGGACTGGTTTTGGGTATTCGGGCAGTTCGTCCAGAAAAAGCACGCCACGGTGCGCTAAGGAAACTTCGCCGGGTTTGGCGTCGATGCCGCCGCCGATCATGGCACTGCAGCTAGCGGTGTGATGGGGCGAGCGAAAGGGGCGCGTAGAGATGACGTTCTCTGAGGTAGAGAAGAGGGAGTGGAGCTTGGTGATTTCAATTTGCTCCGCGGGAGAAGGAGGCGGTAAGAGGTTGGCAGCGGCTTTGGCGAGGAGAGATTTGCCGGAGCCAGGCGGTCCAGAGAGGAGAATGTTGTGGTGACCGGCGATGGCGATGGTGAGGGCGCGCTTGGCCAGGGCTTGACCTTGGATGTCGTCTAAGAGGGGATATGGTGTTGTGGTATTTTTGACATGAATAGGTTTGGATTGGGGTGAGTTGATGCTGATTGAGCTGGTTTGGGGAGATTTGGTTTTGTGTTGCTTGGCTTTGGATGGCTTCGTTTGGGATGAGTCAGTTGGCGGTGAATTGGTCTGGGGTGAGTTAGTTTGTGATGGATCAGGAGTGGGTTTGCTGCGCTCGCGAAGAGGTTGGATGAGTTTGACGCCTTTGAGGTGGAGGACGAGTTCGAGGAGGGAAGTGACACCGAAGATTTTAACTCCGGCGATGAGTGAAGCTTGGGCGAGGTTGGCGGCGGGGAGGAAAATTTCGGAGTAGCCGGCTATCTTGGCGGCCTCTATTATATTAATAATACCTCGAACAGGTTTGGTGAAGCCGTCGAGAGAAAGTTCACCGACGAAAATGCGATGATCGAGATCGGATTGTAAAATTTGCTGAGACAGAGTAAGAACAGAGAGGGCGATGGGTAGATCGAGATGAGAACCGTCTTTATTGAGTTCCGCAGGAGCGAGATTGACGGTCACTTTCTTATCAGGGAAGCTGAAGCTAGAGTTGGTGATGGCAGAGCGGACCCGTTCACGGGCTTCAGAGACGGTTTTGTTAGCCATCCCGACAATGTTAAAACTAGGGAGGCTTTTACTGATGTCGCCTTCGACTTCGATGAGACGACCAGAGTAGCCGTAGGGTATAATGGAGTGTACTTTTGCAATCATGGGGCGAGTGTAGCAAAAATTAGGAAATTTTTGCAAGCATAAGAGGAAAGATTATTGGCTGTATCTGTAATTGTAAAAATAACACGTACAGTTGTATAACAAAATTACCAAGTCCAAGCAGGCAAAAACGGATTAGTTTTACGGTTAATTATTTTAACGATAAGAAGTTTATTGAGATACTTGTATAGAGGTGGAAAGTGTGCTATACTAGAGGTAGTTGGGGCTGACAAAGCTTAGACGGATTATTAACAGATACCAGGCACGACGATTGATACCGTAAGTATTGAATAAGTGAAAAAACCACTTCAAAACATGTGCTTTATGCACCTGTTTACGCCTAATTTATATCTATAGGCTGGTCTGACGCTTAGTCTCCGTACGCGGCAGATTATTAGATTACGGTGATAAGGTAAAGAGGTGATCGTCCTTTGCTCGAAAACTGAGATCAGGGCACTTATAGTTTTGTTGCTTGCAGCTATGAGATTGCGCCGACGAAACAAGTAACTATGCGTGTAGAATGGTGCCATGGAGATTTTTCGGACCCGGAGGCAGTATCCGGCAGCTCCACCAAAACGAAAAATGAGACGGTCGGGAAGGACCGTTTTTTCATGTTAAATTTACAACATTTAGAAAATGGGTGAGTTGTGGGGCGACAAGTGGGGTATTTATGGCCTGTGGAAAACTTTCAGAAAATTGTAAAAATTTTGTTCAAAAAGTTGTTGACGTAAGCGCTTTTTGGCGTTATTATAGAGACAGCTTATGAATACAAAATTTATTCACTAAGCCAAAAATAAAAATAGCCAAAATAACTCCACACTCTACAAAGACCGGTTTTCCTCGCAGTTACCGGTCTTTTTTGATGATTGCGGCAGAAATGAGGCTATGACTAGTTTGGTGAAATGTTGTAAAAATGACATGTGAATTAGTGCGTGGGGGTGCGTTTTGGGTAGGGAAGGACTGCCCGGGCGAAGCGGGTACGCTGCGTGGACGGTGGGCACACGGTGCTTGCGTTAGGCATGTAAGACATGTGCGGGTGGGGCATGATGAGTTTGTGGTGGGGATGACGAGCTTGTGGCGAGTACGGCGGTCTGCGGTGGGTCTGTGCGGCTGTGGTAGATATAGCGTATTTGTGATGGCGATATCATTTTTGCGTGGTGGGCGTATTAAACCATGTCTCGTGCTAAATGATTCAGGTATATGAGGACTGAGCGTCGTAGAGGGCGCTAAATGGGCGGCAAGGGAACTAGAGCGCTATTATTGGGCAGCGGAGGAGGAAAAGGCAATGTCGTACAATAATTTTACGATAGAAAACGATTATGGCTAGGTTAAAATGACAGAAAAGCGTTGTATGGATAACAACGATCGGCAGTTTAGTCAGGTCAGAATGACAATATTGGCTCAAGTAATAAGCGTAGGCGTTTTGAATAATGTTGTAGAATATACAACATTAAAAATGAAGTAAATAACAGAGGTAAAATACGATATGTTGTATAAAATACAACATATTTTTGGCAAAAAGTATTGAAAAATTAACATGAGCATGATATGCTGAAGACAGTCCAATTCAAAACAAAAAGGGCAAAACAAAATGCAACTTAAAATACCAAAGTAAAATTGCGTTTCCGCACGCGAAAAGGTAATTTCTAGCCATAAATTACACTTTTCTAGGAATTACCCAAAGCTTGCGGAATCGTCTAACGGTCGTCTATTGAGGTAGTTCCGCAGGGAATTATCGGTAGCCGTTTTCAAACGGCGTGATCGGCGAGAGCTGAGTGATAGATGACGAGGGCGATTTTGCAGTTAACAAAGCCCGAGAGTGCATCTGAGATCGATTCATAGTGTCGATTCTGAGATTGCGCTCAGAGGCGGCGGAAATTGCAAATGATCCCAAGTGAAGTCTAGTGCTAATCTATTCGCACATTGAAAATATCCTAATAGATAGCGAAAACTAGAAACACATGCCCCACGAAAGTGGAGCGGTCAAAATAGGGAATGGGCGGAGTTGTGGCCCAAAGTAACAATGTTTGTAAATGCCAGATAACTCACCCATTCTCCTTAGAACTTAAGCTTAATAGCGCCACGATGTGCTAGTAGCGTAAGCTCTAAGCCGATAGGGAAGCTGCCACGATGTAGCCGTAACTATTATGCTTGTAAAAAGCAAATTCTTTCTTGAATCAGAGGTGTGATGAGAATAGATGGTGATATAAGTTTATGCTTGTATGAATGTCAGACGCTGTTGGAATGGAAATATCATCAAAGTGACAGAAAATGGTATGGTATAATAAGGTTATGCCAAAACATCTGATTCCGGTTTTGAGTTTGATTGCAGCAGTGATTTTGCTGTTAATGCTGAATTTTACTACCCCGGCGGACGTTGGTCCGTTAGGGGTTTTGGTATTTTTTACATCATGCTATGTGCTGGTGTTGGGGCTGGCGTTGACGCTGGTGAAGATTTTTTTCAAGCTGACGGGGAAGCAGTTTGGGCGCAAGGGTTACACGTACGGGGCGATTATTGCCTTTGGCCCGATTATGTTGCTGCTGGCGCAGTCGCTGGGGTCGATTAGTCCGGTGACGATTAGCTTGGTTTTGCTGTTTGTGCTGTTGGCGTGTTTCCTGGTGAGTAAGCGGAGCTAAAACTTTCGGGGCGTCGGTGAAGGTTTGGCTTTGGGCGATGTTGGTTCTAGGGAATAAGGGCAGTTAAAGGGTCATTTGTGTTCGTGAACATTTGAGCGTTTGTGTGGTTTGGGGGGAAATTAGCGCAGTTAAAACCGGTTTTGGATAATTTTAGTATACAAAAGTTATAGAGCTTATGGTATACTTAGGTTATGGATGGTCATGACAGAGGTGCTGTTGAGAGGGTGACTAGAGATCTTGGTGGATCGAATAATTTTGATACCCAGCGAGCGTCAGAGCAATCGAGGGGCACGGAGGCCCTGGGACGAGGACGAGCCGGGGAACTGGGAAGCAGAGTTTTGACTTATAATCCAGAGCGCGCGCAACAGGGGCGAAGCGACTCGAATGAGGAGCGCGGGCGCGACGGGATAGAGAATGAGCGTGCAGGGCGAAGCGAGGAAAGACGTGAGAGCAATCTGGAGTATGCGCGGGATTTGGCGGAGCGAGACGGGGATTTCTTGGGGGCGGAGACGCAGGTGCAGACTGAGGAGCGCTTGGCGGAGGATCGGGAAGATGTCGAGAATGAGTTGGGTCTGAATGGGGTCTACGTGAAGAATTTGATGGACCGGAACCGCAAAAATATCACGGCGGAGACGATGGCGGCGGTCGATAAGATGATTGCGAACGATAGTTACCAGCCGCGAGAGCTGGATCAGAAGATGTTTAAGGCGCGTACGAGCTTTCTCGGGAAGGTATTCGGGCGGTCGTTTGGGAGTCGGAACTGATGGGCTGGTGGATTTGGCTAGTGATCGCGGGGGTGGCGGTAGTGGTGATCGCGATTGGGGTGACGGTTTATATGAACGGTCAGCGCAAGGCGAAAATGTACGAGCGGAGCTTGAAATTGGTGCCGATGTTGATTCATTTGCCGCCATCGACAGATGATATTCAGGCGGGCGGGCGCGACGAACGCGATGTGACGAACGAGGCTTTGAGTCAGGCTCAGGTGATGTATTCGATTATCGCTTCGACGCTGAAGAAGGGCTTTGATAGTAAGGTGTTTGGTCAGAGGCATTTGTCGTTCGAGATTGCGGCGTCGAATGGTTTTATTCACTACTATGTTATGGTGCCGGCGGTTTTGACCGAGACGGTGCGGCAGGCAGTGGTGTCGGCCTATCCATCGGCGCGTTTGGAAGAGGTGGAGCCGGAGAGTATCTTCGCGAAAAATAGCACGACTGATCAGGTGGCGGGTGGAGAATTGACCTTGAAGGAGGAGTTTGTTTTTCCGATTAGTACTTATGAGGATAGCCAGCGGGATGCTAGTATGGCTTTGTTGAATGCGATGGCAGTGACGAAGGAAAATGAGGGGATGGCTTTACAGATTTTGTTGCGCCCGACGGATGGGGAGTGGACAAAAATTTCTAATGAGCGAGCAAAAGATTTACAAAAAGGCCGGAAGCAGCATCGGACGGGAGCAAAAATTTTGTACGAATTTGCGCAAGTGCTTAAAGATTTAGTACAGGCCTTTTGGACGCCGCCGGATGCACACGATACGTTGGAAGACAAAGAAAAAGAATTAACCAATTTGCAACGTGAACAAATTGCAGCGATTGAGGAAAAGACCAAGAATCCGGGATTTGAGGTACTGATCAGGGTGATTGCAAGTTCGACGAGCCGGGAACGTTCAGAGGCGATGGTGAGCGGGGTGGTGGCAGCTTTTGCGCAGTTTGAGAGGCAAAATCTGAACGGATTTCAATACGATTCGTTAAAAAATGCCAAAAAATTAGCGGTAGATTATGTGTTCAGGTTCTTTCCAGCGAAAGAACGAGCAAATATTTTGAACAGTGTGGAGCTGGCGTCGATTTTTCATCTGCCGTCACAGATGTCGATTCCGACTTCGCAGGTAGAGCGCCAGGCGACGAAGCAGGTGGAGGGGCCGGCGAAATTGGTTAAAGACGGGGTGTTACTCGGGGTGAATGAGTTCCGCGGGGAGAAGAAGGAAATCAGATTATCAGAGAACGATCGGCGGCGGCATACTTATGTGATTGGTTCGACGGGTATGGGTAAGTCGGTTTTGCTGACGAATGTGGCTTACCAGGATATGTTGGCGGGGCGGGGCTTTGCCTTTATTGATCCGCACGGTGATGCGGTGGAATTACTGATGAGCAAGGTGCCGGAGGACCGGATTGACGATGTAATTTATTTCGATCCGGCCGATATTGAGCATCCGATCGGGATGAATATGTTTGAGTTTGCGACGGACGACCAGAAGGATTTCATTGTGCAAGAGGGAATTAACATGCTGCAGAGCCTGTTTGATCCGAGTAATCAGGGGTTCTTCGGTCCGCGTGGGCAGCATATGTTCCGTAATGCGGCGTTGCTGCTGATGGCGGATCCGAACGGGGCGACATTTATCGATATTCCGCAGTGTTTCACGGATCCGGAGTTCGTGAAGAGTAAGCTGAAGTACGTAACAGATAAGGCGGTGTATGATTACTGGACGAAGGAGTTTCCGGCGAGCCAGAAATCTAACGATGCGGGAGAGGTGATTACGTGGTTTGCCTCAAAATGGGGGCCGTTCCTAAGCAATACGATTATGCGGAACATCTTAGGACAAACCAAAAGCGGTTTTAATATCCGCGAAATTATGGACAAGAAGAAAATATTTTTGGTCAACTTGTCAAAGGGTAGACTCGGGGATATTAATTCGCAGTTGCTAGGCATGATTCTGGTGATGAAATTCCAGCAGGCGGCGATGAGCCGGGCGGATATTCCAGAGAATGAACGTGAGGATTTCTGCTTGTTTGTGGATGAGTTTCAGAATTTTGCGACGGAGAGCTTTGAGAGTATTTTGAGTGAGGCGAGGAAGTATCGGTTGAATTTGTTCTTGGCAAACCAGTTTATGACGCAGCTAACAGATGAGATTCGGGAGGCGATTCTGGGTAACGTGGGGACGATGATGGCGGGGCGTCTGGGGGTGACGGATGCGGAACTGATGGAGAAGGCGTTTACGCCGGCGTTTAACGCCGAGGATTTGCATAAACAGGGGAATTATCAGGCGATTGCGGTGGTAATGATGTATAATGTGCCGTCGGCGCCGTTTACGATGAACCTGTTGCCACCGATGGGGGAGGCAAAGGAAGAGCTGCTCGCGACGATGAAGGAATATTCGGCGGCGCGGTTTGGGAAGACGCGGACAGAGGCGGAAAAGGAGATTAAGGAGCGCTGGAAGGCGGAGAAACGGGCGGAACAGAGCGCGAGTGCGACGAGCGGGCCGATTGGTCAGCTGGAGAAGACGCAGGATGTCGATGAAAAAGCGAGTTTTTTGGACGCGTGGAAGACGAGAAAGGCGGAATTAGGTACAACGAAGCCAAGTAGCGATACAAGCATAAGCGAAAATCGCTCTGTGACGCGTTCTGAGGGGCCTCAGAACGATTCTGGGGTGAAAGTCGATAAAGTGGGCGGAAATGAGAAAAAAGCTCATGGTGAGGCTCTGGTGGGCTCTGATGACGATTCGACTGTAACGACGCTGGATGAGGCGGTAGCGGTGTTGAAGCAAGACGAGGCGGGAGAAAAGGCCGATGCAGAGGTGAAGAAGGACGAAAAAGAAGCGGTTTTTAAGGTGAGAGGATGATAGTATGGGCGAGCAGATGAATGGACGGGCGCGTAAGGTCGGGAAGAAGTCGATTAGCGAAGCGGAGGCGTTAGTACTGCTGCAACAGGTGACGCAGGAGACGGAGCAGCGGATGGAGGGGGTGCGCAAGGCGAACCGGAAGGTGGTGACGGTGATAATTGTGGGGGTGGCGATTTGCGTGTTCGTGGCGATTGTGATGCTAATCATGAATCAAAGTAAGTCGTAAAGCACTTGTGTTTGTAGGTATTTTTGACATTTGATATAATGGGTGATTTTGCGTGGATTTGAAGCGGGGTGCTTGTTGAAGTCGGTGAAGATTTTCAAATGAGAGTTTGCTTCACTATTTTTGGTGGCGAGATAGGGTGCTGTGGTTTCTCCAGTATTTTGGTGGCGAGATGCGGATAAAATAGTCTCGGCGTTTTCTGCTAATCTCTAAAATTTCTCTTTCTCAATCCGGTGAATCTCTCCGAATCGAATCCCCTTACGGGGCCGTGATTCGGAACCGCTCCAGCCGTAAAACGATTTACGAAAGAGGAAGTTTTAGAGATTTTGCAGACACCGCTTTATTGATATTCGGCATGTCCCTGAGTTGCGATTTGACCCGGTTCAGCCGGGAAACTACCTCTTACAACAAAATATCTGGAGAAAACTTTAGTCGTTTATCTTTGCATAAAAGCTGTGGCTGCCAACCCGGGGGAGGTGACTAATCTATATAGTGTAACTTATAATACCAACAATAGTACTGGTGGGGTGACGCCAGCGACCCAAACGGCAGAGAGTAATAGTGGCACTTATACATTTGTGGCACCAATGGGAGAAGATCTTGCCAAGACTGGTTATGGGTTCGCTGGTTGGTCAGAAAATGCTAACGCTACAACTGTACAATATAAGCCTGGTAGTACAATTACTCTGAGCACTGCGTCACCCACCAAGGTATTATATGCTGTATGGCAACCATCGATTAAAAATGCGACCTTTATGATTGACTTAACACCAGCGGGATGTAAAGCCTCTGCAACCGGAGAAGCTAAACAGCTCAAAGATACTCGTGACAACAAGACTTACTGGACCACTAAGCTCAACGATGGTAACTGCTGGATGACTCAGAACTTAGACTACGATGACCCAGGAACGCCAGCAGCAAACCGTTTTACGAAGGCAACTGGGGTAAGTGGCTGGACAAGCACCGACGCAAGCTATCGTGCTTATTACGATTCTGGTAACACAATGAATGGCAACCATTATTCTTGGGCTGCAGCTACCAATAATACTGGCAACAGTATTTCAAGTGGTAATGCTAGTGGTAGCATTTGTCCAGAAGGTTGGGAACTACCAACTAGTAATAATACGAATAGCGGATCGTTTGGAGCATTAACTGCATCATATGGCATCACGAGTAATGCTACTGGGAGTACAACTTTACGCTCTGCTCCGCTTAACTTTGTCTATGGTGGACTCGTCTATTCTGGCAGTCTACAGGACACTGGCACTGGTTATTACTGGTCCTCTACAGCCCAGAGCGGCGCTAACGCGTATTACCTGGTCTTTACCTCTAGTACCGTTGACCCGTCCCGCAACACGAATCGCTACCGCGGGTACTTCGTCCGCTGTCTCGTGCAAGGATCCTAGACACACATAAGAGGAGCAAGAGCATAAGTATCTTTACTATATATACTTATCTCTCTACTCCTCCTTCTGTCTTTCTTCTTATTTAGTAGGTACTGGGGGAAGAGAGGATAGGGTAAGGGCATTACATAAAAATGCCAACTATAACATAATTCATGGCTAAAGTCGATGATTTTCTAGCAGAACTAGCCCAAGAGTGCCAAAATGCTCATGCTGTACATTGTACGGCAAATGTCCATACAAAAGGTATATTTTGTCTGTACATAATGATTGCGCTTGAAATGAAAATTTGCTATAATGTCAATAAGGAAAATTATTTATGAATGCAAATGAGACCACAAAAATCACGTTTCGGGCGGACAAAAGGCTCAAAAAACGCGCGGAACGCGTCTTTGAACAGATGGGGATGACGACGAGTGCGGCTTTGAATATTTTTATGGCGCAATGTGTGCGTGAGCAGCGGTTGCCGTTCCAGCCGGGCGCGACGGTCGAGGAAGTGAATGAAAATAGCTTCGAATCTCTGCTTGACGAAGCGGACGAAATCTTGGGTAATGTGCAGAAGAAACACAAGTTTTCTAAGTTCGAAGAATTAGAATTGGAAGATAAATAATGGTGCTGGCCTCTCGGCGTGCATGATTATTGTTGTTTTTTATGGAGTTACGCTTGAGTATAAGCGGTTTTTCACTACTTCTAATATGTGCGTTGAATTTTCCGCCCTCTTACCACGCTTGACTTTTAGGGGAAGTGCGTTAAAATAAAGAGGTAATGTAAGTTGAGGTATCTTGAATGTCTGCAAAACAAACAAGTGATGGGCAAGGTTATGACAGCTCTCAGATTCAGGTCTTGGAGGGGTTGGAGCACGTCCGTATTCGGCCAGGTATGTACATCGGTTCGACTGGTTATGATGGTTTACACCACTTGGTGAAGGAAATTGCAGATAACTCGATTGATGAGGCGATTGCAGGCTATGCCACGAAGATCAAGATTACGATTCTGCAGGACGGCGGCGTGCGCGTTGATGATAATGGTCGTGGTATTCCGGTAGATATTCACCCGAAGACTGGGAAGAGTACGCTAGAGACAGTTTTGACGGTATTGAACGCTGGTGGTAAGTTCGGCGGCGGTGGTTACAAGGTGAGCTCGGGTCTGCACGGTGTGGGTTCGAGCGTGGTGAACGCGTTGTCGAAGCGGATGATCGCCGAGGTACGGAAGGACGGTAAGCGCTATCATGTTGAGTTCGAGATGGGGAAGACCCTAGGCGACGGCGTACAGGCGATTGGTGAGTCGAGCGGGAAGGGGACCTCAATTACTTTTTATCCGGATCCGACGATTTTTAAGGAGACGACGACCTTTGATTACGAGTGGATTTCGAACTATGCGCGACATCAGGCTTATCTGACGAAGGGGATTCTGATTTCGGTGCGCGATGAACGGACGGGCGCGCGGGAATCGTTCTATTTCGAAGGGGGGATTCGCAGCTACGTACGGCGCTTGAACAACGGTAAGGAAGTGGTGTCGGACGATATCTTTTACGTTGAGAAACAGATGGAAGATACGATGGTCGAAGTGGCCATGCAATATAATGATACGTTCTCGGAGACAATTAAACCGTTCGCGAATAACGTTTTGACCCCTGAAGGTGGGATGCACGTGGTGGGGTTCCGGACGGCGCTGAACCGGGTAATTAATGATTATGCGCGCAAGAATAATTTATTGAAGGAAAAAGAGCCGAACCTGACTGGTGATGACATTAAGGAAGGTCTGACGGCGGTGATTTTGGTAAAGTTGCCGGATCCGCAGTTCGAGGGGCAGACGAAGAACAAGCTGGGAAATCCAGAGGTCAGGGGCTACGTTGATAAGGTAGTTAGTGAATATTTGAGCTATTATTTGGAAGAAAATCCGAATATTGCGAAGAAAATTATCGGTAAGGCGACTTTGGCGGCACGGGCGCGCAAAGCGGCACGGGCAGCACGCGATAACGTGATTCGTAAGGGGGCGTTTGAAGGGTTGAATTTGCCGTCGAAATTGGCGGACTGTTCGAGCCGGGATCGCAGTGAGTGTGAGCTCTTCATCGTGGAGGGTAACTCGGCGGCTGGTAGTGCGAAAGAGGGTAGGAATCCGAAGATTCAGGCGATTTTGCCGCTCCGGGGTAAGGTGTTGAACACCGAGCGGGCGCGCCTAGACAAGATGCTGGCGAACCAGGAATTAGTGAGCCTGATTAAGGGGCTCGGGGTGGGGATTGGCGAGCAGTTTGATATTAATGGTCTGCGCTATCATAAAATTATCTTTATGACCGATGCCGATGTGGATGGTTTGCATATTGCAACGCTGCTGATGACGTTCTTTTTCCGCTACATGCCAGAGGTGATTAAGGCGGGACACGTGTATTTGGCGAAGCCGCCGCTGTTTGGTTTGACGAAGGGAACGGGGACGAACCGGAAGATTGATTATGTGTATGATGAGGTGGCACTAGAGAAGAAATTGAACGAGAAGATCGAGGAGCGCAAGGCGGCGGGGATCAAGATTGACCCGAACCAGGAGCGTTTTAAGCAGGCGGGTTATACGGCACAGAATCGTTTCAAGGGTCTTGGTGAAATGGACGCGAAGCAGCTCTGGGAGACAACGATGGATCCGGAGAACCGGATTTTGGTCCAGGTGCACATCGACGACGCGGAAAAGGCGGATGCGGTGTTTACGAAGCTGATGGGCGACCAAGTGATGCTGAGGAAGAACTTTATCCAGGCGGGGGCGGCGAGTATTAATTTGGATGAATTGGATTTCTAAGGAAAGGAGGTAAAAAATGGCGAAAATGGACGAAAATGACGATAAGAATAAGCAGAATATGCCTCCTGAGGCTACTGGAGGCGCTGTGAACGACGGAGAGGCCGGAGTGGGGTCTCACCCAGGTGCGGAGGCGGAAAGCGCAGGAGCGGCTTCTGATGAAGCCGTGAGTGGCGAGATTGTGAACGGAATTGAGCAAAAAGCCGTCGAAAGCACGATGGAGAGCTATTTCTTGCGCTATTCGATGTCGGTAATTATCGACCGGGCCTTGCCAGATGTGCGGGATGGTCTGAAACCGGTGAACCGGCGGATTTTGTACGCGATGAATAAGAATGGCTGGAAGGCGCCCCATGCGACAGTGAAGTCGGCGCGTATCGTGGGTGAGGTGATGGGTAAGTATCACCCGCACGGCGACTCGTCGATTTATGATGCGATGGTGAATTTGGCGCAGCCGTGGAAGATGCGTTATACCTTGGTAGAAGGCCAGGGTAACTTCGGCTCGATGGACGGTGATGATCCGGCGGCGTCGCGCTATACGGAGGCGCGGATGGACAAGGTGGGGGCGGAGCTATTGACCGATATTGAGAAGGAAACGGTGGATTTCCGGGATAACTTCGACGGTAGTGAACAGGAGCCGGTGGTGCTGCCGGCGGCGTTGCCGAATATTTTGCTGAATGGCCAGATGGGGATTGCGGTCGGTATGGCGACGAATATTCCGCCGCACAATTTGAGCGAAGTGGTGGATGCGACGGTGGCGCAGATCGAGAATCCGGAGATTGGCCTAGATGAGCTGATGAAGTATGTAAAAGGGCCGGATTTCCCGACTGGGGCGGAAGTGTACGGTGGTACGCCGATGAAGCAGGCTTATGCGACGGGTAAGGGCTCGGTGGTGATTCGGGCGGTGACGAATATCGAAGAGGGGAAGAACGGCCGCTACAAGATCGTGATTACCGAGGTGCCGTACGGGATGAGCAAGGAAGGTTTCATCGACAAGGTGCGCGAGTTGGTGCTGGCGAAGAAGCTGGACCACATTGCCGATGCGCGCGATGAAAGTGCGCGCGGGAAGATTCGGGTGGTGGTCGAGCTGAAGAAGGACGCTTTCCCGAAGAAGATTTTGAACCAGTTATACAAGATGACGGGGTTGCAGTCGACCTTCCATTATAATATGTTGGCGCTGGTGGACGGCGTGCAACCGCGGATTTTGGGGCTGAAAGAGATTTTGGCGGAGTTCATTAAGCACCGTCAGAAAGTGATTCGTCGGCGGACAGAGTTTGATCTGCGCAAGGCGAAGGAACGGGCGCATATTCTCGAAGGTTTGAAGATTGCACTCGACCACATTGATGAAGTGATTAAGACGATTCGCGAGAGCTATGATAACGCTGACCAGAGGTTGATGGAGCGGTTTGGCTTGTCGGAGATTCAGGCGGCGGCGATTCTGGCGATGCAGTTACGTCGGTTGCAAGGTCTCGAACGCGAAAAGATTGAGAACGAACTTAAAGAGTTGATGGAGCAAATCGCGAAGTATGAAGCGATTTTGGCCGATGAGAAGGAAGTCTTGCGGGTGGTGAAAGAAGAACTGATTGCCATGAAAGAGAAATATGGCGATGAGCGCAAGAGCCGGATCTTTAATCACGAGCTGGGTAAGTTTTCCGAGGAAGAGTTGATTCCAGATGAAGAGAGCGTGGTACTGCTGACGACCGAGAATTATATGAAGCGGGTGTTGCAGGGTGATTTCAAGCGGCAGAACCGCGGCGGTAAGGGACGTAAGGGCATGACGACGAAGGATGAGGACGTGATTGCGCAGATTGTGACGGCGAATTCGCATGATTATCTATTGTTCTTCACTAACCAAGGTCGGGTGTTCCGGCAGAAGGCTTACGAGATTCCGCAGGCGTCATTGACGGCGAAGGGTACGGCGGCGGTGAACTTGCTGAGTATGCATCCGGACGAGAAGGTAACGGCGATTATTAAGCAAGGCGAGAATATTAATGGTTATCTCTTCATGGTGACGAAGAAGGGAACGATTAAGAAGACGCCGGTGAAAGAATATTTGAATATTCGCGCGAACGGTTTGGTGACGATTAAGCTGGATGAAGGCGATGAGCTGAAGGGAGTACAGGAGACGTCGGGTGAACACGATGTGATTCTGTCGACTTCGGCGGGTCAGGCGGTGCGCTTCAACGAGAAGGATGTGCGCAGCATGGGTCGGGCGACGAGAGGCGTGCGCGGAATTCGCTTGCGGCCAAGGGACGAGATTGTCGGTATGGACGTGGTGACGGATAAGAGACAGAAGTTATTAGTAGTGTCGGCAAATGGGTACGGTAAGGCGACATCGGCTGAGAGCTTCCCGGCACATAGCCGAGGCGGCGTCGGGGTGAAGGCGGCGGCCGTGACGGCGAAGACGGGTCCGATTGTGGCGGTGCATACGCTAGATCCGGAGGCGAAAGAAGTGATTATGATGTCGACGAAGGGCCAAGCGATTCGGATTGCGGTGGCGGAGATTCCGACGCAGGGTCGGGCGACGCAAGGGGTGAGAATTATGCGTTTGAATGACGGCGATACGGTGGCTTCGATTGGCGTAGTTTTGCCGGATAATGCGGATGGCGAGGGCGAGGAAGCCAAGAAGAGCGCATAAAAGATTTATACAAAGGGCGGGTTTGTACAAAAAAGTTGCGCAAAAGCGGCGGTTCGGGGCAGGGGACGGCCGCTTTTTGAGGCGCGGAACAGGGGTGAAAAAAATTGATAACGCTTATGTTTGTGTTTAGTGAAGATTTTTTGTTATAGTTGCGTCGTAATTAAATAACGCGAGGAACTATGAAAAGAATAGTAGTATTTTTGGCAATTTTAAGTCTGGTCGCGGGGAGCGTGAAGGCGACCTGCTATGCGGCGGAAGGGGATGATCCGGCGGCTACGGGCAAGACGGTTTGGCTAGGCGAAAATCAATTACCGTCCTATCTCGAGGTGGGGAATATCCTCCTCCGACGGGGACAGAAAGCGGCGGCGACGATTAGCTACAGTGGTGAGCCGCAGTGGCCAGAAGATAATGTGCTGGGATGGTATTTCTTGACCTACGATTACGCGCACGGAGTGACCGAGGCAGAGGCAGACAAGTTGGTGCGAGAGTTTCGCGGGGAGGCAAAGTCATGGGTGACAAACATGGCGAAGTATACGTCAATAATGGACTCGGGTAGCTTTGGCGGAACGTTGGGTTTCGAGGATGACGAGGCGCTGACGACGAAAAATCGGAGCGGTATATTATATTATGCGCTTGAGCTAGGCTCGCTTGCGCAGCAGGCCGCGGGGGAGACGGTGTGGTTGCAAGGTAAGTTGAACTACCGAGGTTGTTTGCATGATTTCTGGGAACTACCGGAGGGTAGGACGGCTTCGTGCGTGGCGCGAAAAGTCGGTGATACTGGAATTGTTTTAGAGAATAGCGAAAGGTTGGCTGAAGGTGTGCCGACGCCGAACGAGAGTCTGGTGAGTTGGGCGGAAGAGTGGAGCGAGTTACTCTTAGACGAGGTGCGGGGACTAGGGGATAAGTTCGAAGAGGCGAAAAATGGCAAGGATGAAACGGTGGACGTGGGCGAGCTGGCACAGAAAACCACGACGCGGTTGACGGAAATCGCGAGTTTTGCGTCAAAAACGGTGAATGAGGCAGCACTGCGAGCGGAAATCAAGACGGTGACGGAGGAGATAGAAAAGTGGCAAGCGGGGCAGGCGCCCGTGGTGAGGCCAAGCAATCCAGTCGTGAGCGGTAGCCAGACTGGACCGACGGGGAACAGCGATACGGATGTTGCGGATGATAAAAAGACGGAGGATGGTTTAACGGATACGGCGGGGAAGGGTGAGGTCGAGAAAGAGACGGGCGCAATGAAGCAGCCAGGAGGGTTGGGGCAGGCAGGTTGGCAGACGACTGTGGCTGCGACTGGGCAGACGAAGCGCACAACAGGGGGTGAGGTGGAGGTAAAAGATAAGTTGGAGGAGGCAGAGAAAGATGGCCAGCAGGAGCAAGCGGGCGATACAGATGGGGAAGAAGTGAATATACCGCGCTTAGGCGGCGCAGAAAGTTGGTGTAATATTTGGCCATTGATCATCGCCGGAGTGAGCATGTTAGGGGTAGCGGGGTGGTGCGGCAAAAAGTGGTACGACAGTCACAGATAGTCACAGATAAAGCTCATGGACATATAGAAGTGTTTATGCTACAATGGTGGTATGAACGGTTGGTTTACACTGATAGCTTTTGGGGCGGGGTTCTTGGTGGCACAGCTCTGGAAGGTCTTTGCCGGATTATTACTAGAGAAGGATCAGCTAAAAGATTGGAATTTGAAGACTCTGATTGGTTATTTTTCACGGTCGGGTGGGATGCCTTCTGGCCACGCTGCGAGTATGACGGCAGCGACGGTCTATTTGGGGTATTGGTGCGGTTTTGATTCGGCAATTTTTGCCTTGGCAGTGTGTATGACAGGGGTGGTGATTTATGATGCAGTACACGTACGGTATGCGGTAGGCGAACATGGTAAAGTATTGAACGAAACTTTGCGCAAAGAGGGGAAGAAAGAGCTAGACGTGGTAGAAGGGCACACGGTGGCGCAGGCGGCGGTCGGGATAATTCTAGGGGTAGTAATTGGCTGCGGGATGTATTTACTGACGAGGTAGCTGAATTTAGGCGGAAAAGTTATAAAAAAGTAAAAAAAGTCCAAAAAAGTACTTGACTTATTTTGGGGCGTGGGATAAAATGGGGATATCTGAGAACGCAGGGAGATAACAGGGGGTTAACTAGCGTGTTCGGAGTGAAAATTAACAATTTAGTTGTGCAATTATGGTTTGTAATTTATATTGCAAACTTATCATCGTCAGTTATTTTATGAACTAAGGTTCGAAACTCGGCTTTTATAAGCTGAATTCTGTTTCTGATGAAACAGAAAACTTAATGGAGAGTTTGATCCTGGCTCAGGATGAATGCTGGCGGCGTGCCTAATA
>CAZUBN010000004.1:0-61181 GCA_964618675.1 uncultured Candidatus Saccharibacteria bacterium | reverse complement strand
GAACCTGCGAATGTCGGGACCAAAACCCGGTGCCTTACCACTTGGCGACGGCCCACCAGTACACTTATTATATCACATTTTAGAAAAAATAAACCTAATTCCCTGCGCCGATGCCGCTCGTCGTAGTTAGGGCTTTGAGTGTATGGGTTGCGCCATCGCCAACGGCGACCTGCAACTCCCAGGCGACATCTTTCCTACTTACGACTGGATGAAAACTCAATTCGGTACCGTCGGCCCCCATCTACGCGACATTTGCGATTATGCCCGCACCCACACCGACGCTACCACAATTAACGAAACCCTTTCCATCGCCGAACAAGTACACACCTATTTTCAGAACCTCTAAGGTTCCTTAGAACTCCACCGTAAACCGCGTTGTCTCGTCCGATTCCACTTTGATCCGCCAATGATTATTCTTTACAATCGTCGCCGCAATCGCCAGTCCAAGACCCGCACCATCCGTATTTTTACTCTTGTCCGTCTGGTAAAACCGGTCAAAAATCTTCCCGATATCCTCCGGCGGAATCTTCGTCCCGTCATTCTCGACACAAATCTGCCCCTTCGCCACATAGCAAGTCACCTTTTTGTCGCCATACTTAATCGCATTGTCCAGCAGAATCGTCAGCAGTTGCGCCGCATCCGCCTTCACGATGCCAATCTCTTGCGCGCTCCCACCAGTCATTTTCAGCTCAATTCCCTTCGCTTGACTACTCGCCTCGAAATCGCGCATCACCTCTTCCATCAAAAGTTCCAGCGAAATCTTTTCTACCACCCGTCGCTGCGTTTTCGCATTATCCACTCGCGTCAGCGCCAACAACTCGTTATTCAGCTGCGTCATCCATTTCACTTCGTGCACCGTATTGTCAATCCACTTGTTCCCCTCGATGTCCGCCGCCTCTAAATTCGCCGTAATCGCCGCTAATGGCGTCTTCATTTCGTGACTCGCGTTCGAGATGAAAATCTTTTGTGTTTCGTAAGCTTCTTTCACTGGTCGAATCGCCGCTTCCGCCAGTGCGTACGACAGTAAAATCACCGCCACTTCCACCAACGCCCCCACCATGAACAGCGAAGCAAGTAGCGAGTTCAGCGCCGCCTTGCGATCAACCAAGATTCGCTCCACCACCATCTGCGACATATCCTGCGAGAACTCCACCGTTTCTTTCGTCACCAACGGCCGTTCCCCCGCCACATTCCGCGCCACTACATAAATCGTCGAAAAAGCGATCACCAACACTAGCGTCGTCACGATCACGTTGATGACTACTAAGCGATTCCGTAGTCGTCGGAACATGTTATTTTCCATCGACTAGCTTGTATCCTAGATTGCGCACCGTTTTAATTCCCACTTTTGAATGCAACTTCTTAAACTTACGCCGCAGCGCACTAATATACACTTCGACGTAATTCTCACTATCCGTCACGTCGCTCCCCCACACCCGCGCCAGCAAGCTTGCCTTCGGCTGCACTTGACCCGGTTGCCGCATGAAAATCTCCAGCAACTCCGCTTCCTTCGCCGTCAGCGCCATCCCGTTCAACGTCCGCTCAGTCAAATTATATTCTAATCCCCCGAAAGTCAATTTATCGTCTAAGCGCATCGGCGGGCGCCGCGTCAACGCTTTAATCCGCGCGATCAACTCCGCCGTCTTAAACGGCTTCGCCAAATAATCATCCGCCCCCATCTCTAAGGCGCGCACCTTGTCATCGACCTGCGTCAACGCCGACAGCATAATCACCGGCGTCATAATCCCCTGCTCGCGCACCGACTTCAAAATATCCCAACCCGACATCTTCGGCAGCATAATATCCAAAATCATGCAGTCGTAATCATTCGCCAGCGCTAATTCTAGCCCCTCATCACCATGCGCCTTCCAATCAACGTTAATATCGGCTTTCTTCAGCAAATGAATTACTGCATCTGCCAAATATTGTTCATCTTCCACATACAAAACTCTCATACCCCCATTATACCGTATCTATCTGAACATAATCTAAAAGTAGTACGCTTTACCCTCTACACGCACATCGACGTAAGTCGGCTGCAAATCCCGCTCTTTGAGATATTGTAGCACGCGATCCGCATCTTCCGCCGTCACCGCCGTTCCCCGGTCTAGATTTACCTTGAGATAAGTTTTTTGACCCTCCAAATCCACATACAATTCTCGGCTCGTCCCGGTCGGCAGCACAACCTGCGTCACCGTATAGCCCAAATCATGCAAATCCCGCTCTAGCTGCGCAATATACGTCCGCATTCGCGTAGAAATCTGCCCTCGATTATCTTCATCGATAATTTTCGCCTTCACCTCGTACTCGACTTCATCTGCACTCTTAATCGGCGACATTTCTTTTACATAGCCTTTCCCAGTCATGTAGAGCAACAACACTAAAATCACCAATAGTAGCCCCACGATAGTCACCGACCGCATCCGCTTCCGGTGCAACTTCTTCCGCGCTTGCATCCGCTCGGATTCCGACTCGGCGTATTCCCGCTCTGCCACGATCGTCTGTCCGCGATTCATCCGCTTCATTTTGCTGTGCCCACGCATTACTTAGTTCCTACTTCTTTTCGCCTTCGCTCACATCAATCAAAATCTGCGCCAAACGCTCCGCCGCATCCACTTTCGCATGATCGTGCAACTTCGCCGCCAACTTTTCCCGTTCCTTCGGCGCCCTTACTAAGTGCCGTACTTCTTCCAGTAGTACTCCCGGCTGCTGCTGCATCCGCTCATCCGTCACCATTACCACTGCCCCCATCTCCTGCAACCGTTCCGCGTTCTTCAACTGATGGCTACCCGGCAATTTCTCGAATGGCACCAAAATCACCGCCTTTCCCAGCGCTGCCAGCTCCGAAATCGTCGTCGCCCCTGCCCGACTCACCACTACATCCGCCGCCCCCATCAGATCATACATCGCCGAGTTAAACTCCCACATCCGGAAGTTCGACTGCAACTTCGCCTTATCCCATTCTTCATACTGCTTCAGCTCTACCACTTCTTCATAATACTTCCGTCCCGCCACCAGCCCCACACTCGTAAACTTCAGCATCTCTGGCAAAATCTCACGCATCGCACTATTAATATTGCGCGAGCCCTGACTCCCACCAGTCACCACCACCAGCGGTTTCTCCGGATCGAAGCCAAAATCTTTCTTCAAAGTCCGCTGTCGCGCCTCGCTCACTTCCTTAAACTCCGGCGCCACCGGCACGCCCACATGTACCACGCACTGCTCCTTCGTCTGCATCTCTTCCCAGCCACTCGCAATCACCGTCGCATGCTCCATCAGCACACGGTTCGCCAATCCCGGCACCATATCCGATTCATGCACAACGTACGGAATCTTCAGCTTATGTGCCACTAGACCAACCGGCAATCCTACGAATCCCCCCTTTAAGAAAATCACATCCGGCCGCTTACTTGGCAAGATTAGTCTCCAGAAACTCTGCATCAACCCCCCCACAAACCCGAAAAATCCTCCAATATTACCAAACACCAAATCTTTTAGTACAATATTCCAGTTCTTGAACCAATCCTGCCAAGTCCACCCCGCATACCGCCGGAACTTCCCCGCCCAAACTTTCCTCACCCGAATATACGGAATCTTCCGGTTCCCTTCCTGCGCTCGCGAGCCCCAACGCACACCAATTTCTGTTGTAATTTTTACAACATTTTTATAATACTTCCGGTCCGTCCAAAACTCCACCTTGGTCCGCGGTCGCTTCTCCAATAATTCTCGCACCACCGCTACCGCCGGCGTAATATGCCCGCCTGATCCGCCACCTACTACTAAGACTTTCATGCTGTCCTTCTCCTTGCCTCGCCGCCACCTCTACGCACGCTAGCTTCAGCATCATCATTTCTTGCTTCCCTACTAGTATAACACGAAAGTTGCAACGCCAGCCCTAACGCCGCCGCCGTAAACAACATGCTCGTCCCACCATAGCTCAACAACGGCAAAGTAATTCCCGTCAACGGCAACAATCCCGTCATCGCCGCAATATTCACCACCACATGCGCCGCCGCCCACGCAAACACGCCTACCACCACCAGCGATTCTTCCGTATCCTGCAGATAATTCGCTGTCCTTAGTAACCGCAATAGCAACACCGTAAAGCACCCCACCACCGCCAGCAACCCGACGAAACCAAACGTCTCCCCCATAATCGCAAACACCGAATCGTTAATCGACTCTGGCAAATAACCAGTCGCTTGCACGCTATTACCAATCCCCACCCCCCACAGTCCGCCCGTACCAATCGCAATCATCGCGTTCTCGATATGATAAGAATCGCTCGAATCCTCTGAGCTAAACGTCATCAAACGTTCCATCCGGTGCGGCGACACTACGATCGACGCCACCCCCGCCGCCAAGCACACACCTACCGTCACCAAAAAATACCGCATTTTCACCCCACTCATAAATAGCATCGCTAGAATAATCGCCGCAATTGCAATCCCCGTCCCCAAATCTTTTTGCAACACCACGACAAAGCCTAATGACAAAACGCTCACCACTCCAAACGGTATCCAAAAGTCCGCACTGTCCAGCTTCCCCTCTTTCTTCCGCTCTGCCATCAAACCTGCCAAATATAATACCAGTCCTAACTTCAGAATCTCCGCCGGCTGGATGCTCATTAGCGACCCCAAGTTCATCCAGCGGCAAGCACCCAACTCACACTTCGCCAACGGACTATGAATCGCCGCCAGCACCGCCAACAATGCACAAGCCGCCAATCCACCAAACATGATCAATTTACTAAACTTCCGCGTCACCCGATACGGGATCTTGAACGCAACGATCACTACCACCAGCGACAACAGCACATTAATCAACTGTCGGATAAAAAAGTAATTCTCATTATAGGTCGTACCGTACACTGCATTCATTACGTTCACGCGCATCGGCCCAATCGCGTAAATCACGATTAGTCCCACGCACAGCAATACGATCGTCAATACTCCAATGACGTGGTCACTTTTGTGTTTGCGCATCCTGCACCTCACTAGTTTCGCCACGCACCACGTGCTCGACTTTGCGCTTCTGCTCCTCGCTGACAATTCCGCCCTGCACCGCCAAGAACACACCGATAATCGCAAACACCCCCGCAATCACCCAGAACCTCATCACAATTTTCGCTTCCCCCCAACCTTGCGCTTCTAAATGATGGTGAATCGGCGCCGAAATCAACAGCTTCTTATGAAAAACTTTTTTCCAAATAATCTGAATCAAGCTCGAGCCGGCCTCCACCACAAACAAAATGCCGATAATCGGCAACAGGAAGAACGCATTCGTCATCATCGCTACCACGCCTAAACCCGCACCAATCGCAAACGAACCTGTATCTCCCATCATAAACCTCGCCGGCGGCACATTAAACCAAATATACGACAAAAGCCAGCCTACCACCGTCAAACAGAACCCTGTCAGCATCCACTGCCCCTGGAACAGCGCGATCACCGCATAAGCCCCGTACGCCAGCATCGCCAATCCCCCCGCTAAACCGTCCAAACCGTCCGAAATATTCACCGCATTCGACGTCGCCACTACCGCAAAAGCGAAAATCAAAATCATCCCAATCGTCCCGACTTCTACCGCCCCCATAAATGGCACTTCGATACTCGTCCAACCCAGCTTCACCGCAAACCACCAGCCTAGTAGCAAACCAATCGCCGTAATCATGGCGAATTTCACCGGCGCCCGCAAACCCGCTGCACCCTTACCACTGCCAAACACGTTAATAATATCGTCGATAAATCCAACTACGCTCCCGCACACGAAACCCACCAGCGGCAACCAAGTCTGCTCACGATTCAAATTACAAATCACCGTCACCAGCACCACCGTCACTACGCCGATCATCCCGGCCATCGTCGGGAAATGCCGCGCGATTTTCTTCGCATGTAACTTCGCCACCACTTCGAGCTTTTCCCCCGTGGTCGTTTCTTTCTTTTGCTGCTTCCAAAACTTATATTTATAAGCAAAATATGTATAAATTGGCGTCAAAAAAGTCGCTAAGAAAAACGCCGACAATGCCAAAATCAATCCGTAAAAAGTTTCATTATTCAGTGTATCTGCCATATATAATATTATACTACATTTTAGGTATATCAAATATGGAATAAACTTAAGCAACCTTAGGTTGGATGCGTAGATATTCTAACGTATAACTGTTCAACGCATTAAACACCGGCTGCGCATGCAAATGCCCCTCAAACTTCTTCCCATCTTCCCACAATCGCACCATGATGACATACGCGGGTTTCTCTCCCTCCGTCCCCCCGAAACCGATATACGTCGCCTGTGTCTCATCCATCGAGTATTTACCATCCTTAATCACCTGTGCCGTACCTGTCTTGCCGCCAATATAATACCCCGGCTTATCCTGCCCGGTATCCCGCAACGCGTGCCGCGTATTATACATCATCTCGCGCATACTCGCGCTAGTCTTCGTACTCACCGTCTGTCGCACCGGCTCTTTCGTCGCCTCCTGCTGGAACACACCATTCACCATCTTTCCAGCAATAATCGTCGGCGTGTAATAGTCCCCGCCATTAATAATCGAGCTCACCGCCGCCGCCACTTGCAACATCGTCGCCTGCATGTTCTGCCCGAACGTCATATTCGCATAAGTCGAAGCCAAACCGTACATATCCGCATTTGGCTCAATCAAATACCCCGGCAATTCATATAACTCAATACCCGTGTATTGTCCCAAACCAAAATGATTATAGAAATAATCGTACAACTTTTCCCGCGCTACTTTCGTAATCTCCGTCTCACTACCACCCATCCAGCGCAAAACTTGCGTCGATCCCGTATTCATCGAGTAGTTAAACGCCATCTGCATATTCTGCGTCCCGAGCAGAAACGCACTCTGATCAGCATTACGAATCGGCCAACCATCTATTTCAATCTGACCAGTATTCACAAAAGTCTTTTCCGCAGTCATCACACCAAGATCCGTCCCCGCCGCGAAAGTCATCGTCTTGCAGACACTAGCTGGCTCAAACGGATCCTCCACCACGTGATTAATATACGCCGCCGCACTCTCCACGTTACCGTAATCTCCCGGATCATACTCCGGATAATTCACCATTGCGAGTACCTGACCATTATTCGGATTCATAATCAACGCGCTCGCATTCGCGCTGCCCACTTTCTTCGCTTCCTCCGCTAGAATCTTCTCTATATTATATTGCAAAGTTTTATCAATCGTCAGCACGACATCTTCCCCGTCCACCGCTGGTGTCTTCACGTTATCATCACCAATCGACAACGCTACGTTATTAATATCCTTCACCGTCTTCAGCAAACCGTCCTTCCCCGCTAATTTCTCATTCAGTGCCCCCTCCACGCCATACTGACCCAAACCATCCGCATTCACGAACCCTAGTACACTCGCCGCCAACGTTCCCTCCGGATAAACTCGCCGCGTATTCGCCTGCAGCCACACCCCTGTCAGGTCCAAATCCGCAATCTGTTCCGCCACTCGCCGTCCGACATTCTTCCCGACAATATAATACCGCCGCGTCTTGTCCGCGAACACATCCTTCCACTCTGCCACTTGTTGCTCACCGAGCAAACTTCCCAGTTCTTTCTCGACGGCTTCTTGATTGGCTAACATCGGATCGAGAATCACCGTATAGACCGTCGCATTCATCACTACCGCTACCGGCTCACTACCATCCATCATGTAGATTTCGCCACGCCGCGCCGGCAAAACACTCTGCAACGTCTGCTGAGCCTCCGCCTTCTCCACCCACTCGTCATGCTGCACAATCTGGATAAAAACCAACCGCACCACAATCACGGCCATCACACCCAATACCACCACGCGCAGCAGTTTACTCCTTGTCATAGTTTTATTCTACCATAACCTTTACAAAAAGCTACGCCGATAATGCTATTCCGTCACGTAGCCTGCCGCTTCCGCCGTCTCCATATTATTTGCCACTGTGCTGTGTTCCGCATTTGCAATCGAAGTCAAGCGCGCTTTCTCCACCGCCAAATCCTCTTTCTTCGCCTGCAAGTCGGAAATTTCACTTTCAATCGCCGAAAGCTCATAGTCATAATTCGTGGCACGCGTCCCCTGCGCAACATAAATTAAACCTACGATCAACACCAACAAACCGACAATCATCGCATTTGACATTGTTCCCAAAGTTTTTCCTGTATGACGTACGGTATTATGATTACGCGACCAGCTGCTCGCGCTGGCACCGCTCCGCCTCGTCGTATACGTTTGTGGTCTCATTTATCTTTTATCCTCGCTGTTTTTGTTTTTCCTAAATCATTCATAAAAGCTGCCGTCATTGAACATAGTCCAAGAGCATCGATATGACAGAGCTACCAGTAATCATATCGTGCTCCAGGGAAGGTCATGTATTTTTACACTCACCGTTCAACTCTACAACCGATGGTGAGCCTTGCGGCCCATGACACGGAGCGCCTCCATATCTACACTTTTCGGCGCCCCGCGGATACGAAGCAAATGCAAAACTTCGCAGTTAATTCCTTAGCGGAAGTGAACTTGCACTTTTTGAGCGCGAGAACGGTTGCTAGTTACGATAATTTGACGTGGCATAATTTTGCCTCCTTTTTATTGTTTGGTTTTTATTTTTATCATTCCAAGCTCAGCACGCTCCCCTGTCGCCGCCGTCGATCTGCAAAGTCTCCACACTCTACCGTCTTCGCGCCGCGCGCAGTTTTGCGCTTCTTGCTCTTGGGTTGATAAACAACTCCTCATTTCCCGCAGTAATTGGTTTCTTCGTCAATACTTCGAGCTGACTCTCCTCGCCATATCCCGACATTTCTCGCATCCAATCTTTTACCAGCCGATCCTCCAAACTATGGAACGTAATCATCGCTACTCGCCCACCTGGCTTCAAAACTTTCGTCAAAAGTGGCAAAGTGCGCTCGATTTCGCCTAGTTCGTCGTTTACTTCGATCCGTATCGCTTGAAACGTGCGTGTTGCTGGGTGAACCTTACCACCCCGCCCGTACTTACTCAACGCATCTCCCAACTGCTGAGTCGATCTCCATGGTCTGCCATGTACAATCGCTCGAGCAATCAGTTTCGCAAAACCAGGTTTTTCTTCGCCATATTTCTCCAAAATCTCTGCCAAATGTGCCTCGCGATACTTATTCACAACCACATCCGCGCTCAATTCCTGACCCGGATCCATCCGCATATCCAGCGGTCCGTCCTTCGCAAAAGAAAATCCTCTCTCGGCTCTATCTAACTGCGGAGAAGACACTCCAAAATCCATCAATATCATATCAAAAGTTTTTCCACACTCAATTTCCTGTAGCACCGCATTATAAAAATCACTCTTCACTATCGCGACCGGCTCATTTCTGAACCGCTCCTCCAGTACTTCGATTGCATTCTGATCGCGATCGACCAGCACGCTGTCCTTATAATTCCGTGTTACATCCAAAATCTTACTAGCATGTCCTGCATACCCCGCCGTGAGATCCATATACGATTCCCCGGGCTTCGGCTGCAAAACTTCTAGGACTTCTGATAATAATACAGGCTTATGAAGTTCTTCCATATCTTGATTATAACATCTCTAGCCCTTCTGTGCTAGCATATGCTAAATCAAGCTCTCTTTGTTTGAGATCGTTCAACTAGAAATTTCCGCGGTTTTGTTTTTAAGAAAATTTTTGTTTGACTTACACTAATTATCCACTACAATCCCGGTCCACCGAAGCAAACCATAATATTGTAGCCGTTGAGAGACTTATAGCGTAAAAGTGGGTTGTTTTGTGGTCATTTCAATGACCAATAGAGTTAATTGGGAGGTGTTTATTTGAGGTACGTATCGGATTCGATTTCGCGTATCCTAAACGCGCGCAAAAACTCCTAGTTGGTCGATCTCAAACCTTGTTAATCTACTTTATCTTTGTTTTGATAATTTTTGTTTGTGGTTTTACCCCTTTGACAATCTCGCTACTTTTCTGTTTATTTTTATGGTAGTTTTGGTTGTTTGTGTGGGTGTTCGTCCACTGACTTGAGTATAGTTGAATTTTGCAAAAAACGCAAGCATAATTGCGCCACATTTTTCGACAACTTCCCCAAAGTTTTCCACAGACACAACTTTTTAACAGTTCCAACAGATAGCAAAGTTTTCCACCGCGCCACACTTCCCTGCCATTCATGTTTCTTGCATTGTTTATTTTACGCAGCTTCATACTTTAATATATGTAATATTTTACCCTGTTCATTTATTGACACTATCAAATTATATTTTATATTCCTATTACCGATCCTTCTGAAAATATTTCATAATATTACTTTACTATACCACTCATTATTCACGATTTTATGTTGTAATTATTGCCATTGTGTTCGGTTTATTACATTGCACACAAATTCCTATTCCCGCTTACCAATAGTTTGCACCTGCTCACAAGCATCATACTATTCCCTCTAGTTTTTCTATCATTCGTGTTATAATGAAACAAAAGTGAGGAGGTATAATATGGAAAATCCCGACGTGACCGGCACTAACGATTTCAACGCTGGCGATATGAACGCTAACCTAACCGACGGCGCGAGCGTCAATCCTGGCGAAGCTCAGTCCAACGCTGGCATTATCACCGCCCAGGCTGCCGCCACTCGAGCCAGTGACGACGCTTCTGACGATGCTGATTCGGAACCCGTTTACCATCGCGTCGAGGATAGTTTCGACGTTTTCCATTGGGCCAACGAAATCGACGAAGTCAAAAACAACGTCTCTGTCGAACTCTTCCTCTTTAATAAAAATTACACCCCCTTCCGTGTTCGCTATTCCGACCAGCTCACCGCGAGCGTCAAAGCCATGTTCATGCAGGAAGCCACCGGCTATATCATCAAAGAAGCCGACAAAGGTCTCGAATGTCGCGAATACGAAAAATCCGACGGCGAAGACAAAGTCATCTACCGCACGAAGCTCAGCAACGTCGGCCGCGCCGAAACCCTTATCCACCTCATCGAGCACGAATATCGCAACATCGACTCCTGGAACGATCACGTCGACGAGTTCAAGAAAGTCAAAGGCATCATCGCCAAGTTCACTTACCCTGGCAATGACGGCGAAACCAAAGTCTTTTACATCGCGAAGGCTCTCTCGCCTTCTTCCGCCCTCAAAGGCGGCACCAGCTGGGAGCTCAACGGCGAAAGTTTCGAACCCTTCTCGGCCGAAGTCGCCCTCAAGATGCCCGACGACAACCAAGTCGCCATTATTGACGGCACGATCGTTATTTTCAACCAAAGCAAGTTCGAAAGTCTCTTCCAGTACGACTACAAGTCTCAGGTCATCGCTGATGCCAAGGCAAAAGAACTCACCGATAAATATAAACTTTCCTTCGCCGAAGGTCTCACTCTGAATACTTTACTCCAAGACAAGAAACCTCTCGTCAAGAAACTCCAAGCTCTCGACATCGCCGACGAAATGTCGCAGGACAAGCTCATCGACTACGCCGACGACATGCAGCTGGAGCTCATGACCGACGACGATGGCTCGATCATCATTATGGACGACCGCGACCTCACTATGTTTGTCAACCTCTTGAGCGAAGATTACTTCATCTCCCCCGTCAACGGCCGCCGCTACGAGATCAAATCTAAAAAGCTCCTCTCCGAACCCGAAGGAGAGCCACCACGAGGATAATTTCTCTTCCCCCAGTACCTACTAAATAAGAAGAAAGACAGAAGGAGGAGTAGAGAGATAAGTATATATAGTAAATATACTTATACTCTTGCTCCTTCTATATATGTCTAGGATCCTTGCACGAGACAGCGGACGGACTGGCCGACGTAGCGAGCGATGCTGTAGGACGGGTTAACGTTACTAGAGGTGAAGCTCAGGATGTACGCGCTATCGCTAGTATAGGCCGTAGAGGACCAGTAACGGCCTTCGCCGCCGGCGCTGTACAGAACGCCGGAATAGACGCGACCACCAGGTATGAAATACATTGGATTCGTACGTAGTGCCGTCGCACCTGCCGCATTATTACTAACACCGTAAGCACTCGTTAGTCCAGCGAATGAACCTTTAGTTGTGCTATTACTAGTCGGTAATTGCCAACCACTAGGGCAGATGCTGTCAGATGCTATAGCGCCACCTGTAGTTGCGCTACTGCCGGTACCGTTAGTTGCACTTTGCCAGCTATAGTAATTACCAGCGTGATAATGAGCGTCTCCGCTGGTACTCCATCCACTTCCGGTACAAGATGATAAACCAGTACTAGTGTTGCTACACTGTGTCCAGTTGCTCGGCGTAATATAATAATAGTTTCCCGGATCATAATATGCACGATAGGTTTTATCTGTACTTGTCCAACCACTTGGCGCACTCACCTTCGTACTATTAGGATCGTTATAATCTAGATTTTGTACCATCCAACAATTTCCATCTTTGAATTTAGTAACCCAATAGGTCTTTTTATCACGACTATCTATAAGTTGTCCAGTAGTATTTTCTGGTGCAATACGACAATCCTTAAACGTTAACTCTTGCATAAACTTAAGATCATAATCTGCCCAACTGCTCGTCACCTCCCCCGGGTTGGCAACAAGAAACAATATTCCCCAGTCTTTCCTAGAATCTAAAGAATTTCTACTTTCGTAAATCGTTGCACGGCTGAAGCGGTTCCGAATCACGGCCCCGTAAGGGGATTCGATGAGGAGAGCTTCACCGGATTGAGAAAGAGAAATTCTTCAGATTCGTTGGAGAACCGAGTGATGTTATTATTGCATCCTTCACCGTATCTCGTCAAAATAATGGAGAAAACCCTCAGTCAAAAATCTCCATCAGATTAAGCAAGCAAACTTTTACAGATTGCCAAGAGACAACCCGCCCTCCATTACTCCAACCAATACGGCTGCTCCGGATTCTGCAACAAGTCAAAATACGCCTGCATCGTAAACGTCGTCTGCCCCAACGTACTCAAAATCTTAAACAAATCCCGCCGCAGCGCATCCACCGGCTCATCATCGCGCAGCTCCGACTCGATCTTCAGATAGGACGTCTCCAGCCCCTCCACCTTATCCAGATACAGCACAATCTTCTCATCCATCCAAACTTCCTGCCGCTGCCTGCTCACTTCCGCCACTTTCCGAAATCCCAGCTGATGAATAATCCCCGACGCTTCCGTATAATCCTTCACCTGCGTAAAATTAATCCAATCCACCCCGCTATCTTCAATGTGTCGCTTCAAATACATCGCATACGCCGCCGGCTGCTCCGTACTCCGCACCTCTGTCCTCATCACCAACCGCGGAAAATTCATCGCCGGCCGATAATCATGCGGCAAATAAATCCGCTCGTGTTGCCAAATCACCGGAGACCACTCCAACCCAATCCCCGCCAGCTGCTGGCCCACTACCATCCGATCCATCAATTGACTTTTGACAATCAATTTCTTCATACCCTCATTGTACCACACAACCACGAGCATAATCAACTCAATATTTCTCCCGCGCAGTTTATGTTATAATGAACTTAATAAATAAGGAGTTGTATGATCATTCTCGCTATCATTGTAGCCATCATTCTATTAATTGTAATTCCGGGCATCCGCATCGTGAACCAATACGAACGCGGCGTCGTGCTCCGCCTCGGTAAATTCTCCCGTCAGCTCAACCCCGGCTTCCGCATCATCATTCCCTACATCGACCACATGACCAAAGTCGACGTGCGCACCACCCCGATGGATATCCCCAAACAAGAAGTCATCACCCGCGACAACGTCACCGTGAACGTCGACGCCATCGTTTACTTCCGCGTTATCGACGCCAGCAAAGCCGTCCTCGAGACCACCAATTACACCTACGCCACCAGCACCTTCGCCCAGACCGCGCTCCGCGACGTCACTGGTAATTTCGACCTCGACGAAATCCTCAGCAAGCGCGACGAAATCTCCGCCCAAATCCGCGAAATCGTCGACATCCAAACCGACAAATGGGGTATCGATATCGAGAGTGTCAAACTCCAGAACATTGAGCTTCCTTCCGACATGAAACGCGCTATGGCCAAACAAGCCGAAGCCGAACGTGAACGCCGCGCTGCCATTATTTCTGCCGAAGGTGAAAAAGCTTCCGCTGCCGCCGTTTCCGAAGCCGCGCGCATGCTCGCTCAGACTCCCGGCGCGCTCAACATTCGCACTCTACAAACTCTCGAAAAAATCAGCACCGACCCTTCCCAGAAAACCGTCATTCTCCTTCCTACCAACCTCGCCGACGGCCTTTCCAAATTCGTACACTAAACTTGCAGAATCTTACTCCGACTTGCGACACTCTTACTCCACCCCACAAAAAACTTACTCAGCGAGACTGAGTAAGTTTTTCTGTTTTAGCGAGCTTCCCTGCGTGCGACCTGAATCTTCTGCCGCGCACTCGGTATCACTCTCACGTTGATCCTAGGCATCTTTTTTCATCCTTATAATTAATATCGTTGCGCCAATCGTCGCTATCACCACCGCCACCCCCGCGACCAACAACATCCCCGCACTAATCTTCTGCTCATCCTGATATCGACCCGTCGCCGGCACCTCTACGTCTTCTGCCGTTTTCGTCTCCAAATTTTCTGCCTTGTCTGCCTTCTCTGTCTTCATTGTCGGCGTTTTCTCATTCTCTACCTTCGCGACTTGCACGGTCTTCACATTCTCCGCCTTCTTTTCGTTCACCGCCTTGGCAGCTTCCGCAGGCTTCTTCACCGTAGTTTTTACTTCTACTAGTTCTGACATTTCAGTCTGATTCCCCGCCTCTGGCAATTCCGGCTCCACCTCCGTCATTACAGGGGTAATTTCCGTCTTCCGCACCGGCGTGCTCACTGTTCCCTGCGCCGCACTCTGCGTTTTTTCGTTCTTTTGACGGGCCAAACCACTCAAAAGTGGCGCCGCCACTTCCGCATCATTCAACGCCGCGATATACTGCTCCGCCTCCGCATCAGTCATCTCCTTATGCGCATCATTCAAGAGCCTTTCTAAGTAATTACTCACCCCTGGGAAAGTCGCTGACTGGCAAGCCGCCCCGCACTGCTGAATCTCGTCTTTGATCATCGTCACGCGGTTCACTGCACCATACAAATCTTGCTTCACGTCCTCACTCAGCGCCTGCGCACTCGCCCCGCCCATCGTTACGATTACCATACCTAGCGCCAATGCACCACCAAGTTGCAATTTCCTCACAGCTTTCTCCCAAAATTAGTTATTACTTACCTCTAACTATATTTTAGCAGAAAACTTCATTTTTAGCAATGCTAATCCACTCTTTTACTGCTTATGTCAATACTTTACTCCGCACTCCGTCCGCCTAGCACTCACCTAACAGCACTTTATTCTGCCATCCCACAACTTTACTTCGCACTCACCCGGCCTTGCACCGCGCTCACTGCTCGCTTAATCCAACGTGCATCCTTTGCGTGCTTTGTTCGCCCACTCATCCGCCAGTTCATTCAGCTCCGTCCCCACGTGCCCGCGCACCCAGACGAAATTCACTTCCCGTTCTTGGCACAAGTTATACAATTTCTGCACAATATCCAGATTCTTAATTTCGCCCGACTTTTTCCGCCAACCGTTCGCCGCCCAGCCCGGCGCCCACTTCGTCACCACGTTGATCCAAAACTCCGAATCGCTATGAATCTCGCACGCCTCACCGTCTGCGTACTCAATCGCCGCAATCATCGCCAACCCCTCCATCCGAATATTCGTCGATTCCTTCTCGCAACCCAATACCACCGGTTTACCGTCTTCTAACACTGCGAACCCGCCCGGCCCCGGATTCGGACTCGCACTCCCATCCGTCCATAATATTTTCATCTAGTACCTCTCTTTTGTCTCATTATAGCATATTTCTGACTTTTGCATTTTTCCATTTTAGAAATTTTCTTGCCATTTCTGTAATCCTTATGGTACAATAGACGCCCTCGCGGTGCCATTTTTGTTAGAGGATGGCTACTCGTAGGCTAAGAGCTTCGTAGCAAGTTTACTAATGAACAAGTCGACGTAGTAGCTGGTACTAACACTTGGGGCTATGTATTAAGCACTGATAAGCAAACAACTAGTAGCATCGATAAGCCTGCGAATCATTATGTAGCAAACGTTCTAGTCTCCGTGGCCGCCAACCCGGGGGAGGTGACGAGCGGATTCGGGGGTGTGACTACTATGCAGGCTTTAACTTCCCCTATTTGTAAAACTGTTCCAGTTGGTACAGAAGGATTACTTAAGGATACTCGCGATGGGAAAACCTATTGGGTAGCACGTCTCAAAGATAATAATTGTTGGATGACACAAAATCTGGACTATGATGATACGAGTAGTACAAAAGTTAGTGCGCCAAGCGGATGGACCAGTACTGATGCAAATTATCGTGCTTACTATGATCCTGGTAACTGGGTTTATACTAATAAAATACCTGGGGCAACTGCTTGTCCAAATTCTGCTGTTGGACCATCAGGATGTATTGGCTACGGCTTTACTAATGCCGACGGTATGAGAGCATCAGAAAATCCAGCATTCCAAGGTAGTATTGTTTATCTTGATGAAGAAACTGCAATATACAACGCTCATTATCATATAGGCAACTATTATAGCTTCCAATCTGCAACTAACGGAACGGGTAGTAGTGCTACGACTGCAGGAGCTAATGCATCGGGTAGCATTTGTCCTACTAATTGGAAATTGCCAACCAGCAATAATACTAATAGTGGTTCCTTTGGCGGACTAACTAATTCTTATAGCATTGGAAATAACGCTGCTGGCGCCAGCACCATCTCTACTAGCCCATTGTATTTTACATCTGGTGGGCACGTCAGTTCCGGCGCCCTGAACAGCGCCGGCAACAGCGGCTATTACTGGTCTTCTACAGCCTACAGTAGCACCAGCGCGTACGACCTGTACTTCGCCTCTAGTCTCGTTAACCCGTCCTACCACATCGATCGCTACGTCGGTGCGTCCGTCCGCTGTCTGGTAGAAACTGATAGTACAGGCGGTGCTATCTGGACCTAACGCGGCACATCCGTCCGCTGCCTCGTGCAAGGATCCTAGGTAGCGCAAGAAGGAGCGAGAGTAAAGTAATATATTACTATATATACTTATCTCTCTACTCCTCCTTCTGTCTTTCTTCTTATTTAGTAGGTACTGGGAAATTAAACGTCGAGACGCACAAAACATGGCAGAACTAGCAGTACAAAAAGCAGGGAACTATGATATTTCCAAAACATACATTGAGTCACCAACTTGTACACGCCATACAAGTTCCCACCATTACAAACAGATTAAAATACCAAGCCGAACACTCTGATTAGCACAAACTCCATTCTGAGGCTCAACCGACAACAAGTAGCTTTCTCCAGTTATTTTGTTGTAAGAGATAGTTTCCCGGCTGAACCGGGTCAAAATCACGGTCCTCCACAGGAGGGCTCGATTTTGAGAGGTTCACCGTATCTCGTCAGCAAAATACTGGAGAACCCCCAACCTTACTCAATAATCTGATCCACAATCCCGTATTCTTTCGCCTCCGCCGCGCTCATCCAATTATCCCGATCCATATCTTTCTCGACTTGCGCCAGCGTCTTCCCCGTCCGCTCGGCGAAAATCTCCGCTAACTTCTTCTTCAGATACACACCTTCCTTGAGCGCAATCTCTTGATCAGTAATCTTCCCCTGCGTCCCCGAGCTCGGTTGGTGAATCATCACCCGTGCATTCGGCAGCAAAGACCGCTTCCCCTTCGCTCCACAGGCCAACAACATCGCCCCCATCGACGCCTGCAAACCAATCCCAATCGTCTGCACATCCGGCTTAATGTAATCCATCGTATCGATAATCGCCAGCCCATCATACACCGATCCGCCCGGCGAATTAATATACAGTTTAATATCTTTCTTCGGGTCTTCGTTCGCGAGGAAGAGCAACTGCGCCACCACCACATTCGCCGTCGCCGCGTTCACTTCGTCGCCCAAGAACACAATCCGGTCATTCAGCAACCGCGAATAAATATCGTACGCGCGCTCGCCTTTCGTCGTTTCTTCCACCACTGTTGGTACTAAATAATTTTTCATATTGTCTCCTTTACTATATTAGAATTCATCGCTTCGCTTAGCTCCCCCAGCATCGCTTGATTTTGCGTATATTCATCAATGCGTTGATTATTTTCCTCAATTTTCTTATTCAGTGTCTCTCGCGTCTGTTCCAACGCCGTCCGCTCCTGTTCTACCGCCGCCCGCCGCGCCTGGAACTCCGCATCCGACCCGAAACACCCCTCCGAATTCGCACAATCATTAAACTCCGCAATCACTTGCCTCACGCGCTCCGTCTCGTTCGTATAGTCGAGCTTCTCCTGGTCGATTTCCTGCTTCACGCGCAAAATCTCCACTTCTAGCTGCGCATTCTTCGCCTTCAGTTCATTAAACGGCGCTTGATAATTCTCATAATACTCGACGATTTTAGCGCGATTCTGGAAATATTTCGCATAATGCTGTTCTAATTCCGCCGGCAATTCGCTGAGCTTCGTGCCTGCTCGCGCATACAACTCCTCCGCTCGTGCCTCATCATCATAGAGCCCTAACTCATCTTCCGCCCATTCCGCGTGCTGACTCCGCACCTGTTCCAGCCATTCTTTGACTTCCTTTTTCTCACTGTCACTCATCCGCATCCACACCGCATGCAAGAGTTCGTGCGCCGCGGTAACTTTATTCGAATCTTTCAGCTGTTCTTGCGTAATCTCATAGACATAAATCCTGCCACCCGTATAGCAACCCAGCAACGACACCTCAACTTCGTGACTATCGCAATGCTCATTGAAATCCGCCTGCGCCTCCACCACCGGCAAAGTCGCCCGGTAAATCCTCTGACCCTTCTCGGTCAGTTCCAAATCGCGCTCAATCTCCGCGACAACCCCCTCCTCACGATAATCGCGCGCTCGCCACCAATCCTGCACCGTCGTACTCTGCAAGAGGCCATAAATCCCGAACCCCACCGCCGTCACCGCCAGGGCCATCAGCCACTCGTTTCGCTGTGCTCCCCGCCGCTGCGCCTGCTCGTGCTTTTGCTCGTTATCCATTGACCACCTTTAAGGTAATTTTACGCGCGCCACTGCGGTCTTTCTCGCGACCGAGGCCAATCTTTGCAATGCTTCCCTTCTGCAATTCTTGGTTAATAATCGCTTCGGCCACCAGCGTTTCTACTTCGTCCTCAATCACCCGTCTGAGCGGTCGCGCACCATTCTTTGGGTCGTAACCTTTCTCAATCAGACGTTTCTTCACTTCCGGCGCAATTTGCAAACCAAATCCTCGCCCCGCCAAACGCTTCTTCAACTCTTCCACCAGATTATCAAAGATCTTCTCCACGTGTTCTTCCGTCAATGTATGGAAAACTAGAATTGCATCCAACCGGTTAATCAACTCCGGCTTCATCACTTTCTTCAGCTCACGCAGCGCAACTTCCTTACTCTCTTCGTATTCGGCACTCAGCTCTTTCTTACTCTTCTCCTGCTTGATTGAGAATCCCAGCTCCTCGTCCTTATACATTTCGTTCGCACCCAAATTCGACGTCAAGATCACAATCGTATTGTTAAACCGTACCTTGTTCCCTTGTCCATCCGTCAACACGCCGTCTTCCAAAATCTGCAAAAGCATGTTAAACACATCTGGATGTGCCTTTTCAATCTCATCGAACAGTACCACCGCATACGGTTTCCGCCGCACCGCTTCGGTCAACTTACCACCGTCTTCGTAGCCGACGTACCCCGCTGGTGCCCCCACCAACCGCGACACATTGTGTTTCTCACCAAACTCCGACATGTCAATCTTAATTAAAGCATTTTCCCCACCAAAGACTTCCCGCGCAATCACCCGCGCTAGCTCAGTCTTTCCCACGCCGGTCGGCCCCATGAATAGGAAGCTACCAATCGGCCGTTCCGGATCCGCTACCCCGCTGCGTCCCCGCCGAATCGCCTTCGCTACCGCCCGAATCGCTTCGTTCTGGCCTACTACCGCCCGTTTCAGATGCTCTTCTAGATTACCTAATAATTCCAGCTCACTTCCGTGTACTTTTGCTACCGGAATCCCCGTCTTCAGCGACACCGCCAGCGCCAAATCGTCCTCACCTAGCACCGGCACTTTCTCGGCACCCTTCTTTTTCAGAGCCTTTAACTCTTTCTCAATCCGCGCCACCTCGGTTTTCAAATTCGCCGCCTTTTCGAAATCTTCCGCCTCGGCCGCTTCTTGCATCTGGTCCTCCAGCTCTTTCTGCTGCACTTTCAGCTTTTTGTACTGCGAACCACCTTTTTTATCCGCCGAAACCTTCGCAATCGCTGCCGCTTCATCAATCACATCAATCACCTTATCCGGCATGAAACGATCGTTAATATACCGGCCCGACATCGTGATCGCTGTCTCGAGGATTTCGTCCGGAATCTCTACACCGTGATGCTTCTCATAATGGCCCTTGATACCCTTCAGAATCTTTAACGTTACTTCCGCACTCGGCTCCTCCACCATCACCGTCTGGAAGCGTCGCGCCAGCGCTTTATCCTTCTCAATATATTTACGGTATTCGTCCATCGTCGTCGCACCAATCAGTTGCAATTGACCGCGCGCCAACGCCGGCTTCAGAATATTCGCTGCGTCCATCGTCCCCTCGCTTGCCCCCGCACCCGACAATAAATGCAGCTCGTCAATGAACAAAATAATATCGTCATTGCTAATCGCTTCGTCAATCACCCCCTTAATGCGTTCCTCGAATTCCCCGCGAAACTTCGTTCCGGCAATCAAATTCGACAAATCAATCTGGAACACTCTCTTCCCCACCAAAGCCCCCGGTACGTCATTGCGCACAATCCGCTCTGCCAGACCTTCCACAATCGCCGTCTTACCCACACCAGCTTCACCGATCAAGACCGGATTCGATTTCGTCCGCCGGCTCAACACCGTCACCACCCGCTCAATCTCCCGGTCTCGCCCAATCACTGCGTCCAACTTATCGTCTTTTGCCATATCAGTTAAATCCTGACCATATTTCTTCAGCCAGCGTAGTTGCCCGGTCTTCCGAAACTCTTTCTTGCGTTCCTGATTGCGCGCGTGCTCCGCTTGTTCATCCAATTTTTCTTCTAGTGCAATCAACAGCTCCGCAATATCCACCCCCATTTTCGTCAATAAGACCGTCCCTCGCGAGCTCGGCTGACTCACCAAAGCATATAATAGATATTCGGTACCAATCGTCATCGAACCACGCTCTTCTGCATAGTGATCCGCCATCCGCAGCGTCAACACCGCCGATTCCGACAGCGACATCATTGCCATCGCCGAGCCGCCCTTCACCTCAGTCGGCTCCTGGCCCAAAGTCTTCTCCGCCTTTTCTATATCCACATCAAACTTCGACAAAACTTTCGCCCCCTCCGACGCATCCTGCGCTAAAATCCCCAGCAAAAGGTGTTCCGTGCCCATATAACCATTGTTATATTTCTTACTAAACACATCCGCCTTTTGCAGAGCAAACCGCGCATTTTCCGACAAGCGGTTCATCATCTCTGTAAATTCATTTTCCATACCATTCCATCCTCTTTTTCATTTAGTCAGCACAATTCAATCATTATACCTTCCCAGTATAACGCTTTAGCACTCTAATGTCAAGACTGCTAATTCTTTCTCTTACCTCTTACCCTCTTACAATTATACCGAAGATATGTTATAATAGAAATACATATAGAGTTATCGGAATTACAATCTTTAAATTCCGTTTATATATAGCACCTTAGCAGCTCGACCTTTTCGTTACTCATCACTACATTTTTTGCAAAGGAGTGTTTCGTATGAAAAGAACTCGCTCGTTCCGGTCCCGTTTCAGCCTCCTGCTCGCCCTCCTGCTCCTGCTCAACCTCTTTACTATCCCCGCCGCCGCTACCGAAGCCCCCGCCACGATCACCCCCGACGACATCGTCCAGGTCGTCGCCGACCAGACCGGTCTGCCCCGCAACCTGACCTCGCTCGTCGATGCTGGCTACATCACGCGCGCCGAGAAAATCTTCTTCTACAACCACCAGAGCGTCACCTTCATTATCGCCCTGCGCATCCTCCTGCCCGCCTTCGGAGTTTACCCCTACCCTGCCGAAATCTACTCCGATATCCCCGTCTGTCATAACTATCCCACCGGACCCTACGCCGACGCTCGCGCCGCCGCTATCAAATGCGGCATCGCCGTACCCGACAGCCGCCTCGACGACGTCATGACCGTGAACGAGTTCAATGTCTTGCTCCGACAGCTGCGTTACAACGACCTGTCGATCCCCGCTTATACCGGCGGCTGCGCCATGCTGCGCGACATCAAGACGTGGAATCTTCATTCCGCTCGCGCCCGCAATTCCCTGGTCATCGCCTATCAACAGCTCCCGGTCGCCTGGCGTGATGATTTTATCGAACAAGGTTGGACAATCGAGCTCGACCCGCCCGACACTATCCGCAGTTCCAACGGTACCTGGCTCGACATGACTTCCTACAGTGGCCTCACCCATTATCAGAACCGCACTATCTATATCATGTCCTCCGAGCCCAAAACAACCGCTCATGAATTCGTGCACTATGCCGCCAGGCGCGCCGGTTTCAACGAACGCTATCTGACCTACTATTACAACCGCGAAGCTTCCAACATGGCCTCCCTGCTCGGCACCTATTCGCAGACGAATCCCACCGAGTACTTCGCCGATTTCGGCGCCTGTTGGATCCTGCACTCCGAGCTCCACTCCACTATGCGCAGGCTCGCGCCGGAAACTTCCTCGCTGATCACCGATCTTATCTCGGATTATGACGATTTGGTCGGTCGCGATGGTTCGCAGATTATCTACTATTCGGCCGCTGCCGAGCCCTGAGCTGCCCCAAGGACGCTGAGATTTCAGCGTCCTTTTTCATGGTCCTTTGCTATTCTAAACTGTTTATGCTAAAATAGTCTTGAAATTGAGTTTTTCTCACCGTACCTTACAATCTTAGTTACAGAAAGGAAGATTATCATGAAAAGACTGGCTCATCTGACTGTTACGCTGCTGTTTGCTCTCTTGTTCGGCACCATGTTCCTCTCACCGACCGCCTCCGCGAAAGCCCCCGACTATGCCGCCCCTGAGAAGCTCATCCAGGCCGTCGCCACCCAGCTCGACCTCGATGCCAATCCCGACACCCTCTACCAGGCCGGCCTTATCACTAATAACGAACGCGTCTTCTTCGCCCAGCATCACGTCGTCACTTTCGCCGTCGCCTGGCGCGTCGCGCTGCCCGCCTTCGGTATCTATCCCTATCCGACCACCTGTTTTCCGGACATCCCTTCCCATCCGGAGTGTCAAGGCCAATACGCCGACGCCCGCGCCACCGCTATCTATTACGGCTTCGCCAATCCCAAAACCCACCCCAACGTCCCCATGAGCAACACCGACCTCGACCGCTTGCTGGATAAATTACACAAGAATACCGCCCCCGACCCGAATTTCACCTGTCCTCTCACCGAGCCGATTCCCTCCTGGACCCTCGACACCTACAAAGGTCGCAACGCCATGCTCATCGCCTACGACAATATTCCGGAGACCTGGCTCTCCGACTACACTGCCAATGGTTGGCGCTTTAGTTACCGACTCCCCGAGCGCACCTCGACCAATTCCACTCACAAGCTGATCGTCAATTACCACACCGCCGGCCTTACCAGTTTCCAAGACCAGTGTATTTACCTGGGCGACTGCGTACCGCAGCTCGCTTTTCATGAATTGACTCATTACACCGCCGGCCGCCTCGGCTGGGACGCGGAATATCTCCAGCCTCTCTTTAATGCCGAAGCTGCTTCGGTTTCACATATATTAGGCGCCTACGCCATGACCAAGTCTAGCGAATATTTTGCTGAATTTGTCAGCTATTGGCTAGCTTATCCGGACTCGCGCCCTGCGCTGGAGTCCGCTGCGCCAGAAACCACTTTCCTCACCCTTCAGCTGATTGATAATTATGATCAGCTTTTATATATATCTACCCCGTTCTGCTAGCTAAACTAAGCGCCCCGCGAAGGGGCGCTTATTTAATCGTATCTTACAAGCGGTTCACCACCGGAATTACAATCGGCGTATGCCCCGTCGCATCGAACAGAATATGCGTCACATCCTCTTTGATTTCTTCCTTAAACGCCTTCAAGTCATCCCCCACCAGCGATTCCGTCCGCACCCGCAGATAATGCCGAATCTTCGCCACCAGCTCCTCCGAATTATCCAAATAGATAAAGGCCCTGCTCACGATATCCGGAGTTTTAATCAAACGATTGGTCTTTTTGCTCAAAGTCAGCACAATCACAAAAATCCCCTCGCGCGAAATGTGAATCCGATCCTTCACCACCGCCTCATGCACTGGCTTATCCGCATCATCAAACAACTTATTTCCCACGTGAATCCGTCCATTCTTGCGCACCGTCTGATCCGGCATCAGTTCCACCACGTCGCCATCATCCGACACTAGAATATTATCCCGCTTAATGCCGATCACGTTCTCCGCCATCTGCGCATTATGCTCCAACATATAGAACTCACCGTGATAAGGCAAATAATTCTTCGGTTTCAAGCGCTCCACGAACTCCACGTGGTCCTCGAAATACGCATGCCCCGACAAATGCAGCGGTCCCAAGTTCGTAATATGCGTCTTACCATTCTGGATCACCTCCGCCCCCTCGCGCAACAATCCGTCCACCGTATTCACCACGTGCGGCTCGTTACCCGGAATCGGATTGCTCGAGAACACGATCACATCCGTCGGTTTAATCTTGATGAACTTATGCGCGCCACTCACCATCCGGTTCAGCACCGCATTCAGCTCACCCTGCGACCCCGTACAGACCACCGTAATCTTATCATCCGGAAGTTTAATAATATCTTCCATCTTCATGATAGTATCTTTCGGCACTTTAATCACGTTCGTGCGCACCGCCACCTCGATATTATTCATCATCGAGAACCCTGCGAACGCCACTTTGCGCCCCCGCTTCGCCGCCTCGTTCAGAATCAACTCAATCCTCTTAATCTGGCTCGAGAAACAACTCACGATTACCCGCCCATTCGCGTAATGATCCATCACCCGCCCCAGATTCTCACCAACATCATACTCCGAATGCGGATGTCGCCCCGGACTATCAATATTCGTACTTTCGTTCATCAGGACCGCCACCCCCTCATTCTTCACAATCTCATCAATCCGTTCGTAATCCGTCTGAATCCCCAACGGCCGTTCCTCGTGCCGCCAGTCGCCACTCATGTAAATCACCCCGTTCGGCGTCCGGATCACCAGCGCAGCGTTTCCCGGAATCGAGTGCAACGTATGAATAAATTCCACACTAAAATGCTCACTCACCTTAATAATCTGGTGCTTCAGTGGGTCAACTACCTGATAATTCAGCTCCGGCACGTCATCCAGCTCCGACATCTGCTTCTGAATCATCCCAATCGTAAACTGCGTCGCATAAATCGGCGTCAACGGATTAAACTTCGGTAGCAAATGCCGACACGCCCCAATATGGTCCAAGTGCGCGTGCGAAAAACAAATCGCCTTCACTTTATCAATATTATCCTGTAAATACTCGATATCCGGCACCATGTAATTCACCCCTGGATAATCCGGCCCTGCGAACAGCGACCCCATATCCACGACGATAATTTCACTCTTGTACTCGATGATCGTCATATTCTTACCAATCCCGAACTCGCCCACGCCCCCAATCGGGATAATCCGCACCGCCTCTGGATCCGGCCGTGCCGCCCTTAACTGTGCATTCGTGACTTGATGTCCTCCGTAGCCGTTGTAGCGACTTTTATTCACCGGCACCCCAATAATATGCTGGGTCGCCTGCGCGTTTACATCTTGCGACAACATCCGCTGATGATGCACCATTTCCCCTTTGCGTACTGAAACTCCCAATCCGACTTTTTTATTGGCCGTATTTTGCCCCTGTGGCGCGTTCTTAGTGCCCTTAGCGTTACCTTTTTCCGCACCCGCCCTACCACGGCTCTGCGTTTTTTGACCGCCCTTCACGGGCTTATTAGAGGCCTTAGAGGCCATTCTAGCGCTAGTTTTTACTGCACCACCAGATTTCGCACTATTTCTGTGCTTCACTAGCCCTGCATCCTTCCCCCCATCCGCGAAGTTTGAGTTAAAATTACGCTTCTGCGCCTGCTCAAACTGCTTCTTGATATCCGGTAAACGTTCATCTCGCATTTTCATCAACCGAGCACGACGCTCCGCTTCTTTATTATTCATATTTTTCCTCAAATTAAGTTATCTAATCCCCCGAAGTCTTTATCAGATACCTCTATTATAGCAAATCTTCCTCCAAAACACAAGCTCTCATGTAAAAATCCCCCGACCGTAGTCGAGGGATTTAGGTTAGTACATACTGTAGCAATATTGTGTCGCCGGGACCAGCTGTTGATAGCCGACAATCTCACGCGCGTTGCCTTCATGGCGGTAAAACGGTAACATCGGCACCAGCAAATCGTCTTGATTTCTGCCTAAGACCAACGCTGCCCGGGCCACTTCGCCCTGCACAATCAGGAACTGCTCTGGCTTCACCCCCGGCAAGCCCCGGATCGCCGTCAGCCGAACGCAAGCCAGCTCGATTTTACCGTTCAGATACCCCAGGAACTCTTCGTGAGTATCTACCGCCACCGTGCCATCCTTCTTAAAGGCTTGGATTAACTTTCCATGGCTATCGACGATCTTCAGATCATAACCAGTGTAGTTGCTGACTTGGCCTTTCAGCGTCAAGCGAATCAACTGAGCCCACCACCCTTCAACAAGCAGTCCAACGGCATCAGCGCGCGGCAGCCACGCACCCGGCCCGGCTCCGCGTACACCAGACGCGCCGGAATCAACAGCCGCTCGGTCTCCTGCCCAGCCAGATACGCCACGATCGCCACGCTCGGCGGCACCACGCAGAACTGGCGCATCCCCGGCGCTTTCCGCACTGCCTTCATGTCCAGCATCCCGTGCACGTACGCACCCAGCTCCTGCGCCCACTGCCAGAAGCCAACCAGCTGGCGCACCTCGTCCCTCTGGGTCGGCTGCACCAGATCGATGTAACCTTCATTGAACGTGCCGACGGTCACCACGTTGTTCACGATCGACGCTTCCAGATTCTGCGTCTTCACATCGTAGCCCACCGTCGCCGGCCACACCAAATACGGGTTGTGCGACTGCTCTTGCAGATAGGTCGACCGCAGCTGTTCGTTCTCATCGAACAAGCGCAAATCGTGCCCCAGCAGAGCGTAGATCCCGCCGCTGTATTGCAGCACATCGGACTTGCCGGCTTCCTGAGCCTTGGTTTCTGTCATAAAATTACCCCCTCTAAGACAGAACTTCTACTAACCTTAAGTTTCCAGAAGCACGCCGTGCTTCTCCCCTCCATTGTACCAATCTGCACCCGCCCCTGCAAGCACTACCGCTAAAGTTCGCCCAGCAGTTTCTTAAACGCCTCGTCACTTCGCGCGCTCAGTGTCACGCTTCGCCCCCGAATCTTTACATCACAGCCAAACTTCCGCGCCAGCCGCGCCTCGTCCTTCAAATAGTTATTAATTTTTACTGCCTTTACCGAGCTCTTCTTCTTGTTCTCCGCCACGTACTGCTCGACTTTGCGCGCCGACCACCCCCCTTCAATCATCTTCGGTAGAATCTCGTGAATCGTCTCCGCATCCAACGAAATCAGCGGACGCATCGGGCCTTCCATTAAGTTATGCTCCTGCATCGCCTTCTTCGCCTCCTCCGGCAAGCGCAACAGCCGCATCGTATTCACCACGCTAGCACTACTTTTACCGACCCGCTTCCCGATCTCTTCATTGGTCAGATTAAACTGCTCTTTCAACTTCGCATAGGCCGTCGCCAGCTCAATCGGATTCAAATCTTCCCGCTGCGCATTCTCAATAATTGCCAACTCCAGCATATTCTGCGCGTCCAAAGTCCGCACAATCGCCGGAATCGTTTTCTTCTCCGCCAATTTCGAAGCCCGCCAACGCCGTTCCCCCGCTACAATCTGGTACTTATCGCCTTTCTTCACTACCACAATCGGTTGCAATACACCATGCTCCTTAATCGAATCCGCCAATTCCTGCAAACTCGCCGCCGCAAATTCTTTCCGCGGCTGATCTTCGTCGCGCACTACGTCGGTCAATTTCAACTCAACTAACTGACTTACTTTCGCATCCTCATCACTGGTCGGATCAAAAGTCTCATCGACCAAATCCGTCGGAATCAAACTTTCAAATCCCCGCCCCAGACCTTTACCTTTTTTACCTAATGCCATTTTTATTTCGTCCTTTCCTCTACCTCGCGCGCCAAGTCCCTGTAGGCCTTCGCCCCTTTACTAAACTTATCGTAAGCCCCCACCGGCACACCATGGCTCGGCGCCTCCGCCACCCGCACGTTGCGCGGAATTGTCGTCGCGAAGACTTTGTCCTTGAAGTATTTTTTCACTTCCTCGAGCACTTCCACGCTCAAACTCGTCCGCTTATCGTACATCGTCGCCACCACCCCCATCAACTTCAGGTGCGGATTCATCGCTTTCTTCACCATTGCCATACTTTCCAGCAGCTGCGCCACACCCTCTAGCGCGTAGAACTCTGTCTGCACTGGCAACACTAAATAATCCGCCGCAATCATCCCATTCACCGTCAAAAGCGACAAACTTGGTGGCGAATCAATAATAATATAATCATAGTTATCTTTCACACTATCCAGCGCCTTCTTCATCACCGTAAACTTCTGCTTCATACCCGTCATCTCGACCTCGGCATTCGCCAGCTGCGGCGTCGTCGGTGCCAAATCAAAGTTCTTAAAAGCCGTCGGCTGAATGATATCCGCCATCGCTGCCGCTTCCAACATCACTTCCGTCATACTCGCGTCCAAAGCCGACTTATCCAAGCCCAAACCACTCGAAGCGTTACCCTGCGGATCAGCGTCCACCAGCAAAACTCGATTCTTATCCTTCGCCAAGAAATACGCCAAGTTCACCGACGTCGTTGTTTTGCCTACACCACCCTTTTGATTCGTGATACAAATAACCTTCGCCATAACTATTACCATTATAGCATAAAACCACATTAACTATGCAAATAATAATACTGCGTTAACACTCCCAGCAACACTACCACGGCAATTAGCCCATCCAGCAAATAGTCAACTTTCGCTTTTCCTAAAAGCCGAATATGTAAATACACCGTTATCGTCACAAATAGCGTTAACAAACAATACATTCTAATATACATCACTGTATCCACCGCCGCCACCGACACGGCTAGTACCGATGTCAATGCGACCATCTTTGCAAAACTAGCTTGGCTCCCACGCGTCAATTTCTCTATAATCAAATATAGGAAAACTGTATTAATTGCAAAAATCACAATATTCAAAGTCAGCCCTACCCACTTACTAAAATGACCCGGAATAATCTCCATCCCCAATCTTAATAGCAAATAGAACAACGGTGGATGTACATCATTTTTCTGGTTTTCGTAAACCGGCGTTAAGTTTCCCCGTTCTTCTTCATCGACCCTTAAATACTCCTCGTAATATTCCCCGTCGTGCCACTGATTATAAAAATCGGCATTGTCCTGAATCTCAATCTGAGCATAATTGGACAAGCCATAAGAATACGCCTCATCCATGTGCAGATAAGCCTTACTCGCCCCCGCGACCACATACACCACCGTCTGCACTAGAATAATTGCCAAAATCGCGAAGCACCGCCGCCGCTCTTCTACGCGTACTTTCTTCGCTTCACCCTGTCTAAGAACCCCCCATGCCTTGATTATTCTTTAGCTTCACCATTAACGCTCATCCTCCAACGCCTTAATGTAATAAATATCACTCGTCACCATCCGCGCCAAGTGCTCCACGTCGTACATGTTGGTCGCATGTTCAATGCTTTTCATCATCCCACCCTTATCATAATCATCAGTCACAAACACCAGCAACCCCTTCGACAGGTCCTTCCCTTTCAGAATCCGTCGAATACGCTCATCTCGTTGCGACTCATTTCCTTGTAAATCCTTCACGATATACGATTCATCCAACTCCCGAAAGATCAAAAGATCATTCAAAAAGTTCCAATCCCCGCTACCGTTCGTCATGTAGAGCGCCGGCACCTCCTTGTATTCTTTCACTTTCGCCAATACTTCACCCCGCTCCCGATAAATCGTGTCCGGCTCAATCTGCGCCGTCACCGGCATCACCACCGCCGACAGCACCAGCACTATCTCCATCGCGATATTACACTTCTTCGCCGACCAATAAATCCCCAACAACTTATACAGCATATAAATCATCAAGATCACCAACAGACCACACACCGGCGCAATATACCTCAACTCCGTAAACGGCGACACCGTCGCAACAATCAAGAGATAGAATAGCGTCGGAATCAAAATCACCGCCATCACCGATTGTTCTTTTTCGTCAATCTGCAGCTTCTTCTGCTTCAGTAGCGCATATCCGCCCAAGAAGATCAAAGCCAGCACCGCCACCGCGAACAGCAAGTGAAAAGCGTACCGGTTAATCACTGTAATATATTTCCATAAGTTGTCTAGCAGCACCAACGGCTGGATCAATGCCAGCAAGACCCCTCCGCCACGATTGCTAAAGAACATATGTACAATCGTAAACGGCCAAATTAGCAGCGACACCCCCCCCGCTACCGCTAACGCCCCGAAATAGGCCTGCCATTCCTTCTTCCGTCCTGTTCGCAGATACCGCACCGTAAACACCCCGAACATCGCTACAATATAGAATATATAATAATACTGCGTTAGCACACCCAAAAGCGCCGTCATCGCAATCGCCACGAGTAATTTCGGCTCAATTTTCTTGCTATCTAGCAACTTCAAATGCAGGTACGTCGTCAACAAAATCCACATCGTCAACAACTCGTACATCCGAATATAGACCACCGTACTCACTGTAGCGAGACTCAACGCCACCACCGCAGTCAAAATCAGCGATTTTACCTGTGCCGACTTTTCCTTTCGCAGTAACCGCTCCACGATCGCATACACCAAAACCGTATTCACCGCCGCCACCAGCATATTCAGAATAATCCCCGTCCACTTCGTGAAATGCCCCGGCGTCATTTCCATCCCCAAACGCAGTAACAAATAGAACAGCGGCGGATGTACATCATTCTTTTGGTTCACATACACTGGCGCCAAATTCCAGCGCTCGTCCTCATTCACTGTCACAAAATCGTTATAGTACGCCGGCGTATGCCAAGTATCATAAAAATCCTCATTCTCAAATATCTGCACATGCTCCGCATTCGACAAACTATACGAATAAATCTCGTCCATATGGAAGTACGCTTTGCTCATCCCCGCCCACGTGTACACCACCGTCTGCAAAATTATAATTAAACTCAGCCACAAGGCTTTTGATTTGATAATCTTCTCAAAAAACTGTTTCATTACCCTTAGTATATCATAAAGATTCAATCTTATAACTCTTCCACACAAAAAAGACCCCTCGAAGGGGTCTCTCTCGCTATTTGATCGAAGTAATCTCAATCAAGCTATATTTTTGACGATGACCAGTCTCGGTATGCACACGCTTCTTCGAGTGGTAACGGATCACGCGCACCTTCTCGCCCGCGACCTTCTCTTCTACTACCTTTGCCGAAACCTTCACGCCTTTCACCTCTGGCGTACCCACTGTCACCTTGTCGCCATCAATTACAAGCAAAGCACCAGTTCCGAGCTCTTTCGTTCCTGCCGGAAGGAGGTCCACCCGGAGGGTCTCTTTCTCTTCGACTAGATATTGCTTCCCGCCGATGAGTACAACTGCTTTCTTCATAATTATCCCTTAAAATTATTTACTCCACCTATCTTATCAAATAAGCCGCTTTTTGTCAATACTGGCCGCATTCCTGACTTTTCTTTTCCGCCCAAATCTACTATAATAATATTCTAGCTCCGGCTAGAGCACCTTGGTTATTGAGAAATTTGGAGGAGGAAAAACCATGTCGCGTCCGCCCGCTGATTCAATCGACTATGCCGCACTCGTCCCGTCCGAATGGACCCACTTTCCTCGCATCGCATCTCTTGACGATCTCGCCGCACTCGACCCCTCACTGCGCTTTCGCATCTACCGGCACTGGCATCGTCAATACGTTAATCATCGCCAGACCATCGGCGATCTCCGCGCACAAACCACCACCCCCGAAATTACCGCCCAACTCGACGAGCAAATTCTCCAACGCGACTACTGCAAAACCGTCTGCCATCTGCTCTTTTGCTTAGATCTGGAAAAGTAGGCACTTCTCAATAACCTAAAAGCCCGCCATCATTGGCGGGCTCTTTCAATTAGCTTATTTTAGCGCTTTTTACTTTTTGCGTTCTTAGTAACTTTCTTCACTTCAGCCCGCGTCTTGCGCCAGTACACAATCCCTGCCACAATCAGGCCGATCACCACTACCGCCAAGATAATCTCGATCGGGCCCGTCTCCGGCAATTCTTCCGGTGCCACTGGCTTAATCGGCTTCTCCGGCTCGGGATCAATTGTCGGATCGTCCGGAGTCGGATCCGGTGTCGGTTCCGGCTCTGGCAAAGGTTCTGGGGTTGGTTCCGGATCTGGATCAGGATCGGGATCTGGATCTGGTGTCGGCTCAGGATTTGGCGTCGTGCTTACCGCTTCCGTCGCCAGCACATAAGCTACCTGCCCCGAATACTCATCGCAGCCGAGGATCACACCGTTCAAATCATCCAAACCGATAAACGCACCTTCATTACTAAATAAGTATCGCGAAACTCCCCGCCTATTCGCCGCCCAGTCATTATAAATCTTCGCCGTATTCTCAACGTACTTAATCTTCATGTCCTGCGCCGCGGTCACGTCCGCGCTCGCCCACACCGCCTGCGGTGTCGTATTCGTGCTGATAATCTTTCCAGTAATGTCGCCAGTCTCACCCGCCTTCAGCTCGGTCGGGAAACTCGACACCATGCGCACATTCAGGGCCACGCCCGGACCAATCTGCTCACGTCCGTCCGCACCCAAAATTGGATCCCCCTTCGCATCGCGCAGCACATTCGTCGTCCCCGAAGCGTCGTTATGATAATAAATACTCACCACATACTGCTTCCCCGCTTCCAAACGCAAACTATTCACCAGCTTATTACCCGATCCACGCTCCGCAATCCGCACGAACGCCCGCTCGTCCCCCACCGCCGCATTATCCGTAATCGAGTTAAACGTCGCCTTCGCCGCCGGGCTATTATTTGTGTAAGTCGGCCGCGCCGGCCCCCACGAAGCCGCCTGCGCTCCCGCCACCGGCGCCAGCGCCAGGACTAGCGCCAGGCTCAGCGCCTTCATACTTTTTATGATATTCTTACGACCCATATTCTTCCTTTCTCTTTTTATTCGCTAAAATGTCACGCCCAAATCATCTTGCATCGACTGAACGCCACTCGTTCCGCCGCTCTCACCAGTACTACCACCGGTGCCACCAGTATCCGTTGTACCACCTGCCGTACCGCCAGTTTCCGCCGAGCCGCCACCAGTACCACCCGTCTCAGCCGAACCCCCTCCGGTTCCGCCCGTTTCGTTCGTGCCGCCGCTTTCTCCGGTACCGCCGGTACCGCCCGACTCACTGTTCGCGCCATTTGTCTCACTCGTACCATTCGTGCCGCTATCTACCGTTCCGCTCGTACTTTCATCATTATTCTGTAATCCATTCACCAAGTCCAACGCACCCTGCGCCTCGTTCAGTAACTCATTCTGTGCCTGCCGATCCGCCTCGTCCGTGAAATTCTCACCCTGCAAATCATTGATTCCTTCACGCAAATCCTGCGCCTGCTGCGCCCGATCCTGCGTTTGCTGCAAAATACTCTGGAAGTAATCATTCAAAGCGTCCTGGTTCTGCGAAATCGACGCTTCGCCATTCTCATTCGGGCGCTGCGCGTTAGCATCATCCGTCAGTTGCTGCTGATGGTCCTGTGCTTGATCCGCTTCACTCCTCGTACTATCACCAGTCGTCGGCACGAAAGTCCCCAGATCCGTGCTACCGTCCTCCGTTCCGTTCGGCTTTACATCACTACTACTGAACATTCCGCTCGGCGCCGAATTATTCAAATCTCCAATCTCGTCCGAGCCTAGCGGCGCATGGCTCACGCCCAGCTCTTCAATTTGATTAGCAATCCGCTTCTCATTCTCACCGTCCTTCGGCTTATTCTGCGGCGGAGTTGTCTGATCTGGCGGCGTAGTCTCTCCCGGAGGCGTTGTCGTGCCCGGAGGGGTACTCTCGCCTGGCGGGGTAGTTCCCCCTGGCGGCGTGGTCGTTCCTGGTGGGGTTGTTTCGCCCGGAGGTGTCGTCTCCCCTCCTGGAGGAGTCGTGCCACCTGGCGGCGTCTCTGGAGGCGTAGTTGTACCTGGTGGCGTTGTGCCGCCCGGCCCGTTATTTTCTTCCATATTCGTCCCCGGCGGCGTCACCTTCACCGGCGTTCCCGACTGCACATACTCGATATTCCGCTGGAAACCGCACGGCATGTTATAATCACCCGTCTCGTACCCCAGTACATTCCCCATCTTATCCTTCACTGTAATCGTAATCCGCACCTGCGCCTCACCGTTACGGTCAATCGGACTTAACCCTAGATACAGATTCTCTGGCGTATTCTCCTCGCCATTCGCAATATCCGCCGCTCCCATAATATAGTAGGAACGCTCACGGTTCGTCTCATTATAGAATTCGAAATTCGTATCTTCCGCCCGCAGCGCCTCTTCCAGCCCCGCCAGCAACGCCCCCTGCTGATACCCTGCTTCCGCATTATTCGGATCACTCAACCGCGCGTCAATCTGCTTCGCGGTCAACTCCTCGCCAAACACCGCCCGCACGATACTCGGGAATGCTGACACATTCGCCGCCAGCGTCTCCGGCTGATTTTGACAAATAAACATAAACGCCTCAGTCGTCGCCTCACGATCTCCGAAACATGCCGACTTATCCGTACCGAAGTTCCACGCTCCGTGCTTATCCGTACTCTCATAATCATAGCTATAATCATAGCGCGACCCGTTCACAAATTCATGTCGCGTATCCCCCGACAAATCCTCACCGTCCTGCACTAAACCATCGGCAGCAGCTTTCGCCTCGTCACTCGCTGCCCCATAATCTTGCTCTAGGGTATACTGATCCGGCGGATTCTCCATTTCTACACCATGCGTACCACAAGACGCCATCGACAGCATCATCAGCACCACCATCGCCGCTACCAAAGGCTTCCGCACCAACCGCTTCAAGAGATTCGGGTTTTTCTTCTTCAAACGCTCCATGCTACGATCGGTCAATTCCTGCCGCTTCTCCGGCGTCAACTCAATCACCTTCCGCTCATTCTCGCTACTCTGTTCCGTCTCTTCCGTCTTCTTCTCCACCGGCCGCGGCGTCACCTTCGCATCACTCTTCGGATTATTATCGTCCAGCTCCCCGCCCGCTGCCTGCTCATCAAGCGGCACTTCTACCTCGACGATATCCGCCTCTACCAGATTGCGCTGCTCAACCAGTCTCGCCAATTCTTCCCGGGCCTCAGTTACCATTTTCTCCTGGAAAGCCTGCATGCTCGGGTCCGCATATACCGACTCCATCCGCATAATTTCCCCCTGCAGCTTCTCGATCATTTTATTCAGCGCTTCAACCGTCTCCTCCGCCGTGCGTCCGTTCATAATCCGCTCAATCTCCGCGTCGCGTTGCTGCTCCTCCGCCGCAACCTGCGCCAGAATCTTCTCTACATCCGGCTGCCGCTCCAGCGCGTTCCGCTGCACCACTGCCTGACCCAGTTCCTCACGCCTATCCTTCAGCATACCATCCAATGCCGCCTGACCCTGTTCATTGACCGCCACGACCTTCCCGGATTCAATCGCCGAAATATCCCTCTGCAACCCCTGCACCTGCTGGTCCAAGCTCTCTACCGCACTCAGTACCTGCTCACCCAGCTTCTGCTCTTGCGCACGCGACCGCTCGTTCGTTTCCTGCGCCTCTCCGCCAAATTCCGCTCCCCCCATTCTCTCTGCACCATTTCCGCCAAACATCTATCTTTCCTCCTGGTTAATCGCCACGCCTTCCACATCCGACTGCCCCGGCGCCTCCGAGGTCGTCCCCTGCGCCGGCTGCGGTTCTGTCACCTCTGCCCCGTTCACGGTACCTAGCGGCTGCGCTTCTGCCGTCTCCGTCCCGTCCGCCGTGCCTAAATACTGCGCCCGAAACGCCTTCAAGACCTTCAGCATCACGGCGTCATAATTCACCTGCGCATCGGCAAAAACCTTCTCCAGCTCCGCCTCACTTGCGTCCTGATCCAACTTTTCGTTCAGCTCCACCAGTTGCGCATCCGGCAAAGCCTCAATCATCCCTCTCTGAAATGCTTGATCCAGCTCCTCCAGCAGCTTACGTCGCAGCTCTCCGCGCGCTTTTTGATCCAGATTCTTCCCCATCTTTTCCGTAATCATATCATCGACGTAGGTCGCCAATACCTTCTGACTACTAAACATTCCTTTTTGTGGCATTGTAAGTATTACCTTTTTACATGACTTCTTTACCTCAGTTTATCATAAGAGCTTTTTCACGTCAAACCGCTTATTTTCTGCAGACCACAATTCCACTCGCGTCAATTCGTCTGCGCCCTCCTGACGTTTCACCCGATCAACTTCCTTCCCAAACTCATCCCACGCAAAAACCGAACATTACGTTCGGTTTTTACCATTTGCAATTTTATCCATCTTGTCGATCTGATCGACACTCTATTCTATATAATTCCTTTCTATACCTAAATAATCTACTTATCGTGAAAGCGCTCGACGCGCCCCCAATATACTCACAAAACCAATCTTTTTATCTCGGATTCGTTTTGCTGCTTCCGGTTTTACCTTTTCCGGCGATCGATAACTTTGCTCGTTTTCATCTGTGTCACCGTAGAGCTCCATCGAATTCCACGCTGCCCGATCGTCGTCTCGGTCTTCCGTATCTAACGTTTGATAATTGATTACTCCATTTCTTACATTGGTAGTTCCCTCCATGTTTATTTTATTCACGTTACGCATATTTTTCCTTTTTGCAATATTTATGTTGTTGGCTTTTCCGCTTTACACTTAGCGAAATTATTTTATATTTTTGTTTGTTAGATTTTTGGTTTTCTTATCTAACTGTTTTCATGATAGCACACATCGCCAAAAATGTCAATACCTTTTATGCTTACTTTTCCAAAATTGTCAAATTAACAGATACGCAATCCTCAAAAAGCGCCCCATTCCGGAGCGCTTTCCTTCCCCCTACGTCTAGTTACGACCTAGATTTTTTCCAACGAAATCGTCAAATTCTCCCCGTTCACTTTCACAATCTCATCATAGGCGTAATTTTCCCCGCTCGTCAGCTCAGTCGCTAGCGTCTCCGTCTGCAGCGTCTCACGCCATTCTTCCGGCACCGCCACGCTCACGCTCAAGCGAATCCGGTCGTCCACCTGCAAACCCGCCTTCTTCCGTGCGCTCTGGACCGCCCGGATCAGTTCGCGCACGAAGCCTTCCCGCTCCAGTTCCTCGCTAATCTCCTTATCAAGCCAAGTTTCCTCGCCCGCCTCAACCTGCTTGACGTTCACCTCGTCCCGCACGATCGCTTCAGCCCAATCCGGTAACTGCTCCCCCTTGTAAATCAACTTCGCCAAGGGCTGCCGCACCTTCACCTGCACTTCCGTCTCTGATTTCTGCATCCTCAGCGCCAGGCCCTCGTTAATCACTTCGCGCACTCGCGCCATCTCCGCCAAGATCTGTTCCATCTCCGCGTCTACCTCTGTATTCATCGGAAAGTCCTGCAAATGCACACTCTCCTCCGGCTGCCAATCTCCGACCATGTTCTGCCAGAGCTCCTCCGCCAAGAACGGCGTAAACGGCGCCAGAATCCTCGCTAGCCGAGTCAGCACCATCCACAGCGTACCATACGCCTCCGCCTTATCGTTATCGTCCTCACTCTTCCAGAACCGCCGGCGACTCCTCCGCACGAACCAGTTCGACAGATCATCCACGAACGGCAGCACCCCCGCCAGCACCTTCGGAATATTATATTCTTCCATTCCAGTTGCCACTTCCTGATTCAGCTGACATAACCGCGCCACAATCCACTTATCCAGCGGATTCTTCAGGGAATCCAGTAGCCCCTCCCCGGGCTTACCGGACTCCTTCTCTGGCTCCCAACCGTCTACCTCTGCATAAGTCGTAAAGAAATCATACACATTCCAGATCATCGCCAGCTTCCGCTGTACATCGCTCACGTCCTTGTCCGTCAGCGCAAAATCCTCCCCGCTCAAAACCGGACTCGACAGCAGCAAGAACCTCAACGCATCTGCCGAATATTGGTCCATCAGCACGTTCGGATCGGTATAATTCCCCAGTGACTTACTCATCTTCCGACCGTCGTTCCCCGCCAGCGTCCCCGTCGTAATTACGTTCTTAAAAGCTTTATAATCCCCGCTGGCCTTCACCGCCTCGCCGAACGCCCCCACATCCGCCAACGCCGTATTCACCGTGTGCACATAGTAAAACCACGCCCGCACCTGACCAACGTACTCGACAATGAAATCCGCCGGATAATTCCGCTCAAACTTCGCCTTGTTCTCAAACGGATAATGCAACTGCGCGAACGGCATCGAACCGCTCTCAAACCAACAATCCAGCACCTTCTCAATCCGTTTGAAGTGCACGGTGTGCTGCGATGGCGCAGCTTTTACCTGTTGCGAAGCGTTTTCCGGCTGAGCCGGGTCGGATTCTTTAGATGACGAGAGGCTCACCGGCTGAGCAACGGGTAAAACTTCGCCAGTCGCATCATCAACAAGCGCATCAAACTCAATCTCATCCACCCACGGCCTATGGTAATCCTCCAGCTCCACCCCAGAAAATTCCTTCAGTTCTTCGTAACTACCAAACACCTTCACGACCTCGTCGCCATTTTCGGTCGTCCCCTTCCAAACCGGCATCGCCGTCGCCCAGAACCGGTCGCGGCTCAAGTTCCAATCCGGCGCCTGCTCAATATTCTTCGCAAACCGCCCGTGTTTCAGATAGCTCGGGAACCAGTTAATCCCCTCGTTCTTCTCCAGCATCAGCGCCTTCTGTCCTTGCACGTCAAAGAACCAGCTCGGGAACGCCCGATAGATAATCCGTTGCTTCGACCGCGGGTTAAACGGATATTCGTGCTTAATATATTCAATCTGTTCAATCGGCCCCGCCGCCTCGAGGCACTTCGCGATAAACTTATTCGCCTCCCAAATCTGAATCTGTCCCTCTTCATTCGGTCGCACCCCCGCCGCCTTCAAACCTTCGTCCGCCCCCGGCAGATAGCAACCGTACTCGTCTAGTACGTCAATGCACGGCACTTCCTTCTCGCGCCCCAGCGCGTAATCATCCTCACCGTACGCCGGCGCAATGTGCACAATCCCCGTACCGTCCGCATCCGACACGAACTCCGCCCCCCAGACCTTATGCGCATTCTCCGCCTTAGCCGGATAATACTGCTTCTCAAACTTCTGCCATTCTACCAGCGGCGTCTCGGCTTCCCCCGCCGTCAACGCTTCGTAGCTCAAGCCCACCAGCTTCTCCCCCTTAAACGTCGCTAATTCCTGCCATTTCTGCTCAAGTTTCTCCGCGAGCTCCGTCGCCTTACTAGCCAGCACGACGAACACCCGCCCATCCTCCGTCTGGTACGCACCGTATTCCATCTCTGGATTCACCGCTAGCGCCATATTCCCCGCCAGCGTCCACGGCGTCGTCGTCCACGCTAAGAAATAGACATTACCGCTGTGCGCTGTCTCGCTCGACGCGAGATTCTTTGAACTAGTGCTAGGAAGATTTGAAGCGCGCAAAGGAGACGTATTTGACATACGGCGACTGCGCACTGGAGAATCTGACGACGCAATAGCCAAAGAAGACGCGTTCGCCAACCTGAAACAAACGTACGCACTAGGGTCGGTCACCTCTTGATACGCATCATTATCCATCGTCACTTCCGACTTCGACACCGGCGTGGCAAACTTCGTATCATACATGAGCACCTTCGCGCCTTCGTAAATCTTTCCCGCCTCATACAGTGTCTTAAACGCCCACCAAACCGACTCCATGAAGCTCTTGTCCATCGTCCGGTACGCCCCCTTGAAATCCACCCAGCGTCCAACCCGGTCAATCGTCCCCTCCCAAGTCTCCGAATTCGCCACCATGCTCTCGCGCGCCTTCAGGATATACTCCTCTAGCGACCACTTCGTACCAATTTCGCGCCGATCCGTGATCCCCAGCTGCTTCTCCACGAAGTTCTCCGCTGGCAAACCGTGACAATCCCACCCCCAGCGCCGTTCCACCCGCTTCCCACGCATCGTCCAGTACCGCGGCACCGCATCCTTTACAATCGAACTCAGCAGCGTACCGTGGTGCGGCATCCCCGTAATAAATGGCGGCCCATCGTAAAAAACGTAAGAATTATCAATCGGCCTCTGTTCCACCGACTGCTCAAACGTCCGATTTTTCTTCCACCATTCCACCAACGCCGGCTCATAAACCGCCGCTTTTCTCCGGTTACCTGCTTTGTACTTCATGATCTCCTTCCTACGCCTCCCCAGCCTGCGTTTCTTATTAAAAATCCCGCCGATTCCACGACATCTCCTGTCGTTAGAACCCGGGCGGGCGGTACCATCTAACTTCTCTTACGAGCACTCAATTCTCTTTCACGCAGGATCACGGACGATTCTACTAAATCCCGCTCGGCGAGATCGTTCTTTCGTCAGCTCATGGCCGATTACCACTCAAACGCTTTGCCTTATTATATCATACTTCGCGCATTTTCTCCTAATTCTCGTATCCCTTGACTTTTTATAACGTCTATGCTATACTTAAAAAGTTGGAAGCCTCGTGCTTGCGATGACGCACACTTTTTGTGTGCAAAAATCTGTCATGAGCTTCACGCTCATTGCACTTTAAGGAGTAGTGATCACCTTGGCATTTTCATCAAATGGTATCGGCTGTATTGTGAATGGCGGCGTGTCCGTCACCAAACTTCGCCGCGCTGCCAACGAGGGTAGCACTGAGAATTTCCGTTTCCTCTTAAAGTTCTTTTCGGCCAATTCTCAGGGCAAGACTACCCGCCTGTCCACCGGGTCTGGCGTCCCCATCTTCCTGCGCGTCAAAAGCATCCACGAAACTGGCGCCGGCTGCCACGTCACCGGCATCATCACCAAGTTCCGTAGCAACGACGTCATGCACTGCGGCGGCATCCTGAACCGCTACCTTGACCAACTGCCGCTCGACTGGTTCCAGCCGGGTTACGAGATTCAGCTCGTTCACCGCGGCGCCGCCAGCGAAGGCATCGTCATCGCTTTGGTCGACCCTGATACCCAGGACAAACTTCGGCTCATCACCAAGAACCACCCTGCCAGCAACATCGCTCCCTCCTAAAACTGCAAATCCCCGCCCTCAAGCGGGGATTTTCTATGCCACAATTATCGCAATGACCGCAATTCCCTATACCAACATTCCGCCGCAGCTCTCTGCCGACCCCTACACCGACCGCCACTACGCCCAATAGCTCACTTCATCAAACAGTGGTAAACTCTGCCCCCGCCAGCTCGCCGCCACGCCGCCGTCATTCCTCAGCGCCAAAATCGTCGGATACTCCACGATATCGTACGCTTCGCAGAACCCCACCCCGTCCCTACCGTCCGGGCTAATCGACTCGACTTCTTTCCCCGTCCGCCGCTCAAACTCGGTAATCCATTCTTCCACCGCCCGGCTATAATCCTCTCGGTCTCGCCACACGCACACTATTCTCATTTTCTCACCCTTCTTTGCAAAATTGCCTTAAAATCATCCAACGTCTGGAACTTCATAAAAACGCTCGCGTACCGCACGTACGCCACCTCGTTCCGCTCCGCCAGCACATCCAGTACCGCCTCGCCAATCTCTTGCGCCGTCACCTCGACTTCACCCTTCTCTCTCAGCAGCTTCTCGACGTTGTCCACCACATCTTCCACCTCGAGATCAGATTTCATGAACTTCCCCACGCTCCGCTGCACCGAAGTAATCAGCTTATCCCGGTCAAAAATCTCCCGGTTCCCGCTCCGCTTCACCACTGTCAACGGCGACAGCTCGACCCGCTCATAAGTCGTAAATCTCTGGCCATCCGCCCCCACTCTCCGCCGCCGAATTGTCATTCCATTATCAGCCTCTCGACTTTCGAGTACTTTACTGTCTGCAATTCTTGGCAATGATGCCATATATTATTACTCCCGGTTTTTACCGCGCAATCGATCGCGCAAAGAAGGTGGCACGTCTAAATCGTCCTCCGTCTCGTTCGTGCGAATCGAATCCCACATATTTGAACGATTCCCACCTGTGAAATCCGTCGCCCCTGTATCCGCCCCTACTCGCGGCGCGTTATTCACATTGTTGGAATTACCATATTCTACTCGCCCCCGCTCATCCGCGCTCTCAGTCGCCGGACGAATCTCCGCTGCGCGGTTCACTGGCTCGCTGGCCAGCATATTATTCATGCCCATGCTCGCCATCGCGCCACCCACAGTCTCGATGCTAGCCTTCTGGGCCTCCATCTTGCGATAGTACTCAGAATCAAACCCGGTCGCCACCACTGTCACAACAATCTCATCTTCTAGCTCTGGTCGAATCGACGCCCCAAAAATAATATTCGCATCTGGCGATACTGAGCCAGTAATAATCTCGGCCGCTTCCTGAATCTCGCTCGTCGACATGTCGTAACCACCAGCCACGCTAAACAACACACCACGTGCCCCGTCGATCTTTACCTCAATCAGCGGCGACTCGATCGCCTGCTGCGCCGCCAAAGCCGCGCGGTTATCGCCGCTCGCGCGACCAATCCCCATTAGCGCCGAACCAGCGTCCTTCATGATTGCCTTCACATCGGCAAAGTCTAGATTAATCAAAGCGTGTTCCGTAATCAGCTCGGAAATCCCCTGCACGCCCTGGCGCAACACATCATCCGCAATCTTAAATGTCTCCGTCAACGGCGTCCGCGGATCAATCGTCTGTAACAAACGGTCATTCGGAATCGTAATCAACGCATCGACGTGGCGCGACAGGTTATCAATCGCCTGCTCGGCGTTCTCACGGCGCTTCGCCCCCTCAAAGGTAAACGGCTTCGTCGCCACACCGACCGTCAAAATATCCCGGCCCTTCGATTCTTCAGCCACAATCGGACCCGCCCCGGAACCAGTACCACCGCCCGCACCCAGCGTAATAAAGACCATATCTGCGCCGTCCAATGCCTTACCAATCGCCTCGCGCCCGTTCTCGGCCGCATCCCGACCCTTCTCTGGATCGCCGCCTGCACCCAAGCCCCGCCCGATATGCACTTTCACATCAGCGTTCGAGTGATGGAGAGCCTGCGCATCAGTATTCACCGCCACAAACTCCACTCCCGATAAGCCAATCTCCTTCATCCGATCGACTGCGGAACCACCTGCGCCACCAACACCGACAACCTTAATACTTGCTGAACTCTCTACCTCTGTAGGCTTAATCTCGGGCATATCTTTTCCTCACTTATGATTACCCCCAATATATCACACCTTGCACTAAACTTCAATAACTTCCCTGAAGTATATCTGTAAATTTTTCCTAAATTGAACAAATTATTTATACATTTTTCCACAGGCTAGTCCCACCGCCCGTACCCTGCTAGATCCCACTTCATTAACCACCTCGAATCACGCAACCCAAGCACGCCCGACATTACCCCCAGCCGCTCTCTCTCGAGCCGCCTCGACCACGCAAAGCACACACGCCCACAGTCCGAACGCTACCCCCCACTCACCCTCTAAAACTTCTTGAAAAAGCTCTTTAGGAAGTTACCTTTTTTCTCTTTCTTAGCCTTTTTCTTCGACTTCTTGTGCGCGACCTGGCCTTCCCCATCCGCCGACAATAACATCAAGCCAACCGCCGCCGCGAACTCCGGCTTTTCCACCGCATCCGCCACCCCAGTCAAACCGCTCGGTACGCCAATCTTCACCGACATCCCCAGCGTCGAACGAACAAATTTATCAATATCCCGCATCTTCGCGCCGCCACCCGTCAGCACCACACCTTCCGGCAAACGCTGCTCGTACCGCGCCTTCTTCAGCTCCTTGCGCACCAACTCCAAAATTTCATCCAAACGCGCCTGCACCACTTCGTCAATCTGGTCCCGTTCAAAGTGCAATTCCTTACCCTTCCAGCGAATCACCACTTCCCCCTCAGTCTCGCCGAAGCTACCCGTCGCAAAACGCCGCTTCAGCTCCTCTGCCACCTCCGTATCAATCGCCAGCATCACCGCTAAATCGTTCGTAATATTATTAGAACCCACCGGCACCACGCCGATATACTGCAAATCATTCTCTTCGTAAATCGCCACCCCGGTCGTCGCCGCGCCGATATCAATCACCGCCACGCCATTCTCCATCTGCCGCTCCGTCAGTACCGCTCGCGCCGCCGCTACCGCACTTGGCACGATCTGTTCCGGACTCACGTTCGCAGACTCGGCCGCCTTGCGCAAATTCTCATAGTTCGGCGTCATCGTCGACACCACATTCGCCTGCATTTCCAAACGCGAACCAGTCATCCCCAGCGGATCTTTAATCCCGCTCTGTCCATCCAGAACAAACTGCAACGGCACTACCTTCAGCACCTCTTGATTCGCCGGAATCCGCCCCTGAAGCGCAACTTCCTCCACCCGCGCCAAATCCCCCTCGTTAATCTCGTGCTCAACCGCCCCCACCGCAATCATCCCCTCTGTCCGCGTCGACAGAATCTGCGGACCGTTAATCGAAATTGTCGCCGCATTCACCTCGTAACCGCTCATGCGTTCGACTTCACCTAGCATCTTATCAATCGCCTGCCCCGGCCCCGCCAAATTCGCCACCACTCCCCGGCGCATTCCCGAGTTCGCGGCTTCACCATAACCAATTACATTCAAGCGACCATCACGACTAATGCTCGCCACCACCGCCCGGACACTACTCGTCCCCACGTCAAGGCCAACCGCATATCGTGAAATTTCATCCATAATCTTATTATACAACGTTTATTCTTATAAAATCAAGAGTGAATTAGCCGCGTAATAGGCTTCTTCAGTATTTTGCTTTCGAGATACGGTGAACCTCTCTGAATCGAATCCCCCTACGGAGGCCGTGATTCAGACCCGGTTCAGCCGAAAAAACTATCTTTTAAAGCAAAATACTGAAGAAGTCATTACGGCCTTTAACATATGAACCCTTTATTCTAAGCTAACTAGTTCAAGGCAAAAGCGAAACGCACATAGACTGTTATAATGTGTGAACCCTTTGCGATAGCAGCGTAAGACAAGGCGACAGTGAGTAGCGGAGTGAACCGCACATTGATTGTCGTAATGTACGAAACCTTTATTCTAGGCGAATTAGTACAAGGCAGAAGTGAAACGCGGAGTGAACCGTACTTAAAGTACGGAGAACGAGCATTGGAACTTCTAACGCCGTAATAATCGCCTAGAATAAAGGCCTCCCCAGCACAGACCCTCTTACTCTACCTACGGTAGAGTAAGAACTTCACACCCATCCTCCGTCACCAACACCGTATGCTCACAATGACACCCAATCGACCCATCCTTCATCCGCACTGTCCAATTACTATCCCGATCAACATAATTCGCTGGCTTCCCAAGGCACGACATTGGCTCAATACAGATCGTATCGCCAACTTTCAAAGTATAACCATGCCCACGCAGACCGTAATTCGGCACCTCCGGCGCCATGTGCATCTCTTTACCAATACCGTGACCGACGTAATTTTCAATCACCCCTAGCTTCCCTTTGCGCAAGACCCGCTCAACCGCATAACCGATATCGCCAATCTTCGCCCCCGCGCGTACCTCGTCAATTCCCGCCCACATCGACTGCTCCGTCACCTTGATCATCTGTTTCACCGCCGGCGAACCCTTGCCACCCACAATCATCGTGAACGCCGAGTCCGTATAATACCCATCGTACAGCACATCCAGATCGAAACTCACCTTATCCCCCTCTTCCAGCACCTCATCTGTCGGGGCACCGTGCACCAGCGCATCATTCACTGAAATACAAATCGCCCCTGGAAACGGCTCCTCCAGATAGTCATAAGCCACCTTCGCCCCTCGTTCCTTAATCGTCTTCCGTATCCAGACATCGATTTCCTTACCCGTCATACCTGGCTGTACATACTCCTTCAGATCTCTTAATACTCCGCCCAGAATCTTGCCCCCCTTACGCATTGCCGCAATTTTCCGCTGCATCTCCGAGTTTTCCACAGGTTGTATAACTTTTTTATTCATTTTCTACCTCTGTTACTACCGTTTTTAACCTTTCAAACACTTCTTCTGGTGTTCCCGCCCCGTCAATTTTGACGATTTTCACCCCTTTTGCCCGCAATATCTCACAAACTGTATAAATATTTTGTTCAACTATCCGGAATCTCTCCTCTATAGCCTCTCTGGTGTCATCCGCCCGTCCGCGCAGCTCCAAACGTCGAATTAGCTCATCCTTCGGTACATCAATAATCACCGCCATCGCCATCACGCTCGCTAGATTATCCGCCATGAAATTTGCCTGCTCTTCATCGCGCGGAAAACCATCAATAATCACATCTTTCCCTGCGCGCACCGCCTGCAAAATCTCCTCCACCATCGCCCGAATCATCAGATTATCATCGACCAGCTCGCCCCGCTCCATAATCGCCTTCAGCTCCGGATCATTCGTATTGCGTAGCACCTGCCCCGCCGACAGCCACACCTTACCCGTCGCCTGCGCCAACATTTGTCCCTGCGTGCTTTTACCGGAGCCCGCTAACCCCATCAATATAATCATTTTTCTCCCTTTTCTCTATTATACTATAATTTGACAATTTTGCGACCACCCACCCTCGCCAATCGACGCAAAATCCAAAAAGGTGTTGGCAAGAGAGCGAAAGTTTGGTATAATATGAGCCATATGGCAATCAAAGTAACGAGAAAAGATCAGAACGAAGCCAATGAGAACCTCATTCGCCGCTTCAATCGCAAGGTTCTGCAGAGTGGCATTATGCCTCTTAAGAAGTCCCAAATGCGTTTTTCTAAGCCCATCTCTAAGCGTGAACGCCGCGCCAAAGCAATCATTCGCGAGGCTCGCCGCGCCGAGAAAGCTGAGCGCATGCGCCTTGGTCTTAAATAACCGAAAACCAGCTGCCGCAAGGGGCTGGTTTTTTTGTTCTCGCTCTTACATTTTTCGCTCCCAATCTGCGTTCTCGACATCTCACCTCAAGCTCTCGACGCCGGCCAACCCAGCCTAAAACAACAGTTTCACAATTCTCCCCTCTGCCGACCTAATCCCCCGATATTCATTCTCCTCCAGTGTAATCAAAGCGCTCACCACATCACCCGGCCTCAAATCAAAATATTCCTCCGGCACCGCGAAACCAATCAGCTTAAACGCCTTCCCCGCCTTGTCCCAAACCAATAAACGCAAGTGATTCCCGCTTGACCCCAACCTCGCCGCCTCCATAATCCGCGCCTCTGGCAACAAAAACACCGGCTCGCGATTCCCCTCCCCACAGGGCTGCAAACTCCGCAATTCCTCGATCAATTCCAAGTTCAGCTCACCATAATCATCCACCTCGATATCCGGTTTCACCTCAAGAAAGCGCTCCTGATTCTGCAAATCTAGACTCCGATAATACGCATTTATCGCCTCGCGAAACTCCTCCAGCTTGTCCTTAGCGACCTTCACGCCGCACGCCCCCGCATGTCCGCCGCCCCCGATAATCAGATCTCGACAATGGTCCAACGCCTCCGCCAGGCTAAACTCCCCGAAGCTCCGCCCCGACCCCTTCCAGGCACCATCCACTTCCGCCAACGCAAAGGCCGGCTTCTGATATTCCTCGGTCAGCCGCCCCGCGATAATCCCCAACACGCCCTCGTGCCACTTCCCCGCCTCAATAATCACCTCACCATCCTGCAACCCCCGCTCCTGAATCTCCGCAATCGCCTCTTGCTGTTGCTTGCGCCGCGCCTCGTTCAATACTTCCAGCTCGCTCGCTAGCTGCGCCGCCACCGTGCGCTTCTCTGCCATCAGCAGCTGCAAAGCTTTCTCCGCCGTCTCCATCCGTCCCGCCGCATTCAGTCTCGGTCCAATCTGGAAGCCAATCGTATCCCCAGTCAACTTCTTCATACCCGCACTCAGCATTAGCTCTTTCAGACCCAACCTCCGCGTCTTGCCCAGCACCAACATTCCGTACCAGCAAATGCGCCGATTCTCCCCCGTTAGCTGCATATTATCGCAAATCGTACCAATCATCGCCAAATCCAGCAGCCATTTCTCCTGCCCCACCGGTAGCAGACCAGCCTCCTCCAGCGCCTGCGCCAGCTTAAACGCCACCCCCGCCCCTGATAGTTCTTTCAGTTCCGCCTGCACCTCGAGATCGCGCCGCTTCGGATTAATCACCGCTAACGCCTTCGGCAAGTCCTCTCCACATTCGTGGTGATCAGTCACAATCGTCTCTACGCCAATCGCGTTTAATTCATCAATAATCTCGTTGTTCCGACTGCCACAATCCACCGTGAACACTAAATTTACCTCTGTTTCTTGGGCTTTTTGAACAACTTTTTTACTCATTCCGTAGCCGTCCGCAAACCGATTCGGCAGCATCACTTCTACCTCTGTCAACCCAGCCATTTTCAATGTATCATAGAGAATCGTACTCGCCGTCACACCATCAACATCGTAGTCACCATAAATTATACAGCGTTCCCGGTCCGCCACCGCTTGTTTAATCCGCTCCACCGCCTTCGTCATATCTGGCAACAGGTCTGGGCTGAGACAATCTTCGTACTTCGGCTGCAAAAAATCCTTGCCCAGCCCTCGCGCCACCAGCAGCTGTTCAAAAATCTTACTCACCCGATTGTTCTGTCAACTTTATTGGTCTTCGCGAGCTGCTGCGACTTAATCACCATGCTCTGCAGCTCTTTTAACAATGGAAACTGTTTGTTCATCTGATAAATCCGCGTATTCCCCTTCTGTGTCATAATCAAGAATCCGCCCCGTTCCAATCTCTGTAATTCCCGCTGAATATTACCCGGATCTTCCTTAATCAACTTCGACAAGGCTCGCACGTGCGTCTTAAAATCTGGATATTTCGCAAACACCACAATAATTTTTCTCCTCACCCGCGATGTAATAAAAATATCTAACATTTTTGCCTCTCTTTTCCTCTATTATACGCCCGTCACCTCAGCTTGGCAAGTTATTTTTACAACATTAGCTCTAGATTTTTACCCCTTTTCCAGAAAACCCACCCCTCGAGCCCATCCCTCGTGCTATAATAATTACATGTTTTTCGAGGTAATCCCGACCGAAGTCTACCGTAATGGTGGCGGCGCACTGACTTACTCTGCCGATCTCCCCCTTCTACCAGGGCAAATTGTCCTCATTCCCTTAGGACGCAAAAAAGTCCTCGGCATCGTCCTGCGTCGAGTGCCTGCCGTCGACTTCCCTACCAAACCCATTGAGCGCCTCATCTGCCCGCTGCCACTCCCCGCTCACCTCCTCCAGGCCATTTCTTGGCTTTCTAACTATTACCTCACCCCTGTTCCAGCGGTGGCGAATATGCTCATTCCGCCAGCTATCACCTCCCGTAATGCCCTCCAGAGCCTCTCAGAAGCCCCAGAAACGATTTTACCTCTCGACCGCAGTCAGAGTGCGATTCCGCTTAACCTTGCCCAAAAAACCGTTCTCACGCGCCTCTCTGAGGCCCCTGGCGCCACTCGTTTACTCAGGGGTGTCACTGGTAGCGGTAAGACCAATATTTACCTCAAACTGGCCTCTGAAGCCCTCTCACGCCATCAGTCCACTATTCTGCTAGTGCCTGAAATCGCCCTCACTAGCCAACTCGTGCAAATCTTCCAGAATACCTTCGGTGATCGCATTGTTCTCATTCACTCACAACAGACCATCGTCGAACGCCGCAATACTTGGCTCAAAATCCTCAAAACTACCTATTCTGCCCCTTCTAATCAATCCACCCCCGAACCGCTTATCATTATCGGCCCCCGTTCCGCTCTGCTCGCCCCTGTCCATAACCTCGGCCTCACCATCATCGACGAGGCTCACGAGAGCGCCTATTATCAAGAAAATACGCCACGTTACTCCGCACTGCGTCTGGCTAGTTTCATCGCGCAAAACACCAAAACCACCTGCTTACTCGGCACCGCCACCCCTAATATTACCGATTATTACCTGGCGAAGACCCACAAATCCCTCGTCGAACTCTCGCAAAAAGCCAAAACCAGCGCCATCGAGCCTCATATTACCATTGTCGATCTCAAAAATCGCGACCTTTTCACCAAAAATCGTTATTTCTCCACACCTCTCTTGACAGCCATTGAGAATAATGCTAAAGCAGGACATCAAACGCTGATTTTTCATAATCGTCGTGGTTCTGCCCCTCTAACACTCTGCGAAGAATGCGGTTGGCAGGCACTCTGTCCCGAATGTTATCTCCCGATGACCCTACACGCCGACACCTACGAGCTCAGCTGTCACATCTGTGGCCACACCGAAAAAGTCCCCTCGAGCTGTCCAAATTGTCACCATCCTGACATTATCCATAAGGGCTTCGGCACCAAACTCCTCGAATCCGAACTCACCCGCCTCTTCCCCGAGCTAAAAATCGCCCGTTTCGACGGGGATAATACCAAGCACAACGACCTCGCCAGCTCTTACGACCTCGTCAAATCCGGCCAAGTCGACATTCTCATCGGCACCCAAACCCTCGCTCGAGGGCTCGATCTCCCCCATCTCGCCACCGTCGGCATTATCCAGGCTGACGCCGGACTCGCCCTCCCTGATTTCGCCGCCGAAGAGCGCGCCTTTGAGCTCCTCACGCAGGTCATTGGTCGCGTTGGGCGCGGTCATCTCGACGTCGCCGATGTTTACATCCAGACTTACCAGCCCGACCACCCAGTCATCCAGACCGCCATGACCGCCGATTTCCCCGCCTTTGCTCAATATCTACTCAAGAAACGCCGCTCCGGCCAGCTGCCGCCCTTTACCTATCTCGCGCGCCTCAGCGTGACCTACAAGACCGAAAAAACCACCCTCGCCAAGATCAAACAAACTTACGCTACGCTCCAGACCAATCCGCAGCTCATCGTCTCGCCACCCATGCCCAGCTTCCACGAACGTGGCAGCCGCGGCTACACCTGGCAGCTCATTCTCAAATCCACCTCGCGCAACCACCTCCGTCAAGCCCTCCTCCCCTTCACCAGCAATAGCCAGTATTCCATCGTCCTCGACCCGCCGTCCCTCCTCTAAATGTACGCTCACACACAATGCAGCCACCAGGCATCAAACGCTGTCAGCCAGCCGCATTGTACAACCATACTAAAAGTATGATATAATAATACTGATGAGAAAATTAATTACTACTCCTGATCCTCGCTTGCGTCAAAAATCCGCGCGTGTCCGCGAAATTGACGATGATATTCATGCCTTGATTGCCGACATGGTCGCTGCTTCCCTAGCTTGGGAAAAGCAACATCCCTACGAGCTTTCCGCCGCCATGGCCGCTCCACAGATGGGCGAAAATCAGCGCGTCATCATTGTCCGCGACGACCTCGACGACAAGAACAACCAGTCTTTCACCGCCCTCATTAACCCTGAAGTGATCCGTACCGAGGGCAAAGTCGAAAAAGAGCAAGAAGGCTGCCTCTCCGTCCCAGAGATTTATGGTCTCGTCGGCCGCCCTCATAAAGCCAAAATCAAAGCCCTGCTCGAAGATGGCAGTGAAGTCCGCCTCAAAGTCGACGGTTTCCTCGCCCGCACCCTCCTCCACGAAATCGACCACCTCAACGGCATTCTCTTCATTGACCATATTAAAGACGACCCCACCGCCTTTTACCGTATGAGCGATCAGGGCGACCTCGTCCCGGTTACTGACTATGAACGCGAAATCAAAAATAACAAAGAACTTTTCCCTGATGAGTAAAAAATCTCCAGCAGCCGCAAGCCCTAACGAAGCAGTACCCAAAATTAGCAAACCGCTAATAATTTTCTTTGGCAACGGCCCCTTAGCCGACGCCGCCCTCTCCGTCTTAGCCCAGCATACAGAAATTATTTTTCACGCCCGTACCCAAGACGACCTCGCCGAAGTAATCCGGCTGAAAAAAGCGCACCCGAAAGCCTACGGCGTACTCGCTTCCTTCGGCGTACTCATCAAACGTGACGTCTTAGACCTCTTCGAGCCGGAAGGTATTCTCAATCTTCACCCCTCGAAGCTCCCGGAATACCGTGGCGCTTCCCCCATCGAGACCGCCATTCTCGATGGCGCGAAGGATTTTAGCTACTCTGTCATGAAGCTCGTTAAAGCCATGGATGCTGGCCCCCTCTATCACCAGAACACCCTCGAGCACCTACCGCTCGACAAACAAACGATTTATCATGAGCTCGCCACTGCGGGTGCGAATTGGATTTGTACGCACCTCGCCGAGATCCGCTCTCTGACCCCAACTCCACAAGATAGCTCTCAAGCCACTTTTACCACTAAGCTCACCAAGGATCTCTCTTGGCTCCACCCTGATCAATTTACTGCGGCCGAGATACATCGTCAGATTGTCGCCTACCAATGGTTCCCGAAGCCCAAGTATCAATTCTTCGGCAAAAATTGCATCATCCTCGCCGCACACGTCCTGCGCGTGACCGACATCCTCTGTGAGGCCGCCGGCATCGAAGGCCCCAACAGTTCTCCCCTGATGATTAAATGCGCCGATCGCAACTTTGTCGTCATCGACCGCCTCCAACCCGAAGGCAAAAAGCCCATGGATGCCAAATCATTCATGAATGGCTACGGCAAAAACCACTAGCTCAAAATCTTTTGGCGTTCGGCGAGCAGTTCGTTCTTGAAACCCTGATAAACTTGCTCCACAATCGTCCGATAATTCGGCACGTTGCGCTCGAGCCAGTTCACCGCCTCATTCACATCCTCAATATTCTCAAACTCCAGCATTTGCTGATCGGTCAACTCCGCACCGACATGATGTCCGACCCGTACCTCTAGCTCCTCTTGCGCATGCTCCATAAAAGCCTGCTTCTCCCCCTCCGGCATCTCACCCAGACCAACCTCCTGCATAAATTGTTCGTCTACCCGCATCTTTTCTCCTTTTGTCTATTATATCATAAGTATTTTCCTGCCACAATCACAACAAAAAACCGTGGTGCCGAAGCACTCACGGACATCTGGTGGGCGATAGAGGAGTCGAACCTCTGACCTCGTCTACGTCAAAGACGCGCTCTAGCCAACTGAGCTAACCGCCCAGATATTTCTGCAACTATTATAGCACACTTGCTTCCACTTGTGAAGCATATTTATATATTCCCTGACAAAGCTGCCAGCGCACGCTGACAGCCTCATCAAATCATTGAGAGTGTTTATATTAACGTCGGTTACGACGTACGATCAAGAAGACCGCAAAGATAGTTACCATTCCGAAAGCCACCAAGCCTGTCACAATGTAATCTGCACGAGAGATATTAAGATCACTGAACAAACCTTTACCGGTGCTCGGAACGTCCGGTGTATCTGGGTTGTCTGGATTATCAGGATTGTCTGGCACGTCCGGCACATCAGGTTGACCCGGAGTATGCGGAACAAATTTGATATTCTTCGCCGTACTCACTGCGATTAAATGACCTTCCGGATTGGCCGTAATCTCATCACGATCATCCGTGTCATACGCCACCAACACCGCTGTATAAGTACCAGCCGGCGCGCCAGCTTCCTTCAGTTTCAAGATTAGCTCTTGCGCATAAACGCCATCCTGTAAATCGCTCAAATTCAGCTCAAGTGGAGCTTCCACATCACCATTCATAAATACCGGTTTGCCGTTCGCGTCATAGACCTGAACCATGGCTAACTTCACCTTGTCATTCAAGACTACTTGCACGTACGGGTCACCGTTATTATCGTTCTTGCCCGTATAGCGAATCGATGCCGACCGATAAACAATCAGATATTCATCATCCATCGTCGCTTCGCCATCGTTCGCCACCGCCGCAATTTTATACTGGTGGTCAACTTGATCTAGCGTGAAAGTCGCATCACAATAAGCTACGGAATCTTTATATTCGACATCACCACAAGTCGTACTCGTCGGCTCAATCGCTGCAGCTGTCACCGCTACCGGCATCGAGGGTGCCTGATCCAAGGCTAGAAATCCCAAATCCGTCAAAGCCACGCCAACCTTCCGCGCATGTGCGTACTCTACGCGCACCTTGAGTTCTTTGCGCACGACGGTCTGGCTCGACTCATCCACGATCGCTTCATCATCGACCCGGTTAATTTTGACATACAATCTCGGCTGTCCTACGGTCACTTTCAGACCAACGCCAACCGACCTCTCTTCGGCCGCCGCCGAAGCTTGCGGTGCTGGCAAAGCCGACGCAATCACGGTCATCGCCGCTACGAGCGCCAGCCCAGCCAGCCCCAAAAGTTGCTTTTTCCTTCTTTGCATACTCACACTCTTTCTTTTGATTTTTTATTTTGAACTCGCTAGAGCTGTCGTCTCGCAGAGTACCACTCTCGCCAGCGGTACTACGACGGCTCGCACACTTACTTTTCGCGACTAGGCAAGTTTACGAGCTTTGCGCTCTTTGCGCTTCCTACAAATGATTATAATCCAAATAACTATAACCGTCAATAGCAAAATTACAATAATCATCACAATTATCGGCATAATCACGACAATGTGTGATTCACTACGTTCCGTATCGGCACCCGCCACCTTGAACTCGACGTGGAAAATCCCCAAGAACGGTGCATCACTCCATTCCATATTCACATGGTAAGTCGTACCTGGATACGCCGCCGTCATGACTTCGTCACTATAAAGTTCCTTACCGAACAAAGTCTTCGCCGTGTAAGTCGACTTGCCTGCAAAATCGACGTTACCAGTATTCTCCAACGTCGCCGTCGCATACAATGGACCGTGGAATGCAAAGCGTGTAAAATCATACTCCTTGATTTCCAAAGATTCTACCGAGTTCACCGTGCTGCGACCAGTCACTACGCCACCAACTTGACTGACGGTTTCGATACCGCCCGTCTCCGTACTATCGACAATTTGCGCCCAAATCACCGCATACTGCGATCCGCCTGGCAAATCTTCTGGTACTAACACGCGATATGGCACCGTGCGTTTCTCACTCGGTTGCAAGTCGTAAAAGACCTCTGCAACATATTCGCCGTCCGCATTTTTGAGCGTAATCCACTTCGACAGCTGCGTATAAGTCGTCGAAGCTTCTTCCGAGAAGCTCAGATCGTTATTTTCACCCTTCACGGCATATGGCGAAATGTACATCCGTACCCGAATCGGCTCAGTACCGATATTCTCGACCGAAATCGCACAGCCATCGTCGTTTTCTTTCGGACAGTGCTCGGCCTTATCTTCGAGTACGTCACCCGGAGATAGCGTCAAACGTGCACCACTCGGCGTCAGGCGTAAAGCACTACCGGAAGTCGCCTCTTCCTCCGCATACGCACCCGCACTCGGAGCAATTGCTCCCAGCAACAAAGTCAACGCTAATATTAGTCCCGCAAAAGTCTTCTTCATACTAATCCTCCTTCCTTCCACGTGAACGACTTACAATCCAAAACACCGCCAAGAAAACTAAAACTAAGATAATTAATAGGAACCAAATCGGACACAGGAACACTACCTTTTCCGTCACGCTCTTCTCCCCCAGGAACTCCACCGTCTGACGCACCTTGAAAATCCCCAGCTGCGGCGCCTCATCCCAAGTGATCGTATTGAAGCGCCGAGTCTCCGGCAGAATCAACCTCGTCTCTGAGCTCTCCTCATTCGTATAAACTTCTTCATTGCCAAACAATGGGAAAACCTGCAAAGTATACTTCGCTTCAATGTGAATATTGCCCTTGTTCTCTACGACCGAAGTAGCTTGAATTGGCGGCACGAACAAAAAACTTGCAACTTTGTTTTCGACTACGCTCCCCTCCTTGCGCGTCTGACCATCTACGCTAGCATACAAAATCGAACCTACTTGTTTCTGCATGACGATCCCATTCGACTCGGAACCGTCCCCCTCGACCATTTTCGCCAAAATTACCGCATACTGACCACCCGCCGGCACATCCTGTGGGACTTTAATTGTTACTCTTAAGCTCTTCTCCTCGTTAGGAGCCAGCGTACCCGACGTTGAATCTGTCGTAATCCACTTCACTAAGTCTGTATAAGTCGTCTCTTTCGTAATATTCTGCTGATATTCCTCGCCTTCCACTGAATAGGGAGCCACCGCAATCTCATAGCCCAGCCGCTTCAAACCCGTATTTTTGAGCTTAATCTCTGCCGTCTCAGTCTGACCAGCCTTCAAATCCACCTTCATAGATGTCGGTGAAATATCCAACCGATAATCGGGCGTCTCAGCTGCATATGTTGGCTGCGCAAAGCCTAACAATGCTGACAGCATCAAACCTAGTACCAAACTTCCCCTAAACATATGAAGTCCCTTCCAGTTCTTCACCTAAACCTCCTATTCTTACTAAGATACATTATACGATACGCTTGCCAAATAGACAAGCACCAAACCAAAATTACCCCGCCAAAGCGGGGTAATTTATCAATCTGCAATTAGCCAAGCTAGATACTAAGCGTTGTCTTCAATAGCAGTGAAGATCACATCGTTCTGATAAGTACCATTCGTCAAGCCAGAACCAATCGAGATCCCGAAATCAACAGTCGTGTCAATAGAATCCTGACCACCAGTGAGAGCAGTCAAATCGCCAGTTGCAATCTCTAGAGGCGTCGTAGCCGGCAAAGCAGTCCAAGTCGCAAGATTACCACCCTTGATACCCCACGCTGAAGTACCTTTTACGAGAGAAGCGCTTGCTGGAATATTCTTCGACGTGTCGAAAGTTTTATCCGCATTGAGTAAGTTCATGTTTGGATCACCGTCGGTATCCTTCACTGATAGTTTGTACTTCACGGTACCAGAAACAGTAATCACTGCACTTGCAGTCTGTACGTCAGACGACGCATTCAGCGTGCCGAAATCAACATCAGAAGTATTCGAAGCGATTGCCAAGTTGTTATTGACCTCTACCTTCACGGTAACAGGGCTAGTCTCTTGCGCATACGAGCTCAATGGCAAAGCAGCAACGCCCAAACCAGCGACTACGCCAAGCACAGCCATAGCACTTGTAATTTTTGACATAAAATCTCCTTTTTGTCTTTATTTATTTAACTTTTTATTTATGACCTTTAATACTCCCCATTATACATGACCTTTTTGCGCAAGTCAATAATTTTTCGTACGGCTTTCTATCTTTTTTGACCATTTTTCTATACCATTTTTCCACAGGACACCTAGTGTACGAACCCTTTATTCTAGGCGAATTAGTACAAGGCAGAAGCAAAACGCAACGCCGATCGTCTTAATGTACGCACCCTTTATTCTGAGTGGATTAGTGCAAGGCGAGGACGAGCAACGGAACGAGCCGTATTATACATACGGTGAGTGAGTAGCGCAATTCTCAACGCAGCAATAACCGCTCAGAATAAAGGCGCCCTATTTATCCAATAACACATCCAACCCCGGCATTTTTTGGTCGGACAACAAGCTCAACGCCGCTCCCCCGCCAGTCGAAATTAACGAAAACGTCATGTTCGGATTATTAATCTGGATCTCTTCGACGAAACCCGAAGTATCACCACCACAGATGATCGAAGTCTCTTTATCGTTCTCGCCTAAGTTCTTCGCGACAATGACCGAGGACGTCGCATAGGCGGGATCCTCAACCTTCCCGAGCACGCCATTCCAGAGAATCGTCTTCGCTCCGCTGATCATATCGACAATCTTGCCCGTCGTAATCGGCCCCACGTCTAATTTATTCCCCTCTGCATCCTCATCGAAATCCTCCGCGACGTAAATCTGCGGATGCTCCGACTTATAACCGTCCGCGGCAATTTTGCCACCAATAATAATACGGTCCGCCACCGGCAAAAACTTGTCGATCAAAGGCTGCTTATCTTCCACCTTCGCTCCGCCGATAATCGCCACAAACGGCCGTTCCGGATTCGCCAAAGCCTGCTGCAACATCATCACTTCCTTCTCGACTAGCAAACCCGCCACCGCTGGCAATAGCTTCGCCAACGCCACCGTCGAAGCATGCGCCCGATGCGTCACCGCGAATCCGTCCTGTACGAACAGAGTCGCCCCCGTCTCTCGCACTAATTCTTCCGCCAGCTCTTCGCTATTTTGCTTCTCACCCGGATCGAAGCGCAAATTCTCCAACACCAGAATCCCGCCCTCTGGCGTCCCCGCCACTGCCTGCTCTACCTCGTCGCCACGGCATTCGTCGACGAAGCCAATCGGTACACCCGGCAACAACTCCGCCAAATGTTCCGCCACCGGTCTGAGCGACAACGCTTCGTCCTTCCCCTCCGGACGCCCCAGATGTGAAATAATGATAATTTTCTTCGCCCCGTTTTCCAACAAATAACGCAGCGTCGGCAATTCCTGTTGCATCCGGAAATCACTCGTAATCATCACCGAACCATCTTCACGCCTACCTAGCGGCACGTTATAATCAGTCCGCACTAGGACTACCTGGTCTTTCACATCTACATCGCGCACGGTTTTTTTAGCAAACATTTTCCTCCTTATACTTGGCGAATTTTAATCGTATCCGTTCCGCAAAAATCCCGATTCCCCGACACAATTACTACTACAATATCCTTTTTACCTTTATTTGACTGGATATAGCCGGCTTCCTTGAGCTCCTTCGCTAAATCTAGACCACACTTCGTCGAATATGGACGTACGAAAGCCGAGTTCGCATAGGCTAGAGCCAACTGGTTCGCCACCCGCGTATCGCCGGTCACCGAAATAATCGGCAACATCGGACGCTGCGCCGACATCGCCAAAGCCGTCGCCCCCGAAGCCGTCTGACAAATAATCGCATCTGCTTCCACCTGCTCCGCCAAACGCGCGGCCGCCGCCGAAATCGCATCGTAATTCTTGTTCGCACTCTGCGGATTATGCGTAATTGGCTGCAATTCTGCATTATTCTGCGCGTACAAAATCACTTTCTTCATCGCTTTCACAGTCTCTAACGGATATTTACCATTCGCGGTCTCGTCCGACAACATCACCACGTCCGCACCCTGAAAAACTGCATTCGCCACGTCACTCACCTCGGCCCGCGTCGGCTCGGGATTATCTACCATCGACCCCATCGTCTGCGTCGCCACGATACATAGCTTAGCGTGCTCACGGCACAAGGTCACTAACTTCCGCTGGATAATCGGCACAATCTCCGCCCCCGCCTCGACCGCCATGTCACCCCGCGCCACCATAATCGCATCCGAAGCTTTGACGATTTCCTCAAGCGTTTTATCATTCTCTACCGCTTTCTTCGTCTCGATCTTCGCGATAATTTTCGCTGAAGAATCATGCTCGCGCAAAATCTGACGCAACTTCCGAATATCATCCGCACACTGCACGAACGACAACGCAACGTAATCAAAATCATGCGTCGCCCCGAACTCAATATCCGCCATGTCCTTCGGCGTCAGAATGTCACCGCCAAAATCCGTATCCGGCAAATTCAAACCCTTATTATTCATCACGAAACCGTCATTCTCGGCCACGACTTTAATCGCCGTCTCCGAAACAATCTCCGTCACGTGCGTCCGAATCTTCCCGTCGAACATGTAAATCGGCTCGCCTACCTTCACCTTTGGCGCTAAGTTATATTGCACTGGCAAAACATTGCCTTTTTTGTGCTCCTTGATACTCGCGTCCAGGATAATTTCATCCCCCTCTTTGATATCGTAATGATTATTCTTGACCAGTCCTAACCGGATTTTTGGACCTTGCAAATCTTGAATCATCGCCACCGAACGGCCTTTATTTTCCGCGGCTTTGCGTACCCAAGCAATTTGCTTCTCACGCGTTTCATTATCTCCGTGAGAAAAGTTTAAGCGACAACCATTCACACCAGCCATGATCAAATCGTTAATTTTTTGTTCACTCGACGTCGCCGGCCCGATCGTCGCCAAAATTTTTGTTCGCTTAAATATTTTACTCATTACCTTATTCTACCACATTTTTGCACGATTTTTTCCCAAGTTATAAACATTAGTGCTATAATAATATATATGACAGCTTCACATACAAAATCTAAAACTTCAGCAAAACTTCGTCCAGTCACTGCCAAAGTTTCTCGTGCCGCGTCTAAGATCTCCCAAACCGCCAAACGCACCACTCAGCGCGCTTCGGCTGCCACGAAAAAAGCTGTTTCACGCGCTAAACAAGCTTCCAAAACCCGCAAAACTACCCGCCGCTCCGCTCCGTTCACCTGGCGCGAAGGCACTTTGTTATCCATGATTGGCGTTTGCGCCTTGATGATTGGCGTTTCCCTCTTCGTCAGCAAATTTTACAATCCCGAAAGCCACGCCTACAACGAGCTCGAGAAGCTCGCCAAAAGTTATTACATTGAATATTTGTACCCGCAAATGCTCGGCAGGAATATTAACACTCCAGAAAAAGTCCTTTCTAAATACAGCGAAACCGGTATTTCTAGCATCGCCCTCCGCCAATTCCTGCTGTATAACGACGGCAAACACTACGACTCTCTGCCAATTTTCCAGAACTCCTCCTATCAGTGCAGCCTCAGCAAGACTTTCGTGCGCTACTATCCGGTCGCACCGTACGGACCCCGCGACTTTCGCGTCCAATACTACCCATCTTGCAGCGCCGTCGAGGATTAGCTGCATACAAACTTCTTGCTTTTATTGACGGTTTTTGCTATAATACTAACAGGGTCTCTTAGTATAACGGTTAGTACAACGGGTTTTCATCCCGTCAACGCGGGTTCGACTCCCGCAGAGATCACCAAATTGGCACGAGTACAATTTATTGTGCTCGAGGCAATTTAATAATCTACCTTGCGGAGGCGAACCCGGAACGGGTGCGCTCATAGTAGGAGCTGAGAGAAAATAAAATTCATTTTATTTTCCGAGGCGACACCCTACGATGTCGATTTTTGGAACAAAAATCGAGCCTCCCGCAGAGATCACCACATTGTGGGCTGGTAGCTCAGTTGGTTAGAGCACGGGCCTTTTAAGCCCGGTGTCGAGAG
>CAZUBN010000003.1:0-61573 GCA_964618675.1 uncultured Candidatus Saccharibacteria bacterium | reverse complement strand
ATAAGTCTTTATCTTAGATTTTGTTCCCTTACATACAAAAACGACACCGCAAGGGGTGTCGAAACCTTTTTCATATAGCCTGTACACTTGCGTGTCCACGTCATACGACTTACGGTGTCGTTTCTAACGACGTAAATCACGTGCAATTGTACAAACAATAAAAATTGCTATATTAATAAAGGTTTCGACAGTCTTATTATACCACAACTAGTTTCGCTTAGGCAAGGTTTTCTGACAAAAAATTACCAAACAATTTCCGTCATCCCATGCTCTTGCAAAAATTCGTTGGCTTTGCGGAAGTGCCCATTACCGAAGAAGCCGTTAAAGGCCGAGAGTGGCGATGGATGGGCGGATTCCAAGACGAGATGCTTGCTGGTGTCGATTAAGGGTTTCTTACTGCGTGCATCGCGGCCCCACAGAATGAAGACCAGATGCGGGCGCTCGGCGTCGAGATATTTAATTGTCGCCTCAGTGAAAGTCTCCCAGCCCTTACCGCGGTGCGAACCGGCGCGGTGCGCTTCCACGGTGAGGACGTTGTTCAAAAGCAATACGCCTTGCTCCTGCCAGGGCTTGAGATTGCCAGTTTTGTTGGCGTGGCCATCGTACTCCTCGTCAATTTCTTTGTAAATATTGACAAGCGAAGGCGGGATCGGTTGCGAGTCTGGCACGGAAAAGGCTAGACCGTGCGCGGCGCCTGGCGTATGGTAAGGGTCTTGGCCGAGAATGACGACTTTGACTTGATTCAAGTCAGTCATGAAAGCCCGGAAAACCTGCGGCTTGGGCGGAAAAATCGTACGTTCCGCATAGGCTTGATGGAGGAACTGACTGAGCTCCTGGAAATAAGGTTTGGCAAATTCAGAATCGAGGAAGGCTTTCCAACTTTCGTGCATGAGTGACTTTCTATGATATTACTTAGTAGATTTGGAAGATTTGGTTTTGGTGGTTTTGGTGGTTTTGGTGCTGCTAGTTTTTGCGCCGAGGGCTTTGGTAGAAGATTTTGGCGCGCCGGCCTTGGCAACTTTTTCGCCAGTTTTAGCGCCAGGATTATTTTGATCGACGACTACGGTTTTGCAAGGTTTAATAGTTTGTAAAATTAATCCACAGCCGAGCACTGTACTCCACAAACCGACGATCCAGCCAACGAGCGGAATTAGTGAGATGCAGGCGAGCAAAGCGATACCAAGCAACGCTTCGACAAAACGATTGGTGTGACTTTTGGCAATTTTTTCGACGATCAGTTTGCCGAACCAGAAGCCCGCGAAGCCTTGAGCGAGATAAATAGCGAGCACATAGAGAACGAGCAAAACTAGAGCAGCTGGTGCGCCGATGAGCGAGAGGCAGAGGAAGATAATTAAGACCGGTACGAACATGAGGAAAATACAGCCGGTAATCACGTCAATGCCAAAATGCGTCAGGCTGAGACGGTTGGTAACTTTCTGATCGAGGCGTGGATAAATTGCCAGCAAGATAGCGAAGACGATGAAGAGCGCAACCACGCTGTAAAGTTTGCTGAACCAAATTTCGGCAGCAGTTGGCTCGTAATCGATGGCGGTGTATTTCTCGATTTCGGAATACTTTGCATTATCCAAACCAACAATTGTGGCATCGTCATTAATCTTGAGCTTGCCGCCGATACTAACATTCCCTTCGATAATTAATTTACCAACGGAAAGATTCACGTTGCCAGCAATTTTGACATTGCGCAGAGTAGCTTGAGCGGCGGCAATGGAAAGATCGCCTACCAAATCGCTCTCGACGTCGACAACGTTACCAGCCGCGTAAACATCACGTCCGATATGCGCATCTTTACCTAGTTCGACGGTAGCACCAGCGGCGAATAAATCTTTCTTGCTGTTGGCAGAATAATTAATAATATTGCCAGCGACGAAAGTATATTCACCACGCACAGTACCATTAAATTGGACTTGATTGCCAAAGCCAAAAAGCAAGCCATTGACGGACACTTCGTCGAGGCGGCTGGTAGTGCCGGCAATCATGAGATTATCGCCAAACCAAAGTTGGGCAGTATCGTCATCAACTTCTTCGCGGAAGGTTTCGTGAGGACGAGTAGTTTCGTTAATTGGCTCAACATCATTTTCGTTAGCCGACGTGACGACGGCGTCATCCTTCGCCGGGGCACCGGTGCGAACAGTTGGCTCAGCTGCATAGGCAGGAGCCACGGCGCCAAGACTGAGCAAGACGCCAAGTAGTATTCCGTAAAGTTTTTTCATTTTACCTCCTTTAATTAGTTTTTTCATCAATTAAAATTTGTTGCATTGCGGAAATGCGCCGCCACTTGAAAGCTTTCACGACAATCAGACTAGCGATCACAAGAATTGCACCATATATAATAGTATCGATACTAAACTCTAGCCCGGTACCAAGTAATAATCCGAGCCCCGCAATCACACCAATCACGCCGGCGATATTCGCAAGATGATAAATCGCGCGCGTAGTAGCACGTTGGTTCGCGCGAGCCAGCGCTTGTTGAGCCATTTTGATATAGTTGAGAGTAGTCCGCCAGAGCGAGCTGACGTACTGCAAAGTACCAGTCAAAGCCGGATAGCGATAACCCGAGATGGCCAAAAAGTCGGCTAGGGCTTGGTCTTTTTTGATGACTTCCGCGCGCACGTCAATGTAGGTCGCCATTTGTTCGAGACGACCTTTGACGAGCAAAGCGGTCTTTTCGTAACGTTCGAGTTTGGTCACAGCGAGTAATAATTCAGATTCGTTCATATAATTTTGTTTTTTGATGGAATCAATTTTGCCCCAAATGGCGCGATGTAAATTAAGGTAACGATGGAGTTGGGCTTTGAATTCGCGGATGAAAATTTGTTCTTCGATATAATGTTCGATGTGAGCGTTGTTGGCTTTTTTGTTGTTAATAAAGTAGTATTTATCGCCACGCAAAACACTATAATTCGGCCCATCAAATTCGAAATATTTTTGACGTTCAGTTTTGGCTAATAATTCGGAAATGTCTTTCTGGGTCGCACTATCGCAAACGATAAAATATGGAAAAATATTATCAATGCGGCTGAGTTCTTTGAAGACGGGTGCGCCGAGGCTAAAAAGATAATTGATGGCGGGAGACAAACGTTCTTCGTAATAACCGCGCAAGCGTTCGACGTCGGCAAACATCGTTGGTTCACTAACTTGCGTACTGCTCACAACCATTAAACCGTCTTCGAAAAGTTTGACTTGAATATGCTCTTCGGTATTAAAGGAAACGAATTCTTCATCCGCAACGCCATATTCAATACTTTCGATGCGCAGCTGTTTTTGTAATTCGGCTAGGCGCTCTTTGTCGAGGCTAAGTTGAGAAGTTCCCTCGCGCAAAAAATCGTAAATTTCTGAAAGTTGCAACGTGGTACGCTGAAACCAGCCCCCAATATAAATGCTTTTAATTTTCACTTTGCCTCCCTTAGCGCTGCGCGCTGGTGAAATTACCTCACTATTGTTTATATAATAGCATACTTACAAAATTTCTACCAACTTTTTGCGGCTGCGACTGCCGGTTTTGATCACGACGCAACTTTTAGCGACGCGAAAATGTTTGGCAAGAATTTTGATTAGTGCAGCGTTCGCTTCGCCGTCAATGGGTTTCTCGCGCAAGTAAATTGTAAGATGCTGACCGTCCGCCACAACGAGCGGACCTTTCTTAGAATTAGGTTTGACGGTAATTTCGTAAATCATCTTGGCTTGATTATAACATGGACTATGTATTATATAACAACCGTTATATTTCGAGCTTAGTGAAAAAATTATTTTTCTTTCGGCGGTTTTTGCAATTAAATTATTTCTGCAAAATCCAATTAATAATTTGTGATTTGAGATAATAATATTCATCTTTTTCGAATTGCATATTAGCAATGCAAAATTCATGATCGGAAATATGACTACAGAAAATACATTCGTGCAAGTTGCCGCAATCTTGGATAAAAAGTGAGTCGCTAATTTTGGCCGAGCAAATGACGTTGTAAGAATTAGTGCAGGCGTTAGAATCGTCGACGCGAATACAAAAGTTACAATTACCGCTGCGCTGGCAAGCTAGGGCAAATTCACTACGATGAGTACCATCACAAAAGAGAATATTCTTGCACCCGTTGCAGTCGGTAGAATTGTAGACGTTGACAGATTCATAGATCGGATCGCTGGCGGTGACATTTTCACTATTGTAAACGCGTTCGGTAGTAGTGAAATTAATTTCCGACCAGGCGGCGAGTAACTCTTCCATGGTATTCATGGAGCGGTGCGGACGCAGCCAGCCTTGCTTCTCATCATAGCGATCGGAATTAGTGTTCGTGATATATTTTTCGGCATTAGGCAAAGACGTGTACGTAGTCTCGCCAGTCATACTATCGGTAACGACGACCGGCAGAACAACATCGAAAGCAAATTTCTGCTTCAGCTCATCCAAGCCGTATGGATTGTCGCGCTGAAAAACAGCTTGGAAAATTTTGTTCGCAGTGGTTTTAATTTGGGTTTGATTCATTTTTGATTCCCTCCTGGAGTTTTTACTAAATCGTGATGCTTACTTTCAGTTAGAGTTGGATGATGTTTTTACTTTTCGGAATGGTTTTGGTTTTTGCTTTGGCGACCGGTGGAATAGGATTTGAGAATTGCGTCAGAATTCGTATTAATTTGAAAAGTTGGGAAAGTTTTGGAGGATTTAGAGGTTGGGAAAAATTTTTTATTTTCTTCTTCGGTAATTTTGGACGATTCTGGCGGCTTTTGTGGTTGCGGAAAAATTTGTTTATTTTCTAATGTGGGTTTTTGTGTAAAATTGGCGGAAGGAAAAGTTAAATTTTTTGTTACGAAAACGGGTGCGTCAGAGATTTGAGGATTTGGCGGAGCGGCGGGCGGCAGAAAGTCAGTCGTGCGAGCTTTAAAAATCGGTAAAAGTTCTTCTTGCGCACTGAGGCGAACGAGACATTCGCGCTGTTTCAAAGTAGTAAGTAATTTAACGTCGTCATTGGCATCATTACTGCCTTCGACTTGAATAGAAAGATTCTGCGTGAGCAATTCGGCGTCATGACGCGAAGTGCGAAAAAGATAAAAATTCGCGACGTTAGCAAAAATTGCGGATTGTAAAGTTGGACTAATTTGATCAAAATATTGACTGGCGAGAATTACCGCGACGTGGTATTTGCGCAGTTCGGAAAGGAAGCGAGCGAGAATGGGATTTTCAACCACGGCAACTTCGTCGATGATGACGATCAATTGGTAATCGTGAGGTTGCTCGGCGAGTAAGAAAAGTTGCTGCATGAGAAGTCCGGCGATAGTTTGAGTAACTTTGCTGCCGAGTTTTAGGCGGTTTAAGGAAAAAATATTAAGGAAATGATTTTGGATTTGCTCGGATAAATTGGTGAGCTGGCGTTCGCTATTGAAGACTGGCAACATTTGCATTTCGTCAATAAATGCAACAATCGGCGCGATTGCGTCGTTATAATTCTGACTACGGAGCTCATTAAAATCCGTCAAGAAAAAGTGCGTGACGCTCACCGGCACTAAATCGCGATACGCCTGAACAAGATAATTGCGATATTCTAAATCGAGCAATAATTTACGTAAAGTGAGAAATGAAAAATGTTCGGCGGCCGTCAATAAATATGTCGCGTAGCGTAAAACGCGTTCCAACCGACCATTATATGAATCATTTAATAAAGAATGAAAAAGCGTCAACATGAGTTCGACGTGTGCATTGATATCTGCGACTTTACAACTAAACAAGTCGATACTGTTAGGAAGATTCTGAAAATTGATGACGGATTGCGAAGTAACTTGCGCACACTCGCGATATAAAGCATCGTGCGGATCGATGACGACGATTTTGTATGGTAAAGTTGATTCGGAGTTGGGTAGAAAGTCGAGATGAGAATTAAGTTGGGAATCTGAGCGAGAATCTGACTGTGCAGCGGAAGGAGAAGTAGGCTGAGAATCATGCTGGTCAATCTTAGCAATCAGTGAGGCTAAGAAGCGCGATTTACCCGAGCCGCTACTACCAATCACCAATGAATGCTTCGCAAAATCATAATTATTGTGTGGCAGAAAATATTGACGCTCTAAATATGGAAAGGCGGTGACTTCGAAAAGTGCCGATTCAGAATTTGTAGTAAGTAACTTGGTGATTTTCTGATCGAACTTCAAATATTTCGGAAATTTCTTGAAGAGAAAAGATTTTGACTTCGTGAAATCGATACTGAGAAAAGTTTGTGGAGAAAATAATGACATCCGACTAGTAAAAGAATGTTCGCCGCGCGTAAAATATAAATCGATGTGGCCGTTTATCATAGCACCGAAACTATGTAACGAGATTACTGCGAGGTTGAGACGGGAATGTTTCTTCTGGAAATCTTGCAGAACCGTGACAAAATTACTCGACCACGCATTAAAATAAGGCGCGCGTCGCTTAGCGTGTGGCGCCGTAGGTAGAGAGCAGGGCTGAAAAAGAAAATCCGTTAGGTTCAGACTGCAAGGCAAAGATTTCGGCGTGGCTAAATAATAGTGTAGCGTATTCTGCGCACGAACAATGTAAATTTGCCAGGAAGTAAAACTACCGAGATAATGCGAGACTGTTTGTAATAACTCTCGCCAAGTTAACTTGTCGATTTGAGCGTGCTTCAAAAAAATTTCATACGCATACAACATATACTGCAAGTATAGCAGAGATGAAAAAATAAAAGTGATTTTTTCCGTACGAAAAAAGTCCGATTGGAAAAGATAATATTAAATATTATCGCTAGCATAAATGTTATTGCTCGCATAGATATCATTGCGGACATATATTGCGAATGTAAAGATAGTTGCAGATATAGTTATCATTGCGGGCGCAAAATAGAACTTAGTAGATCGGAACGAGCAGATCGGTTACTTGATCATGATAATGTTCAAGCTCTGGCTCGGGACGCAACTGGTATTCGCACGTGGGTAGAAATTCGGAGTAAAACTGTTCCGTGACGGCTTGGATATCGGGAGCTGTTTGCGAAGGGATTTGGAACTTCAGCCAGCGTCCGCCCGCAATATGTTTAGTGAGAAAGTGTGGGCGTTGCAGATTTTCCCAGAGGGCATAGTAATGGTAGCGGCGATCATCATCACGACCAAGTTCGTAGTCGAGTACACCATAATCGGGATGCGGAAGCTCGGGAAAACACTGTGAAATATACTGAAAGAGTCGTGGCGCGTCGAATTTAATATGCTCATTATCAGACAAAACTTCGAGACCATGAAGTGTAAGTGGTAAAGTCTCAACAACCTCGTAAGTCATAGTGCGGGGCGAATCGGGGGCGGTGAGCTGGATTTTCGAAAAGTGCTGCAAACGACCAGTGTGTTTTTTGACGGTGCTGGGCTTGAGATGATGGAACTTCTGAAAGGCTCGCGAAAAAGCTTCCGGCGACTCGTAGCCATACTTCAATGCAATATCAATAATACGCAAATCAGTCTGGACTAAATCTTTGCCGGCTAGCGTTAATCGGCGATTGCGAACGTACTCGGCGAGCGTAATTCCAGTCAGGAACGGAAAAACTTTTTGCAAAATCGCATAGTTAAGGCCGGAGATTTGGGCGAGAGCACGCGGGTCAATCTCACTATCTAAATGTTGTTCGATGTAAGTCAGAGTTGCATTAAACTTGTCGTAGAAATTCATTAACTACAGTATAGCGAAAGCGGGCGGAATTTGCAAATTACCCGAAATTCACATATAATATATAGTATGAAACTGCGCGGATTCGAGATTGCGAAGGGCTGGGAGAATAAAGATATTCAGTTGCCGCGGAGGGCAACGGCTCATTCGGCAGGCTACGATATTGCGGCGGCGGAAGATACGGTGATCCCGATGTTTCGTGCGGGCCAGAAACCCACGCTGATCCCGACGGGATTGAAGGCTTATTGCCAACCCGACGAATATTACATTGTAGCGAACCGTGGCTCCGGCGCAGGTAAAGGCTTAGTGTTAGCGAACGGAATTGGCGTGATTGATGCCGATTATTATAATAATCCCGACAATGACGGACATTTTCAGGTGCTAGTATTTAACGTGTCTGACCACGATATCGCTGTGAAGAAGGGTGATCGGATCGCGCAGGTGATTTTCCAAAAGTTCTTAATGACAGATGACGATAAGGCGGACGGGCAGAGAGTGAGCGGATTTGGTTCTACGGATTAAAGTTTCGATTGGATATCTTGCGAGTTTTGTGTTACAATCATTGACATGAAGCACTGTTGTCATTGTGGGCTGGGAGAAAGAATTCATCAATTCAAAGCCGGGAAGTTGGGGTTGCTCGGGGGAGTTTTGATTGTACTGCACTTACTGTTCCACGTGGCGGAATGTTTGGTGATACCAGCACTAATCGTAGCCTTCCGGGGCGAAACAGTGGCGACTTCGGAAGTGGCCGAAAATGATACGGCAGAGATACCTTCCCTACCGTACCTATCATATGAACGGGGTAATCTGTTGCGCGAAGATTTCTATCAGTCGCTCGTGGAATATTCCCCGCTGACGAGAGTTCCTATTCGGATAGAAACTCTTCCAGACTAAAACCTTCCGTGTCAACGTTCTCGTGACCGATGTCAAAACGCATTTGCGGATTCTGCTCGGCAATTTGCTTGCGGGGATAACCTTTGATTTTGATATCATCCACGGTGAAGTCAAAGAAGTTTTTCTTCTCGGGATTTAGCCAAATCGTCGGCTGGCAATCGACGGGCTGACGCGCGATGAGTTCCTTGGCCGATTCGAGATGGCGGTCGTAAATCTGGATATTCTGAACGAACCAAGAGAAACGACCCGGCGTATAGCCGCAGTGGCGCGCGATGAGGTGCTGGAAGACCAAATACTGAACCTGATTAATGCAGCCGGCGGCCATAAAATCGCTGGAACGTTGATAGAGACACATGTCGAGATAGTCGACACCGTCCTTGCCGTGGCGCACGTTCCAAGCCGTCTGGTAAGCGCAGGGCTTCAAACCATGTTTGTCCTTGAAATCGTCCACTTGCCACATATTAATAATATGGCGACGGCCGTCGGGATTCTTCTGAATATCGTCGAGTAGCTCGCCGACTAGATTGTGCCGCTTGACGGTCTCGCCATAGACGGCGCCGATCGTGCGGTCGCCGATATCCCACTCGTCCCACCAAGTGATACCGTATTTATCCTTGAGAACGTCGAGGTTGTTGGATTGGTCTTGATAAATCCAAAGCAGCTCGCCGATGGCGAATTTGACAGCGATCGGGCGGAGCGTAATGAGGGGCATTTCGCCCTTAGTGAGGTCGTAAGTCGTCATGGCGTGATTGACGCTATAAGTATGGGCCGGCACGCCATCGCTGTACTTAGAGCTAGGATACTTGTCGAGGCAGCCTTCGTCAATGATGCGCTGAATAATCTCCTTAGCGTAGGCATCGCCTTTCGTACCGTGCGTGGGCTGCGCCTCTGGATCATCGACTTCGACCTCGATTTCGAGATCACCGGCGTCAATAGATTGATCAGTGCTCTGCGCTGTAACTTGATGACTGCGCCAAACTGGAATGAGACCAAAAAGCTTATGGTCAACTGTCGTGTCGGCTGTTTGCGTAACTTTTGCCATGAAATACCTCCGTTTTCTCTATCTTATCGGAACGGGAAAGTTTTTGCAAGGAAAACCTGAGCTTCGTTGTAAAAATCACAAGAGATAACGCTTATGCTTGGCAGATTAAAGCCTGTGTGCAATAATGGGAGTACATTAGGTGGAGGTACGCAACGACGGTTGCCCGACCAACCACTCCGCACATTAAAAGGGAGGTGTAAACATTATGGGTCTTTGCGAGGCGATGGTGGTTCAGCAGTACCGTGCGAGAGGCTGCGCAGCGCCGATTATTGCCTATGATGCGGACGACGTGTTGTGGCCGCTGCTGCACACCGTCGCTTGCCGCTTGGGTTTGGAACCGGACCGCTGCATGAATACTTTTAGCATCCGCGAAAACAAACTGCTGAGCACAGAGGAACAGGAGAAAATCATTGCCGCGTTTGCCGATTCCGAGGTTTTTCGGGGGATTGAGTTCTTCCCGGGCACGGCGGACATTCTGCGGCCGACCGAACTGGGCGCGAAGGTAGTCATCAACAGTAATGCTTTTACCGAGGAAATTGCGCAGCTGAAACACGATCAGCTCCTGGCGGCAATTCCGGGATTACGCGACGAGGACATCCATATGAACGTAATCGGCGGGCACGCCTGCGCCAAGCAGAAAAAGTTCGATCCCCAGACAGCGATCGTGGTCGATGACAGTCCGTTCAATATCGCGATGTCGCCGGCGCTGATCAACGTAATGCCCCAGTGGATGATCTGGAGCCGCTCGCCGGACGCCGTGCAGAGGATGCTGGGTAAGCGAGTGGCCTGGAGACGCAATCTGATCGAGATCAACAAGTACGTCTATGCCTGGACTAAGGTCCTGCTCTGTAAGTAGAAGGGGGTGATGGCATGTCTGACTTACTGACGTCCAGGATTTGCGAGAACGAAGAAGCTGCAAGCCCCCAGCGCAAAAAAACGGTACCAGACCAATTTGCCAATCAATACAAGGTAGTGTTCGACATTGACGATACCATCTGGCCCTATACCCAGAAAATTGCAAAGATGGCTGACGTCAGTTACGAAGACTGGATTGACTTCCACACGCTAAATCCGAGATTTACCAGCGAGCAGAAAGATAAAATCACGGCAGCCTATCATAGTCCGGATCCCTATCGGGAGATGGTCTTTTACGACGGGTTCGCAGACATTTTGCAGTTGGAGGCGCACGGCGCACTCGTGCAGTTCAAATCCAATTCTTTCACACAGGAGTTGTTAGATTTGAAGGAAGAGCATCTGCGTGCGGTTTTGCCGCAGTTGCGTCCCGAGCAGTTGATCCTGCGTGTGGTGGACGTGGCGCAGAATACCCAGAAGCGGTTCGATGACGATACGTTCATTATCGTGGACGATAATCCGCATTCGATTGCCAAGGCGAAGGCGCCCTACGCAATTATGCCGCAAGTGCCGTGGAACCAGTCAGCCGAGATGCGGGCTTTGGTGGCACATAAGCGAGTTTTCTACGTGCCGTCGGGTGATTTGCCGGCGATTTATCGGATCGTGATCGACCTGCTGAAGCAACCTCCTAACAGTTAAGGCTCCCTACGGGGAGCCTGTTTTATGTGTGGTCTGTGCCTATCTGAGGTCCTTATCGCTCAACTCGACCACGCGAATGTGTGGCAGGACAACTCGTTTGGCGAGCCGACCACTAACAATGTAGTCGATTAGGAATAATATATAACCTAAAATAGTTGCCAGTAATATAAAGAAGACGCTCCAAAGGAAAAAACTATGAATTCCAACTTGATTAATATCAAGGAAGTGTAGCGGATAAAGGAGCATATCAGCGGGTAGAAATTCGGCCGACAGGATAATCCAAGCCACGTAAGCGATCGGTGGCGCTAGCCAGTAGAGCGGATCGTAAACTTGCCAAGTTCCCTTGTGGTTGAGGAGAATTTGATCGACCAGAATGAGAATAGGCATAATGAAATAGGTCAGCGCGCCGGCGAGAAATGGCAGCTCTGGCCAGGTCGCTTGCTGATAAAACAAAAGTGTGCCGCATTGCAAAAGATAAGAGACAATGAGCAGCCCCTCGAACATGGGGCAGAGATTTTGATTTAAGGCACGTTTCGAGCTAAAGAAAAGGACTGTGGCGTTTAGCAAAAAGTAGGCACTGGATAAAATGAGCAAGAAGGGCGAGAAAAACCGCCAGGCATCGGCGCCCACGGCGAGAAAAAGAATGGTTAACGCAAGCAAGGAGAGAAGGCCAATGAGAAGTTTGTACCCGACGACAAATGTTTTGGAGTAGTTATGCATAAGGATATTATAGGACAAGTAGAGAGAAAAGGCAAGTTTCGACAATTCCGTACAGGTGTGTTATAATGTCTGCAAGCCCGGTTGGCGGAATTGGTATACGCGTTCGACTTAAAATCGAATGGAGCAATCCATATGAGTTCAAGTCTCATACCGGGCACCAAGCTAACGTCGCCGTCAAGGCGATTTTTATTGCCCCTATTATTTGCTAGGACCGCCGTCGACACCGAGTAGGTTCAAGGCGATACAGACATCGCGGAGTAACTTCTTGCGAAAGTCCAGCACGCGCACGCGATAGCCGAACGCTTCTTCGATTTCGTCTTTGATACTCCAGAAATGCGTATTGAGCAAGAGTACGATATCGCTTTCGATGAGGTCGGTCGGTACAGCATCGTGATGGGCATTGACATATTTAGGATTAATCTGAAAATAGGTTTGGAGATCTTCACATAAGATTTCTAGTGACATTTCGCCGTCGTCAATGAGTTGCTCGTAGTGCGAGCAGTCGGGCAGCGCGATGGTCGAATAGGGCAGATTTTGCCGGACGTCGTCACAAAAGTGCGAGTTTGGCAGCAAATCATTCCCCATAATGGTAACGTGGTAGGGGTAATTGCGACTTTTGAGAATGCGATAAAAATTAATGCCGACACCGACGAACTTTTGCTCGGGATAGTGTTCCTGCAAATTGCGCAAGAAAAGCGAGACCGTATAACCCGCGAGCACAATTAAATCGACTTGATGAATATATTTTTTGAGAGATTGGCGGGTGAGTTGATAAACATCGGACAGCGTACGCCCGTCGTAAGGCGCATGTTTCCAATCAATCACCCGGATAATCTCCACGGTGCTCAACTCGGCCGTTAGAAAATCAGCAATAAAATCACCACCCCAACCACTATCAAAAACAACAACTTTTAACATTTTGTATTCCTCTGCTCCCAATTTATACTACCTAGTCGGCATTTTTGGCTCTGAAGCAATCCTTCGTTAGCGGTTCACTAAATGGGTGGGGTGGCTCCGCGATAAACTAGAGGCTATGGACGAATTGTGAGTAGTCTCGATCCGCAATCACGGTAAGTTGATTAGTAGCGACAAACTCGTCTTGCGACAAGAGGGTGAGATCTTGACGCACGCCATACTGATCAACGCAGAGTGGCAAGCCGCGGTCCAACTCACATTGGCAGCGGAGTTCCGAACCACTACGATGAAGCGGACAAATTTGAAAAATGTTCGGATTTTCCCAGCCTTCGTGCAGTCCCGAATGTGTAAAAATAAAGCGCGTGGGCTCAGCTAGATCGAGGAGTTTAGTTTGATGATGGCGAATGGTTTGGTAGGCAGAGTCGGATTGGGTACTGGCCGCACTGGAGCTATTCTTGATGTGCTGGGTGAGCTTGTTGATGGCGAAGTAACCTTGATAAGTCTGGCTCGGCGTGAGTCGCTGGAGGTAGGTGCGCCAGGCATCGTCCGTCGTCCGAGCAAGTTGTTCGGTGACGAGCTGGGCATACTCTGCTTCAAAAATCTTGACATACAGGCCAGGTTCCTCGCCGTCATCTTCGTAAAGACGGAAACGCGCGACATCGTCAATGAAAAAGATAGATAGAGTTTTGATACCACGCGGAAAGAGGCGCGCTTCCTGCGCGAGATGAGCGGAAATAGTTTCGCGAATTTGCTGACGGCGTAGCTCGAGCTCATCCTCCACATCCACGGTGCGCAAATTAATTGATTTGACGAGGTGTTGCGCGTGCGCTTGTTGTAAGGTAAATCGGAAAATCGGCGAATAAGTCGCGTGGTGGCGGGAAGCATAGCCTAAGAGAAAGCGCGGATTGAAATCTGCCAGACATTGTTGAGTAAAATTCCCTCGCCGTCGGTCGCCCAAGATACGCTGTGGCTCGTCGAGAATCACAATCGGCTGGAGCTTCGCTAAAAGTTCAAGCGGACACTGCGAGGCGAAAGCATCGAGATGCTCGCGAATCTTGCGCATGCTCTCGTTCTGGGTATAGAAAGCCTGTGCGTTAATAACTAGAATACCTAAATGGTCCTCTTGGAGAAATTGGCGGAGGTGGCTAGGTTGCGTGGAATCATAGCTAGCGTAGTGCGCGCGGACGCCATGCTGCAAAGCGAAGTAGGGCATGGTCTCCTGTAAGATTTGTAAAACTTGACCATGTAGAGCAAGGTTCGGCACGACGATGAGATATTTCTGCCAGCCGTGCTCACGGTAGAGTGCGTAAATCGTTTCGAGGTAGGTGCAGACTTTGCCGGCGTTGACGGCAAGCTCGAAGGTAAAATATGGACGATCGCAAAGAGTAGCGTCAGGATGCGCCGTCGGCCAATCGGGATCACGAAAGAGGTCACAGGCGGCTTGCACGGCGGAGGTTTGGAAAAGGGGTGCTTGGTAAGGAGATTTCATGCGAGGACTTTCAGCTGAGTAGTGGGACTGAGTTTTTGACAAGTTTGCTCAAAGTCGGCTTGCGCGGTCGAGTCTGTGAAAATTATCTCGGGCACAATGAGGACGCTGGGTTGCTTCGCGAGTAGCTGGGTCAAAAGTTCACTGTCGGGCGACTGAAAGCAAAAAGCTAGGCCGCTCTGAGGATGGCGATAATCGTAGAGATAGTATTGCAACTGACCAACTGAACAAGTTTGCAAGGGGAGGTGCAGAGGTAGACCGAGTAGAGAAAGAGCGAGAAATACCTGCTCTAAGTCGGAATGATCCGCAGCATCCTTATCCCGCAAACGAAAAACACGAAAACCTACATCAAGCTGGCCCTTCTGCGCTTGAGGCTGGAGCGCACGCCCGGCTCGACGCAAACGCTCGAGCATGAGCTGGTCGAGGGTTTTAATACGCGGACGCTTCACTTGGGGCGTATTGACCGGCTCGGGAATCTGGATAAGGATATATTGGCGGTGGCCGTCATCGAGCATATTTTGCTGGAGAACAGCCTGCCCTGTCGTACCGGAACCAGCGAAGAAGTCCATGATAATCGCCGAAGGATCGTGCATTAAATTCGCAAAGAACTGAATCAGTTGCGTCGGCTTCGGGTAGGAAAAATATTGGCCGAGCTGCAAGGCGGCGAGTTCATTCATGCCGTCGTCGTTAGTCACTAAACCGTACTGCTCGTTGATATAATCTTGGGGCGTGGTGGTAGCGTTAGTCGTGTATAAACGCATCACCATAGTGGCGGGATTCTTAATCTGGATGGTCGCACCCCGGCGGAGCTTCGCCTGAAGGGCGGCTTGGCTCCACTTGAATTCGGCACGAATGGTGAGCGGAGCTTGATTAATATGATTGACAATAGGACTAGAGTTAAGCAACTCGCAATTCTCATATTGGCCAGCCGAAATTGTCTCTACCGAGTTGACAAAATAGAGCTGGCCCGGGCGGAAAGTAAGCTCTTTGAGACCATATCCAGCACAAATCAGCGAAAAGTCATTAGTAGCGTTGGTGGGCTTCGTATAAGTGAGGTCGAGGTGAGACTTGTCGCGAGCGTAGATGAGGACGGGCTCGAGATAGTTTTTGAAGGCTTTGTTGCTTTTCATAACGACACGATTCTTCTGGCGCATAGCGAGCGTGATAAAATTCTCTTCACCGAAGATTTCGTCGCAAAGTTTCTTTAGATTGGCAAATTCATTCTGATCGATGGAGATAAAAATCGCGCCGTCGTCAGTCAAGAGGTTCTGCGCTAGCAAGAGGCGTGGATACATCATGCTTAGCCAGTTGCTATGAAAATCCGGACGAGCTTTGGTATTCGGATCGAGCGACTCGGTGGTCTCGATTTTAATTGATTGATCATGAGCGTGCAGCTCGAAAGTTTTCGACATGATGAGGTCGTGGCCGGTGTTGTAAGGTGGGTCGATATAAATCATCTTCACCTGGCGATAATAGGACTCCTGGAGGAGCTTGAGCGCGTCAAGATTATCGCCGATGATGGCGAGATTGCCAGTCTGATTAAAATCGCTTGAGCTAGCCAGATCGCAGATGAGGCGCTGGTTGGTGGGCAGAGCCGCGGCTAAGAGACTCTGGCGCTTGCCCAGCCAAGAAAAATCGTAGCGGTCGGCAGGCTCTGGCTGGAGCAACTGGTCAAGTGAAGCCTTGATTTCGTCAAAAAGCTCTCGGCTGCCACGCCAATCCGCCTGCGCTAAATCAAGACGCTCCGTCAAGTTATTACCTCCGTTCTGTAACTATTTTAGCATGTTTTGGGACGGGAGCATCGAAAAGCGAGGAAAGTATGGAGTTTTCGGAAAAGTATGCTATAATGGGAGTATGGTTCTGTAGCTCAGTTGGTAGAGCAGAGGCCTGAAGAGCCTTGTGTCGTTGGTTCAAGTCCGACCGGAACCACCATTTTTGTGTTTTGTCAAATTTATGTTATAATATTCCCCATTTGGGGGATATTTTTTGGTAATTTCTGTGTTACAATGGAGAAAAGACGGAGATAATACTATGATCTAACTTCACGATGGCGAATATATTTGACAGTAAATGATGGAGGTATTATCTATGACAAATAAACAGGATCCAGTTTTCGACCTAATTGAGCAAGAGAAAAAACGCCAGAGTGAGGGCTTGGAATTAATCCCCAGCGAGAATTACGTTTCTGAGAACGTCTTGCGAGCCGCTGGTTCGATTTTGACTAATAAATATAGTGAAGGCTATCCAAAGCGACGCTATTATGGTGGTAATGAAAATGTCGATCAGATTGAACAATTGGCGATTGATCGGGCTAAGCAGCTCTTTAAGGCCGACCACGCGAACGTACAACCTCATTCGGGTGCGAATGCTAATGAGGCGGTCTATTTCGCATGGTGCAAGCCGGGCGATACGATTCTAGCAATGTCGCTGCCAGCCGGTGGACATCTCACACACGGTTCCCCAGTAACGCGGAGCGCGAAGATTTATAATTTCGTTGGCTATGGCGTGACTGAAGATGGCGATATTGATTATGACGATTTGGAGAAGTTGGCCTTAGAGCATCAGCCGGCTTTGATTCTGGTGGGATATTCGGCCTTTATGAAGGTGCCGGATTTCGACCGGGTGAAGAAGGTGGCGGACAAAGTCGCCGAACAAAGTGGTCATGAGGTACTCTTGATGGCAGATATGGCGCACGTGGCAGGCTTAATTGCGGGTGGCGTACATCCGAATCCGCTCGAGCACGGTTTCAACGTGATGACCAGTACGACCCACAAAACTTTGCGAGGGCCACGCGGAGGTCTAATCGTTAGTATGGGGAAGGTAGGCAATCCACTGAAGCGACCTGAGCACAAGCTCGAAAATATACCGACTTTGATCGACCGAGCAGTTTTCCCGGGTACACAGGGCGGTCCGCTGGATCATATTATTGCGGCTAAGGCAGTGGCGTTTGAGGAGGATTTGCAGCCAGAGTTTCGAGATTATGCAGCGAAGATTGTCGAAAATGCGAAAGTTCTGGCCGATGCGCTCAAGAAGGACGGTTTTAAATTGCAGGGCGACGGTACGGAGAACCATCTGATTCTGGTGAACGTGAAAGATAGCTTCGGAATTGACGGGAAGTTTTACGAGACGGCGTTGGATAAGATTGGTTTGACGCTGAACGCAAATGCTCTGCCAACCGATAAGGGCGGGGCTTTCCGGCCATCAGGAGTGAGATTAGGTACACCAGCGATGACGACACGCGGCCTGGGGGCGGAAGAGATGAAGCAGGTGGCGCGCTGGATGAAGCAGGTGGTTGATATCTGCGTGAAGGCAGGAAATGAGAAAAAGCTGAACGAGTATGCGGACGAGCTGCAAGAGCTGCGCGAAGAAGTGAAGGCGCTGGCGCTGAAGTTCCCGGTACCTGGTATTGAATAGCAAAAAAGGGAGCGTACGCGCTCCTTTTTTGTGCTAGGCGTCGTCGGCCTGGGTGTCGACGCCGGTGCTGGAATCACTGTCAGCAGCATCCCGAGCGCCCTCAGCATCGCTCCCGCTAGTCGCTCGGTAATTCGCGATTGCCGCAGCTAGCGCTTCGTGACCGAGGACGGAACAGTGGAACTTATGCTCCGGCAGACCACCGAGAAAAGCGGCAATCTCTTTCGGTCCAATCTGCAGGGCTGCGTCTAAGGTTTGGCCTTTCGCAAGCTCCGAGAGGGCGGAAGTCGAGGCGATAGCACTAGCACAGCCGTAAGTTTTCCATTTGATGTCAGTAAGTTTGCCGTCTTGGACGCGAATAAACATTTTCATCTGGTCACCGCAGACCGGATTACCAACTACACCCTCCGCGTCATGCGCATATTGAGCTTCATCGCCCATGAGAAAGTTGCGTGGATTGAGAAAGTGCTCTTTGACGATCTCAGAATAAGCCCAAGGTTGTTGCATTACGAAGTCTCCTTAATTTTCACAGTACTAATACTCTGCAGACGCTGAATAATACCTGGTAAAACTGCCATCACAGCGTCAATGTCGGCAGCCGTGGCGTCGAGCCCGAGTGAAAATCGGATGCTATTATGGGCCACTTCGGCATCGCCCCGGGTAGCCATGAGAACATGACTGGGCGCGAGGTCGCCAGCAGCGCAAGCCGAACCGGTCGAGACGGCAACATCCTCAGTGTCGAGATAGAGCTGGATTGATTCCCCTTCGGCGGCTTGAAAGCTCATATTGAGCAGGTGCGGTAAACAACCGACACTGGGGGTATTAGCGCTGCTGTAAGGAATCTCTCGGAGGATTCGCTCGCGCAATTGGTCGCGTAGAGGTCGAATTTTGTCGGCGTAAATCTGGTAGGTCTGCTGCTCGTAAGCATAGCGTGCCGCCTCACCAAACCCTGCAAGCGCCAGGACGTTACTTGTGCCAGCGCGCCGTTTATGTTCTTGATGACCACCGTAGATTAGCGGTGTCAATGGCGAACCATGGCGGACATAGAGCGCACCAACGCCAAGCGGTCCGCCAATTTTATGCGCACTAATGGTCAAGTAGTCAACCCCAAGATCTTGGACGTCCACTGGGATTTTGCCTAGGGCTTGGGTGGCGTCACTATGTACGTAAATGTTGTATTTTTTACAACATTTTACTAATTCCCGAATGGGCTCAAGCGTGCCTAATTCATTATTGGCCAGCATGACCGAGACGAGTTGAGCGTTCTGGGGAACTTGTTGCGGATCGGTTCGCCCCCAACGGTCTACCGCAAGCTCGATAACTTCACTAGCGCGTGCATGGGCCGCGGCCAAGACTGAAGGATGCTCGATTTGCGAAACGGCGATGGTCTGACCGGCGAAACTTCCCATCACGGTATTATTTGACTCACTACCGCCCGAGGTAAAGATGATTTCTTCCGGCTCGGCATTGATTAGTTTAGCGACTGCGGCGCGAGCCTCTTCGATCAGATAGGACGACTGCCGGCCCGAACTATGCAAGGACGAGGCATTACCCAAATCTTGATCGATCAGCGCGTGCAACTTCGCCCGAACTGAAGGCAAAAGTGGGGAGGTGGCAGAATGATCAAAGTAAATCATGACTTTCTCGTGTATTCAGAAATAATATATTTAACGCCATGATCTTCCCCTTCCTGCAAGATGCGCTGATCAAACTGTGAGCGGTCAAAATCGGGAAAGAAGGTATCGGCTGGGCGCTGACCAGCAACTTCGGTCAAGTAAAGTTTCTGAGCTTGGTCAATGAACATAGCATACAGGCTAGCGCCGCCGATGATGAAAATCGGGGCAGTCTGCTGCGCGAGAGTTTGGTGTAGCCCTGCTTCGTCCTGACACCAAGTGACCTGAGCGTGCTCGGGCTGATGGTGCGAGAGGACGATATTCTGGCGCCCGGGCAGAGGCCGGCCGATGGAGGCAAAAGTCCTGCTGCCCATCACGACGACGCTGCCCATGGTCGTCCGCTTAAAAAACTGCATGTCTTCCGGAATGTGCCAAAGCAACTGACCGGCGTAGCCGAGGCCACGATCTTGACTAATACAGGCGATGATGGATATGTTTGACATGATGATCCCTATTCAATTTTGAGAATTTTCCCAGTTCCGTATTCGAGGTGGAGGAGACGTTGGTTGCGCGAGCCGCGGAACTTCATGGTGAGGTCGCGCTCGGCCAAGATGAACGGTCCGTCAATTAACGCATCGAGGCTTTTGAGGAAGTCGGCGGCAGCGCCGCCCATCTCTAGAATCATTTCATAAGTGAAGCCAGAGAAGGACCAGACATTCCAGCCGAGCTCTTGACGGCACCAATCGGCAATTTCTTTGCAAGCTTCGGGCTGTACAAAAGGTTCACCGCCACAAAAGGTAATGCCGGACTGTCCACGGAAGGCGCGGAGACGACTCTTGACCTCTTCGACATCGACCAAGATCCCGCCGTTAAAATCCCAGGTTTCCGGGTTCTGGCAGCCGGGACAGTGGTTAGGGCAACCCTGCGTCCAGAGCACGGCGCGTAATCCGTAACCATTGACGATATTGTCGTGCTCGAGAGGGCCCGATAAGCGAATTTGCATATTCTCCTTTTTGGACGGGAGCTGACCTCCTAGCCAGCTCCCATACCTTTTTCTACTACTATTATACTACATTTTGCCGGTCATGGCCTCTTGCTGGCCCTTGGCGGCCTCGCGGGCGGCCTTTTCTTCGCAACTGTAGACACCGGTAACGTTGTGCTTGACGCGGTCACGTTCCTCGGCTTTCTTGCCGTCGTTCCAGCGTTCGAGGCTACCGACGAGATAGCCGGTGATACGGCGGAGACGTTCGAAGGCGACGTCACCCTCGATACGGCCACAGGCTGGACAGCGATCGCCCTTGATGATGCCAGAGAAGCCACAGACTGGATCGCGGTCGACTGGGTGGTTGACGGAGCCGTAACCGATGCCGGATTCCTTCATCTTGCGAATGACAGCTTCGAAAGCTTCGATATTCTGAGTCGGATCGCCATCAAGCTCGATGTAGGTAATGTGACCGGCGTTACAGAGGGCGTGATACGGAGCCTCGATCTCGATCTTGTCGAAGGCGCTGATTGGATAATAAACCGGTACGTGGAAGCTGTTGGTGTAATATTCGCGGTCAGTGACGCCAGGGATTTCACCGTATTCTTTGCGGTCGATCTTGGTGAAGCGGCCGGCGATACCTTCAGCTGGGGTGGCGAGCAGCGAGAAGTTGAGATGATATTTCTTCGCATACATATCACAGCGTTCGCGCATATGGGTGATGATGTCGAGGCCAAGTTCGCGAGATTCTTCATCTTCACCGTGGTGCTTGCCGGTCATGGCAACGAGGGACTCAGCGAGACCGATAAAGCCGATACTGAGGGTGCCGTGTTTAATCACGTCGCGTAGGGTGTCGTTCGGCCCAAGCTTCTCGCTGCCAAACCAGTTGCCCTGGCCCATGAGGAATGGGAAGTTGCGAACGTGCTGATTAGCCTGGAACTCAAAGCGTTCAAGCAATTCGTCGGCGACGAGATCCATTTTCTCATCGAGCTCCTTGTAGAAGCCAGACCAGTCGGCCTCTTTGCGCTCGCCGAGGCAAATACCGTGTTTGATACCGAGACGGACGAGGTTGACCGTGGTGAAGCTGAGGTTGCCACGCCCAGTAGTGATACCGTCGGATTCTTTGAAGACGCTGCTGTACACGCGGGTGCGGCAGCCCATGGTAGCGATTTCGGTGCGATAGTCGCCAGGGACGTAGTTCTTGAGATTGAACGGTGCGTCGATAAAGACGAAGTTCGGGAAGAGACGCTTCGCACTGACTTCCATACTGCGCTTGAAGAGGTCGTAATTCGGGTCGGTGGGGTTGTAATTGATACCTTCCTTCACCTTGAAAATCGAGATTGGGAAGATTGGAGTCTCACCGTGGCCGAGACCGGCTTCGGTAGCGTCGAGCAAGCATTTGCTCACGAGGCGACCAGCCTCCGTAGTGTCGGTACCGAAGTTAATCGAAGTGAAAGGCACCTGAGCACCAGCGCGAGAATGCATAGTATTGAGGTTGTGGATGAAGCCTTCCATAGCCTGGAAAGTCTGTTTCTCGACGTCTTCGCTGGCGTCCTTAATCACGCTCTCCGGAATGCCGAGATCCTGGAGTTTCTGGAGGTCTTTGCCGTACTCGACATCGTCGGAAATCTCAATCTGTAAATCGTTGCCAGTGAAATCATTGTATTTCTTGAGGTTACTCTTGAGCGCTTTGCGGAAACTCTTGTCGACGCCCGGCGCCATAGCGTAGTCAAAATTCGGGATCGACTGGCCACCGTGCTGCTCGTTCTGGTTGGCCTGGAGGATGATGGCAGCGAGAGCGGCATAGCTACCGATAGAGTTCGGAGTGCGGAGATGACCATGGCCAGTATTGAAGCCGCCATCCGCAAAGAGGCGGAGTGGGTCAGTCTGGCAGCAGGTCAGCGTACCCGTAGCGTAGAAATCGAGGTCGTGGATATGAATCTCACCGTTATCGTGAGCGGCGGCGAACTCCGGTTTCATCAAAATGGTCTTGGCGAAGATTTTCGAACCTTCGGCGCCGAACTGGAGCATCTTGCCCATGGCGGAGTTGCCATCGACGTTAGCGTTACCACGCTTGACATCGGAATCTTCGGAGGCATCGGCGACGGCAATCGTCTTGTAAATGCCCATCAAATTGCTCTTTGCCTCACGGGTGCGGTTGCGCTCTTGGCGATAGGTAATGTACTGCTTAGCGGTGCGCTTAAAGGCAGATTCCATCAAAACCTGCTCGACGATATCCTGGATCTGCTCGACGGTCGGGGTGCGCTGCTTGATGGTCTCGGAAGCGACTTTGACGACTTTGTCCGAAAGCTGCTTGGCACGGTCGTGCTTGAACTCTTCGGTGACGAGGCCAGCTTTAGCAATGGCTTCAGTGATTTTTTCGGGATCGAAAGTTACGATTTGTCCGTCGCGCTTTACAATTTTTTTGAACATAAAAAATATACCTCCTTATTGTGCATCCTGTTTATTTTTGCTTACTGATATTCACTGACACCATATTTAGTGTCTTATAAGTATTTTATGACACTATATATAGTGTGTCAATAATAAATGTGGGTGTTTTGGAGGGAATTTTTGACCGCTAATGACCCCTGTCAAAATTGCCCAAAAACTGTGGAAAAACGGTCTAAAAATCCATTAGCGCGAAAAAACTTTGGTATTGCACCAATCGACCACGTCTTGCCAGACTTCGGCCTTGCCCACTTCGTTGAGAATCTCGTGGCGCATGCCAGGGTAAAGCTTACTCATGACATCGACATAGCCACGCTGGCGCATGAAATCGACTGCCTTGGTAAAATGCTTCTCGTCTATAATACAGGGGTCATCTGCGCCAGCGATAAAGAAAATCGGGGCGCCGGTGTTGCGCATTTGCCAGCCAGTCTTCGTATAAGCGCGCGAAGCTAGGTTCAGCAGAGCCTCAAAACCGTTCGTGGTAAAGATAAAACCGTCGCGCGGGTCGTCGTCATAGGCGGCCACGACCGCGGGATCACTCACAATCCAGGAATTTGGACTGGTGACTTCGCCGAACTTTTGGTTATAACTGCCGAAGAGGAGATGGTTGATGAACGGGCTACGATAGCGGTCACCTTTGAGGGCTTTGACGAGTTTGACCGAGAGTAGTCCGAGCTTCGCGCCGAAACGCTGGCTCGGTGATCCGCAGACGATGAGACCGTTCACGGTCTGGTCATACTGTTGCATGTAACAGCGTACTACCAGCGAACCCATGCTGTGACCAAAGAGCGCCAGCGGCAGATTCGTATGGCGCTCACGCAGGTAGCGATTCACCTGATAGACATCCTCAACGATCGCCTCGGCACCGTCGGCGTAGAAATAACCGTAATCATCGGCGCTCTTGACGCTAGCGCCGTGCCCACGGTGGTCGTGAATAGCCACAATATACCCCTGTTTGGCGCAATATTCCATGAAGTCGTAGTAGCGTTCCCGATGCTCTGCCATGCCGTGAACCAGTTGCAGGATACCGCGAGGATGCTCAGGTATAAAAATTGACAGGCCGAGTGCGAGCCCATCATGATCGCTTTTGAGTGTAGTTTCGATTCGTTCCATGTCGCAATTATATCACGTATAGAGACGCTTATGGCAATTACGGTCGCACGGAATACGCTGAAGCGACCGATGGTGGCGCAATAATGAATACATAACAGAAAAAGCCCCCGCGTGGGGGCTAGGTTTGGCTGGGAGAAATGGTGATCTGGGGCGCCTTGCGGCACTTCAGATAGATGATGTTGCGTGCGTACTTTTGCATGCTGGCGCCCTTAACTTGAGCATGGGCGTAGCCGAAAAGCGTGCAGACGCCGGTGCGTTTGGCGAAAAAGCGCGGGATCGGACGAACCTGGAACCGCAGCTCGGCCTGCATCTGCGGTCCGTAGTCGCCAATGTCGAGCCCCTCGCCCAGCAGCTCCTGCTCACTCAGTACCTGCCCATCCGGATAGGACGCGTTAAAAAGGCGCACTGACTCCGGCACCACTTCGAGGCCGTCGGGCAAATCATAGCGGATGGTGGTCTGGACTTGCTGGAAATAGCTGATGTTCTGATAAGTGATGGAAATCTCTACAGTCTCGTCGAGGTAGGGCTCGAGCTCCGGCTGCCAATCGCCGCCGCTTAGCTGGCGCAGGCGCACGCCGAGGTCATAGGCACGGTCGTCTTTCCAAACGTTCTGTTGCGTAGGCATATCATTCCCCTCCAAATTTTACGAAAGTGCTTAGGCATAAGCCTAATTTAGCTATTATAGCATAAAATCTCATATAATACAATAGTAGGGGGTTCCGGGTTCCGAGCGACTGGACTAAACTAAGCGCGAAGTGGCCAGAGCGGGGTTGAAGTGGTCAAAGCCGCTTATGTTAAAATATAGTTACGGGATTAAACCCCCGCGGGTTCTGGCGATTCGCGATTGAGGTCATGCTCCAGCGATCCGAGGTACTCTTGAATAGGATTGTGGGACTCTCCTGTCACCATGGCAACCTTCTGAAGGTCATGCTCAGGTTTGATCGCCTAATTTCCAGCTAAGGTTGGAAAATAGCAAAATTGAGTCTCGGTAGATTGCTTCTGGACTGGGTCTGGTGGGGGCGTCTGGTCCGGCAACCTGAACAACGCCGGCAGCAACGGCTATTACTGGTCCTCTACTGCCCGCGATGGCAGCAACGCGTACAACCTGAACTTCAACTCTGGTGGCGTTAACCCGTCCAATTACAACAATCGCTACTTCGGCTTATCCGTCCGCTGTCTCGTGCCGTTCCAATCCTATAGTGCAGAAAGTCTCTACAAAAACAACCTTTCTTATAAGACCCGGCGTTCTTCCATCCCATCTTCGCGTTGCTCAGATCCTCGGTGTCGTCTCGGAAGAATAAGCGAGCTTATTCTTCTCTCGACTTCTACGAGATTCGTTACGGGTGGAAGCCGCCTATCCCTCGCTCGTAGCGCTGCGGACGGTCTTATAAAGAAGGTTGTCTTTTGTATTGACTATAACACGAAATACTAAAGTCTCCGTAGCTGCCAACCCGGATATGCTTTCTGAGGCATTTTAAGGCTGTTTTGAGCGATTTTGAGGAAAAGTGGGGCGGTGAGGCGGTTTTTGTACAACATTCGTTAGAACGCCTCTCCTGCAGGATTTTGATTATGGTAATTTACGCGATTTTTGGCATTTTCTCTACACAGCGAAAATATTTATGGTACAATGGAAGTGTCTATCTAATTTATTAACGTAACGCGTACTTTATTTTGTTCGTGAAGAAGCATGGCACCGTAAGGGTTCTGACTCTTCATGAACTTCGCGTTTACGAATAAGTTAGATAGACACCCCTCGCGGTGCCATTTTTGTTGGAATGGTGGACTGGAGGACTAAGTTTTGTAGCAAGGCTAGCTCTTGAGCTTTTAGTACCTCTATTACTTATATAATGCTTCGAAAAGTACTCAGGAATAATCATCTTCCTTGCTAGCAAAACTACTTAGTTCGCTAGTAGCTTTGTAAATGTGTATATAGTACCGAGGAATACTCTATATAGACATCTACAAAAATTCGACAAAAATAGCAACCCATAACTCAAACAAGCTGACTATAGCCCCTGTGGTAGGTAGTCGGAAGTGTTTTTGAGTGCTAAGAAATCTGCCGACCAGCATCAAGGCACTGCGAGAATCTAGATACATAACAAAAGGAGGGCCTACAATGCTACCAAAGTCAATAGTAAAGTTAAAGAGCAAAGGACATCTGCTACCGGTCATAAGTGGCATTGGATTACTGGCTATCTCGTACTTGTTGATCAGTCCAGTGGGGACGGGTGGTGAGAACGCATCGGCCTGGGTCTATGGTGATACTGGCGGTAGTAGCGACGGTAGTACGATTTCTCTGACCTCCAGCAAAAGCAGTATATCTAATACCGCCAGCAGCATCAATAATACCATTAGCGATACAACTAACTTAACAGTGACGGCGAGTGGGACTTCGCAATATGCGATTTATGTGCAAGAAACTCAGAACGAAGGAAAATTGGTCAACGGCAGCTCTGCGTTGACGCAGCTGAGTGCTGAACGAGGATATAATGATATCGATGCCGGCAAATGGGGCTATGCTCTAGCGGAGGGCTCCGGGGTAAGTGCAAACGGACTCACCTATAAGGCGGTGCCGAGCGCTTCGACGACGGCGGCTTATACTGGCACTACCGCTGATAGCAAGCCGTTTACTCTAGTGTTTGCAGCGAAGTTCGCGGACGGGAATCCGGCTGGACATTATACTGGACAGGTGTTAGTAAGCGTAGCGGCCAACCCAGGAGAAGTGACAAGTGGATTTAGAGGATTAGAGCTAATGCAGGAACTTAATGCAGTAGAGTGTTATAAAGCTAGCATAGGAGAGACTGGACAGCTAAGAGATATGCGTGATGGCAAGAGCTATTGGGTAACCAAACTCAAAGATGGTAACTGCTGGATGACGCAGAACTTAGATTATGATGACCCTAATAGTACTAAAGTTAGTGCTCCAAGTGGTTGGACTAGCACGGATAGAAATTATCGTGCATATTACGATCCAGGAGATTATTATTACGTTGATTCTAGTAGTTGGATTACATGCAATAAAAATGCTACAGGATTATCGGCTTGTGTTGGAAGCGGTTGGCTAACTTCTGGTGATACACATTACCATGCTGGGAATTATTATTCTTTAGCTTCAGCCACTAATAATACTAGTAAAGATGTTAGTAGCGGAAGTAACGCAGTCGGTAGCATTTGTCCTGCAGGGTGGCAGCTGCCGACTAATAGCAGTAAGTCCGATAATGGGTCGTTTAAGAAATTAGCAGCCGTTTATAATATTTCTAACTCTAGTAGTGGAGGGACAATACTGCGTAGTGACCCAATGTATTTTATTCCAGGAGGCTTTGTTGTTTCTGGGAATCTTGATCAACTTGGTGCCACGGGTAATTATTGGGCATCTACTATGCGGGATAACTCTTATGTATATATTTTGAGCTTTGGCACTAATTACGCCAATGTTGATGCTGGAGGTGCTTTTTATTACGGTATGTCCGTCCGCTGTCTCGTGCAGGGATCATAGAGTAAATTAGCCTTTTTTAGCCCTTCTACGGCATTTTACACTCAAACCGCCGTGGGGGGCCTTTTGATGAAAAACGCGTTAAAAGGCCCTTAGAATGCCCGAGAAAGCATAATTATAATCAAAAATAGTCATTTTTCGTCAAAAATGAGCCAAAAGTGGCTCCTTGGTAGTACCAGGGACTGAAACTTAACTCTCCGACGAAAAACATCGCCCAGTGAAAACCCAATGGTTCTCCCTAGGCGATGGTGCCCGAGACTGGACTTGAACCAGCACACCTTGCGGCATATGCTCCTAAGGCATACGTGTATACCAATTTCACCACTCGGGCATGGTTTAATTATAACATATTCGGTGCGAAAATGCGCAAAATTTCCTGCCTACAGAGAGGGGCGAGACCGCTACCCGCAGCCCTTAATCCTGATAATAGATTGTAATCCGGGCCCGCGCGTAGGTATGGGTCGAGGATTGGCGCAGGCCAGTTAGAACTGGTGGCTCCTGGTTAGCTGGTGACGACAGCGCGAGCACGCCCTGAGGCTGTAGCAGATGGCTAATTGTGCTAAATTCGGCAACTTGGAAGCGATTGTAGGGCGGGTCGAGGAAAATCACCTGAAAATAGCCCTGATACTCTGGTCGTTCGGCGAACTGCGCCAGCGTCTCTGTAAAGATCGACCAGTCTGCATTCCCTGCCAGTTCAGCACAGTTCTGACGGATAATCTGGCAGACTTTGGGCGACTTTTCCACGAAGACCACCTGGCTAGCTCCGCGACTAAGCGCTTCGAGGCCGAGCGCACCAGACCCGGCGTAAGCATCGAGGATCGTCGCATGCTCGACATTCACCATATTGAAGAGAGCGAGCTTCTCCCGCGCACCCATCGGATGGGTGCCGTTAGTAGCCGGCGAGCGGAGGACGCGCCCCCGGTAGCGCCCCGAAATAATCCTGAGGTCACTGGGTTTGGCCATGACGTGCTCCGGGTTTGAGGCGATAGGCTTCGCTGGCCGCTGAATACCAGCCGAGTGTAATCGCCCGAATGATCTCTGGTAATAGAATATCCCGCGTCTCGATGGCCAGCTCGGTGGTCCAGCCGTTCTTCAGGAAACGGTCGTACATCTGGAGGTGCTGGACGCGGTCGAGGGCGTGGTAGAACATAGCTTCGGTATCGAGCTCGGCCAGATCTTGGTCGCGCAACTCGACCTTCAGCGAGCGGAGCGGGAGCGCCGCGACGATCATCGCGACACCGTATTCGTAAGCGATATGTTTCGACATATGACCACCCGCGCCCCAGTAAAGCCAGTTATTGCGCACAGTTTCCAGCATATTGCGACCGTGCATGACGCCCTTGATCGGCTGGCCAAAAATCTTCACCAATTCCTTGTCCGTCATCAGCTCATCCTGCACGTCAGAGAGCGGGAAGTGGTGAGCCGGCGTCAAGCCGTCGGTAATCATATGTGCCATCCAGGCCGCCTCGAAAGCCGCCCGCACGCGATTTTGCTGCTTGAGGGCTTGGACGAGGTTCCAGCGGTGATCATTAATCAGGTCAATCACCGAGCGCATGTCTAATTTGCTATGGTCGGTAGCAGCCGGAAGGTCGGCGTTCTCGAGCGTGAGCATATGGGAAGGCTCGTCGACGCCGGGGCTCTTGCGCTTGAGGCCATCGGGGCCGCGCGTACCCTCGAAGTGGATGATTTCTTTGCTACTGGGGAAATAGCGGTTTTTCGGGAGCTGCGTGCCCAAAAGTCGCCTAGCGGCTTGGTCGAGGCGCTGATGAGTACCAACCAGTTTGCCAGAAAAGTTGGAACTCTTCGAAATCGGAATTGTAGAATACATTACTCTCTATATTATATAATATTTTGCCGGAAAAAGTCGAAAAAGCTTAATTGAGCGTGGTAATTTGCTGGTATTTCTGGATGCGGCGGGCGAGCTCCGGATAGTCAGATAATCGCTCTGGGGTCTTGGCAAATTCCGCTGCGTGCCGGCTGGCCTGGGTAATCAGGCGCGAATCATCGAGATTGGCAATCTGGAGGTTGAGCTCGCCGTGCTGCATCGCACCGTAGATCTCGCCCGGACCCCGGATCTTGAGGTCGACTTCGGCGAGGTGGAAGCCGTCAGTGGACTTTTCCATCTCTTTCAGACGGCGAGTGGGCTTGCTTTCACCGGTGGTGAGCAGATAGCAGCTGGCGGGTTGGTCGCCACGGCCGACGCGCCCCCGTAGCTGGTGGAGCTGGGCGAGACCGTAATTTTCGGCATCCTGGATGATAATCATGTTGGCATTCGGCACGTTGACGCCAACCTCAACGACCGTGGTAGAGACGAGGATTTGGATCTGATTCTTGGCGAATTCGTCCATGATACGATCTTTTTCCTCGGGTTTCATCTTGCCGTGAAGCAGGCCGACTTTCGCCTCCGGAAAGAGGGCGGCGAGTTTTTTCGCTTGACGCTTGACCGGGGTGGCGGTATTGGCATTTTTCTCTTCAATCACTTGACAAATCCAGTAAATCTGTTGTCCTTTGGCGAGGAGCGCGTGCATGGCCGGGTAAAGATTGTCGCGTTGCTCGACTTCGCTGATGATATGGGTAGTAATAGGCTGGCGACCGGCTGGTAACTCGTTCAGAAGTGAGACGTCAAGATCGCCAAAAATGGTTAATTGCAACGAGCGCGGGATCGGCGTGGCGGTCATGGATAAGAGGTGGGGCGCAAAACCTTCCGGCGACTTGAGGAGGAGTTTCTGCCGCTGTCCAACTCCGAAACGGTGCTGTTCGTCAATAATGCAAAAAGCCAAGGAGTGAAAATCGGTATCGTCGGTCAAAATTGCGTGCGTGCCAATAACCAGGTCGATGTCACCGTGCTTGATCTGGCTTTTGAGCTGCTTTTTGCCCTTGGTAGCGCCGATGAGGAGAGCGATTTTCGGCAATTTTAAGCCCGGGTTGGCGCGTTCGAGATTGCGGAAGAGCTGATTAAGCCCCTCGTAGTGCTGGCTCGCGAGAATGGCGGTCGGCGCGAGCAGGGCGGTCTGGTAACCGTTGTGCGCCGCCTGGGCCGCCGCTAGGGCCGCCACGATCGTCTTACCAGAGCCGACATCACCCTGCAAGAGCCGGTTCATCGGGACTGGTTTCTCGAGGGCTTGGAGAATCTCCCAGGTCGAGCGGCGCTGCGCTCCGGTGAGGGCGAAGGGGAGACTTTTGACCATTTGCTGGGTAAAACTCGCCTCGAAGGGCAGCGAAATCGCCTTGAGACGCTGGTTTTCGTTCTTGTTCAGTTTGGCGGCGAGAATGAGCTCAAAAAGTTCCTCGTAGGCTAGATATTTGCGCCCTTTCTCAGCCTCCTCGGGAGTCTCGGGGAAATGTGAGCAGAAAAGTGCCTCAGCGCGCGCACCCGGCTGGACGAAATCAGGGCAAGCGTTACCCAGGGGTAGCAAATCCGGAATCGCGGAAAAATCGGAGCGCAGGGTAGCGATAATCTTTTGGAAAGTGCTGGGCTTAATAGTGTTTTTCGCCGAATAAATCGGTTGGAAACCGGCGGCGTTGCCGTCCTGCTCAGCGTCCTGGACAAGGACTGCAGCCGGCGAGGTGAGGACGTAGCGGCCGTTCTTGAGCTCGTATTTCCCGGTAAAATAATACTCGCGCTTGGGGTCAAATTGCTTCGCGCGGTAAGGTTGATTGAACCAAATCGTGCGAATCGCCCCGGTCTCATCACGAATCACGCCCTCGGTAATAGTCAGTTTGCGCCGGCTGGTGCGCAGGAGGCGCAAATCGCCGATTTTCCCCCGCACGATGACGTTGCCGGGCTTGAGATCCTGAATCATCACGGTCGTCTGATAATTCTCATACATGCGCGGCAGGCAGTAAATCAGGTCGCCGATGGTGCGCAGATTAGCCTTGCGCAAAAGCTCGGCCGTCTTGGGGCCGACGCCTTTGATTTCCTCCACTGGCGCTGACATATCCATGTCAACATTATAGCACAGTCGCTACGGGGCGATGCAGGCAGAAGTGTTAGCGAGAAGGGTGTTGGCGGGAACTATTTTGACGGCGCCAAGCTGCAATTTTGCCATGGTCGCCGCTGAGCAAGATTTCCGGGACTTTGAGCCCGCGAAAATCCGCTGGCTTGGTATATTGCGGGAATTCGAGATTATCCCCGTCGGAAAAGCTCTCGATCTGGGCCGAAGTATGGCCCCCTAGCACCCCGGGTAGGAGGCGGGTAATTGAGTCGATGATCACCAGAGCGGGTAATTCCCCACCGGTGAGCACGTAAGGGCCGAGGCAAATGGGGTGGTCAACGATGGTCATGATGCGCTCGTCGTAGCCCTCGTAATGGGGGCAAAGGATGATATAGTGCTTCTGAGGCTCTGAGAGGCTCTCTACGGCGTTTGGACCACAAACCGCACTGGTAGCCGAGTTTGCGCTAAAATTGCCGTAAGCGGCTTCTGAGGGGCTCTGGGAGGGTTTTTGGGTAATGCTGGTGGTTAGATTATCAACGCTGAAAGCATCGCCAGCGGCGCTAATCCCGGCAAATTCACGGGCTAATTGCTGGTTCCAGAGTTTGCCAACAGGGGTCGGGAGGATCACTTCGGCACGTGGCGATTTTTCCTTAATGCTCTCAATCGCGGCGAAAACCGGCTCGCAGCGCAGGAGCATGCCGTCACCCCCGCCATAAGGGGTATCATCGACGGATTTGTGGGGTCCCAGCCCGAAATCGCGCAGATTGACGTACTCGATGGCGATAATACCCCGCTCTTGGGCCTTGTAAAGCATGGAGCTGTCCAAATAAGGCTGCAAAGCCTCGGGGAAAAGCGTAATAATCGTGAATTTAATCTGGGACATAATTTCTATAATTATACTATAAAAAGTCGCTTATGTAAATAGCAGAGATCAAGAAACCGGCCTTGCGACCGGTTTTCCGCTGATGCGCGCCCACCCTGGGGCACATTGGTTTGTTTTAATCCGCTGTTTTTGTCTTTATTGTTTCGTCTCCACACTCCACTAGACAAATATCTAGATGGAACCCCGTGAAGCGTACCAGCTTATGTTTATAATAAAGCAGGTTTGGCAAAACGTCAATGCTTTTTTTGAAAATAACGTTGTAAAAATTACAACATTTGGGGAGGTTTGGGCTTGAAAAAGAGGCGCCAGATTGACGCCTCTAGGGGCTGAGGAGCGTCGAGCGACGAGCTCAGCGAATACGAGAGAGTTGCGACCGAGCCATCATGAGCGCATAGGCTTCGTAGCCACTGCTGCGCAGATTCAAGTAGGAACTGATGACCGAGATGAAACACGAGATCACTACTCCGAACGACAGCAGATCCTGCTGGGCGATGCTAAGGGTGAGGATACCGAGATCCGACAAGCTCAAGAGGTTCGCCAGCACGGCGGCCACGCTAATCATCAGGTCATAACCCATCTGCACGAGATAGGCCGTATGCACGCGGCGCCAGACCCCGGCGGGAAAATAGTGCCACTCCTCGAAAGTGAGCAGCGTGCAGCTGACGAGGCCGAAATAGGTGGTGGCAAAGGTCATCACGACGATCACCAACTGGCAGTTGTACAGATTGGCGCTAAGCTCCGGGCGAATAATCCGTAGTAGGTAAAAAATGATGCGGGAGATGAAGGCAGCCATGGCGCTGAGGCTGACTGCCCAAAGTCCTCCGTAATAGATAGGGATGCTGAGCTCGGGCTGGTGGCGCTGGTGATCGAGGCGACAGAGGAAACGGCTGTAGAAGGCGGGTATACGCATAGTAAAAACTCTCCTTTCAAAGATCTAAGACACCGGCCACACGGCCGCTGTCTTGCCTCGATATTATATCACAAATCCTACCAATCTTCAACGAGCGTAAACTCTTTGCCGGCGATCGAGATGATCGAATCCGGCTGGGCGCCTTGGGAAGTGAGCTCGGCGCGGATGCCCATTTTCTTCAGAATGTCGCGCAGACGGTTGACAGATTCGTAATTACTTAAATCGGTGCGACGAGCGAATTTCTCAATTTTCGGCCCGGTGACGACGAACTTACCGTCCTGCTTTTCGACTTTCCAGGCACGGCTGAGCTGCTCGGCGCCGAGGGTAATCACCGGCAATTCTGCGGTAACGGCATCCAAACCAGACTCTGATGCTTCCTCTCCAGCTAAATCGATCGTCGTACTCGCACCATCCTGCTTTGCGCCGCTTTGATTTGCTCCGCCCCGCGTTGCACCGCCTTGCGTCTCGTTAGCTTGTGAGGCGCCAGTCCTCGCACTCTGCTGCCCCGCCTCCTGCTTAATCGCAATCAACTGCCGCAAAAGCTCCTTAACGCCAGTACCGGCCTGCACGGAAATCGCAGTCACGCTCGCCTGGGGATTCACGGCCAAAATACTCTGCTCCTGCATGGCGATAATCTCAGCATCGACACCTTCGCACTTAGTGAGGGCGACCACTTCGGGGCGCGTGCCCAGGTCGCCGTAGCGCTCAAGTTCCTGGCGAATCACCCGATAAGCTGCGCCGGCATCATCATTATAAACATCAATCAAGTGCAAGAGAACCGCGGTGCGCTCAACGTGCCTTAAGAAATCATGTCCCAGCCCGCGTCCGTCCGCGGCACCCTCGATCAGACCGGGGATATCGGCAATTAGCAAATCGTGCCCGTCCACCGTGGCGACGCCCAGCTGAGGGGTCAGGGTAGTGAAGGGGTAATTAGCAATCTCGGGGCGGGCGTTAGAGACGACACTGAGAAAGGTGGATTTACCGGCGTTAGGCAGACCGACTAGACCGACATCGGCGAGCAGCTTGAGCTCGAGGGTAGCCTCAAAGGCTTCGCCGGGCTCGCCCACCTCGGCGATCCGCGGGGTTTGACGCACCGACGACTTAAAATGAGCGTTGCCGAAGCCACCGTCTCCACCCTTGGCAATCACCGCTTCCTCTTGGTCTTTGGTTAAATCAGCTAGCACGACGCCATCACGCTTCACCACCGTACCGATCGGTACTTCGACAATCAGATCCTTCCCGGAACGACCAGCACTGCGCTGGCCAGAGCCGTTTTTGCCGTCCTCGGCGGTCAGCTCGGGGTTGTAGCGAAAATCCAGCAGCGTATTAGTATCCTTGTCTGCCTTGAAAATGACCGAACCGCCCTTACCGCCATCACCACCGTCCGGGCCACCCTTGGGAATATAAATCTCGTGGCGGAACGAAACGGCGCCGTCTCCGCCCTTGCCGGCCTGGAGTTTGACTTTTGCTACATCGACGAACATATCACTCCAATCTAGTGAATATAGTTAAAGTTGCCGACCACGTTGGCAGGGATTGTCGACTCGGTGACAACGTTGCTGCGGTAGCCGTAATTCATTTCGCGAACAATCAGGGAGCCGTCGTCGAGAACTTTAAGCACGACACCGACGTGGCCATACCAACCGTTACCAGTCTGGAAGACCGCACCGACCTCTGGAATCTTATCCACGCGACGAGTATTGCCGTAACCAACCACCAGCGGGTTCTGAATATTGGCCGCCCAGTATTTCGCATCGCCAATCAAGCCATCCGGCAGTGGGCCGAGGCTGTACGGGCTGGTCGCACGCCACCACCAAGCATAGTAAGTACATTGACCCCAAACCATCTTGTTGCCATAGCCCGGCGTGACAGGTTCGTAGACCACGCGCATATCTTGACGGTCAGAGGTGGAGCCGTAGTAGGAATAGTTATATACTGGAACATATTCTGGACGTTCTGTCAACGGTAAGGTACCGCCTGGCAAGACGATAAACGCGCCATCCACCAAACCGGTCTCCTCGAGGTTGTTGTAGGAGATAATGCGATCGGCCTGGGCACCATAGCGATTCGCCAGAGTCTCGACGGTATCACCGGATTTCACGGTATAGACGATACCAGAAGTCTTTGGAATGGAGAGGGCCTGACCGACTGTGACATCGGTGGTCTTGAGGTTATTCGACCAGCGAATCTGATCAGTGGTCAAATTTGTACGGTATTCCGCGGACAACTTCTGTGCGATTGACTCCATGGTTTCGCCCTCGGAAACGATGTAATTACTAATACCAGGCGAGTAGCTCACTGGGGTATAGCCCGGCTTCTCGATTTTATCAGCGCTGGTTTGGCTAATGCCCTTCAAAACGCTGGCGGCCACGTAGTTACCAGAAACGGCGTCAGTACTGGCGAGGCTAAGCGAGCTGGAAATGCTGGCGACCACGTACAACTCCGAAAGCTGATCGGCCGAGACACTGTAGTTGTTCGCAGCCATGGCGTTCATATTGAGGCTGGTATTGTCGGGGTTGAGCTTGTCATCGGAGCCAAATTTTGCGAGCGCCAAAATCAAGACCGCCGATGCCAAATAGGGCAGAAAGCGACCGACTGCACGCAAAAACTTATGTTCTTTAGACTTTTTTCTCATTGAAATACAAATTAATTACTTTTCTAGCCATAGCGCTTAGAGCTCTAGGCCACACATCTGGCGGCAATATTGCTGGATATTCTGATTATGCCCTTCCAGTGTACTACTATAATACATCTTATTGTCGTCTCCTGTCAAGAAGTAGAGGTACTCTGCGGCACCTGCATCAGGGGTGGCGACGGCTTGCAAAGCGCTCAAACCGGGGTTAGAAATCGGCCCATAAGGTAGCCCAATCACGTTCGGATTACGAGTATTATAGGGGGAGTCGAAGTTGAGCTTTTCTTCCTCGGTCATACCAGAGGCGCGATCCGGATCGACCAGATCAATCGCATACTGGGTAGTCACGTCACTACCGAGGGCGATGCCGTCCCGCAAACGGTTATAGAAGACTTGCGCTACCGCAGCTTGGTCCTCGGCCTTGGCTTCGCGTTGGACGATGGAAGCGAGGGTAATTCCCTGGTAGAGGTTGAGCTCGTGCTGGGCGAATTGCGCCTGAAAATCGTGTTCCTTGAGGACGCTAGCCAGCTCGGTGAGCACTTTCTCGATGATTTCTTTCACGGTATCGTCCTTGTAAAATTCGTAAGTATCACCATAGAGGTAACCTTCTAGTGAAGCTCCCTCGGGGCGCCCTTCGAAAATCCAGTCATAATCACCCTTATACTCGGCGCTAAAGCCAGCCTCGACGTCCTCGGCGCTGTAACCGGCCGCCACTAAGCGCTCCTTGATGGCGCGAATGGTCTCACCGGGGTAAATAATGAAGCTAAAGACATTGTCCTTGCCGCCCTTGAGGAGAACATCAGTAATCTCCTCGACCGACATCGACTTGGCGAGCTGATAGCCGCCAGCTTTGAGCGTCTTGCCGCCGGAATTGAGGCGGACGTAAACTTGGAAGACCAGCGGATCCCGAATCAAACCAGCCTCTTTGAGCTCACTAGCAATGTCGCTGACGCTGGCGCCACTCTCGATATCAAAAAGCGTCGCGTCGCACTCTTCGGCGGTATTCTGAGCGCAGTTGACTTCCGCGACAGCTCGGAGATTGTAACGATAGTAACCATAACCGATTCCGGCGATCAAACCTAAGAGGATCAGCATGGAAATCAGGACAGTGGCGAAGCGATGGGGCTTGGCACCCTGGACGGTCTTGCGCTTCGTAGCGGCAGCACGGGTAGTCGGCTTGCCGGTGCGCTGCTCGAGGAAATCCTGGAGGATAATGGCGGCAGCTTCGGAATCAATATCGCCCTTTTTGTAGCCTTTTTTACGATTTTTCAGCCTTTTTTCAGCTTCAACAGAGGTGAGCGATTCATCCTGAAAACAGATTTTGGCGCCCTTAATCGACTGTTTGAGCTGGGCGGCGAATTTACGTACGTACTTACTCTGGTCAGTCTCTTCACCCTTTGAATTCCGGGGCAAACCAATCACGAAATTATCAATATCCCAAGCGCGGGCCAGCGAGGCGATCTTCTGGAATTCGGTCCCATCCACCTCTACCGCTGCGTACGGAATGGCAATCCGCACCGAGGAATCGGCCTTAGCCACGCCAATCCGCTTAGTGCCAACATCGAGAGCGATTAGTTTCATGCCTTCTCCTCCCCGACTAATTCGACGGTAATCCGGCTCGGATCATCGGGTACGGACCAGACCCAGAAGTAGGAAGTAGAGATATTGACGGAGCTGACGCCGTTGATGGAGCGCAAGATAGATTGGACTTGGCCAGTTTTGCGACCCTTGATTTTCTCGATGATGTCGGCTTCGGTGACGGTCGGGCCAGTCTCGACGGTAGTCTTGAGGCGGGCAGGATCGTCGATACTGCTGTAACGCTCGAAGTACGGATTACCGATCGAATAAATCCGTTGGTCTTCGCTGAGGTTCATTTTTTGGGTGATAAATTGCTCAATTTTCGCGCGGTCGACAGTGTAGATGAAGTAGGAAGCGGTGATTTTGAGCGAAGGCGTGACGCCGTCCTCTACCTCTTCGTCGACACCAGGGGTGGATTCGACATCGACGGCTTCGTCGCCGAAACTATCGCTAATGGCAATCTCGTCGGATTTGAGGTCTTCGAGGAGGGCTTCTTTGCCCTCTTCTTTGTGCTTTTCCAGCTCTTCGTCCTTGATTTTGTCGATATCGGACTGCTTGACGACGACGGCCATGTGGGTGGTGCCGCCAGAGACCGGCGTGGTACTGACCACGGTAGCCCCCTGATAATTACCCCAGGTAATCGAGCTAGAGTTGTATTTCTCGCCCGCTTCATCGGCTTCGATCGAGACAGTGACGGACTTGATACAGGTGGTGCGAGTGTTGCTGACGGTGCCATTGTCACATTCGATCGGGAACTCGCCGTCCCAGCTAATAGTGCCGCTAGTGGTGGCGTGATAACTGAGGCCGTCATTGCTGACGAATTTGGCACTGCCGGCGTTGACCGGAATCGCGAAAGGTTCCCCACCCCCGGTGAAGCTATAAGAGACGCGGACGGTACCGGTGGCTTTGTTGCCGCGGTCTTCCTTGCTCGTGGCGGTGAAATCGGTGGTAATTTTCTGCTCGTAAGTGCGCTTGTTGACCAGGAAAATCCCCTCCTCGAGGTTCTCCGCGGCGGGATCGGTGGTGAAACGGACACTTTCGGAGAAGTTATTGGAAGTACTGCTGATAGCGACGGTGACCTTGACGGCAGGGGCGAAAATCAGCGCCCAGACCCCGAAAACCACCAAAGCGACAACCGCGACGCTGCCAGCGAGGATAAATTTGCGGTATTTTTGGAAGAAATTCTGCGAATCGGCGTCGGAACGGGACTTTTTGTCCTTCTTTTTGGCTTTTTCGGGCTTTTTAGAGTCGTTTTCCAGGCTTTCTTCGGTCAAGTCGATAGTTGCCGCACTTTTGTCCTCGGAGGCCGCTACGGGCTTCTCAGAGCCTCTGAGAGCATTTTGCTCACGGTTTTTGCGGTTTTTGGAGGGTTTTTCGTCATTTTCGACCATTTCCTCGTCAATTACCTGCTCACTCTCGGATTCCGCCTCGGCAATACTCTCGGCGGTCGGCACAATCGGACGGGATTGGAGAGTTTTGGCGACGGGAATCCGGGCAGCCATAGCCATTTTGACAATCGCCGGATCCGCAGTTACGATTACAGCAACTTTTTCGCACTCCTTAGCAACCCGGGCGACCAGCTTCATATTCACCGCGCTACGCAGCATGGTGGCCTTCTTGGGAGGAACTAAGGCGACGACTTTTTGTTCAGCCTGTTGGAGCTTGGTCAGGATATCGGTGATATCATCCTCAGGCTCCAAATAAATAACTTCCTTGTTCATATAATCTAAATATAACACAGAATCATGCGCTTGTGCTAAAATTATGCGGCATTAGTAATTATATGTTTATATGTGGTTATATGTGGATTTAGCGATTCACGGCGGATTTTTAGACTTTTCGGAATGCTTGTGCTAAAATCGGGTTAATGGGTTTATTTAGTAAGAAGCAAAAATCGGTGCGGACGCCTGCGGGTAGCGATGCGGCGAGCTTGGCGCAGAGGTCGCTGGACTTTATCTCCGAGGGGGTGATGTTGGTGGATGAGAACGGGATGATCCGGTTCGCGAATCCAGCTTCGGCGGCGATGACTGGCTATGGGGCGCCAGAGAATGTCACGGGGCTGGATTACCGTTTGGTGATCCGTCTGCAGACTGCGGAGCAGATTCCGGTGGTGCCGGAGCAGAGTGAGCTCTATACCGCGCTGATGACGAATCAGGCGCTGAACACGCGCCAGTATCTCTTAGCTTCGACGCAGGGAGATCGGCGGACGGCGGTGGAGCTGGCCTGTATCCCGACCGGGAGCGCGCATTCGGACCGAATTATTACTTTCCGGGATATTACGAAGGAACTGGCGGAGGAGCATGAGCAGACCGAGTTCATCTCGACGGCGAGCCACGAAATGCGTACTCCGGTGGCGTCGATTGAGGGTTATCTGGGGTTGGCGCTGAATCCGCAGACGGCGATGATTGACGATCGGGCGCGGAAGTATCTCGAGTCGGCGCACGCGGCGAGCCAGCACCTCGGGCACCTCTTCCAGGATTTGCTAGACGTGACGAAGTTGGACGATAAACGACTGAAGGTCCACTTGATTCCGGTCGATGCGGTGGAGGCGGTGAAGCACATCGTGAACGAACATGAGAAAGAAATGCAGGCGAAGCAGCTGAAGTATAGTTTCGGCTCGGCGAACGCCCCGACCGACAAGAAGCGAATCGAGCAGAAAGTGTACATGGCGGTGGATTATGATTTCTTGCACGAGATTTTGGATAATTTGGTCGGCAACGCGATTAAATACACCCCAGAGGGCGGGGAGATCTGGGTGAATGCGCGCGGGGATGGTGATAAGGTTTTGATTAACGTGACGGATACGGGGATTGGGATTTCGCCGGACGATATTAATCATATTTTCCAGAAGTTCTACCGGGTGGACAATTCGCAGACGCGGCAGATCGGCGGGACGGGACTCGGGCTCTACTTGGTGAAGCAGCGGGTCGAGGCGCTGGGCGGGCGCGTCTGGGCGGAGAGTTCGTTCGGGGATGGCTCGACGTTCTTCGTTTCCCTACCGCGGATTTCCGAGTCGGAATACGAGAAGATGCGGATTGCTTACGAGAATGAACAGATGATTAAGGCGTTCGCCGAGGCGGAGGCGCAGAAGCAGGCTGAGGAGGTGGCGGGGACGGAGCAGGTGCAGGTAGCAGGAGTGCAACCGGCAGTTGCGGCGAATGCAGGTCCGGGGGTAGGTGCCAATTTAACAAGTTTACCAAATGATAATCAAATTAAGGAGCAGTCCATATGAGCAAAGTGATGTTAGTAGAAGACGATGACAGCCTTCGCGAGATTTACAGTATCAGGTTAACGGCTGAGGGGTACGCGATTGTGTCGGCAAAGGATGGCGAAGAAGCTTTGGCAGTCGCAGTCCGCGAGCGGCCGGATTTGATCGTGTCGGATGTGATGATGCCAAAGATTTCTGGGTTCGATATGTTGGATATTCTGCGCTCGACGCCAGAGACGAAGGATATTAAGGTGATTATGATGACGGCGTTGTCGAGTGAGGATCAGCGGCAGCGGGGGGAAAATCTGGGGGCGAACCGGTATTTGGTGAAGTCGCAGGTTGGGATTGAGGACGTAGTGAATGCGGTGCATGAGGTCTTGGGCGACCGGAATGCCAACGGTGTAATTAGTCCGGATGCTGGACAGATGAATGCGGGTGCGGCGATGAGCGGAGCACAGCCTGTAGGGGCGGCGCAGCCGATGGGCACCGAGCAGACGATGGGAGCTGGACAAGTTGGTGGTGCGGAGCAGGTGATAGGCGCAGGGTCGGTTGCGGGCGGTGAGCAGCCGGTGCAGCCTGGACAAATGCCACCAGCGATGGTATAGTGAGAAAATGGAAGGAACAATACGGCTAAACAAGTTTCTGGCGGAACGGTTGGGGCTGTCGCGCCGGCAGGCGGATGATGCGATTGCGGGCGGCAAGGTCAGCGTCGACGGGGAAACGGCAAATTTGGGCGCTCGTATTGACAAAAATAGTAAAGTGTGCTATAATGATAAGATAGTGCCCTTTGCGATGGGCTATACTTATCTGGGGATGAACAAGCCGGCGGGATATGTCTGTTCACGGCGGAGACAAGGGGAGTTCCCGACGATTTATGAATTGCTGCCGGAGAAATATCGTAATCTGAAGACGGTGGGGCGGCTGGATAAAGATTCGTCGGGGTTGATTTTGTTGACTAATGATGGTGATTTTGCTTTTCGGATGACGCATCCGAGCTTCGCGAAGACGAAAATCTATGAAGTAGAGCTAGACCGGGCGCTGGAACCACTACATCAGCAGGAGATTGCGGACTTTGGCATTGAAATTGGTGACGGTGTGTCGCGGTTGGGCTTAGAGCGAATGGACGAGGGGCGGAAGCGCTGGCGCGTGACCATGCATGAAGGGCGGAATCGGCAAATCCGGCGGACGTTCGGGGCGCTGGGTTATACGGTGGTAAAATTACACCGCCTGGCGTTCGGGCCTTATCAGCTGAATAGTCTAGGCGAAGGCGAATTCGTGGAAGTGCAAAAAGCTGGCATAAAATAAATTAGCTGCGTAGTTTGCTGCTGGGCTTTTCTGATTGATGCCTAAATGCGGGCAATTTCGGTCTTGCTTTTGCAATCTTTTGATGCTAGAATGGAGTTAAGTTGTTTATGAAATTACTTTCGCTTTTTCCGAGCGAGAGTAATTTTAATTTGAAGCTTTGTCCAAACGTTCATACATTTCATGCCAATTTGTATTACCATAAATACTTATTCTCCTTTCTCCCTTGTTAAAATTGCTTAAGTCAGATGACCTACTCTTGCCCGTACCCAGAGCGTAGCACAAAAACGTCCAAAGTACCAAGCATAGGCGTTTATTTTGATGGTCTTGTGCGTTAGGGGGAAGTATTTTTTGCAAAAAGTGCCAAGCATAGGCGTTTTGCAAATGTAATTTTGACGGTGTTGTGCTGGGGCAACGAGAAGCTTTGGGCGAAGTTATTTATAATCTAGCTAGTTTTTATTTGCATTAGCAAAATCTGTGTTATAATGAAGATGTCGAATTCTATACAAGGCCGTTTGTTAGTGGCACTATTTTCTGGTAGAGAATGGCGCCACGAGGCAAGACGCAGAAGCTAGTGCTGATGTAGCCTTGTTAGGATTCGACACCCCTCGCGGTGCCATTTTTGTTAAAGGATGGCTACTAGTAGGTTAAGAGCTTCGTAGCAAGTGATCTTGGGCTTTTTAGCACCTCTATTACTTATATATAATGCTTCAGAAAAAGTGCTAGGAATTTATTAGCTACTTGCTACGAACAAGAAAACTTAATAACTTTTACTAGTACTTTTTGTATATGTATATATAGTACTGAGGAATACTCTATATCTACATTTATAAAACTACAACAAAAGTAAGCAACCCGACTCAACTACAATCTATCTTTAGAGCCTTAACCAGACTCTCTAAGGAAGGCGAATCTATTCTACCTCAGGATGGAGGTTAAGGATTGTTTTTTGAGTGCTCCAGAATCTAAACAGAATGGCTCCGTGCTAGGGAAAAGAATTATTTAGGTATGTAAAACTAAAAGGAGGGCCATTATGCTACCAAAACCAATATCAAAGTTAAAGACTGGGCGGAACCGTATTTATCTTTTGCCCATAGTCTGCGCATCTGGGCTACTTCTTGTCTGTGGAATGATGATGAGCCCGATTAGTAGTATAAGACAGCTTGGTATTAGTGGGGATGCTTACGCAGATATTACAGTTAGTGGGGGCGGGAATATTGGTACTACCACTACTCCCGCCAGCGTTAGTATGGTCTTTGATGATAATACGGTCACTAATGAGCAAGTTGATGTAGTAGCTGATACACCAGTAGCTTCTGAAGCTAAGTACTTCACGATTACACCAAGTGGTAGCGTAGAGAAATATTCTATATATGTGCAAACGTCTAGTAGCAGCAATGGCTCATTAGTAGCGAGTAATGCTAATAATAACGCTACGATTGCTACCTTAGCTGATAAGACTACTGGTGTACCACTTAGTAATCTTGGTACTAATACGTGGGGATATGCTTTAAGTACTGGAAGACAAGCAACTAGTAGTATGCTATATAAAGGTCTTAGTGGTAGTACTAATGCTATCTCGGCTTATGATAGTGCCGCTAATCCAACCTCAGCACAAGACTTCACACTAGCCTTTGCGGCGAATATTGGCACCGATAAGCCTGCGGATCATTATGTAGCAAACGTTCTAGTCTCCGTGGCCGCCAACCCGGGGGAGGTGACGGGGACTTTGAGTGATTTGACTTATATGCAGCAATTAACTTCGGCAATATGCAAGAGCTCTAGTCCAGAAGAAACTGGCGAGCTCATAGATAATCGTGATGGAAAAAAGTACCGCGTAGCAAAACTAAAAGACGATAATTGTTGGATGGTGCAAAATCTAGATTATGATGACCCAGGTACACCCGCAGCAAACCGTTTTACGAAAGCAACTGGAGTTAGTGGCTGGACAAGCACCGACGCAAGCTATCGTGCTTATTACGATCCGGGTGGACCAACTACTGGCAATTACTATTCCTTCCAAGCGGCGACGAATGGTACCGGTAGTAGTGCAACTACAGACGGCGCGAATGCGAGTGGCAGTATTTGTCCAACGAACTGGAAGCTGCCAACTAGTAAGGTAACTACTAGTGGGTCATTTGCTGGATTGACAAATGGGCTGAACTTTACGAGTATACAAATCAGTCCTTATTATTTTGTGGCTGGTGGGAACGTCAATTCCGGCAAGCTGAGCTACGCCGGCAGCTACGGCTATTACTGGTCCTCTACAGCCCGAAGCGGCACCAACGCGTACTTCCTGGGCTTCGACTCTAGTACCGTTGCCCCGTCCGGTACTAACGGTCGCTACGTCGGCATGTCCGTCCGCTGTCTCGTGCAGGGATCCTAAGGCGTAGAAGCATAAGAGGAGGAGCAAGAGAGTAATATAGTATATATTACTATATATACTTATCTCTCTACTCCTCCTTCTGTCTTTCTTCTTATTTAGTAGGTACTGGGGGAAGAGAGGATAGGATCAGAGAACTCTGCCCATCACCATAACTTAGCAACCTGGTGGCGAATTTTAAAATCAGCCACCAGTATTTTGGTCATCTACCCCTGTAAAATCAAATATAAGGTGGTGGCGATTTTGAAAAATCGCCAGGTGCAATCGGTACACAATCCTTAGCTCCAGCAATTGACATACGAATCAACCGACCAATGCTTCAGCCGACACGTCAACCCTGACAACGCTTAGTTCTGCAGCAACTTCGCCAATTTCCCGCGCACACCGCTGTCTTCGGGTGAACCGACCAGCGTATCCAGCGCAACGCGCAACAGCCCCAGCGCCGTAATGTAGCAATGATCGAGACTGGTCGTGGTCTGATTCTCGATACCGGGGATATCGCTGAGATCGACGAGATGAATGACCGGACGCCGCGCGAACGGCAACTCCTTGAACCAGTCCGTCGTACTGAGAACTTCTTGCAGCTCGCCCAGACCGGCGCCGCCGCCACAGAGTAGAATCTTATTTGGCAGCATCTCGCTGAGCTTGAAATCTTCGAGAGTAATCTGCACGCCACTCAGCCACACAGCGAGGTTGCGCTGCACGGCCAGCATCATTTTGTCACGCATGTCGGCGGGAACTTTGGTCGGATTGTTGATAGCGAGCTTGTACTTCTCGGCCGTGTCGAAGTCGACATTCAGGGCTTCAGCAATCTGATGAGTGAAACTGCGTCCGCCGATACCAAACATCTTCGTTCCCTCGACGCCGCCGTCGTCAATCACGGCAATATCGGTCGTGCCGCCACCAATATCCATCACGATGGCCGACAGATTACCGTCCAAGTCATCACCTAGGCAGGCACGGCAGACCGCGAACGGCTCCACCGCCACCGCCAGCAGATCGAGCGAGAGCTCGGCGCAGACTTTCTCAATCGCAGAGATATGTACGAGTGGCGCGAAAGCCGTATAGAACTGAATCACCACATCAGTGCCCTTGAAACCGATCGGATTAGAAATCTTGTAACCGTCAATCGTAATACTAACAATCGCAGAGTTAATTAGGCGGACTTCGACGTTCGGATTATTAGTCTCGTTGGCGATTTCTTTGCGCGCCTGTTCGCCGGCGCGATCCTGGACGCGCTTGATAATGAGCGCCATTTCCTGCTCGGTCAGCGGCTTATTGCCGCTCTTGCGACGGTAGCGCACGGTGCTAGTGTTCCCCTTAATTAACTCACCAGCGATGCCGACGACGGTCGTCTTGCAAGTGACGCCGGCAGTTTTCTCGGCGGCGCTGAGGGCTTGTTCGCAGACGCTGACGACGGCAGGAATATCGGCGATGGCGCCAGCATACATATTACTCGAAGCTTGGTGCGCCTTTCCGACGCCGATGATATCGAGACCACCTTCCTTGCGCGGCTGGGCAATCACAGCTTTGACAAACTCGGTACCGATATCCAGCGCGAGGACGACATCGCTACTCTTCTTGCGACCCAGCTCCTGCTCGACGTCAGTAGGAAGCTCATCGACATTAGTCGACTTGACTGCTTGTGCGGCAGCCTTGACCTTGGCCTTGGTTGAGTTTACTGTCTTCGAGAAAAAGCCCATCATATCCTCCTGCTATTCTTGATCCCAATTATCATCATTTATATAATATAATCCTTCGCCGTAATATTGATTGCGAGCACTAATTTGCTGAAATACCTGCTCCAGCTCCTCGGCAAAATCAGTAGCGGGACGGTAAAGCTCGGGTGCAGCGATGGTTGGCGCCTGGTAGTCGAAGCTAATCTCCGCGCCCATCAGCTGATCGTCGTCGCTGAATTCGAAGCTGATGCTCTCTAAACGGTGTGACCAATCGGAAATCACGAGGTAGATTTTAAGCTGTTCGGGCAGGATCTCCCGCAGATCATCTGCGGTCAGGGGTTCATTATCCTCGGTCAACGGCTCGGTTTCGAACACATCATCCAGTCGATCGTTGTTTTCCGAATATTCATGGTAACAGCCCTCGATCGAAGTCGCCATCTTGCCCTCGGATAGAGCGTTCAGGAAATTAGCTAGCTGGTCGTAATCGATGGTGACTGGATAGAACTTCTGACCCAACGGGGCTTCTGATTCGAAGTGTCCTCCATCATCCTTAATACTGCGCGTGCCGTCGCTAACCTGCAAGAAGGGCACATCTTGGTAGGCTTTGAGGACTTCACCAGTATAATCCTCGCCCGAAGCCTGCACGACACAACTATACAGGTCATCAAGCGGCTGCGCGAGCTCAGCATCAACGCCGAACGCATCGAGTACTTCCGGCAAGGTAACCTCCCACCACTCACCATCGACGGTACTCACGACCGCATAGAGGATCTGACCGAGCGCGCCGAAATCTTCCACTTCGGCGTCATTGTCCTCTAGATATTGGTCGAAGACATCCGCCAGCTGCGCGATCTGGAGATAAAGCTCGCCGTTCGCAAGTTTAATCACGCCGAGTTCGATTTCGAATTCGTCGGACTGGTCATCTAGGAGCTGGCTGGATTTGAGTTTCACAATCATGTGTGCGTTCGCATCGTTGACGTTGCTGGTAAAAGCAGCGAAATTGAAGGCTTGGTCCTTCTCTGAACTATCTGAAGCTATCAAATCGCCTTTCGCAGTGAGCTGTCGCGTCGACAGGAGCTGCTGCATGGCGTCGGAAACGACTTTCTCCGGATGACTGTAAACCAGGCAGTACCAGGCTAGGAAGGCGGCACCAAAAATGATGAAAACCGCAAGGATAATCAGACCGACGATGAGATTAGTGCGCTTCTTCGGCTCAGGCTGAGTATCAACCCCGGCGGCCGATGCGGAAGTCGCGGAAGAATCGCCACTGGCCTCCGGCTGATGTGTCGCTGGTGATTCTTGTGCTGGTTTGTCGGTGCCCTGCATCTCGGGGTCTTGGTCCATAGCCCTCCTTACTTTTATTTAATTATACTACAAATAATTAAAAATGTAAGGACTTTGTGTTATAATCTACTTATGGATAATTTTGTGATTCGAGATATCAAAGCGCGACAAGTTCTTGATAGTCGTGGCAATCCGACGGTAGAGGCGGATGTATTCTTAAGTTCTGGTCATGCGGCACGTGCGATTGTCCCGTCGGGCGCTTCGACCGGTGATGGTGAAGCTTTGGAGTTGCGTGATGGTGACCCGAAGTATTACAACGGTAAGGGTGTCGCGAAGGCGGTTTGGAATGTCAATCACGAAATTCATGATCTTTTGGTAGGGAATTCGGCGGATCAGACGCAAGTCGATCAGCTGATGCTGGAGCTAGACGGGACGGAGAATAAGAGCCGCTTGGGCGCAAACGCGATTCTGGCGGTGTCGCTCGCGACGGCGAAGGCCGCGGCAAAGGCGAAGAATTTACCCTTTTACCAGTACGTTTCGAGTATTGCGGGGACGACGCGCGATATGTGCTTGCCATTGCCGATGATGAACGTGATGAATGGCGGTGCGCACGCGGACTGGGCGACGGATTTTCAGGAATATATGATTATTCCACGGAGTGCCGGCTCGATTGGCGAGGCAGTGCGGATGGGGGCGGAAGTTTTCCATGCGCTGAAGCGTGTACTGAAAGATCGGGGCTATGCAGTGACGGTGGGCGACGAAGGTGGCTACGGCCCGAAGGTGCGCGAAGGCAATAATGAGCCGTTAGAATGCATTTTGGCGGCAATTAGCGGAGCTGGTTACGAAGCGGGTAAGGACGTGGTGATTGGCATGGACGTCGCAGCGTCGGAGTTCTGGAACCACGACCATTACGAGCTAAAGACCGACGGATCCTGGAAGACTTCGGCAGACATGATTGATTGGTATTCTTGGATCGTGGAGAATTATCCGGTGGTGAGCATCGAGGATGGGCTCGATCAGCACGACTGGGCAGGCTGGAAGGTGTTGACAGAGCGGTTAGGTGGTAGCACTCAGCTGGTGGGTGACGATTTATTCGTGACGAATACGAAGTTGTTAGAGTACGGTGTTCAGGAAAAGGCCGGTAACGCGATTTTGATTAAGCCGAACCAGATTGGTACGCTGACCGAGACGATCAGCGCGGTGAAGATGGCGAAGGGCGCTGGGTATCGGACGGTGATGTCGCACCGGTCGGGCGAGACGGAAGATACGAGTATTGCGCATTTGGCGGTCGGGCTCGGTACGGGCCAGATCAAGACCGGGTCATTGTCGCGGTCGGAGCGGATTGCGAAGTACAACGAGCTGATTCGGATTTCAGAAGATCGGCCAGATTTGCGGCTGGCGGAGCCGTTTGGGCGCTAAGGAGCGCTAGAAATTATCCCCGTGCGACGGGGATTTTTTGGGTGGGTCGGCTGCCTGGCGGGTAGATTATCTGGCGAATCAATTATACTCCGAACTTATTGCACCTTCACGCATTGCTCGCCGAGTAGCTCACTGAGCGGGCCGGTCAGCTCGTCGCTCACGTCAACTTTGAAAGGCATGCGAATAGGGCGCTTGCCGTTCGCGTCTTTAAGTACCATGATGACCTCTTGGACACCCGGGTTTTGTTCGCAGATCCGGCGAATTTCGGCTAGGCTCTCGGCATCGTCGGGCTTTTCGACTAGGACGTACAACTTTTCTTTGCGCGGGTCATGTGGCGGTGTCACTACGCGACGCGGCGCAGCTTCGCTCTCGGTACTTTGACCGCCGCCATAACTGCTCCGACGATAACCGCCACCCACACTGCTGGCGCGAGAACTACTGCGCCGAGCGGGACGAGCGGCTTCTTTCGGCTGTGGCAATTTCTGCCCGGTAGGCTGGTAGCTATCGAGGATTTGGTCAGAAATAACTTCGACCGAATCCGCAATAATCTTCGCGTCGGACGTGACGTTGCCGTCTTTATCTTTCGCGTTAATACGACCGCTGACTTTGATAATATTATCCTGGACTAGCTTGGCGCCGACTTCCTCATAGAGGCTGGGGAAGACAATCACTTCTTGCTCGGAAGTTTTGTTCTCTAGCTTGACGAAGGCCATACGAGTATTGCTCTTGGTCATAATCGTGCGGATAGCGCTGACGATACCGCCAATCACGATCGACTTGCCGTCGTTCTCAGCAGTCACGAGGTCGTAGGGATGAGTTTGCTCGTCGAAATACACTTCATAGCGATCTAACGGATGACTGGAGATATAGAGACCCATGAGGTCACGCTCCCAGAGTAGCTTTTCTTTCTCGGGAACTTGGGTGGGCGCTTTCTTAATTTCTGGTTCTGGAATGGCGCCGGCGTCGCCCATCGCCCCGAACAGATCGGTCTGGCCACTGGCCGCGTCTTTCTGACGTTTGGCGCCGTAAGCTTGGATATTTTCCAGATTAAAGAGGAGGTCGTTGCGATCGGCGAAACGGTCGAACGCGCCAGTTTTGATCGCGGCTTCCCAAGATTTCTTGTTGAACTTATTGGAATTGACCCGAGAAGCGAAGTCACAGACGCTCTTGAAGGGACCGTTCTTATCACGCTCCGGAATGACGAACTCCTCGACCAGAGCCTTGCCCATACTCTTAATACCGCTCAAGCCGAAACGAATGGTCTTTTCCCCGCCGACGATACCGAAGTCGCCGTAAGATTCGTTAATATCCGGCCCGAGCACTTTGAGCCCCATGCGCTTACATTCGGAAATCTCGATTGCCAGACGATCCGTCCAGCGCATATCCGAAGTCATGAGCGCAGCCATGAAAGCGTCGGGATAGTGAGCCTTCAGATAGGCGGTCCAGTAAGCGACTAAGCCGTAGCACGCGGCGTGGGACTTGTTGAAACAGTAGTTCGCGAAGTCAAGTAGCTCGGTCCAGAACTCTTCGGCGATTTCTTTGGTCGCGCCACCAATCTTGATCGCACCCTCGATGAACTCCGGCTTAACCTTGTTCATGAGGTCAACTTTTTTCTTACCGACGGCCTTACGCAATGTATCCGCCTGACCACCGGTAAATCCGCACCATTCGCGCGAAATCTGCATGAACTGCTCCTGGTAAATCATGATGCCGTAGCTATTTTTGAGAGAGTTTTCGAGGCCGGGGTGCAAATAGGTAATCGGCTCCTCGCCGTGTTTACGGCGAATGAACTGGTCGATGAACTGCATCGGGCCCGGCCGGTAAAGGGCCACCATAGCGATAATATCCTCGAAGCAGTTCGCTTTCAGATCCTTGAGATAGCGCTTCATGCCAGCCGATTCTAGCTGGAAGACACCAGTAGTCTCGGCGCGCTGCAGGAGGGCGTAAGTCTCGGGATCGTCCAGCGGCAAATGCACGAGGTCGACATCATCATGATAGACTTTCCGAATCATACGCAAGGCATTGTTGATCACGGAAAGGTTCGAGAGGCCCAAGAAGTCCATCTTGAGCAGACCCATCTCCTCGATCTGACCCATCGGGAACTGAGCGGCAATTGGACCTTTGGCCGAGACTTCGAGAGGGACGATTTTTTCCAATTCGTCTGGCGCGATAATCACACCACAGGCATGGACACCGTGGTTACGAATGGTGCCTTCGAGACGACTGGCAAAATCAAGGACTTCCTTAGAAACGGGGTTGGTCTCATACTCTTGCTTGAGCTCCGGCACGTCACGGATTGCATCGACGAGGTGGACGTGGTGACCTTGCACGGGATCGGGCACGAGCTTGGCGAGCTTGTCCGCCTCGGCGTACGGGACTTCGAGGACGCGCGCGACATCACGCACGGCGTTTTTGGCCATCATTTTACCGAAGGTAGCAATGTTCGAGACCCGCCCGTGGCCATACTTATTCGCACAGTATTCGATCACTTCGTCACGCCGGGTATCCTGAATATCGGTATCAATATCCGGCATCGAAATACGGTCAGGATTGAGGAAGCGCTCGAAGAGTAGGTCGTACTTGAGCGGATCTAGCTCGGTAATCCTCAAAGCATAGGCCAAGATCGAGCCGGCCGCCGAGCCACGCCCCGGGCCGAAGACAATCCGCTGTGATTTACCCCAGTTAATAAAGTCCTGAACGATTAAGAAGTAGCCGTTATAGCCCATCTTGTCGACCACACTTAGCTCATAATCGATGCGTGGGAGGACTTTCATTTTCTCCTCGGCGCGTTCCGGAGTCTGGTCGTTCTCTTCCAACATCTTGCGACATTCCGCGACGGTGAGATTGACTGTATCCTCGAGTTTGTAGCCGCAGTAACGATAGACCAGCCCCTGGAACACGAGCTTATCTAGATAAGTTTTGTCAGTCTCGCCTTCGGGCACCGGGAACTTTGGAATGAGGATGCGCCCTAGCTGCAAATCGACGTTGCAACGATCGGCGATACGCCGGGTATTGCGGACGGCCTCGGGGAATTCCTTGCCCCAGCGGTTGATAATGTCTTGCGGCGGGATGACGTGTAGCTCGAAATCCTTGAGGGTCATGCGATTAGGATTGGACAGATTAGAAGCGGTACCGACGCAGAGGAGGACTTCATGCGCGTCTTGATCCTCGTGTTGCAAATAGTGAGCATCACAAGTGATGACCAGCGGAATGCCAGTCTTCTTCGAGAACTTGGCTAACTCTTGATTAATGTGATTCTGTACTTCCCAATGGGTCGGCGAATCCGGATGACCGTGGTCTTGCATCTCGAGATAGAAACGGTCGCCATACAAATTATGATACCAATCGATCAGCTCCTCGGCTTTTTTCATGTCGTTAGCGCGGATTGCCTCCGAAATCTCCGAGCCCGCACAGCCGCTCAAACAGATAATACCGTCGGCGTACTTTTCCATGCACTCATGGTCGATACGCGGCTTGTAGTAGCGGCCGCGAATTTCCGCCTGAGACATCATATGGCAAAGATTCTCGAAACCTTTGTTATCCATGGCGAGGAGCGTGATATGGAAGCGTTGCTTGTCGTGCGCGGGGTCGTGATCTTCCATATGGCGCGCCGCCACGTAAGCTTCGAGACCGAGGATCGGCTTAATCCCCGCATCATTACAAGTCTTGTATAGCTCCACCAGACCACTCATGGTGCCGTGATCGGTCACGGCAACACCTTCCATGCCGGTGCTCTTCACAAAATCAACCAACTCAGGGATCTTCGTCAGACCGTCCAGCAGCGAGTAGTGCGTATGATTGTGCAGATGCACAAAATCACTAGGCCTTAATGGTTCCGAACCTTGTGTAACCTCCGTCATACTTGATATTATAGCGCAAAAAGTTACTTTTTGCTGGACTTTGTACGTGAGCTCTCAGCCTGAGCCTTTTTCGCGGCGCTCTCGGCAACGGCATCAGTAATGATATCGTTGACGACTTCTTCCGCGGCCGCTTCGGTAGCGTCTTCCGCCGCATATTTGCGCTCTTGCTTTTCAATGACGCGATTAGCGAAGGTCTTCACAATCCCGCCGACCGAGGTCATGCCCTTGACGTTATCCACAATGTCATCGGCCTTAGTAGCGATGTGCTGTCCAGTTTCGACAATCTTGCGAGCTTCGTCCGCCAAACGGATGAGTTTAATGGCCAGAATAATGCCGGCGATTAAGAAAATAAACAGCGCGACGGATAAAATTACAACTAAAATCCATTCTACAGTAGCCATGATACCTCCTTTGATGATATATTATTAGGATTCTGATGATTCAGCGACCATTTTGCGTACATCATCCGCAAAATCTTCGTGATCTAGGACATATTTGAGATAAGCCATGAAGTAATTCTTCGGATCACCGGTAGTCATCCAGTTACCTTTAGTCTTCTCGACGATTACTTCGCCACGCTCGGCCATCTTTGTAATGGCATCGACGGTCCAGAGCTCGTTATCGAGACCAGTATTCTTCGGCTGCAAATATTCAAAGACCTCAGGAGTGACCAAGTAGCGGCCGTAACTGGTGAGATTCGAGGGAGCCTCCTCGATCTTCGGCTTCTCAACGATATTGCGCAAAGTCATCTTCTGCTCATCAGCGAGCTTGATGATGCCGTACTTATTTAGCACTTCGCGAGGCATTTCTTGAGCGATAATGATCGCCTTGGCCTCCGGATGTTGGTCATAAGCTTCGATCAAGGTCTTCACGTCCGAGCTACCAAAAACGACGTCGTCCGAATAGAGCACAATGAAAGCTTCGTCATCTTGAATATACTTGCGAGCGGAAGCAATGGGCGAACCGTTGCCGTACGGGTAGGAAGGATCCTGCTCGATGACGATGATCTTCGGCAGGTCGAGGACTTCTGCGACGGCCTTATAACGGTCGTCTTTGCCCTGGCTGTGGAGCTGCTTCTTGATTTTAGTAACGGCGTTGTTGAAGTAATCTTCGTAAATCGGCTTGCCCTCGGGCGTAGCGACAATGATAATCTCGGTAATGCCAGCCTCGGCGCACTCTTCGACGACGAGCTGCATGATAGGCTTAGCGCCGATCGGGAGCATGCCCTTTGGTGTGGTCTTCGTGACCGGTAGGTAGCGGCTAGCGAAGCCAGCATCGGTAATAATGGCTTTTGTAGGTTTACGATATGTCATAAAATTAAAAGTCTCCTTGAAACCTCATTATAGCATATCTTAGGCTTTTCGAGTAGCCTTACCCTTGCTCGCGAGTTTGCGAGCACGGTGAGCAGCTTTGGCAGCTTCGGAGCGGGCCTCGCGGTCCTCTTGACGCTGCTCTTTGTTATGCACGCCATAGATCAAGCTACCGGTGGCGAGAATAATCATATAAGCACCAAAGAAGCGGACGAAGTCGATATTAGCGAGATGGCCCGAATTAAAGATCGCGAAGCCAAAGACGACGCCACAAACGCCGCACATCAGCCAGATGAAGCGGTCAGTCGGATCGACGGTAGTGCGAAAACCAATCAGAATCTCAAAAACACCCCGTAGTGCCGTGTAAGCCGCCAATAACGAAAGATGCCAGACCATGTCATTATTTGTAACAGCAATCAAGCCTAGGCCGAACCCCGCATCGAAAAGTGCTACCAGCGTCGAGACCAACCAGCCTTCTCGGCGATGAGTGCGATAAAGTGAATTGGTGAACTCTACGACGGCAAGCGCGAGGAGCGAAATACCGATGATAGGTATCAGTGAAAGTGAGCTCTCATCGGAGGTGAACAGCGTAATACAGCCGAAACAAGCCGCAATAATACCTTGAAAAATAAATACTAACCAATGACTATCAATATATTTACGCTTCAGCGCCATAAAACCTCCTGTTTTGTTTATTTTAACACACTTATGCTTGGATGAAAAGGTCTGTTTTAGACGTGGCGGATGTGTTTGCGGAGAGTTTCGACCGCCCAGTTCAGAATGTAAGGAACGCGCTTCAAGACCATATCGTGCGCAGGGATGTATTTCAGCTCATCGACCCCGAAACCGCGCTTGAACCGCGAGACGCCATAGAAGCGGTGCTTCACGTCCGTCTCGTCGACAATACCCCAGAAGTTGTAGCGTTTGATACCGCGCTTGCGAGCGTCACGCATAGCTTCCATATGGAGCAGAGGTGCACCGGAATATTTAGTGCCGAGTTCCGAAGACACGCCATAATGATAGGAAGCTTCGTTACCGTAAAAGATCATGAAGTTCTGGGCGAGGATTTCTCCTTGATACTTCGCTGTATAGAGCACAGCTTCGTTATGCTTGGCAAAAGCAGCGAATTGCTTGGTCAAAAAATCTTCCGAAAACGCGAAGAAATGATGGCGTCCGGCGGTCTGCAGTTCAATCTCGTAAAACTCATGAATATCCTTCGGATCGGTGCTCTTCTCGACGGTAATGGCGTTCTTCTCAGCCTTGCGCAGGGCGCGACGGAGACGCTGACGCATGCCTTGGAGGATTTCTTCTTCACTTTTCTCAAGATCGAGAACACCTGCGAACTCCACTGACAGATACATCGGTGCGCGCTGTAAACCCAGCTCGTGCATGAGGTTCATGCCCTGATCAGACAGTTCGAGCTGCGGACGCACCCGGACAAAGACGCATTTGTGTCGCACTCCTTCACTGCGCATGTCTTGGAAAATTGCATCGACGAGCGTACGATCCTCCCAATCGAGAATCGGCCCACCGGCGATAGCGAGATAGCGTCCACGCTTGGCATCCTCTACCACCCCGGCGTAGCTCGCGACGATCTGCTCCCGTTCGTCGACGGCAATGCGACGTACGACTTGGTTACCCCGGCTTTTGTAGAATTCATAAAAGTCCCAAGATTGCAGAAAGTTAGCTTCGGGATGACTAGTGACGAATTGGTCCCACTGCTCACGGTTCTCGGCATCGATAATTTTCATAATTTGCGCACCTTTCTACGAATAGTTTCGATTAGTAAATTAATTTGGTAGCGTCCGGGCTTAATGACGAGGTCTTGCGCCGGTATGAACTCGACCACTTCGCCGCCAAAACCTTTCTTGAAGGTGGTGACTTTCGCGTAGCGGTGCTCGGGCTGTCCGGGAGGGGCAATTCCCCAGAGATTGTAGCGCTGGAGACCCATGGCTTTAAAATCGCGAATTGCCTGCCACTGTAAGGCGTAGGCGCCGGGTAATTTCAAATGCAGATCGGTCGAAGCGGCTTCGAAGTAATCAGCTTCGGAGCCATTAATCAGGAATAGACCATAAGCAACTGGTTCGTCTGCGTCACTCTTCGCGACATAGATGCGGGCATCATCACCAAAGGCCGTACGTTCAGCTTCGAGCATGGTAAGGTCGGGGGCATAGAAATGTTGGCGTGTGGCAGTCTGAGTCTGCACTTGATGAAACTCGGCGAATAGCTCCGGAGTATTGTCATAGGTGACGGTCATCCCGAGCTTCGCAGAACGGCGCACGTCGTAGCGAGTTTGGCGACGCATCTCGGCCAGCAGCTCATCTTCACTCTTAGTCAGGTCGAGAATCACCGTATGCTCAGCGTGGAGATGCATAGGAGCTTTGCGCAGGTTGAGACCAGAGAGGAGCTCTTGTTGCTCGATCCGCAGTTGCGGGCGCAGGCGGACAAAGACACAGTTTTCCGCTCGAGCGACATCCTGAATCTTCTGAAAAACCGCTGACACCGCGCTGCGATCCTGCCAGTCCACCAGTGGTCCGCCTGGTACTTCGAGGTAGCGACCGCGCTTAGCGTTCTTGACGATCATCAGACACCACCAGCGTAATTCATCATGTTCGATCAGCGGCTTGTGTCCGACTAGCTCGTTGACTTTGGCCCATTCCGGAGACTGGAGGAAGTTAGCTTCCGGATATTTGGCGAGGATTTTTGACCAGATTTCTTTCATATTTCGTGTTCCTTTATAATTTCGTAAGCGGTGCGAAGCTGTTTGGCGCTGTACCAGGTGGGTAAATTGATAATTTCGGCGGCGATTTTGACAGTATTGGGACATTTGCGATTAGGAAAGTCGGCTTCAGCGGCGTAGCGGCGTGGCGAGACTGGCGTGTCGTACCAAATTTCGTCCAAGTAATAGCCGTGTTTGCGAAGTTCCCGGAGGACTTGTTCGCGATCCTTGACCAAGCGGAAATCGCGCAGTTTGGTCACCGGTAGCTGCCGGAGTTGCTTGATGGCGAGTTTGGCCTGCCAATGCGTGAGACGAGTGTCGAGACTGAGCTCGGCGTCGGCGGAGCGCTGAATGAAATGTAACTTGACGAGTACGGCGAGCAGTAACTGGCCAACTTTGATCCGCCAGAGACTACGCACCAGCCAGCCAAACCAAGGATACCAGCGGTCGCGCCAACGATCAGAAGGTTTCGGGTGGCGGCGAGGCTGGACGGGCGACTGTTGATTACGCAAGATCACGGCGCCACCAGAAGTCGTGTCAATAGCCTTACCCTTGCCGAAGGAGAGCGCAGCAGCCAGCCCAACGGTGCCAACTTCACGTCCGTCGGCATAAACTCTACCGGCACAATGAGCTAAATCTTCCACAATGATCGACTGGTACTGCCTAGCAAGTTCCTCGATCTTCGCAATATTCCAAGTAATCCCCAGCGTATTCTGGACGAGAATGATCCGGCGCGCCGGTTGTGTGCGAGACGGCTGATCAGCACTCGGAGCTTTGAGTGCCTCGGCAAGTCGGTCGTAATCATACTCGAGATGTTCCCTGGTAATATCTACGAAAACTGGACGGCAGCCAGCGGCTTTCACAGCACGGATAACAGCAATACAAGTAAGCCCTGGCACAATCACTTCCATGCCGCCAGCCGGCGCAACCGCTTGGAGCGCGGCGGTTAGGGCGGAGCGGCCGGTGTGATAAAGAGCGACATTGTGCGGCGCGACGCCATAGCGCTGAGCGAGCAGAGAACGTAAGCGTTCCGAATGTTTCTTGCGCCCGCAAGCAAAAAGCTGACCCCAAGCTTGACCGGCAGGAAAATGCGACGCCTGACCGAGAAAAATCATTTCTTCCTCTTTTGCTGCTGATGCTGACGGCGGGAGCGACGCATTTTCTCGAGACGGCTAACCTTGGCGACGGAGGCACTGCTAATAATCTCGCGCTTGGGTAATTCGAGGTTGGCTTTTTCATACTCAACGCCTTTGAGTTCAGAGAGGATACTATTATCGGTCGCAGTTTTCTTGTTAGAAGGAACGGCCAGCGTAGCCGACAATTTAGCTGTATCGGTGCCAGTGGGGCGAGCGGCTTTTTTCAGAGCCATCGAAGCGGAAATCTCCGCTGTACTCGGTATGACCGGCTCGGCTGCTTTCTTGAGCGCCATAGAGGCCGAGATTTCGGCAGCTTGCGTGACGTCGGTAGGGATTTTGCGTTCAGGTGGCGTCTTGTAAACTTTGAAAATCGCCTTGGCCAGCTCGAGAGGGTGAGAAATATAGGGCGCATGGGTCCAGCCAGGATAGATGGCTAGAGTACTGTCGGCGATACATTCGTGCATGATTTCGGCCTGGTGAGGCGGCGTAACCGTATCGTTAGCACCCCACAAAATCGAGGTAGGGACGCTAACCTTGCGCAGGTTGAGGCGCTTATCACTCTCCAGCATGTTCGAGAGCGTTTTCTTCATATTCTCGGGAGCACGAGCATAGTCGGTGGCGCCGGTTAGTTTGTGCCAGACTTTGGTGAGGCCGGGGACTTTCTTGAGGAAGCTGAGGCGCTTGGACAGAGTACGCGCGACATCACGTTTGCTAGAGGTCTCATAGACGCCAGCCGCATCCAGCAGGATCAGATGTTTGAGCTTATCCGGTTTAGTCACGCAGAGATTGAGCAAAATCCGCCCGCCGTTACTGTGGCCGAGAGCGATTGCGTCATTCGGAATGTGGCGGTCAGCCCAGGCAACGTAATCATCAATGGTCCAGACTTTCTTCGAAGGAGCGGTCAGACCGGGGACGTTCAACATGTGCACTTTGATACCCTGTTTCTCGAGCGCGGCGATGGTGCGCTCCCACGGAGCGACCGTATAAGTCCAGCCATGTATAATATATAGTTCAGGTTTTTTCATTCTAACCCCCATTTTTGACGACGTTTCACGGCAGCCGGCTCACGTCGTGGTAATTTTTGCGCATCAGCGGGATCGGCCAGTAACTTCTCAATAATCCATTCGAGATATTGACTACCCTTGAAAATCAAAGTTTCGTCACCGGTGACGTTCTCCTCGATAAACTTGAGGGCCTTGCGCGGGTCGAGAGTAGTTCGAGCACTCACGCCGAGCTCTTTGAGCCGTGGCGCAGTGTACTCCTTCGTACGTTTACCGACTAAAACGACCATTTCCGGGTTCACGTCGGCGATGAGATCTGCAAGTTTACGATGTTCAGCGTCTTCGATACCGCCCTCATCGACCATGTCGCCAATGATGAGCCACTTGTGCCCCGCCTGCATGTAGCGCGCCATTTCTAGGATCGAACGCATGCTAATCAGATGGGCATTATAACTGCTGTCAATAATATTGATACCCTTAATACCCTTAAAATACGAGCTACGCCCCGGTGCAATCGGTAAATCATGGAAGTCCGTCCGCAAGGGCAGGCCGAGATATTCGACCAGCTCCATCAGCATGGCGAGTTGGATGGCTAGCTCCTTCGGCTGGGGTTGCGAGAAATGGAAGGACGCCGATTCAAAGACGAAATCGGTGCGGGTAGGATAGACGTTGTAGCGCTTGAGCTTTTTGCGATTGACAGCGACCACCTCGGCGGAAAGGTCCTGCGTGAGGCGTACCATGGTCTCGGAATCCGCGTCGATATAGACACGCCGTGTAGTATGGGCAGGCAGCATGGAGAATTCGTGAGCAATCGCTTCGTCGAGACTCGCGAAATTACCGATGGCGACCTGATGCTCGAAGTTGGTAGCGTGCGACAGGCCAACCGTAACCCAGAGGGTAATCTCGGGACGGAGCCACTTCGCGACATACTCGGCTTCGTGCGGCCGGGCACCGTCGATCTCTACGACGTAAAACTCGCCCTGCCGCTTGTAATAAAGTGCGCGAAACGGCACGATCAGAAAAAGCCACAGCCAGCGCAGGCGCGAGCCGTCTACTCCCCGCAGCCCTAAGAGATCAAAGGAAATCCCGAGTGGCGAATTCGCATGGTGTGAATAGTGCGCACGATCGCCCAGCTCGTACTCGACGAGGTGTAGCATCGTGGTCTTTCCGGCGGAGCCAGTGATGGCAATGACGCGCGGATGCCAACGTTTCAGGGCAAAATTCGCAAAAAACCGAAAATAATTCACTGAGAACCGATCGAACAGGTGATCTAGATGCAGCCGTTTTAACAATGGAGTCATACTACGATTATAGCATACTTGAACAAAAGTAAGACCCACTGGAGAGGTCTTACTCATGAGAAAAGTAGCCCGAGACGGCCCGGGCTACTGGATTTACATCTTGATTTCGGCATCGACGCCAGCCGGCAGCGAAAGATTCTGTAAAGAATCAATTGTCTTTGGCGTGGCGTTAGAAATGTCGATCAAACGCTTGTGAACTTTCATCTCGAAAGCTTCACCACCGGTCTTGTAAACGTGTGGCGACTTCACAACGGTGAAAGTGCTGCGCTTGGTTGGTAGAGGCACGGGGCCGCTAACGGTGGCACCGGTACGAACGGCGGTGTCGACGATTTGCTTCGCGCTCTGGTCGATGATGCGATGGTCATAGGCTTTGAGACGAATGCGGATTTTGAGACCTTCATCTTTTTTGGCTTCGGTCATTGTTTCCTTTCTCGATTTCATAACCTCAGCAAGCTGCTAGACGCGCCGGCGGTGAGTTTTTGAAATCTGAATTGTTAATTGATGAATATGAACATTATAGCATACTTTCGCCGGTATCACAAGGGCTTAGCAAAGCCCCCGACAGAGTCGGGGGCGGAGGAGGTATCTTGCGAAGGAACAGGTCAGCTGCGCTGATAGAACTGCACACCGCGCAGCATGGCTTCCTCGGCCGGCTCCGGGAAGGGCTGCAGGTGGTTGGTGACCCGACCGTCGCGCGCGGTGCTGGCAACCTGGTAGAAGCTGGCGCCCTGGACGTAGATTCGTGTCGGATCGCTGAGCGAGTTGATGAACGGGTCATACGGACCAACGACGAAGCCGCCGCTGCAGTTCTCGTAGTTGTAACTGATGCGAATCTTCCGGCCGACCTTGGCGATGGTCAGCTCGTCCGGGCCCGGGCTGGTGAAATAGCGGCTATACTGCGTGACTTCGCTAACGACGGCGGTCAGTGCGACACCCCAGGGATTCTCGTCCTCGGCGGAATACTCCTCGGGATACACACCCATCGGCACCGGCGTGATGGTCAGCGGCTCGATGCGCGCCGGCTGGCCGTCCAGGCTGGGGCAGAACAGCCCCGGAGAGAAGCTGAAGCGCAGCTCCTTATGATCGTGACAGGCGTCCTGGATCTCCTTGAGCGAAGACGTCCCCTTGGTAATGACGAGGACATACCGCGGATCGACCAGCGGTGGGGAAGACCGACGAACAGGAATCTGCTGCGTCATAGAAAACACTCCTTTCAATGTGCTTTACTAGTGGATAGTAACGTTGCCTCTATTATAACACCGAACGAGCGGATTTTGACTACAAAAACTCCCCCGATCACGAGGGAGTTTCTGAGCAATCTAACTTAATTACTATTTGATGATGCTGGTCACAACGCCAGAACCAACGGTCTTACCGCCTTCACGGATAGCGAAGCGGTCATTGTTGTTCATAGCGATTGGAGCGAGCAGCTTCACCTTGAAGGTAACAGTATCACCAGGCATGACGATTTCCTTGTCAGCTGGGAGCTCGACTTCACCGGTAACATCGGTAGTACGGAAGTAGAACTGTGGCTTGTAACCCTTGGAGAATGGAGTGTGGCGGCCGCCTTCCTCTTTCTTCAAGATGTAAACCTGAGCTTCAAACTCAGTGTGTGGGGTAATGCTACCTGGGGCAGCAATGACCTGACCACGCTCGACCTGCTCACGCTCAATACCACGGAGCAAGAGACCAGCGTTATCACCAGCCTGACCCTGATCGA
>CAZUBN010000002.1:0-77157 GCA_964618675.1 uncultured Candidatus Saccharibacteria bacterium | reverse complement strand
AAGGCACCAAGAAATTTACCCTAGCCTTCGGTGTTAAGTTTGCCGATAGTGCTAATCCAGATCACTACAAGGCCGATGTACTTATTAGTGTGGCGGCGAATCCGGGAGAGGTGGCAACGCTTAACGACGTTGTTTATATGCAGGATTTAACGGGCGGCATTTGTAAGAATACTCAGGAACATAGTACTAAACAATTAACTGATAATCGTGATGGTAAAACTTACTGGGTTACTAAGCTGAAAGATGGCAATTGCTGGATGACTCAAAACTTGGACTTAGATATATATGGAACAACTTTGTATGCCGCTAGCTCGGATGTTGATGCAGATTGGAGCGATGCGAAGGGAATAGAATCATCGCTATGGGCTACATCGAGCCATAATCAAATGGGTTGGTATGATCCAGGAAATGTGACGCTTTCGGGTGACCAATTGGTGAGTGTTGCTGCCAATCAAGACGCGCACTATTTGGCGGGTAATTTCTACTCCTGGGTGACAGCAACGGCTAACAGTGGTGTTACCCTAACGAATGGGCAAGTTGCTCCAAATAGTATTTGCCCAAAAAACTGGAGACTGCCTTTGAGCGGTGATGGCGATGGTAGCTATAACGATACGAGCGGGTCATTCTATCATATGCTGAACTATTACGGGCTAGCAAATTCTTTGTCTAGTGAGCAATATGATATTACTCAAGCGCCACTTTATTTAAAGCCATATGGGCAAATAGGTAGTGATGGCTTAATACAAGTGGGGCAAACGGGAGTGTTTATGACGTCTGTTGCAGGCACATCTGGTACCACGGCATATATAGCGGCAGTGCTAGTTTCAAATAACAAGATTTTGTTATCTGATACTAATTACGGCAGGGGAGGAGGCAGAAGTGTTCGCTGTCTTGTGTTAGGTTCTTAATGGTATAATAAGTATGGCTTATGAGATTACTTTCGCTTTCGGGCGGAAGTAATTTTTGTCTGAGGCAAATTAATAAAGATAAGTAATCATCTCAAATGAAAAAGCATTAAGAAAACACCCCCGACTTTAAGTCGGGGGTGAGTTGGTTGAAGCTAGCGGAGGTCGAAGGCTCTAGGGATGGCGAGGACGATGTGCGAGCTATCCATGAGCGCGAAGAAGATGGCCAGCCAAGGCATGGTGCGGAAAATGGCAAAATGGAGGACGAATAAGATCAGGAGGGGAACTAGGTCGTAAACGAGAATCTGCATGAAGAACCCGCGGCGTTTTTGGTCTTGGTAGCGGTCGCTGATAAAAACGTCATAGATGATGATGCAAATTGCGGTGACTATTCCCCAGATTGTGGTGTCGATGAGACCGATTTTATTGCTGGAATAGGCGTTGCTAATGGGGAAGACGCTACAAAAGGCGACGGTAAAGAGGAGAAGGGAAAGGAGGAGAAATCGGTATTTGCCGCAAAGGTCAAGGAATTTATCGAAGGGGTTATTCATAATATCAACCAACTTTCTTTAAGATGCAAGCCAGAGGCCATGTCTCTATTGTATCATATTTTTGGATAAAAGTCAATAGCTTTATGGTGGTTGGTGAGAACTAGGGAATGATGTAATGAAGTGAGGTAGGTTGAAGTGTTGTTGGCATTGGGATGAAAAACCTCCCCGAGGGGCGGTTTTGTGAAAGGGGCTATTCGATGGTTTGATCGACTTTGCGAGCGCAGTCGGCGATCAGGTCGGAAATGACTTGAAGCGGACTGGTGTGTTCGCGGGCGTCTTCATCAACTGCCTTTTGGGAGGGGACCTCTTGGCTACTGTATTCAGTTGTTGTGTCTTGAGGTTCTTCCGCGGTCTGTTCGGCAGTGACACTGGCGCCAATCATGGTCAGCACAAACGCTGCGAAACCAAATGCACCAATGAGTGGTGACCAAGCAGAACCTTCGCTGTATTCGGGCCAGACCCAAGCAGTGCCAATAATGGCGATGATCCAGGTGGCGAATGCGGCGAACATGGTGATGCCGGAGGGTCGAATGAGTAGACGGCAGAGGCAGGTGCAGTAAGTGAGCAGGAGAAGCGCGGTGGTGAAGCCGGGGTGCGCGTGCAGCTCATCGAGGAGGCGCTGCCAGTGATGAGGGTAAGATTGCAGATGATGGAGAGTGTGACAATGAAATAGGTCTGCATAGGGAAGCTCCTTTCTAAATTGCTAGCTACAGAAATAGCCTATATCTTCATTGTAGCATAGATTATGTATTTTGTCAATAGTATTTATGGTTTTTGAAACGAGGTTGGAGAGGAATTGATCGGTGTGGGCTATGTGCGTCTATGATGTAGGTCGGTCTGGGTCTGATGGGGTTAAAACTGTACTTCGTAGGCTAAGAAAAGTACCAGAAACAATAACCGAGCGGCTAGATTAAGCTGAGGCATAGTTCCGGTTAAGTTCGGGTTTTGTTCGGGAGATTGAAATAGGCGTGAATGAAGGTTTGTGTAAGGTCGGGCATTCGGACGTTTATAAGGATGCGTAAGCGTAAACTAAAAGAGAGAAATAGGGAATTTGTAAAAACAAAAATTGCCCATAGAGATGGAGGCGGCTGGGCTAGGCGGTATAGGGGTGGCTAGCTATATCTCGATTTAAGTATAAGCATTATGTCGTAAAATATGTATTGTGCGACATTAAGAATCTAAGGAAAAGACGAGTGTGTATGCGTCTAAAATAAGCATAAATTGTAATTCCCTGCATGTGTGAGGAGGTTTTAAGTGCTAACAATTAAGTCGTTATGGCTACTTTCTTATTCTGGTTGATTTTTGTATTTGTGGTGCTAGTACTTTGTGATTAGCGATGAATGATCGCATAGAATATACATGTGGGGTGGTAGTCACTAAACTGTACAACTAGCGAATAAAACGCCCGTTGTGCGGTCCGCGAAGTCGCTGGATGGGTTTTGGCGGGAATTATATGTGGGTTTATGAGCTCGCAATAGAGTACAGAAGCATAAGTACAGATGATATAGCAACCAAAAACCGCCCTTTTCGGGCGGCTGGACAGGGAAACGACAGGCTATTTACGAGAGCGTTTGCTGGATTTTTTGCTGGTATTGGCGCGGCTAGGGGCGGCTTTGACGCTGCTTTTAGCACTGGCTTTGCTAGCTTTCGTGGCTGCTCGATTAGCGGTGCGGACGCGCTGAGGGGCATCTTCGGAAGAGGTCGAGCTGAGAGTGCAGAGGTAGATGACGATCATCAGGGTAGAAGTAATCAGGCCGAGGTAGAACTCAGGGAAGGCGCTTTCGAAGCTCTGGCTGAGGTTGAAGCCGGCGTTTTGCCAGGTGAGGAAAGTGTAGATTTCGGCGAGAATGACCCCGATTAGACCGATGAGGCCGAGGGCTTTGTTGACTTTGGGGTTCTTGAAAGGTACCCAGACGCCCACGAGGAAGACGATGACGGCGATGAGGCCGATCGGGTTCCAGAGATTAATTAGGCCGCTGACTTCGTTGACACCGCGAAAAGTGCCGTATTGGTTAGCGATCATCGGGATTAAGCTGACGATGAATGCTGCAGTTAAGAAAATCTTTTTTCTCATATTACCTCCATTGAGATTAGATTATTTTTGTAAATATGCGGGTGATTTTAGGTGCCCATCGCTTAATTCCCTCCTTTTGGTTGGCCCGATTTGGCTTGATCGATGGCACGTAAAGTGGTACGCCCAGCGGATTTCAGATGAGGATTGGCGACTTGACCAATGAATTTCTTTTCGGCGCGGCGGGCGACTTCGCTAGCGACGATACTCTCGGCGGAGCGTTGTTTGGGAGCTTTTGGCGTGGGGTTAGTGGCACTATTATCGCGTTTAAGGCTATTTTTAGGGCCTTCACGGCGTTTTGGGTCCGAACTCGGGTCTTTGGGCGGTTTGGCGGTATGAGCCGGTTTTTGAGGCTCTGAATGAGCTTTTTTGGCTAGTTCTCCGAGGTCTTTTAAGGTAGGACGGTTCTTCCCTTCGGCGCTGTTAGGGGAAAGTTTGAGTTTTTTGAAGTCGGCTTGAGGGGTGGGAACGTATTGGAAGGTACTTTTGTTCGGTTTTTGTACGGTTTTTGGTTCTTCCCTGCGCTCATTCTCGCCCCGTACTGTATAACTATTGCTGATCTGTTCGTTAATCAAGCGACCACTGTCCGACAGTTCCCGCTTGTACTTTTCGGATTGTTCGATGGTTTCGCGAATTTCGGCCTCGACGTCGGCGCGGTTGCGGGCATAGCCACGGCGCGAACTCTCGACGATTTGGTCGAAATTATCCTGAGGGGTCTTAGGAATAGAGAGCGTAGTGGCGGAGAAAGCTGGGACCTTTTCGCCGTTGATGATCATAGAGATGACGAAATTGCGGTTGTTCATCTGGATGAGATCGGATTGGTCGAAGGTCGGCTCGAACTGCTTGGCGAGAATAGGGGCGTCGTCGGCGGAGACGCGGAAGGAGATAGTGGTACCGACGTTGCCGAAAACGGCGTCGCGTACAGAATCGGTCATCTGGGAAATGTACTGGTTGGCGACGGTGAGGTTGAGACCGTATTTGCGGGCCTCGGAGAGAATGACCGCGAAAGAGTCGGTGGCGAAGTTCTGGAACTCATCGACGTAGAGGTAGAAGGGACGACGGTCGGCGACATCGGGGATGTCGCTACGGCTCATGGCAGCGAGCTGGACTTTGGTGACTAGGAAGGCGCCGAGAATGCCGGCGTTGTCCTCACCGATTAAACCTTTAGAAAGGTTGACGACGAGGATTTTGCCTTCGTCCATGACTTTGCGCACGTCGAAGCTGGATTTGGGTTGACCAATAATGTTGCGAATGATCGGGTTAGCGGTGAAGGCACCAACTTTGTTGAGAACCGGAGCGATGCTTTCGTTGACCTGCTTTTCGTTCCATTGGCCGAATTCGTGCTTCCAGAATTGGAGGACGGTGACGTCTTTACAATAGTCGAGAGTTTCTTTGCGGAAATCTTTGTCGGTGAGCATGCGGGAAATGTCAAGTAAAGTAGTCTCTGGGCGATCAAGCAGGGCGAGCAAGGTATAACGCAAAATATGCTCGAGGCGCGGACCCCAAGAGTCGCCGAACATGCGCTTGAGTACGCCGATGACTTCGGAGCAGACGTTGGGCTTGCGCGCGGGATCGCTGAGCTCGAGCGGGTTGAAAGCGACCGGATAGGCGGTATCGGCGGGGTTGAAGTAGATCACGTCTTTGATGCGGGACTCGGGGACGAAGCGGAGATTATTAATGGCGAAATCGCCGTGCGGATCAATGATGCAATAACCTTGATTATAGAAAACATCGCTGAGGGCGAAAAGTTCGAGTAAGCCGGACTTACCAGCGCCGGTTTGACCGATGATGTAAACGTGGCGGGAGCGGTCGCGGCGGAGCATTCCGAACTGATGGTTAATGCCGCGGAAATTGGTCAGACCGAAAGCGGAAATATTCTCGTCGTGGGCGGCGTTACCGGTGATTAGTGGCAGTTGAGAAGGTGGTTCGGCAGTTTTCGAAGTGGCCCAAACGATGTTGGGTGTCTCAACGGTAGTGTGAGGGAGATGATAGACCGAAGCAAGCTCGGAAATATTGAGAATGAAGCCGTGATCGGCGAACTGACGCAGCTTGTAATGCTCGATTTCTTCGGGTTTGAAACTGCTGGAGGTTTGCTTAAAACCATTGAGGTTAGTGGAATTGAACTGTTTGAAAGTACCGACCAGGGCCTGCATGTTGAGCTTGGCGTTGACTTGGTCGTTGCCGAGGTAAGTGAGGCGGATTTTGACTTCGTAGCCGAGTTTGGTAGCTTTTTCCTCAGCTTTGGCGATGCGAGTTTTGTCGCGCTCGGAAAGTTCGACTTTGACTTCGGTACCAGTACCACCCGTAGGAGGCTGGAAGAAAGCACCCAGGGCCTGTCGGAGCCAGACCCAGTCGATTGTACCGTTGCCTTTACCGGCTTTGATGCGTTTGATCCATTTGTCAGTGGTATCTTTGTGCCAATCGTCGGGAATCGGGCGAGTGAGGATCTGAATCCACAGCTCCTCGGAATTATCCGGATTGAGTTTGGCGAGAGTACCGGTAATACCGGCTAGAGGGTCGACCTCGAAGTTGTCGAAAGTTTTGATCGGCAGTGCTTCGTTCTCAGTGAGGGTGAGCTCGGCCGAATAAGTGACCGGATATTTGTCGTGCTGATCGACGTAATCTTCGTTAATACGGTAAATCTGGACGGTGGGGTATTGGGCGTAAATTTGTCCCTCGACGAAGCTCTGGAGAATCTTGGGTACCCAGACGTAGAAGCGAATTTGACCGCCAGTAGAGACGATTTCGAAACTGAGATGTTCTTGGACGCCGCCAGAGTTTTTGAGTTCGTCTTTGTCACGTAAAATCCCGTGCAAACTTGCGAAAAGTTGTTCCGCAGCAAGTTCCTTCTTGTCATTGGCGCGAGGGATTTCCAGCATGAGCAAAACTGAATCGACGTTGAGAACTTTCAGACGATTGAGTTTTTTGTAGTTACGATAAGATAAAAAACCGAGGATGCCGACGATGGGGATCCAGACGAAAGGTTGTAGAATAAAATGAACAATTTGCGCAAGCATGATAGTAGTATTATAGCACTGCTAGGCCAGAGGAGCAATAAGCACGAACGCTTTAGGCTTGCTCGGCGATTTTGTAGGAATCTTTGCCAACTTTGGTGAAGAGTTCTTTGTTCTGGAGGTTGAGGAGGACGGTGGTTTCCTTGACTTTGCGAGCACGGAGGACGCGCTTGACGATTTCTTCGCGAGTGAGGGGTTCGTTGGCGTCTTTGAGAATGTTGGTGATAATATCAGCGACCGTTCCCTTCGCGTAGCCCCAGGAGCTCAGGGCGTAGATGCCGCGGCCGATGAGGACGAAACGGGCGTCTTTGATAAGCTCGTTATGAATGGCTTGAATGGTGACGTTTTTGCGTCGGAAATCGGAGCTAGAGATGGCTTTGGCAATCTCGGAAAAGTGCATCGGTTCCTTTTTCGATTCGAGTACGACGAAGATTTTGTCGCGGATATTGCGCGGATTGACGGTTGGCCACTTGGTTAGGCCCCAAAGCCCGTTGAGTGAAGCGAGTTGCTTAGAAATAGACGCAACCGCTTTAATATGGTCTGGGTGTTCATAAGACAGCACATTGTCAAGCTCGTCGATCGTCATCGGCTTGCCGTTGTGCTTGATGATATTGACGATCTCGTTGACGCGACCTTCGATGACTTTAGTGTCGCCGTACTCAGCAATGCCGAGGGCAGAAAAATAAAGATCGTTATCATCGATAGCGGTCAGATTGTTAGAGATGGTGCCGATGAAAATTAGCTTAGCACGCTCTTCGGCGGAGGCAGGGTGACCATAGATGCGTTCGGCGAGATCAGCGGTGCGCGCGATGCGGCCAAGCTCGGTGAGATTGCGAATAATCAGTTTCTCAGCGGCGGCTAGTTCGGCGATTTGACCTTCTTCCGCGCCGATGCGGAGACGGACGAGGATGGCCTTTTCCAGCTGGCGAACACGCTCGCGGGTGATATTAAGGAGCTCACCGATTTGTTCCAGAGTTTCTTTCTGGCCGGTGAGACCAAAGCGACGAGAAATGATTTCGCGTTCGCGGTCTTGCTCGATGATATTTAAGCTACCCGAAATGGCGTTTTCGATAATGCTGGTGTTCTGATCCATCAGGTTCCCCTTCGTTCCAAATTAGGCTAATATTAACATTTAAGTTATGATAGCATATTTTTATAATACTGTCAACAATTTGCTTTTCTGCAAGTTTGCTGACTTTCTGTAATTTATTATATCACTTTTAGCAAAGAATGAGGAGGTATTTAATACAATTTCAATGATTTTATGCGCTTTTCTAATCTTGACGGTTTTTGAGATTAAATAATTATTGGGCAATAACTCTAATAAAGACCAGTCGCTAAATCAAAAATAAATGATATTATTTAAGCATAAAAATACCCCTCCGAAGAGGGGCATGGGGGGTACTTTTGGCTTAGGTTATGGGGTGCAGATTATGCTTTTTTGGTCAAATCGGGAGTAGGGTCGAGCATGTGACCTGTGTCGTCGCAACGGGGGCCGTCGAGAACTATGCCGGTGAACTGCTGCTTGCTGGCGGCGCCGGTAGGGCTAGATTTGGAGTGATTGATCATGATGCGGGAGCAGGCGCGGAGGCCATCCGAGATTTTCTTCTTGGTGAAGAGCAGGTCACCCAAGATGTGGGTGCGCAGCTGATAGCCCTCGAGGTGCAGGGCGTCATCGTAGACGCGGTGCCGGTGCAGGGCGGCGAGGTAGCCTTCGACGAAGGCGGTGCTGAGCTCGCAGGCGGGTACCATGGTGGTCGTGTCCTCGGGGTTGCTCAGATAGTACTCGAAGTCTTTCAGGATGGGGGTCTGGTCTTTCTTAGTGATGTCGGGATTCATAGATTTTGTCTCCTTCATTTTAAGTCTCGTCCACCTACTATGAGAAAGTGAACGGTTTCTTAAAATGAAGAAAACGCCAAAAGTCGTTAAAATACGTAGCTGTAAGAAGCTATGTTTTTATTGTAGCACAGATTGTTCAAAAAGTCAATATCTTTATGCTAATTTCGCGAAAAAAGCAAGGAAAACGCTTCGGGATTTTTGCTAAAATTATGGGTTTAGGCAGTCTTTTTCCGTGTAGTAGTTTTGCGGGTTGTGGTTTTCTTGGTGGTAGCTTTACGCGTAGTACTGGATTTGGTAGCTGTACTGCTACTTTTGCTAGATTTGGTGGTCCTAGCGGCTTTAGTGGTGGATTTACGGGTGGTTTTGCGCGCGGTGGTCTTTTTGACGGCAGTTTTGCGACGCCCAAAACGGCCGGATTTGCCAGATTTGGACTTTTGGTCGAGCATCTTTTGAGCCTGGTCGAGAGTAATGGATTTGGGGTCGGTCTCTTTGTCGATTTTGACATTATTGAAGCGACCGGGGCCTTTGATGTAGGGACCGTAAGCGCCGTCGATAATCATGATGTCGCCCCAGTCAGCGATGATCGAATCGACTTTGGCCTGGTAGAGTTTCGCAGCAGTTTTGAAGTCGATGGTATAGGGGTCGTAATCTTTGATTTGGATATTGTATTTGCCGGCTTTGAGATAGGGGCCGAAGGGGCCGCTAGCGGCGATCAGGGTGTTGCCGTCCTTCGTAGTGCCGAGTTCGCGAGGTAAGCTAGGTAGAGCGAGCTGACGCAGGGCGTCTTGGAGGGTGACGGTCTTTTCGTTTTTACCCTGAGGGATGGGGGCGAAGCGAGGCTTTTCCCCGCCGGCTTTTTCACTGTCGCCGAGCTGAATGAAAGCGCCATGACGGCCGACTTTGGCGTAAATGGGGAGGCCGGTTTTGGGATCTTTGCCTAATTCCCTGGCGTTGTTGTAGCGCATGGCGCCGTCGGATTTCTCGACTTCTTTGGAGAAAGGACCGTAAAAGTCACGGAGCATTTTGACGCGCTCGAGTTTGTGTTCGGCGATTTTGTCGAGGTCTTCTTCGATGTTGGCAGTGAACTGATAATCGACGATATTCTGGAAATTGTCATTGAGGAAGCCGGCTAATAATTCCCCGGTGGAAGTCGGGATGAGCTTGCCCTTGGTGGAGCCAGTTTTCTCGGTGACGATTTCGCGTTTGACGGTGTTTTTCTCGAGAGTGAGCTGGATGACTTCGCGCGGCTCGCCCTCGGAATCACCTTTGATAACATAGCCGCGGGTCTGAATGGCAGACATAATTGTAGCATATGTGGAAGGCCGCCCGATGCCGAGCTCCTCGAGCTTCTTGACTAGCGAGCCTTCGGTGTAGCGAGCGGGGGGTTTGGAGAAGTTCTGGCGGGCGGTGATAGAGAGACGCTTGAGTGGATCGCCGGCGGTGAGGGCGGGCAATTCGTCCTCCTTAGCGCGTCCGGTGACTTTGAGGAAGCCTTCAAAAGTAATCACTTCACCCTTGGCTTCGAAGTGATATTTTTTGTCAACGTCATTAATAATGGTGGCGACGGTTTTTTCGGTCTGGGCGTCGGCCATCTGGGTGGCGAGGGTGCGGTTGCGGATCAGGCGGTAAAGTTTTCGCTCGTAGTCATTCTTGCCGGCGACCTCTTGCTCGATGTGAGTCGGGCGGATGGCTTCGTGGGCCTCTTGGGCGCTGGCGGATTTGGTCTTGAAATTGCGAACCTTGAGATATGACGTGCCGTAATGTTCCTCGACGTAGCGCGCCGTCATGGCGATGGCTTGCTTAGAAAGGTTGAGGCTGTCGGTGCGGTGATAGGTGATCAAGCCGGCTTGGTAGAGAGCCTGGGCGGCCTGCATGGTGGTTTTCGTGGAGAAGCCGAGGCGTGAGTTGGCCTCGATTTGCATAGAAGCGGTGGTAAATGGTGGCCCAGGATGGCGCACGCCGGGCGTAGTCGTGAGGTCGGAAACGGTAAAATTAGCAGGGGTGATTTTTTCCAGATAGTTCTGCGCGGTGCGCTCGGTGTCGAAATTGTGATCCAGGGTGGCGACTAGTTCGTCTTTATCCTTGGTGGTGAATTTACCCGTAACTTTGAACTTCGCGCTACTGGCGAATTTCTCGATTTCTTGTTCCCTCTCGACAATCAGACGGAGGGCGGGAGACTGGACGCGACCAGCGGAGATGGCGCCGGGGACTTTGCGGCGGACGACGCTAGAGAGGTCATAGCCGACGAGCATATCGAGGGTTTGGCGGGCTTGTTGCGAATGCACCATGTCCATGTCGATGGTGCGGGGATTCTGGATAGCGTTCTCGAGGGCGGGCTTGGTAATTTCGTGGAAGGTAATGCGCTTAGTATTCTTCGGTAATTTAAGCACTTCGACCAGATGCCAAGAAATAGCTTCACCTTCGCGGTCTTCATCGGTCGCGAGCCAGACGGTTTCGGCTTGACTGGCGGCTTTCTTGAGGTCAGCGATGATTTGAGTGTGACCGGGGTCGATTTCGTAAGTAACGTCAAAATTAGTTTTGTCGACCTTGGTGTCTTTGCGGATGTGCCCAACGGAAGCCAGGACATGAAAATCCTTGCCGAGATATTTCTCGATAGTATGAGCTTTGGCGGGAGACTCGACGATCACTAAATTTTTAGGCATATATTATATATAATAACATACGCGTCAAGAGTTTGAGTGAAGCAGGAGATTTCTAATGAGATTTGATTTTACAAAACCGATTATGGTAATGTTTAATTCTGCAAAAAAAATGATACTGCTAGTGCTTGTAGGTATTTTTGACATTTGATATAATGGGCGATTTTTGGGAAGTTGAGAAAATGTGGATTTTTGATCATGGTTATGCTTGTAGTTTGGAGAAAATTTGCTATATACTGGCTGCAAGCGGCGACCTTTGGCGTGTCTACAGGTGAAGCCGGTAGTAATTTAAGGTGATTGTTTGACGTGAGTGAATATGCACCAAAAAGCCCCAGGTAAGGGTGGGCATCACCTGGGGCTATTTGGCCCTACAACGCATCGTCGTTCGACTCCGGTTGCCCGGAAGCGCGACCCACCTCACACAAACACGGGGCCCGCCGGTTATAGGGATTGCTATGCCTTCGAATTTTCCCTAAAAGTGGAGGTAATACTTATGATCTACAACCATAAAAGAGAAATTGTAGACCTTAGGGCATTCAAAAGCACGCAATTCTGCAATCCGAGAAATAAATCTGGGATGCAAAATTATGATTTATTTAGGTACAGTTGGAGCTATATGATGCAATTAACTCTAACTGATAAGCATTATAGCACACGGAGTATAAAATGTCAATACTTTTTTCACATTTTCTTTCAAAAAACAATGAAATCTCACCCCTAGAGAATGAATTTACAGAGGTGTTAAGTTCTATTGCGGTAATGCCTAAAATGTTGTATTTTTATGGTAAAATACCGGAAAAGCGGGTTAAAACGGTGGCGATCGTGGGAACGCGCAAGCCGACGTCATATGGGGTGGAAGTGGCGCGGAAGTTGGCTTATGAGTGCGCACGCAGGGGCGCGGTGGTGATATCAGGTATGGCCTATGGGATTGACGGGGAGGCGCATAAAGGGGCGCTGGAGGCGGGTGGTTGTACGATTGCGGTTCTAGGGACGCCGATTGACCGGATTTATCCGCGGGCGCATCAAGGGATGGCGGAAGAAATCGTGCGGACGGGTGGAGCGGTCATTAGTGAACTACCAGCGGGGGCGGAGTTTTGCCCGAAAGTTTCCTTTTTGGAGCGGAATCGGATTATTTCCGGCTTGGCGGACGTGGTGGTAGTGGTGGAGGCGGCGCAGCGGAGTGGATCGCTGAACACGGCGGCGCATGCATTGGAACAGGGGCGGGAGGTGTTTGCGGTGCCGGGCGATATTACGCGGCCGATGTCGGCGGGCTGTAACCGGTTGATCGGTCAGGGTGCCATGCCTTATACAGAGGTAAGTGACGTGTTGGATATCTTATTCCCGCCGGTGCGCAAGAAGCGTCCGGTGCAGGCGGAATTGGTGCTGGGTGATAATGATGAGGAGACGCAAATTCTGCGAGCTTTGAATGAAGGGTTGACGAAGGGGGAGGAGATTTTGGCCAAAACTGGCTTGACGGCGGAGAAATTTAACCAAAATATGACTTTGCTAGAGATAAAACGGCGGGTACAGAGTCTCGGGATGAACCAATGGATGCTGAAATAGCGATGAACTAGATTAGGGAGTCGATGCGGTCGGAGATGGTTTTGAGGACGGTGGGGAGTTGGTCATGCTCGGCGGTGGTGAAGCGGCCGAGGACGAAGTCGATGTCGCCGATTATCTGGCGGAGGGCGTCGTTGCCGGTGCCGAGGCGGAGACGGCGGAATTGATCAGAATTGAGGTGCTGGAGGATGGATTTGAGGCCGTTATTGGTGCCAGCGGAGCCATGTTCGCGGTAGCGGATGCTGCCGAAGGGTAGCTCGAAATCGTCGCAAATGACCAGGATATCCTGGGGTGCGAGTTTGTAAAACCGGGCAAAAGCGGAGACGGCGAGGCCGGAATCGTTGTAGAAAGTTTGAGGTTTGATGAAAATGGTGTTACCATCCTTGCACCAGAGAGCGTTAAATTTGGGCTTTTGCCAGTCGAGCTGGTGGAGTTTGGCATAGAAATCGAGCGCCAAAAAGCCGTAATTGTGGCGCGTAAAGTTGTATTCTGAGCCGGGATTACCGAGACCAACGATTAATTGCATGATTAAATTATAACATATATTGACAATATATTTTGGATATGCTATAATGAGAAGATAAGGCTGAGTTGATTCAGAGTACTTTCAATAGGGATGAAGGATGCCACTTGGGTGGCAATTAAGATGCTACGGATGATTTTCGTAATAGGTTGGTACCACCCTAGAAAATATTTCGAAGATCATCTTAGCATATACCCTCCTTTAGGCCCGGTTCCGAACAGTTTCGACTCGTGGAACCGGGTCTTTTAATGGAAGAAATTTGGCTCGAACTAGCGACCCCTCGAATGTGAATCTGGCTGCGCCAGAAAAAATGGCGTCGTCTCAGAAGAAACCTAATAAATGGACTCCTGGTGGTTCTTACAAGGCTCGAACTTGTGACCTCACGAATGTGAATCGTGCGCTCTAGCCAACTGAGCTAAAGAACCAGTAAATTATTCTTTAGAGTCCATTTATTAAATTTCTTCTCTTGTCTCTTATTTTTTCGCGTGCTCTAGCCACTGAACTGCGGTAGAAGGCTAGTAAAAAGGAAATTAATTTGCTTTTTTGAGCCGCCGCTCCGCAGCAGAATTTTCCGTAGGAAAATTTGCGCCAAGAGGCCATAAAGCAGGGCTGTGCACGCAAATAGAGATCGTGAAAACTTACGTTTCCAGCCCTACTATGCTATAATAGCATAAATGAAGATAGATTTCCAGAAATTTAGTGAGGAAAAAAGCGAAATAGAGCAGTTTTTGGCGACACCGGAGGCTTATGCGGCGCCGGATTTTGCGGAGAAGTCGCGGCGTTTGGCGGAAATTAACATGATTTTAGGTTTACAGCAAGAGATTGAACAAGCGGAGCGGGGCTTGGCAGAGGCGAAGGCGTTGACTGATGATCCGGAGCTGGGTGAGCTGGCGAAGTCGGATATCGAGACTTTGACGGCGAAGCTGGCGGAGAAGACGGCGGAGCTGGAGGAAATGCTCTTGCCGCACGATCCGGATGATGATAAGCCGGTGATTATGGAGATTCGAGCGGGGGCGGGCGGTGATGAAGCTTCCCTGTTTGCCGGGGAGTTGTATCGGATGTATGTGCGCTATGCTGAGAAGCACCATCTGAAGGTGGAATTGTTGTCGCAGAATGGGAATGAAGCGGGCGGCATGAAAGAGGTGGTGATTCGAGTGAGTGGCGAGAAGCCGTATGGGCGGCTGAAGTTCGAGGGTGGAGTGCATCGAGTGCAGCGGGTGCCGGTGACGGAATCACAGGGGCGGATTCACACTTCGACGGCGACGGTGGCGGTGCTACCGGAGGCGAGCGAGACGGATATTGAGATTAAGCCGGAGGATTTGCGGATTGATATTTATCGGTCAGGCGGTCACGGTGGCCAAGGGGTGAACACGACAGATTCGGCGGTGCGGATTACGCATTTGCCGACCGGGATTGTGGTGGCGATGCAAGATGAGCGTTCGCAGCAGCAGAACCGGGTGAAAGCGATGACGGTTTTGCGGTCGCGCTTGATTGAGAAGCAGAAGCAAGAAGAGATGAAGGCGGCGAGTGACGCGCGGAAAAGTCTAATTGGCTCGGGAGATCGGAGCGAGAAGATTCGGACGTATAATTTTCCGCAGGATCGGATCACGGATCATCGGGTGCACTATTCACGCTCGAATATCGGGGCGGCGATGGATGGGGATATCGACGATTTGATTAAGGAATTGGCGACGGCGGAACGGGGTTTGGCGGAAGCTTAAGGGTCTATGGAGATAGATTCTTGGTTAAAAGAGACGAAGGCGCAGATTGACGGGCTGGATGCGGAATTGATTGCGCTGGCATGCTATGCGCCGGTGGGGGCGGATCGGAGCTGGTTGGTGGCGTATGGCGAGATGATGGTGACAGATGAACAGCGAAAAAAGGCCGATGCGATGGTGGTGCAGCGGGGGCGAGGTGCGCCGCTGGCGTATATTTTGGGCGAAAAGGAGTTCTACGGGAGGAAGTTCCTGGTGAACCCGGCGGTGTTGATTCCGCGGCCCGAGACGGAGAGCTTGATTGAACTAGCGAAGGGGCTGACGCGCCAGGGGGTGGAGGAATTTGAGCGTGCAACGGTGCAGGATTCTGGCGCAGGTTTGGCGGAGGAGCTTGGTGTGGGGTTGGCGGAGGAGCTTGACGTTGGTATGAGGCAGGATGGGGATGCGGGTTTGGCGAGGAAAAAGCTAGAAGAACGGTTGAAGATTCTGGAAATCGGAACTGGGAGCGGGTGTATCGCGGTGACGCTGGCGGAGGAGCTGGAGGGCGCGGAAGTGATGGCAGTGGATATTAGCGAAGCGGCGCTCACGGTGGCACAGCAAAATAATGCGCATTACGGCGGGAAGGTGATATTACGACAGAGTGATTTGCTGGACGGTATTGGGATGGATGAGAGTTTTGACGTGGTGGTGGCGAATTTGCCCTACGTGGATAAGCAGTGGGAGTGGCTGGACGCAGCGAGTTTGGCGCAGGAGCCGGCGTTGGCGTTGTACGCGGAGAAGGGCGGTTTGGCGCTGTATGAAAAAATGTTCGCAGAACTACATGCGCGTTATGATGTGGAACAGCGGAGTGAGCGGCAAAGGGAGCCGCGAAATAAGCAGCTAAGTGAACGACAAAATGAGGAGCCAAGTGAGCGGCGGCTCGAGCGGCAAAGGCCGCGACTAGTGATTATTGAGGCGGATCCGTGCCAGCATGAGCGATTGGTGGCGCTGGCGGGTCAGTATGGTTGGCGCTTGGTAAAAAGAGAAGGCTATGGGTTAGCCTTCTCGAGAGAATCTTAGCTCTTAGATTGACCTTTGTTTTCGGTGTAGCCGGCGAGGGTGAGATTGATGGTCTTTTCTTCCCCGTTGCGTAGGACGGTCAGCTGGACAGTATCGCCAGGGGCGAATTCGCCGATTAGAGTCGAGACGGTGCCGGCTTTGCCGACGTTGACGCCGTTAACTTTGGTAATGATGTCTTTTTCCTTGAGGCCGGCTTTGTCGCCAGGGCCGCCGGAGATAATGGCGGCGTTTTGCGATGAGCCGAGCAAATAGGCGCCGGTGGTCACGGGCAAATCGTACGTAGTGGCGACGTCGGGCGTGACATTGAGGTAATAGACGCCCATGTAGGCACGTTCGGCCGAGCCGTTGTTGATGATGTTTTTGAGCATGCCTTTGACGCTAGAGATGGGGATGGCAAAGCCGATTCCGTCCGCTTCGGAGCTAGTGGCGGTATTGATGCCGATGACTTGACCGGCAGCGTTAACGAGGGGGCCGCCGGAATTGCCGGCGTTGATGGCGGCGTCGGTCTGGATCATGTCGCTCAGCTTTTCGGAAGAAGTATGGTCGTTACTGTAAGCGGTCAAAGTGCGACCGGTGCCAGAAATGACACCGTAAGTCACGGTGTTTTGGTACTGCCCGAGGGCGTTGCCGATGGCGACGACTTGCTGGCCGGCGGAAATGGTTTTCGAATCGCCGAGAGTGACGCTGGGGAGATCGTTGACGCCGTTGATTTTGAGGAAGGCGACGTCGTTGAGCGGGTCGGTTCCGACGAGTTTGACTTTGTCGTAGGTGGTGCCGTCATCGAGGACGACGCTAATACTATTGGCGCCCTCAACCACGTGTTTATTGGTGAGGATGTAGCCGTCTTTGGAAACGATCATGCCAGTGCCGGCAGAAGTCTGGGTGGATTGACCGTAAAACCAGCTAGTGGTGCGGGTTTCGGTAATAATCGAGACGACGCCGGGTGCAACGCGAGAGACGACTTCGGAGATGGAGCCCTCGACGAAGCTAGAGCTGTTGGCATTATCGGAATAGTTAAAAGTGACGGGTTGGTCTTCGCGTAGATAATTGAGCAGCGAAAAAGCTAGGCTAGTCCCGGCGGTGACCAGCGAAAGCACGAGCAAGCTGATGATAATGACTTTGTTGTTGAAGTCGCGCTTGGCTTGTTGGGCGGCGGGCGTCACGGTAGGCTTCTCGGCCTTCGATTTGGCACTAGTATTAGTAGAATTTTTCATAGGTTACCTCCTTGGACTTAATTAATGAATGTTGAAACGTGGTTGGCTGAAGCTAATGATCAGCACGGCAATAATAACAAAGCTAAAAATGAGTGGTAAGGCGACCTCGCGGATTTTGATGTGGCCGTTGTTGTGGGTGGCGTTGGTATAGAGCTGGAAGTAGAGGAACATGAGAATAGTCAGGATGATGGCGAGCTGAGAAATGCAAATGCCGGTGCTGCTAATCGTGTAAAGAATGAGCCAGGTATGCGAGAGCCAGGCGATTTCGGAGCAGACGAGGCCACAAACTAGTGAAATAAAGGATGGGTTTTGTTCGTCGCTATGGACGAGGACGTGATTCGAGGCGGCGTAGCCAATGATGAAATCGGCGATCACGATTACCCAAGAATCGGTGAAGGCGGCGAAAATAGTGGCGGTCGTCGTACCGAGGAGGACGGCGATGAGGGCCTGGAGGATGGCGGAATTGTAGGACGAACGTGGTTTAATAATAATCAGCCAAATAGCGTAAGTGGCCATGAGAATGAAATGGACGGGTAGGAAGGTCGAGCCAGCGGCGAAGGCGAGCAGTACGAAGCTAATGCCGACGATAAAGTCGACGAGGCTGGAGCGGATGTTGAGCCACCAGTAGCGATGGTTGACGGCGAAAATGCGCCATTTCGAGATGACGATGAGCACGAGACCGATGATGCAGCTTCCTGTAATAACGGTCGCGCCAATGGAAATAACGGCGAGTAAAAGGTTGAGAATGACATGCACAAGCGAGCTTAAAGCGTTGCGACTCTTGCGAACTAAGATGTAATCTGTCATAGATTAATTATAGCAAAGAATCTTTGAAAAAATCATAAAAAGTGTGTTGAACCAAAATAATTATGGTACAATATGGTAATGGAGCAAACGAAGCCGAGTTTTTTGAAAAAACATCCACTTTTGCGGGATTTATTGAGTTTATTGATTTTCGTAGCGGTGGTGATTTGCGGTACGATTTTGCTAAATACTTACGTTTATCGCTCGTATAACGTGATTGGCCGGAGTATGGAAAATACTCTGCATAACGACGATCGGGTGATTGTAAATCGGTTGGCGGTGAGTTGGTCGCACTTCTTGGGCAAAGAATACGTGCCGAAGCGCGGTCAAGTGATTATTTTTGCGAACGGTGACGCGTCGGGTCCGCTGACGTGTGACGTGCCGGCGGGGCAGCGTGATCAATATATTATTAAGCGGGTGATTGCTTTCCCGGGGGAGCGCGTGACGGTGAAAGACGGGGTGTTGACGGTGTATAATGATGAGCATCCAGAGGGATTTCACCCGGATGAGGAGACGCGGGTGGACGAGAATAATGGTCCGAAAGAGCATACGTCGGGGGACGTTGATATGATTGTGTCGAAGGGCGAGCTGTTCGTAGCGGGGGATAATCGTGAGGGGACGTATTCGTTTGATTCGCGGTCAGGACTAGGGACGGTGCCGTATTGCCGGATTATTGGGCCGGCGGTGTTGAGAATTTATCCGTTTGATAAGATTAGGACGTTCTAGTCTATCTTTCTATTGTAGCATACTTTAGTGATTTTGTCAATAGAGATTTGACATAATGTGATAATTTTGCGATAATTTTGGGAATGAGTGAAAATATTTGGGAAAAGTTGCCGCAAGGTTTTACGGTTTTGGCGCCGATGGAGGGAGTAACGGACGTGGTTTTTCGTCAGGTGGTGGCGAAGGCGGGGCGGCCGGATCTTTTTTATACCGAGTTTACGAATGTGTCGAGTTTTGCTTCGGAAAAGGGGCGGTTTAATGCCTTGACGAGGTTGACGGTGGCGCCGACGGATGCGCCGATTATCGCGCAGATTTGGGGTAAAAATCCCGCGCATTTCGCGGAATTGGCGGCGGAACTGGAAGGTTTGGGATTTGCGGGGCTAGATATTAATATGGGCTGTCCGGATCGGCACGTGAATGCGGCGGGCGGGGGTGCGGCGATGATTCGGACGCCGGATTTGGCGGTGGAATGTATCCGTGAAGCGAAGCGGGCGACGAATTTGCCGGTGTCGGTGAAGACACGCTTGGGTTATACTTATACGGATGAGCTGAAGGAATGGCTGCCGATCTTATTGCGCGAGGAGATTGCAGCACTGACGGTGCACCTCAGGACACGCAAAGAAATGTCCAAAGTACCAGCGCATTATGAGTTGATTCCGGAAATTGTACAGTTGAGTGATGCGATAGCGCCGGAGACGAAGCTGGTGATCAATGGTGATATTAAGGATTTAGGGCAATGTCGTGCGCTGGCAGCGCAATTCCCTGGCGTGGATGGGTATATGATTGGGCGCGGAGTGTTTGAGAATCCGTATTGTTTCACGGAGCGGACGCTCGAAGGTAGGGAGCCGACGCGCGAAGAGCTGATGGGGTTGCTGAATTTGCATTTGGATTTGTTTGACGCGGAGGATGCGCGGTACTGTGCGGCGCAAGCGGAGCTAATGCGGGAGGATCCGGAGTTTGCTCTGAAGATGGACGGTCGCGTGCGCGGGCTGAGTTTTGAGCCGCTGAAACACTATTTTAAGATTTATGTGAAAGGTTGCCCGGGTGCGGCGGAGCTACGGGCGCAGATGATGGAGTGCCACAGTACGGAAGAAGTCCGAGTGATTCTGAAATCTTAGGATTCGGAAGTATTGGCGTTGTTGTGTTCGCGATTGTTGACGTTATGATGTTAGGGGTTGTCGGAGTCGTTGCGGTTGTTGGTGTCGTCGCGCTCGCGATTGTCGCTGCGGAAAGAGAAGAAAATGGGTGTGCCGACGAAAGGATATTTTTCGCGGATTTTGCGCTCGAGGAAGCGTTTCCAAGACCAGTGTAGTAAGCCGAGATCGCGGCCGTGCATCACGAACCAAGGCGGGCAAGTGTCGGTCTGGACGATGTATTTCGGTTTGGGGCGGGTGTTTTTGAGCCCGGCGGGCGGATGTTCGATGATGGCTTCGCCGAGGATTTTGTTGAGCTCGGAAGTTTTGATTTCGAGGTGGCGAGTCTGATCGATGTCGGTGGCAAGCTCGAAGAGTTTGGTGACATTCTGGCCGGTTTCGCTACTGGTAATGAGGACGGGCGCATAGGGCAAGAAGTTGAAGTCGCGCTCGAGCTCGTCGAGGATATGGTCGGTGTCGTGGACGAGGTCGGCTTTGGTGAGGATGATGATGATACCCTTGCCGGCTTCGATAATTTGGCCGGCGAGAGACTGGTCGAGTTTCGAGTGAGGTTCGGTCGCGTCGACGAGGAGGGCGCAAATGTCGGCTTCTTCGATGGCGGCGAGAGTACGCAAGGCGGAGAACTTTTCGATGCCAACTTCGCGTTTGCCAGGTTTGCGGAGACCGGCGGTATCTAGAATTTCGAGCGTGCGGCCGTAGTAGCGGACTTCGACGCGATTGACGTCGCGGGTGGTGCCTTGGCGGGAGCTGACGAGGGCTTGTTGTTTCTGGCCGAGGGAGTTGAAGAGGCTGGATTTACCGACGTTGGGACGGCCGATCAAGGCGATTTTGAGTGGTGAAGGCGAATCTGAATGCTCGTTTCTCAATCCGGTGGAGCTCTCCTCATCTAAAGAATCGGACCCGCTCCAGCCGTGAGACGATTTCGCAACGACATTCAGATTCTTGTCGTTACCTGCTTGCGTGCGCAGACGGTTCAGAATGGCGGTTCTGAGATCTCTAATTCCCTGGCCGGTGGTGGCGGAGACGCGGAAAGTTTGGTCGGGCTTGATGCCGAGGCGGAGGAATTCTGCGTCTGGTAGGCTATCGCCGAGGTCGGACTTATTGAGTAATAAGAGGACGGGTTTGCGCGATTTGAGGGCTTTTTTGGCGATTTGTTTGTCTTTGTCATCAGGGTAGCGCGAGCTGTCTAGGGTGAGCAAAATGAGGTCGGCGGCGTCGATGGCGTCTTCGATTTGGTCTTGAATGCCGGCTTCGAAATCGTCGGTGGGGTCTTTCAGGCCGGCGGTATCAATCAACAAAAAACGATCGTCAATGCGTGCCATGACGTTATCACGGGTGGTTCCCTCCTCGCGGGCGACGATGGCGATATTTTTGTGGGCGAGACGGTTAAGCAGGCTGGATTTACCTGCGTTGGTCTGGCCAATCAGAGCGACAATCGGAAGCTTTTTCATGAGGCTATTTTATCCTAAAAATGAAGTTTTGAAAAGGGACGGAGTCCTATCTTTCTATTATAGCACAGATGGTCTAAAAAGTCAATAGATTAAAGAGACGGATTGGGGGATGTGAAAGCGTAGCGCGAAATTGGTAAAACTTAGGCTTTATTTTGCAAAAAGCCATGCTATAATAGAGGAAATGGGCAAGAGTGTGAAAGCTAAGAAAAAGAATATTGTGGTTAAGGCGGGGACTGGTGCTGCGAAGGTGGCAGGTACTATGAAGGATAAGCAGACGAAGCAGCCGACGGCGGAGAACCCGATTAAAGTGCGGGTGTTTGAAGCGGGCGTAGTGGAAGAAGCGGCGAGCGTGGATCTGGATGCTCTAGATGAGGCGGAGAGTGTGAGTGTTGCGGAAGAGATGAGCGAGACTCGAGATGAGAACGATGATGCACGGAGCGAGAAGGATGAGGAGATCGTCGAGGTAGAAGGGGAGACGGCGGTGAAAGCTTTGCCGGCGGGGGTTGTGAGCGCAGAGGACGCGGTCGAGATTACGAAAATGAAGAAGCCGGGTCGCAAGTCGATGTCGGGTATGGTAGTGGAGATTGTGAAACACCCGGAGACGAGTGGAGCGACGAATGAGAATACTGAGCAGAAGGGTGAGGACGCGCCGCAGGATCAGGCTGATAATGATGGACAAAAAGAAGGTGATCAGAAGGATGGTGAGCGGAAGGCGGCTGGTGCGGTAGCGACGGAGGCGTCGGGGGAGCCGCGGTTCTCGCAGGCGAAGTCGGCTTTGATCGGGGTGGGCGTGGCAGTCGCGGTAGCGGTGATTGGCTTCATAGGGATTGGAATCTTTAGTGGGGATCAGCGTAAGTGCACGGTGCTGTTCGATTCGAACGGCGGTACGGAGGTAGCGGGGACGGAGATTGTTTGTGGTAAAGCGGTGATGGAGCCGGAGCGGCCGACGAAGGAAGGTTTTAGCTTCCAGGGTTGGGCGTTGGAAGGCGATCCATTCGATTTCAGCAAAATGACCGTATATAATAATGCGGTGTTGGTGGCGCGCTGGGCAGTCGATGAGGGGACAGAGACCGTGAAAGTGAAGTTTGACACGGCGGGGGGCTCGGAGATGAGTGCGATTGAGTTGGCGAAGGGGGCAACTTTGTCGGAGCCGGTGCGCAGGCCGACGCGGAGTGGTTATACGTTCGGCGGTTGGTACGTGGGGAGCGAACGGTATGAGTTTGGGCGGCCGGTGGAAAGCGATTTGACGCTGACGGCGCATTGGGTAAAGGTGCAGACGCCGAATAACCAGCCAAGCGATCGTCCGACGGAGAATCCGGACAATCAGGAGCCAGGTGGTAACGAGACACCGGAGCCGGAAGAAGTGGCTGTCGCGGAGTTGTCGATGGCGAACGTGGAGAAAGAAGCGGGGAGTGGTGAATTCGAGGTGGCGGTCGGGGTGTTCCCGGGCGATGCGACCTATGAACTAGAAGTGGGGGGCGGCAGCGCAGTGGCGTCGTGTAAGCTGAAGGGTGGTAATGTGTTAGCTTGTACGGTCGGCGAGGCGGGCGAGGCTACGATTACGGTGAAGGATAAGAAGAGCGGTAAAGAGACTAGCTTTATGATTAAGGTGAATCCGCAGAAGATTGAGCCGACGGGTATTACTGTGACCGGTGCACAGACGGTGGAGATCGGGAAGTCGCTGACGTTGGTGACGACCTTAGCGCCGGAAGGGGCGACTGGCGAGGTGAGCTGGAGCAGTAGTGATACGAGCGTAGCGACGGTAGTGGGTGGCGTAGTGACGGGTGTGAAGGCCGGTGACGCGACCATTAAAGCGACGGTAAAGAGTGGTGATAAAGAATATAGCGCAGAATTAAAAGTGACGGTGACGGAAGCGACGAATCCGCCAGTGGGCGGCGATACGGGAGGTGGGGAGGTTAAGCTACCGGAGACGGTGTAGAAGATTGAGAAAGGGGGTTCACGAGACGGCGGAAATATGTTAGAATAAAGGTACGGTTCCGTCGTCTAGTGGTCTAGGACGTCTGGTTCTCATCCAGAAAATCGCGGGTTCGACTCCCGCCGGAATCACCAAAATTGATTCGTGGAAACAGATGGCTTGACTGTCTGTTTTTTTGTGTGTGGAATATGCTTTTGAGACTATGGAGTTGTGTCATGATTGCTGCGACTGAACGTATAATGACTTTAGCCGGAAGACTTTAGAGATAAGTGTTTTTAAGGAAGGTTTTGAGTTCGGGAGAGACGCGATAGCTATCGTGGACTTTGCTGATAGTTTTGCGCAGGGTGAAGTGATTGAGGTGGTGGTGTTGCAGGTAGGCGAGGCCGGCTTCGGGAAACTTGACGATGATTTCGCAGAGGAGCCAGGCTTCGGCCATATTGATATAGTAGGCGTCACTGTCGATTTGGTCCAAGTAGGCAAAAATAGTCGGTAAGTAAGGTATTGCCACGAAGTGCGCGAGGAGGATGACGAGGCCGATGCGGACCTTGAACTCGTCGCCGGTGCGAATGAGGGTGTCGATGATGGGAAGAAAATTGGAAGGATGGCGTCGTGCGAGGCGTAGGGAGTTGCAAAAGCTGTCGCAGAGGCTCCAATCGTCAATCAGCTCGACTTGCGACCAAAAGTATTCCATGAATTCGTCGAAATCACGGATATTCGCAATCACAAAGCCGCGAAGCATGACCAGTTCGAAACTGGTGGGCTGGACAAGGGCGAGAAAAGCGCGGTAGTTCCCTTTGCTGGTGGTCTTCGCGATAGTGCGCAGGAGCGGAAGTCGGACGCCAATAATGGGATATTGGGAACGAGTGCCCTTAGTCGTGAAGGCGGCATAGGGAGCATCGCTGAGGGTGTCTAGCAAGGTGAGGAGCTCGGCGTAATCGGTATCTGTCCAGGTATTAAGAACGAAAGCGTCGAGGACGGTAGGTGAAATGGTGCGAGTAGGAGAGGTGGTCATGGCGCTATTATGACAGAAAGCTCTAATTCCCTGCTATTCCCAGCTCAGATTGCCGAATTGTGGTAACGCCATGATCCAGAGTTGGCCAGGGGTGAAGGAGATAAGGTCGCCGGCGGCGTTGCGGAACTCGATTTGTGAGGCTTGGCTGGATTTCTTCCAGGTGCCTTCGATGGCTTCGCCGTTTTGGAAGATGTAAGCTTTGCCGCTGCTGATGGTGGAAATTTGCTCGTGGTAACCGTCGGCCATGGTGCTCTCTTGGACGCGCATGATGGCGATGACACTAGGCGCAACCTGAACTAGATCGCCACATTCGGTAGTAGTGTTGGGGCGTTCGAGTGTATCGGGGCAGCTGTAAACCATATGGGTGTCGCCGCTTTCGTAGCTGCGCAAATAGCGGTTGGTGGTAGCGTCGTACTGGTAACGGACGTTATAGTCGGCGATGCCGCCAAAGTTGGCGCGGATGTAATTCGCGCGGTCGTACTGAGCACAGTTATTGGGGTCGACAGTGCCGGCTTCGGGGTCGCAGCTGTTCATAGCAGCGAGATGTTCGACGACGGCGCTCGGGGTGAGGCGGGGAAAAGTTTTGGGATGGGAGGTGGTGTAGCCGCGATCTTGATTAAACTTCAATAGGTCGCTCGGCGAAGTAAAGAGGTTGTTCCAACGGCGGGCGGAATTTTGTTCGCGCCACATGTAAACGGTGCTTTCGTCGAGGTTGCGTTGACCACCTTGCGCGATGGCTGCGAGGGCTTCTTGCGAGCCGCCAGCATGAGTAACGGTACAGTCGAAAGGTGTATCCCAATCGAGATAGTAGGGGCGCAGTGAGCGGATTGGGCCGATGACGCTGGTGTTTGGATTCTGGAAAATGGCCGCAAAGCGTGTAATACCGGTCTCGGCGATCGCTTCAAAAACTACGCCAGCTTCGGTCAGGCCGACCTGTGGGCGGGCGCCGTCAGTGCTGCCGTTGGGGATTTGTACGCAAAAAGTCGGGTTTGTATTAGCACTCGTATCGGTGATCTCGAGGCCGGTCAGGACGCTATAGACGGGACGAGCGGTCGGTTGATTGGGGCTGGTGCTGTCTCCTCCGGGCGTAGATTCGTGTTGCTGGCTGAAATAATACCAGGTAATTCCTGCACCGCCGGCCACCAGTAGTAAGAGCACGAGGATAATCGGCCATTTACGGCGCGGTTTTGGTTCTTTCCCACCACGCGACATTTAGTCGTTCTCCAGGGCAGTAATGGTTTCTTGGAGGCGGGCAAGTGTAGCGTCTTTGCCGAGGACGTCCATCGTGAGATGTAGGGCGGGGCTAAACGGCGCATAGGACAGGGCGATCCGAATCGCCGAGAAGAGTTCGGCGGGTTTTTTATCTGTATCAATCAGTAATTGATTAAGAGCGGCTTGGAGAGCGTCGGCATTCCAGTCGGTAGTTTGGAGCTTGGCGACGACAGTTTGCAAGAGATTGGAAAGTTCTTCTTCGCTGTATTTCTTGAGGAATTTGTTATGCACGATTAAGTCGAGGCCGATTTCCGGGTCGGTGAAGAAATAGGCAGTCATTTCGCGTAGATCGGCTAAAGTTTTGAGTCGGTCGTAGATGATACTGAGAACGCGTTTCTTGTATGCGTCGTCGTAATTATTGGCAGTGGCGGGCCAGAAGTCGGTAGTGCGAGCATAGAGCGCGTCGACGCCCTGCTCGTCGAAAATGCGTCGAATCCACTGGCCGTTCATCCAGAGTAGCTTGGTTTTGTCGTAGCGAGCGCCGGAGTTTTGGATTTTGTTGAGTGAGAAACTCTGGATTAGCTCATCTTTGGTGTAGATTTCCTGTTCGGTGCCGTCGTTCCAGCCGAGGCAGGCGAGATAGTTAAGCATGGCTTCTGGCAAGACGCCATCGGCACGGTACTCGGTGACGGATTTAGCACCGTCGCGCTTGCCGAGCTTTTTGTTGCCGGTAGGAGCGAGAATGTGTGGGAGAGAGACGAGCTTCGGCACTTCGAGGCCGAGAGCTTCGTAGAGCGCGAGGTAGTTCGGCGTGCTGGAGACATATTCGACACCGCGCATGACGTGAGTGACGCCCATTTCGGCATCATCGACGATGTGGGCGAAGTTATAGGTCGGCATGCCATCAGCTTTGATGAGGATGATGTCGTCCTGGACTTCGGGACCGGCTTCGAGGTCGCCCATGACTTCGTCGTGCCATTTGCGGGGCTTCGGGTCGGCTTTGAAACGGAGAGGAATCCCAGGCTGCCAGGCGGGTGGATTCTCGGGACGGAAGTTACGGTAGAGGTAGGGGACCTTGGCAGCGTTGCATTGATCGCGGTAAGATTGGATAGTCTCGGCGTCGGTAGGATCGGCGTACGCGCGGCCTGCGTCGATGAGCTTTTGCCCCCAGGCGTGGTAAATTGCGCCGCGTTCTGACTGGAAATAAGGCGCGTTGGGGCCGCCCACGATCGGACCTTCATCCCATTCGAGACCAAGCCAACGCAAAGTGTCTTCGATAAGTTCGGTAGCTCCCTCGACGAAACGAGCTTGGTCGGTATCTTCGATACGCAAGATAAAAGTGCCGTCTTTTTGACGAGCGATTAAGTATGGATAAATAGCACTACGGACATTACCAATATGAATGTAGCCAGTAGGGCTAGGCGCAAAACGAGTTTTCATAAATTTATTATACCACAAATGAGGTAAAACCGAGGTTTTACATGGAGGTGACGATGTTGCGGAGCTGCTTCTTAGTTAAAGTGTTGCCGTTAGCGTTGATTTTGTACATGACGCCGCCGTTCACCCAAGCAGCATTGGAACCTGAAATAAAGATAGTGATGCCCTGCTCGTGCGTAGTGACATAATTAGTCTGCCAGGTCGGCTCGACGTAATTACGTAGCAAAGTCGTGCTGTCCCAAGACGACTTCTCTTCGATGATGGAGAAAGAAGCTTTGTCAGGGCCGTTGAAAGTCATAGTGAGCTTCCCTTCTTCGGAGCTGATATCACTGAGTGAATAATCGCGCGGGATGTAGGTCGGATAGGAAGCTTCGACGCCGGTCTGGATCGCGGCGACCTTGACGGAAATATCGGGGATGTTCGACCCGACTAGGTAAACGACGATAGCAACGCAGAAAATTGCGCAAAAGACCGCGAGGGCGAAGCGCTTGCCACTACCTTTGCGGCGAGTCCGCTTCGCGGGTTTAGCGGCGGGAGAATCGTCAATATCGGCCACGGAGCGGAGGACGTTGCGCAGGGCTTGGTCTTCATCATCGACTAAGGATGGGCGTTGACGAGTTGTTGCTGCACGGCGTTTAGGAGTTGGCTGCTGACGCTTAGTGACAGGGCGACGAATCGGAGTAGGCTGCGCGGCGATAGAATGTGCGCTAGCAGTGGATTTTCGAGTGCTAGGTTGTGCGGAAACTTTGATAGCGGAGCTGCTAGCTTGAGCCTTCTTCGTATTGACCTGGACGGCTTGTTGCTGCTCGAGAGCGTCCTGGACGGCGGAAGATTTCATGGCGACGCTGATGAATTTCTCAATCGTATTGCTGAGCTCGGTCATCTCGGGCATGGAGCTGTCATGACGCAGAGTTTCGGCGAAAGCCTGTAATGAGGTAATTTGCTTGGCGATTTCTGCGGGGCCAGTCGCGGTGCGGATAGCGGCGATTGCTTCGGAAGCCGCTCGTGCAATCGTATCAATCGAATCTGGAGCGGTCGTATCGGGTAATGACGAACCATTCGGTACGCTGAGCGAGGTGCCGAGGCTAGCGGCGGCGTAATCAGCGGCGATATTCATAGCGAGCTCTTGGCCGGAAGTGGAGACAGGAGCCATAGACATGGTGTTGGCAGAAGCAATGGCGACTTCATTCGTCATAACTGGCGTTGCGATGGACGCTTGAGGTGTGACTGGGGCGACTGGAACCGCTGGAGCGACTGTGGCAGTTGGCGTGATCTCCTCGAGCGGAGCTTCGGCGGGGACAATTTGATTAAAATCAATTACATTCGCAAGGGCTTCGACTTCTTCTTTGGCAATAGTATGGCTGCCACCTAATTCGAGGACTTTGGGAACGATTGGGGTAGAGGTGACTGGTTCCGTTTGGGCCGGTTCAGGCTGAGATGGTTCCGGAGCAATCAAATCTGCGGCATGTACTCGAAGATTCACGAGACGAGAAGGAGTACTAACGTTAGAACGAGGACTCTGCGCAGCAACCTGAGCGGCTTCCTCAATAGCAAGATTAGTCGGGCGCTCCATGGCGCGGCGATTGACAACACTGGAAGGCTGCGTAAGGCGATGAGTAGCCGAACTCGACGGACCAGAATCAAGTTGTATCTTCGCCATTAATAACTCCTCATCATGTTTTTGCTTAATACTATTATAACGTCAAGCGCAATAAAAAAGCAAGAGCGAATTTTGGCAGTTTTGAGCGATTTGGGGAGGATTTTTGGGCCGATTTTGAAAAATGTTAACACTTGCATAAAATGTTATATAATATATAGTATGGATTTTGATGAAAAGAAGCGACGTCAACTGATTCGGGTGATTATCGCAGAGGTGGGGATGGTAGTGTCAGTGGCGGCGATTGTAGTGATAGCGGTGCTAGCGGCGATGGGATTCTCGATTTCGGGCAATGGTGGTATTGAGCAGACGGGGCTGATGCAGCTACGTTCTCTGCCGACGGGGGCGAGCGTGAAAATTGATGGCAATACGATTTTTTACCGGACGAATTTGAGCCGGACCCTGTCAGCGGGCGATCACGAAATTGAGCTGTCGCGGGATGGTTACGATACTTGGAGCAAAACGGTAAGGATTAACTCGGGGATGTTACTGAGAGTGTTTTATCCACGGCTGTTTCTGCAAAATCGGGTAGCGGAAGCGGTGCAGATCTTGAGTAACGAACAGGAAGAGCTGGAATTGTATTCGCCCTCGCGGAGTCGTAACTATATATTATATGTTGGTCATGATAGCCCGCAGTGGCAGTTGGTGGACGTGCGAGGTGATGATCCGAAGACGGTACAGCTGGATTTGACGAAGATTCTGCCAGGCGTAGTGCGTGAGAATGTTGCGCCGGCGCGCAGTACCGAGAAAAAGTTGAACGTTGCGAATACAGTGAATAGTGGGTACCGTTTCGACGGTCGGGTGGATGAGGTGCGCTGGAGTAGCAATGATGATGCAGTGCTCGTGAAGGTGACTTATCAAGAACGGGCGGAGTGGATTCTAATTAATTTGCGCGATTTGAATAAGAGCGTAAATATTTCTAAAGCGTTCGGGATTGGGGGGGTGCAACTGGGAATTATTGACGGGTCGGCAAATCAATTATTTATCCTAGAAAATCAGCAGTTGCGGCGCATTAACGTGGCGGATGGTGTGATGTCGCGGGTGTTGCTGGACAATGTGAAATTTTTCGCGAATCAAGGCGCGAATTTGATTTATATTGCTGAGGATCGACAGTCGGGGCAGGATGTCGTGGGTGTGTACCGGGATGATGAGAAGGGTGGTACCGTGATTATGCAAGTGCCGGAGAAAGTGCAAGCAAAAGTTGCGCTGGCATCTTATTATGGCGAGGATTACATTGCCTACGTTTTTGATAACAAAATGACGATTTTGTACGGTAGGATTCCGTCTTACGTGGAAGAGGGCGCGAATTTGAATGATTTGAAAACTTTAGTAGACAGTAAAGAATTAACGAGAGTGCCGAATCAACTAACGGTGAGTCCGGATGGTGAATATATCGTAGCGAAGTACGATCGTTTGGCGATGGTGACGGATTTAGAAATGGGTGAAGTGTTCGAGTATGATTTGCCGACGAATGAGCTAAGATGGTTCGATGCGAGTATGCTGTATGCAGTGGTGGACGAAGAATTGGTGGTTTGGGATTTTGACGGGACGAACAAGCGGAATTTGGCGGCGAGTATGACGCCGATTAAAGAAAATCTTGGTCTGAGTAATTATAATGTGATGGTAACGGCGAATAACCGCTGGGTTTATTACGTGGTGAATGATGGCGGTCTAGCTACATTAGTGCGCGAAAAAATTCGCGATTAGTGACTAAAGATACTATTCCAAAGATTCTCGAAGAAGGAAGGCTCGTTGGCGGGCATATTCACATCGTCAGAGGTAGTTCCCTCGTCAGGCGTGTCAGTATTGTCGCCATCCTCGGCGCCAGGGTTGTCAGTGTTGGGTTGGTTGACGCTGCCTTCATCATATTCCGGACTAATTTGCTCGGCGGTAATGAGCAAGCGATAACGCGAAGTACCAAGTGGTGTACAAGTGATAAGTGTGAGAACGGGTTTGTTGAGTGGGTAAATCAGTGCGCCGACGTCGTCAGGCTCGACGACTTCGCTGCGGGTCATTTGGTAAGTGTAACGGACGGAATTGTAATTGATGTAAATGAGATCGCCATTTTCTAGGCGTTCCAGGCCAGAAAAGACGAATTTGTATTTGTTCGAATTATAAATGTCACCTGCGGAGTGGCCGGAAAGGACGACGTTGCCGATTTCGCCAGGCAGAGCATCGGCACCCGGAACGGCGAATTGTGCGACGCCATGATTCATAGCCTCATCGACTTCGTCGGGTTTGATTTCGAAAGCAACCGGAACGTCAATGTTGAGTTTGGGAATGATTAAGCGCGGTTCGGGCGAAACGGTAGTCGTAATGGTCGGATCGACTGCTTCAATGCTGGTAGTAACGTCGCCAGTGTCCGGAGAAATGTAGGCCATAATGGGTGCAAAAATCATCCGGTTGTATTGCAAGAAAAGGAGGAAAAGTCCAAAAGTCAGAATAATGAAGACCGGTACAAGTTGTTTGGTGCGGCGAGTGCGTTGAGTTTTGCCGGTAGCAACCCGTTCGCTTTTGAGTTTTTCCGAATCGAGATAATTCTGCGCGGCTTTGGAATAATATTCGCTGTAATAATTTTGGTAGTAATTTTGCCAAGCGGAGTGGTATTGTTTCCATTCGTCGTTGACGTTGGTTTGGTTGATCGGAGCGTCTTTGAGCAAGCTCGTGGTATCGCTGGTTTGATAAGTTGGTGCCGAAGTAGGAGTAAAGTCGGTGGGATACTCAGGAGTAGAATTTGGCGTAGTAGTGTCGCTCGACTCGTCCTCAAATTCATCAAAAACTTGTTCGTAATCGTTGCGAGCTTGGGCGGCTTCGGCGTCGTTGGTAATGTGACGACGGTTGCGATCGTAGCGCGGATTGACATAAGTAGCGCCCGGAACGGGTGGAGTGATGTAATGATCGCCTTTGCGCGTGGTGCCCGAAGGATTGTTCTTGAGGCTGGCCATCGTAGCAGAATAGACCGCAAGTACTTTCTTGCGGGCGATTTCCGCAGCGGATTCCTGCGGCTCAGGAGAGTACCCACCATCGTTTGATTCCATGTAATATATTATAGCATATATTCTAGGAAAGCGGAATGGTGGAAAGTGAATTATGGTAGCTGGTTGATGAAAACGGAATTATCGTGGAAGCAGAATTGCGAAAAGTTATGCATTTTATCTTCCGTTGGCGGAGGTTTTGTGATATAATGTGCATATCTGGGCGGATGGCGGAACTGGTAGACGCGCTAGACTCAAAATCTGGTTCTTGCAAAAGAGTGAGGGTTCGATTCCCTCTTCGCCCACCAAGTTAGGACGTCACGTTTGATACAAAGTTGGTTTGTTGCGATGTGAGTACGTGTAGTCGGGCATTAGGCTCGACGTTTTTGTTAGGTTCGATATTTGTGGCTGAGTTTTGGGTGTGTCCTTTGTGACTGAGGTCTTTGATGCGATGTTTATGTTGTTGATTTTTGAATGTGATCGCGTAGCTGGTCGAGGAGACGAAAAGCGATGGGGCGAACGACGAGATAGCAAAGGTAGCCGATGAAACCACCAAGGACATTAGTGATGACGTCAGTAATGTCGGAGGAGCGGCAGTCGTTGAGGAGGGGCTGGATGATTTCGATGCTAAAGCTGAGGAGAAAAGTGCAGAGAATGGTTTGGAAAAAGACGGATGGATAGGTGAGAGTGTTTGTACGTTCGGAACGAGTGGGCTCGGAATTTGATGAAGGGCCGTGGGTGCGATTTTGGCGATAAACGAGCGGAAAAAGGAAGCCGAACGGAATCGTCATAATAATATTGAGAATGATTTGGCGAGTGTAATCGCCGCGACCGTACGAAACGTCAATGAAAGGTTGGAGATTCATGGGGGTGTAAGGATGATTCAGAACGAAAGGTAGTGAAGTGAGGATGGGCATCAAAGTGAAATAAAAGACGAAAACTAAATAAATGTACATGGTGGTGTTGATGAGGAGAATATCTTTGCCGCGGCGGTGCCATTTTCTGAAAAAGAAGAGAAAATAAATCAGAATAAAAACGGTGAAATCAATGAAAATATCCATGGAATAAATAATTATAATTTTATTATACACGTTGGTGGCGGAAATTGTGCAGAATATATTTCGTTTTGCTAGGTGTGGTTTATTCGTTCGGTGGGATATAGGTGAAAAATGATGAATTATAATGTGATTATGAAGGAAAATGCGGGTTTACAGTTATTATAACATGCGTTATAATAACACGTGTTATACTATTAAAATGAACTATAAACGAGCGACGAGATGGTAATTAATAAGCGTGTACAGAAAGAAGACGTCGTCAAAGCAGCTTTGGAGATTCTCAAAACTGATTCCCTAGAGGAATTGACGGCGCGACGGCTGGCGGAAGTATTGCATTGTTCGGTACAGCCGATTTTTTATAATTTTAAGAGTATGGATGAGCTGAAACAAATTGCGATTGAAACGATGTATCACATTTATCATATTTATATGACGGATGCGATGCAGCAGAAACAACCTTACAAAGCGACGGGTTTGGCTTACATTCGTTTCGCGCGTGATTATCCAAATTATTTTCGGATTTTGTTTATGATGAAAACTGATCTAACAGCGAACGCATTTTTGCTGAATACGATTGAAGGTAAAGAAGTGATAGAATGCGGGATGCGCATGACGGGTTTTGATCGCGAGGAACAAGAAACTTTTCATTTGAAAGTGTGGATTTTTACGCACGGGTTGGCAACTTTGGTTTCGACGCAAACGGTGCAATTAAGTGATGAAGAAATTGAAAAATTATTGACGAGTGCCGTGCAAGAAATGTTGGCGGGCGCGCAGAAAGGAGAAAAATAAATGAGTGAAAATGTAATCGTGGTGAAGGGGCTGACGAAGATTTATAAAAAACAGAAAGCGGTGGATAATTTATCGTTTGAAGTGAAAGAAAAAGAAATTCTCGGATTGCTAGGGCCGAATGGTAGCGGTAAATCAACGACGATTAATTGTATTTTGTCGTTGCTGAAATACAATAAAGGTAGCATCGAAATTTTTGGTGAAAAAATGCGTCCGGATGCTTATGAAATTAAACGGCAGATTGGTGTGGTGTTTCAGGATGTGGCGGTGTTCGAAGAATTGAACGTGTATGATAACGTGGATTTTTTCTGCGGGTTGTATATTGCGAATCGGGCGGAGCGCCGAAAATGCGTAGAAGATGCGATTAAATTAGTGGGGCTCGGAGAGTATCAAAAATATCGTCCGAAACAATTGTCGGGTGGATTATTACGGCGGTTAAATATTGCGTGCGGAATTGCGCACAAACCGAAATTGATCTTTTTGGACGAGCCGACGGTGGCGGTGGATCCGCAGAGCCGGAACCGGATTTTGGATAATATTAAAACCTTACGCAAGCGCGGCGCAACGGTCGTATATACGACGCATTATATGGAAGAAGTCGAACATTTGTGCGACCGAATAATTATTTTGGATAAAGGTAAAATTATTGCGAGCGGCACCAATGAAGAATTGAAAAAGTTAGTAAAAGATAAACCGGTGGAGCAAGTGGCGGGGCTGACGCTGAATGATGTTTTCTTGGAATTAACGGGCAAGGAGCTACACGACTAATGTTTTGGCATAATTTTAAATATACTTTGCGGATAATTTTGCGCGATCACGCGTTGGTGTTTTGGACGTTTGCGTTTCCGCTAATTATGGCAACTTTTTTCAATTTGGCGTTTTCGAATATTGAAAAAAGTGAGCAGCTAGACGTAATAAAAATTGCAGTGGTGGAGAATGAAAATTGGCGGGAGGAGGTAGGATTTAGAGAGGCAATGGAGAGTTTGAGTGATCCGGAAAATCCGGAACGGATGTTTGATACAACTTATTTAACGCGGGAGGAAGCGCGGGAAAAATTAGAACAGGAAGAAATTGTTGGCTATGTAGAGCTGCTGAAAGAAGCCGGAAATAATTGGTGCGAAGGGACACAATGCGATGAGGTTCGGCCGCAAGTGACGATTGGACAGAATGGAATTAACGCGACAATTCTCAAGACGGTAGTCGAGCGTATTGCACAGCAAAGTTCCCTGATCGAAAAAATCATGCGCGAAGATCCGAGTAAGCTTAATGACTTGCTAAATTTGCCGGAGATGGAACTGGCGGATGGTTCGAGTGAACATTTGAGCTATACGGTGATTGAATATTATACTTTGATCGCGATGACGTGTTTGTATGGTGGGATTATCGGGATGGTAGCGATCAACCAATTACTGGCGAATATGAGTGCAAGCGGTAAGCGTATCGAGATGAGTCCGGTGCCGAAGTGGAAGTTGGTGCTGGGTGGATTGCTGGCGAGCTATTTGATTCAATTGGCGGGGCTAGGTTTACTATTCGGATACACAGTTTTGGTGTTGGGGGTGGATTACGGTAGTAGGTGGGGACTGGTGGTGCTGATTGCGCTGTTGGGCAGTCTGGCAGGATTGACGCTCGGAATAATGCTAGCGGCGGTAGTAAAAACCAACGAAGCGACGAAAACTGGAATTATGATTGCCGTGGCGATGTTTGGTTGTATGTTGGCAGGGATGATGGGTATCACGATGAAATATTTGGTCGATGCAAATTTCCCGGTGCTTAATCAAGTGAACCCGGCGAATTTAATTACGGATGGTTTGTACGCATTATATTATTACGATGGACTAGAACGTTTCTGGGGAGATGTGATAATCCTGGCTGTATTAGTTGTGGCGACGACAAGTATTTCAGTAATGAGTTTACGAAAGGCACAGTATGATAGTATTTAAGGCATTTTTGCGAATCGTCGAACGTAATAAATGGGTGCTGATTATGTATGCGGCAATTCTGATTTTCTTCTCGATATTTAGTTTGCAAGCGAATGAAAGCGTGACGAATTTCGAAGCGACGAGACCGGATGTATATGTGATTAATCACGATGAAAAAGCGGGGGTTACGGAAAGTTTGATAAAATATTTGGCGGAGCGAAGTAATTTGACGGAATTAGCCGAAAATACGGAAGACGTAGCGGATGCGTTATTTTATCGGGCGGTAAATTATATTATCGAAATTCCGCAAGATTTCCGGAAAGATTTTTTGGACGGTAAGGATCCGGAAATTAAAATTCAAAGTACTGGGGATTATAACGCGAGTTTGGCGGAGTTAGATTTGAAACGATTTCTAGAAACGGCGCGAGGTTTTCGTTTGATTGATGCAAAAGAGCCGGAGTTAATTCGCGATGTAGAAGCGGCGTTGGCGAAAGGTATCGAAGTGGAGATGACGGCGAAACGCGATACGGAAGGTTTAAGGCGAGCAGCTACGTATTATAATTTTATGAATTATCCGTTAATTATGGGGTGCGTGTATATAATTTGCACGGTCATGCTGAGCTTTCGGAATGCAAAAGTGGCGCGACGAATTGCGGTGGGTGGAATGAGTGAGAAAAAGATTAATCGAATTTTGTTGGTGGCGAATAGTTTGTTTGCGATCGTGTTGTGGAAGATTTACGTTTTGATTAGTTTGGTAATTGTGGGTGAAGCAATGTTAACGATGCAGGGGTTGTGTCTGATAATTAATTCCCTATTCTTTACGTTATGTGTGACGGCGCTGGGTTTCCTGTTGGCGAATGTGATTAAAAGCCGCAATGCGATTAATGGTATTACGAACGTCGTGGGGTTGGGGAGTAGTTTCTTGTGTGGGGCATTTGTGCCGGTGGCGTTTTTGCCGAGTATGGTTTTGGCGGCGGCGCACGTGTTGCCTTCGTATTGGTACATTAATGCGAACGAGCGAATTAGTAATCTCGAACAAGTGTCGTGGGAAAGTTTGCAGGGAGTGATGGTGAACTGGTTAGTAATCGGGTTATTTATGATTGGTTTTATCGTGATAACAAATGTACTAAGTCGGCGGCGTTTGCGTCGGGGCTAACGCAGGTTGGAAAGTTTTGGTAGTGTCAAATGTACTAAGTTGGCGGCGTTTGAACTTACTGCTAGGGAAAACAGATGCGCGATAGCACTGGTAAAAATAGGTGATATATATTATAATAGTAAGTAGTTTTATATCAAATTACCATCAGAAGGAAGATTGCGTATGGCAAAAACAACACCAAACAAGAAAAAGCATCCTGCGGAAGTAGAAACTTTGCGCGAGACGCTCGCAAAAACTAAAAGTACTGAGAAGGCTGAGGCTCCGAAGCACGAAGCGAAAGCTAGCGAGGCGAAGCCGGTAGAAAAAACCGAAACTAAGACGGAGACAAAAGTCGAGACGAAAACTGTAGAAGTGCACGAGGGTGCGAAAGCGGAGAAGTCGGAAAAACGCGCTGAAGTGAAGACGGAAAAGAAAACTGACGCAGCGGTTTTGGACGTGGACGATCTGACGGGTGCGCTGGAAAATCATAAGACGCGCAAGAAACCGTTGATGACGGCGTTGATTGCATTATTGACGGTGCTGGTGGTAGTCGGGTTGACTTTCTGGTTCTTGTACTGGGGCGCTAATCGCCAGAATAATCAAGAGGAGCAAAAGCCCTCGGATGATAACAGTCAAGTCGAGGAGAAGCCGGAAGATCCGGATGAAATCGAAGTGATTGAGGGCGTTGATTACGTGCAGGATATCGTGGGGGCGAATGGTGTGGCGCTCGAGCCGGTATATTATCTCGGGACGAAGGATAATTTCACGCTGAAGTTTGCGAAATTAAATTGTGACGAAACTTGTTCGAATATTGATGAAGTGAAGATTGGCGGTAAGTTACTGACTTCGGGTCAGGATTACGTCGTGAAGCGTGAGGACGGTGTGACGATTGTGATTTACGCGGCGGCGCTGAATAAGTATGCGGCTGGTAATGAAGAATTGACTTTCCGGATTTTGCAAAATAAAGACGGTCATAAAGAATTGCGCACGGTTGGTGTAAAGTTCGAAATTAAAAAAGCGATTGTGTGTGGCGAAGGTCAGGTCGTACAAAACGGGCAGTGCGTGAATAAGGACGAGGCGAATAAGCCGAGCGAGAAACCGGATTCGGAACAAGCCAAGTGCGAAGCGCAGGAAGGACCGGATTACGTTTATCAAGTGCACTGGTATACAGATGATGAGCGACAGGAAGTGATTAAAGATTACGGCTACGATAGTAGTGTGATCGTAAGTGTAGTGCGAGGGGACTTCGTCGGCGATAAGGATGGCGAGACGGCGGCGGGTATGAAATTGATCAATGGGGTTTGTCGGCCTAATCCGAATGCAACGGCAGTAACATCGGGCGAAAAATCCTATACTGAAGCAAATCTTTCCAGCGTGGATAATACTTTTGCAGCGTTGGTCATGGGCAACCCGCAGCAAGATATTCTCGTGTATGCTTGGCGCACTGATAACGGCGCGGTCAATTACCGCATGGAAGTACTCCGTTAAAAGCCCTACAAAAATCCCCCTTGTCGGGGGATTTTTTGATGAGTTGGTGTGGGTGATTATTTTTGGAAGTTTAGAGATTTAATAATAAACTCACCGACTTTTTGCCAGTTATCGCGCTGGTCGGCAGGACAGTTGAAGGAGACAATAATGAGCTTATCATTTTGCGAGAAGAACATCATGTGGTTGTAGAAATTGCCGATTGTGGATTCCGAAGTAAGTTGAATGGTGGCAACATTGTAATCGTCGACTTTGTAATAATCGGTGGTAATTACATTACCGCTGGCGTTAAAAATGGCTTTGACAGTATTGAGATATTCTTCGATTTGATCATTGCCGAGATTATTGTCGGTGAGTTTGACCGTGATATTGACGTCATTGTTGGTGTCGGCGTAGACATAGTTAGGAGCTTCGTTGCCGTATTTTTCGGTGATGGCTTTTTGGTCGAGTTCGGTGAAATCGACGGGAATCTTGATTCGGAATTGATTGTCGTTGAAGCCGCGATAAGCCGTGGTGATTTTGTCGCCTTTGCCATTTTCGACGACGAGAGAGGCATTGTTGGTGCAGGAGACAGCGATAATAGTGACGGCGGTAACAACGGCAATGATAGAAAGTACGGCGATGACGATGGCGATAAATTTATTATCTTTATGAGTAGGAGCATGAGATGAGGACGTGGTAGTAGCAGATTTTGTAGCAGGCTTATGATCGGGTTTATGGTCAGGTTTGCGATCGGGCTTGTTGGTTTTGGGCTTGGTTGTAGTAGTGCTAGTTGCTACAGTTTTAGTTTTAGTAGTCTTCGAGTGGTTCTTTTGGGTTGCCACCATTCCTCCTTTGTTGAAATTATAATATATATTATATAGCGGTTATGCTTTTTCGGGAAGAGTTAGACGCAAAAAAGCGACTCCGAAGAGTCGCTTAGGAAAAATGATTTTTATTTGTTTTTGTAAAGTTTGAGTAACTCAGGAACGCTGAGTTTCGTCCCGTAGTTGAGGATGGCGTTGGAGTAAATTTTAATTGCGATGCGCGCGATGATAGCGATAGTCACGAGCAAAACTAGCACGGAAATAATAATTTCGACTGGCGAGGCGAGGCCCATCATGATGCGAATCGGCATGCAGAATGGTGAAGAAATCGGGAAGACAGCCGCGAAACCATTAATGCTACTGGTGGGGTCGGTAAGCGTGAAATAAGCGAAATAGAAACCAATCATCGAGATGATTGCGACTGGACCATTGGCAGATTGAATGTCTTCGGGTTTGTTGACGGTGGAACCGGTGAGAGCATAGGCGAAGGCAAACAGTGCGTAGCCGAGTACGAAATAAACGATACTCATGAGGCCGAGGAAAATGTTGAAGTGAGACATGTCGAAGACTGCTTCAATGATGGCGTGATCGAGGAAGCTATAAGCGCTAACGATAGCAGTCGTCACAATGATAGCCATTTGCAAAAGTCCGACTAGACCGATGCCGAGAGTCTTACCGATTACGATGTTACTAGGGTTGGTAGAAGTAACAAGTGTTTCGATAATTTTGGAAGTTTTTTCGACGGTGATGGAGCTGGAAACCTGAAAAGCGCAAAAGTAAATGGCATAAAACAGCACGATTGAAAGCATCATCATGGCGACGATATTACCGTTGATTTGCTGTTCGTCGACTTGTGCGATTTCGACGTCGATGGGTGTAGTGAGATTAGCAATTTGATTGGGTGTGAGATGCAATTTACTAATTTGTAAGTTGCGATATAAAGTATTGAGCGGCTCAAATAATTCTGCCGGTATAGTACCACTGACGGCAGTGTTTTTCACAACGTATTCAATATGTGGAGCATGTTCTCCTGGCGTAATAATAATTGCAGAGTTTAGCTCACCATCTTTAATTTGATTTTTGATGTCCTCGGTCGGACGATTTTCGATGACGAGATCGTAATTAGGAATGGCATCTTGCAGTGCGCTGAGTTGACCATCGTAAAGATCAGATTGGTCGGTGATGAGAACTTTATCACTGAAGTCACCGCCATTGATGGCATTGAGAAAGTTCGGAATGTTACAGCCGACAATGATGAACAGCATAATAATGATAGTCGACATGCGGAAGGATTTGCGTCCGAGCATATCCTTGGCAGTAAATTTTGCGACGGTGAAAATATCTTTCATTTGGTGCCTCCTGTTTTAGCGCTGACTTTTTCGATGAAAATATCGTTGAGCGTGGGTTTCATAATTTCAAAACGATTAATAATGACATTCGCGCCAACGAGTTTTGAGAGAAGATCGTGCGCTTGTTGTTCGTCGGTGAGTTTGAGCGTGTACTGTAAGTTTTTCTCGTTTTCGATCGGTAATTTAGCGCTGCGAATGAATTTACTAATATCTTGCTCGGCGTCGACTTGAACACGATTGGCAGGATAGCTGGCTTTGATAGTTTTGAGATTACCTTGTAGGACGGTTTTGCCTTTGTTGAGAATGAGAATGTCGCTACAAAATTCTTCAATGGTGGACATTTGGTGCGCTGACATAATAACGAATTTGCCGTCGTGCACTAACTCGATGATGATTTCTTTGATGAGTTCAGTGTTGACGGGATCGAGGCCGCTGAAGGGTTCGTCGAGCACTAATAAATCTGGATCGTGGAGGACGGCGGTAATAAATTGAATTTTTTGTTGATTCCCTTTGGAAAGTTTTTCGGCGAGCATAGGGAGATATTCTTCGACTTTGAGACGTTTGGCCCACTTGCGAATCGAGGTGTCGGCGGAAGTTCGATCCATGCCTTTGAGCTCGGCGAAGTACATGAGCTGATCGTAAATTTTGATTTTGGGATAGACGCCGCGTTCTTCGGGTAGATAACCGAAATTAACAGTTTTGCGTGAGACCGGTGCATCATTCCAAGTGATAGTGCCGCTATCTTTTGTAATGATACCAAGCAACATGCGGATGGTGGTAGTTTTACCAGCACCGTTCGTACCGAGCAAGCCGAAGACACCAGGTCGATCGAGCGAAAATGAAATATTATTAACAACTTTTTTGCCGCTGAAAGTTTTGGAAACGTTTGTTAAAGTAAGTCCAGGCATTAGCTTTCCTCCTCGTGCTGACTTTTAATATTTTGGAGTTCAAAACGCCATTTTTGAATGACGTGGGGATTTTTGACGTGATCGACTTCGGAAAGAAACATAGCTTTGGGGCGAGCGCACAAGTGGTGTTGTCCGAACTTTTTGCCGTTGTAGAGACCGCGGTAAATAACTAGTTCTTCGCCAGTTTCGCTATGGGTTGCAACGTCTTCGACGATGTAGTAATCGCCTTTGTAATGTTTGTAAATCCCGTGGATAACAAGTTGGTTTTGTGTCGGCATAATTTCCTTTGATAAATTATGTTCTAATTATACCACGGGGGGGGGGCGCAATTTACAAGGTTCGAATTTAGTCTAAATTAATTCCCTGTGCAAGGAGTTTTTGATCAATACAGAATTGGGCGGCAACAATAATAATATATACTGCGCCGATGCCACCAAAAACGTATGGAATGAGATTGGTGATTTCGTTGACAATGGCTGGGTTGGGATCGCCAACATTGTTAAAAACGAAACTCAGATTTGAATCACAAAGACTGTAGAGGTAAAGTAAACCAACGAGTAATATACCGCAGAGCGTGTAATTGGCGAAGCCGGCGACGATAGACCAGATGTCGTGATGATCGATGGCGCGGTGACCGATAATGATGCCGGTGAGGCCGCAAAAGGCGATGAAGGAAAATTGCGTAAATAGAGCAAGACCGAAGCCGAGATAGAAGCCGATATGGTGAGGCTGGGCGGAGAAATATATGCCGACACCGTGCGTGTTGCCGCCCATTAATCCGATTGATTCGAGGAGCTGCAAGCCGCTGATGGAAAGGCAAAGGAGTAAACCGCTGACAAGGAAGACGATGAGTAGATGGGCGATGACAAGCAGAGTGCTGCAGGCTTTGGCGCGCCAGAGAGTGCGTCGAGTAGTAGGTAAAGTATGCGTGAGGTAGGCTTCGTCGCCGTAAAAATTATTTTTGAAGCGTCGCCAAATTGTTAGAAAAGTGATGAAAACTAGCCCAGCTAAAAATCCGAAGATCATAAAGTAAGCCAGACCGTGAATGAAGATGATGATTCCGGGTGGTAAGATTTCTTCTAGGACGTCGCCGGTCTGCGAGTCGAAGACATATTCGGGAGTGTAAGAAGTAATATTAAAGATAATGATACTTGCGAAAAGTAGCGCGACGAAAATAGCTGTGGATTTGAGAATATATTTAAGATCGTATTTGATAAGTTTGCTAAGCATGATTAGAGCTCCTTTTGAAGTTTATGCGTAGGATTTTTGAATTGTTGACGGAAAATTTCGTCGATGGATTGGTGTTGCTCGGTGCGAATTTTGTCAGCTTCGCCTTGGAGCATAATGTGTCCGTTATTAATAAAAATTACTTCGTCGAGAATACGTTCAATATCGGCGATTAAATGGGTGGAGATAAGGACGCTTGCGCCTTCTTGGAAATTGTTGAGAATGGTGTCGAGAATATAGTCGCGCGTAGCAGGATCGATACCGCCGAGCGGTTCGTCGAGAATATACAATTTAGCTTCGCGACTCATAACGAGAATGAGCTGCAATTTTTCTTGCATACCTTTGCTCATTTTGGCAATTTTCATGTTGAGATCAAGGTCGAGATCTTGCAAAAGTGTGACGGCTTTGGCGTGGTTAAAGTTAGTGTAGAACTCGTCGAAATAGTGGAGGACTTGCCGGATAGTCATGGAGCGATCAAGATAAGTGCGTTCCGGTAAGTAAGCAATGTTGAGCTTGCTACGAGTACCAAGCGGTTCACCCATGAACAAAACTTCGCCACTGGTGGGTGTGAGTAGGTTGTTGGCAAGTTTGATGAGAGTGGTTTTGCCGGTGCCATTTTTGCCGAGGAGGCCGATGATTTTGCCGTAAGGAATGCGGAGATTAATATCGCGGAGGACGGCGCGATGGCCGTAACTTTTGCTAACGTGACGATATTCGAGGAGGGGTGGTTGGGAAGTGGTTTGGGATTTTTGATTGGTGGTAGCCATAGATTATTTTCCTTTAAACTTTTGTAAGTTTTTAATTGTGTCGGTGTACGAAAAACCTAAGTCCTGCATTTCGGTGAGGAACTTTTGGATTTTTTGCTGGGCGAATTTGGCTTGCTGTTTATGGAGGAATCGTTCATCGTCGGTGACGAATTTGCCGTTTGTACGTTCGGTAATAATGAGGCGCTTGTCTTCGAGTTCCTGGAGAGCTTTTTGCATGGTGTTGGGATTAACTTTGGCGTAGTAGGCAAAATCGCGGACGGAGGGTAACTTTTCTCCAGGTGAAAATTGGCCGGAAATAATGTAGTGCTCGAGTTGCTCGACGAGTTGGAGATAAATCGGACGGTCGTTAGTAAAGTTGAATTCCATATATGTAAATCTTGTATCATTGTATTATTAACTTAATACAATGATACTTAGGATAAAGCCAAAAGTCAAGTCGAATTTTGCGAAAATAGCTAGAATAATTAATTTACAAAAAATTTCTGGCGTAAAAATGTGCAAAAATGGGCCAAAAAATAAATAAAAAATTTTTCCGGAAGGAATTTTGGTCGAAAAAGCAAGAATTTGTTTATAATATTAATTAAATATGAATACTTGGTTAATAATTATTATCGAAACAATTGCAATTTCTACAATCGGATCATTATTGCACTTTGCTTACGAATGGTCTCATCAAAATAAGTTTGTGGGGATCTTTGCTGCAGTAAATGAAAGCACGTGGGAGCACGTAAAGCTAGCTTTGTCGGGAATGATTTGTTGTATGCTGGTGGATATTTGGTTTCTGGGCGACAATCCTAATTATTGGCTGGCGCGAAGTGTAGCTTTCGTGATTCCGGTGATTGTAATTCCGGCAATTTTCTATGGGTATCAAGTGCTGACGAAGCGGCCGATTTTGTTTATCGATATTAGTAGTTTTATCGTGGCAGCGTTTTTGAGTGCGGTAGCTTTTGCGTACATTTTGCAGTTACCGCCAGTGAGTGGGCTGGGCGGCGTAATGAGTGTGGTGGCGGGCATCACGATTTTGGTAGTATATTTGATGTCGACGAGATTTCCGATGCGCAATTTTCTCTTTCGCGATCCGCGGAATAATCGGTATGGCTATGCGGCGTTTCGTCGAACCAAAAAGCGCAACACAACAGCACGTCGAACTAACGTGGGCAGTGCGAAAAAGCGTAGCGTAAACAAACGTAAGACAAAGTAATCAGCGCGATATAAATTGGAGTAAAGCGAAAACAGGCTTAAATATCCCAGCCGAAACCTTCGCCGAAGTGGCCGTAACGAGCAGTGGGTTCGTAGATTGGACGGAGTAGATCGAGTTGCTGAATGATGCCACGCGGCGTGAGGTCGTAGCCGGTAATTTGCTCGTCTCGGCCGTCAATAATCACAGTCTGCTCGAGCGGGTTAGCGTAGCCAATCGCATAGGCGAGGCGGACGAAAACTTCGTGGGCGTGATGTTGGCGGAGGTAGTCAACGGCGATGTGACGAGCCATGTAAGCGGCGGAGCGATCAACCTTGGAAGGATCTTTGCCGGAGAAAGCGCCGCCACCAATTGGAATGCGTGGACCGTAATTATCGACAATGAGTTTGCGCCCAGTCAGACCAGTGTCGGCTTCGAAGCCACCTTGATGCCAATCGCCGGCGGGATTGAGATGGAGAGTGGGCTGGCCAGGCAGCTTTTCCTGTTCGATGAAAGCTTGGACGAGCTCGTCAAGTTCGGTTTGGGAGGTATTTTGGAAACTGGCGACGATAGAATGGAGTTGCCAATGCTCTGGATCGTCGCATTGGATGGTGACTTGAGTTTTGCCATCGTAGGGATGCTTCGCGAAAATGAATTGGTTCAGACGGCGAGACAGGACGACTTCGCGTGGCAGGAGCTCCGGGGTTTCGTCGCAAGCGTAACCAATCATAATTCCCTGGTCGCCAGCGCCACCGGTGTCGACGCCTTGGGCGATTTCGGGACTCTGCTGGACGATGTTGGTGAAGACTTTCATATCGTCGCCAGCGATACGCTTAGCGATACTAGGAATATCAACGTCTGGAGTAGTGGAGGTGATTTCGCCAGTGATGAAAACCTGACCGTGGCCACCGCAGACTTCAGCCGCGACGCGCGCCTGGGGATCTGCGGCGAGATACGCATCGAGAATAGCATCAGAAATTTGATCGCAAAGCTTGTCAGGATGTTTAGGCGAAACGCTCTCGGCGGTGCGATAAGTAGTCATATGATTTCCTCCTGTTTATATCATTATTGTAACATAAGTTATTTACGTTCTTGTGATATAATGAAGATATGAAAATTGCAATCTTTACCGACATCTATGCGCCGTGGGGCAATGGAGGGATTGCCTCTTCGATTAAGGCGCAAAAAGATGAATTGGAGCGCTTAGGGCATGAAGTGACGTTATTCTGTCCGGGGTTTGGTGCGCGCGAGCAAAATGTAGTGACAGTGCCAAGTCATAAATGGCTTAAGGTGAGTGGAGCAGTAATTGCGAAGCGACCAAAAGTAGTCGAGGAATTTGTATTGCAAGAGTTTCCGGATTTTGCGCAATTTGATGTCGTGCATGTACACTACGAGGCTAGCTGTAGTATAGCGGGAATTAGATTGGCGAAGCGGTTTGGTTTGCCGCTGGTGCAGACGATGCATGGACGCGAAGATATGGCGATTGCCGTGAATATTCCCCATCCTTTTAAGTATGTGACGGCGGCGGGATTGAACTTCGCGCACCGGTGCTGCCTGCCGCATACGGCGAAAGTGAAGCGGGATCAGTTCCAGGCACCGACGCGAACGCGAGCGAAAATGTGGACGTTGATGGTGAATCATGCGCAGCAGGCTGACGTCGTGATTGTGCCATCGCAGCACTTAGCGCGGAAGTTGGAACATTATGGTGTAGAGCGGCCAATCGTGGTGGTATCGAATGGCATTCCGGAAGAGTTGGTGGGTGCGGAGTTCGCGGTGCGGAGTATGCAAGACGGCGACGTACTAAAGATGGTTTGGAATTCGCGAGTGTCGAAAGAAAAGCGTATGATGCCGTTTTTGCGGGCGCTGAAGATGCTGAAGCGACCATATATGCTGTATGTGTATGGTAACGGAAATACGTTGAAAAAGGCGCAGAGATATGCAAAGCGACATCATCTAAAAGTGAAGTTTTACGGTCAAGTGAAGCGTCCAAAAATTATTGAGCGGATGCGGGAGGCGCATTTGGGGGTGACGGTTTCTTATAATTTTGACGTGCAGGCGATGACGTTGCTGGAGGCGGAAGCGACGGGGTTGCCGGTATTTTTCTGTGATCCGACGATGCGGGAAGTCGTGCCGCAAGGCGGATATTTGTTGGCTGATGGGCCGGAGGCGGAGGCGATGGCGATCGCGTTGGAGAATTTCCCAGCTGAGCAGGTGCGGAAAATGAGTGAGGTGATGTTGCGGAATCGTCAGGGCGTAGTGCAAACGAAGCAGATCAAGAAGTTGATGGAGGCTTATAAGTTGGCGCGCGAAGAAAAAGCGGCGCAAGAAAAACGGTCACCAGTGCGGTGACCGTTGAGGGGATGACTATCAGAGTGGGGTTTGATCTTCGGTGAGGCGGTTGCGCTTTTTCTTGGCAAGGTAGATGCCAGCAACGATACCGACGAGCGCGAGGCCGACTTTGACGTAGATGGACCAGCTGGTTGCCCAGACGAGGAGCGCGATGGCGCCGCCGATGCCGATAAAAACGTAAACTTTGCGGCGGAACAGAATGAGCTGTTCGGCGTAAATGTAGTTTTTGCGGCGGAAGCGGTGAGTGTCGCGGTCGTAGCCGTAGAGTTTGTACTGGACGATGACGCAGAAAGTGCCAATGCCCAGGAGCAACAAGCAGCCGCCGATTGGGTTCACGCGGAAGATGAGATAGAGGCCACAAGCTACGGCTAGCAAGATATCGGAAATTTGGTCGATTTCGCTGTTGTAGTGGCGCCACCAGCGGTATTTGCCATCGTCGGGGTAGTGCCAGCGGCGGGCGCAAGGTCCGTCGAGCGCATCGCACAATTCCCCGGCGACAAAAACCCAAAGGGCGTAGTCGGCGTGAACGTTGAAGATAGTCATCCATAGTAAGATGCCTGCCAGAATTACCTCTGACAATGTGAGTAGGTCGGCAATGTAGTATTTTCGCATAAAATCCCCTCCATTTCGTAGCAGCATTGCCTATCTCTTATTATAGCACAGATGACTGAAAAAGTCAATAGCGTAAGCTATTTATAGAGTATAGCGGCGGTAGTAGCTTCGAGCGACCGGTTAGGATTATAGAGGTTGAAAGCGGCGATTTTGGCGGCGAGCTGCCCGGACCAGAGTAAAATCGGTGAATAGTCGGTATCGGCAATGTGGGTAGTGGTGATTTGGCCGGCGTGAGCGACGATGATATTGTCTTGGTGGAAAGTGAGAATGGTAACGGGATAGGTGAGGGTAAATTTGTGTAAAGTTTCGATGACGGCAACTAATGGTTGCGAGAGCATCAGCATGCGAGGGTAGTAGACGGCGCGGAAGATCTTTTGTAGCTGTAACATCGAGGCGATGAGAAAAGTGCGGTCGTTCTCGAGGAAATTATTGGCGGTGGGAGCGAGGAGATCGACGGTGTCGCGAGCGAGGACAAAAGGATTCGTGGTGGCTTGGATGGCGTCGCTCAGAGCGATCGCGGTCTCGGCGTTCTTGGAAACGTCGCCGATGAGGAGCGAAAGGTCGGCTTGGGAGAATTTTTGTTCGAGCTGGGCGGATTTGGCGAAGGAGCCGCTGCCGGTAGAAGGCGCAAAATCGAGATCGGCGATGCTGGGTAGCTGAGCGCGCAAGGCGTCGGGAAGTAGCGTGGTGACTTGACGGAGCGGAAAGGTATGCGCGAGGAATTCGGAGGTGCGAATGACGTTGGAGCAACTTTGGCTATTGCCACCGGCGACGAGGATGTGGCCGGTTTTCTGCTCGGGGAGGTTCCAGGCGAGGTCGGGATAGAGCGGAGTAGTCTGTTTCTGCCAGAAGGATAGGTCGTTATTAATCGGAGCGAAATGAGCCATTTAGAACTCCAAATCGATTGAAACGGGGCAATGATCTGACCCGTGGATATGCTCGTAAATTTGCGCAGACTTAAGATGTGGGAGTAGACTCTCGGAGACGAAGAAATAATCGATGCGCCAGCCGATATTACGCTCGCGGGCGTGACTCCATTGGGCCCACCAAGTGTAGCGTTGCTCGCTGGGGTAGAAATAGCGGAAAGTATCGACGAAGCCGGCACTGATGAGGTTTTTGATGCCTTGGCGTTCTTCCTCGGTGAAGCCGGCGTTACCTTCGTTGTCTTTCGGGCGGGCAAGGTCGAGAGGGGTGTGAGCGGCATTAAAATCGCCACAGATGACGACGGGCTTACGGGCTTCTAAGAGCTTGAGATGACGTAGGAGGGCGGGGTCCCAAATTTGCTCGCGGAGGTTGAGGCGGGAGAGGTCGCGTTTGCTATTAGGAACGTAAGTATTAACGAGGTAAAAATCGGGAAATTCGATGGTCTGGAGACGCCCTTCGGTGAGGGGGTTGCCGTATTTCTCGCCGCACCAGTCGTAGCAAGTGCTCAAATCGCCAGCGAAGGCGTTGGCTTCGGTGAGTGGCTGTACGCGCGTAAAGACCGCAGTACCAGAGTAGCCAGGGCGCTCGGCGCTATTCCAGATTTCGAGGTAATCGGGTAAGTCGACTTCGACTTGGTTGGGTTTGGTCTTGGTCTCTTGGAGACAGAGGATGTCGGGCTGTTCGGAATTAATAAAATCCAGAAAAGTGCCATTGCGCAGGGCAGAGCGGAGGCCGTTGATGTTCCAGGAGAAAAGGCGCATTAGTACCTCCCTCGTTCGAAATCACGTTTTTTGATGGTGTCGCGCTTGTCGTACTTCTTTTTGCCTTTGCCGGTGGCGATGACGAGTTTGATGTAGCGGCTACCGCCCAGGAGCTTGACCGGTACGATCTGAAGGCCGGCTTGGCGGGCGCGTTCGAGGGTGGCGAGCTGTTTCTTGGTAATAAGTAATTTAATATTGCGGGCGGTATCGGCGCCAAGCGTGAGATTATTGAGCCATAGTTCCCCGTTGCGAATCGTAACGAATGAGCCTTTGAGCTGAACGTGATGGTCGCGAATGAGGCGGACTTCTGGACCAGAGAGAGACATGCCGCAAGTGAGCTCGTCGCCGAGTTGATAGTCGAAGCGGGCGCGGCGATTGACGGTAACGGAATTAGTCGGGGACTTTTTCTTCATAGTCTCATTATAGCATAATTGTGGGGTTTTGCTGGAGCGCGATTGACGATATGTTATAATATAAGTATGAAAATTGCAATTACTTCTGATCTTTACTATCCGATGACGAACGGGGTGGCGGTCTTTGCACATAATTTGGCGAAAGGGTTGGCGAAACAGGGACATGAAGTGATGGTGATTTGCCCGAGCTTCACGGGTAAGCGACACCGGACGAAGCAAGATGGAGTGACGACGGTCTATATGAAGTCGATTCGATTTCCGTTTTATCCAGATCAGATTAATGCGGTGCCAGAGGGTAAAAAAATTCTCAACAAAGTGCCGGTGCCACGATTAGCTTATCGTCATGGGTTGTGGATTACGGTGGATCCTTATCCAGAGCTAAAGAAGGCGTTGAATAAGTTTCATCCGGACGTGATTCATAATCAAACGGCGGAGATGATTGCAATTGCCGCGCAACGTTATGCGAAGAAATACGATGTGCCGATGGTGAGTACCGGACATGCTTATCCGGATAATTTGACTAGTCAAGTGAAGTTCTTAAAGCCGATTAAGCGGCCGTTGGACGCGATGTTGCGGGCATACATGGCGAGTTTTCTCAAGCATTCTGAATATGCGACGATGCCGACGGAGATGGCGATTGATGATTTAGTACCAAAAAACCGACGCAGGTTTAATGTGACAGTGGAACCGCTTTCGAATGGGGTGGATTTGTCGCAGTTTACGCCGCGTAAGCCGCTACAGAAGGTACTGAAGAAGTTTCATTTGGAAACGAGCGTGCCACGGGTGTTGTATGTGGGGCGCGTCGATCCGGAGAAAAGTATTAGTAACGTGGTGACAGCCTTTGCGGGAGTGCTAGAAAAAGTGCCGGAAGCGGAGCTAGTGATCGTGGGGGATGGGACGGATCGGAGACATCTGGTAGATTTAGTGAAAGCTTTGGGCATCGAAAAGCAGGTGAAGTTCCTGGGTAGGGTGATGCCGCCAGATGTAGTGGATATTTATCGATCGGCGACGGTGTTTGCGACGGCGAGTGAGACGGAAACGCAAGGGATTGTGCTGATCGAAGCGGCGGCAACTGGCTTGCCTCTAGTGGCGGTAGATGCGGGAGCGGTGCGGGAATTATGCCAGGACAAGAAGAACGGGATTTTATGTGCGCCGAGAAATTTGCCAGCGATGACGAAAGCGCTAGTAAAAATCTTGCAAGATGAAAAGCTGCAAGAAAAATACAGTAAAGAAAGTTTGGAGATTGCTAAAACGCACGATTTGAACCGGACGTTGAGTAGGTTTGTTGAGATTTATCAGGAAGCGATGGTTCTAAAAGGTAAAGAAGAGTCGAAGCGGCGGTGGCCGTGGCGTAAAGTTTGATTATTGAATAAAATCGAGAATAAGTTGGGCGGTTTCGGCGGGAGCTTCGTAGTTGTGGAGGTGTCCGGCGTTCGGAATGAAGTGCAATTCGGCTTGGAGCTGTTTGGCGAGGGCGATGGTCTGACGCGGATTGACAATGTGGTCGTGGGCGCCCGCAATGATCAGAACTTTTTGGCGGAATTTGAAATCAGAGACCGAATTGTGAGTAGAGAAATTAGTGGCAGCAATGAAATCTTTGGTGCTGGGATGATTATTTTCACCGCAGCGATGAGTGATTTCGAGAGCAGTGCGATAGAGTTTTTTGTCTGGGCTAGCGAAGAGAAAGCGCGTCGTAATGTGATCAACCCACGAAGAGGGCGCGAAGGCGGCCAAGGGCGAGATGAGAGTAATAAGTTTCGAGGTGCGGACTGGAATGGGCGAGAGGAGGACTAATTTACGGTTCAAAAGTTCGGGATGGAATTGTGCGGTAGCAGCAGTAATGATGGAACCCATGGAGTGTCCAATCAGAATGGGACGCTCGAGATTGTGGGAGCGAATGTAATTCGCGATAAAGTCTGCGTAATGTTTGCCATCGTACGGACCATCAAGGGTTGCTCCGCCGAAGGGCGGAATGGCTGGCGTGTGAACGTCGTAGCCCGCCGCAGCTAGGTGCTGAGCGAGGCTTTGTAAACCGATGGGGGCGCCGCGAAAACCATGAATTAAGATGAGGGGCGGACGCTTGAGAGATTTAATCTGCGTCGGTCGTTGCGGATGCGGCATTCTGGAGAGCCTTTTTGATGGCAGGGCGGTCGAAACCGACGATGCGCTCACCGTTAATTTCGGTGACTGGTACAGCAGTGATATCAGGCATATTGGTGGCGTCGACTTCGGTATATTTAATACCTTGTTGGTCGAGCCAATCCATTAATGCGTGGCAATAGGGGCAAGTTTGAGTAGAATAGACTTTAATCATGGTTTCATTATACCATAAAATGATATTCTATTAAAGTACTACGTGAGCGACTAGAGCTTTTTAGCGGCGTCGAGCTGAGGATCACGACTGAGATTGATGTCTTCGAAAGTGCGTTCGACTTCGATATCTGGCGTAATTCCCTCGCCGTTGATGCTGGTGCCGTGTGGTGTATACCAACGGGCGGTGGTGACTTTGAGGAGTGAACCGCCGGTGAGATTGAAAAGAGTTTGGACAACGCCTTTGCCGTAAGTTTGCTCACCGAGGATTTGGGCTTTATCATAATCCTGCAGGGCGCCCGCGACGATTTCGGAGGCGGAAGCGGTGCTACCATTGACGAGGACGACCGTAGGCATATTGGCGAGTTGGGCTTGTCCGCGATTGGAACGAGTGGTGGTTTCGCGCCCGCTCTTGTCTTTTTGAATTAAGACGGTATCACCATCAATCCAGAGTGAAAGTAAATCTTTGGCGGCATCGACGTATCCGCCACCGTTACCGCGTAGATCGAGGATGACTTTTTTAACGCCTTTTTGCTTGAATTCGTCGGTAACGATTTTTTGAATCAGAGTTCCGGTATCGCTATCGAAGCGGGTGACGACGATAATAGCGGTGCTGCCGTCATAATCAACGTAAGCAGAGATGTTATTGATTTCTTCACGCGTTAAGGTAAAAGATTTTTCCTCGCCATCACGAACGACGGTTAGTTTGACTTTGCTACCCTTTTCGCCGCGAAGTTTGGAAGAAATGTAGTCTGAAGTTTTGTTATAAACTTCTTCATCGTCGACTTTGTAGATGATGTCGCCGGCTTTGACGCCAGCTTTGCGTGCGGGATTGTCGGGTAAAGTGCGTAAAACGCGCACATAGCCATCGCGTAGGCCCATTTCGACGCCAATTCCGACGCCAACATCGCCGTGGAGAGTGGCTTCGTAATCTTTGGCTTCGTCACGGCTCATGTAGGCCGTATAGACGTCGCCAGCGGCTTCGACGAGACCTTTTTTCGCACCTTCGAGGAGGAGACTGCGGTCGAGGTCGCCATCGAACTTACTGTTTAAGACGCTATAAACTTCATCTAACTCGCTCCAGTTATTCGAAGCGGTAGTTTGAAAGCCGAGATAGGGTAAGAAATTAGCGGCAAAGGTATTCCAATTAAGCCCCACGAAGACACCGATTGCCAAAGTGACCACGGAAGCGATAATTGCTCCGCCGAGGCTAACTTGACGCTCTTCCCATGTTTTGCTCATAGGATTATTTTAGCACACGAGTTTTGATATTACCATAGTCGCTGATCGAAGTGGATGTAGCGATAGAGGCTCGGATTGACGTTGTAACGTGCACCGAAATCACCTGGCAAGCCGCTCTTCGAGCTGCCGCTATTATTATACTCGGTGAGATTAATGGTGCCGTTAGCGTTAATGCTTTCTACCCACATGACGTGGCCGTAGATGCCAGCGGTATTATAGGCGACGGTGTGCGGTGCGGGCGTATCGTTCACGACGTAACCTTGGCGGGCCGCACTGACACCCCAAGTGTTAGCGTTGCCCCAGTTAGAAATGTAGACGCCCCAACGTTCTTGGACTTTCCACCCAGCGTAACTGGTGCATTGACAAACGTAACCTCCGACGACGATGTAGCCGACGTTGTCTTGAGGACAGCGATTTGCCCAAGGATAGGAGTTGTAACCTTCGCCAACTACGCCGCCACTGTTGTAACGCGCGATTTCTGCGGCGATTTCGCGTTGCATGGTCTGACGAGCCTCTTCGGAATCGCGGGCGTAGGCCGCGGCGTCGTTTTGATAGCGGGCGATGAGACTTTCTTGTTGAGCACGCTTGTGGGCGGCTTCGGCCCGGCCGAGTTCAGCGGCGCTAATCAGCGCATCGACGCTTTGCTTTTGGCGTTCGAGATCTTCCTTGAGGAGGCGTACGGCTTCGGCGGAAGCGGCGATTTGATCTTTCGCGTTAGACTGACGAGACTGTTTCTCGGCTAACTCACTAATGGAACTACTGCCCGCTAGAAGTGTAATTGTATCCGGTTCTCCTTCGAAATGAATATTAGCTAGTAATTTCGCGAGGGCAGTACGTTGCAAATCAAGCTTGACTTCGTTGGACTGAATTTGCTCTTGTAAATCATTAGCAATGGCTTGGTTCATGGCGATTTCATCTTCGAGGGCGGCGATTTCGGCATTGAGACGTTCGACTTCGCCTTCGAGAGTGCGCGCGTTGGCCGCGGCCTGTTGAGCGCGGGCTTCAGAAGCCGAAGCACGATCGGCGGCTTCGCGGCAGGCTTGGGTGACGCAGCCGGCTGGATAAGCAGCATTAACTTCAGTATTATCATTAATAAGTAGAAGATGACTAATAATTACAGTGCATAAGAGAACTGCGGCGGCGAGAATACTGCGTAAACCGATAGTTTTGTGTTTGTGCGAAATAACCATAATTATTATATATCACGAAAAACACAAGAAGTAAAGAGGTAAGGCTATTTGAGATATTTCTGCATGGCGAGACGTGCGGAAATGGTGCCGATTAGCATACCCGTCAAGATCACGCCAAGGTAAACTAGAACTAGATTGCTGGTGGCCATGAAATGCGCCACGGTTGAAACGTCGATACCGTAACCTTCGAGGTTGGGTGCGAGGAATTTGAAGCCGAAGTACGCAGCGGTACTTGCGAGGATACCAGAGATAATACCGCAAATTTGAGCTTCGACCAAGAATGGTCCGCGGATAAAACTCGTATCCGCACCGACTAATTTCATCATGTAGATTTCTTCGCGGCGCGAGAAGATGGCCATGCGGATAGTGTTGAAAATAACTAGAATAGAAATGACGAGAAAGACGGCGCCGAGAATGAGGCCGCCATTTTTGGCGATGTTGGCCCAGGAATTGACGGTGGCGATTTCAGCACGATTGACGTCGTAAGTAGGTTCTTTGTCGTCGTCAAGTGTGGCTTGGAAGAGCTCGTTGTTATTTACGATCGAGCGAATACCGTCTAGATTGTCGGGATCGTGAACTTTGATGCGCATGGTAGCTTGCAAGGTTTCGAGCATTTTTTGAGCCATGTCGGGATCTTCTAGTGCGAGCAGGAGGTCGGTATTATCGCTATTCTCTTCGAGGAACTTTTGGTATTCCATGTTGGAATCGGCGAGACTTTCGATTTCGCGTACGTTGGGGTCTTGTTTGATAATTTCGGACATGGCGGTAAGTTGTTCCATGCTAGTTCCCGGAGTGAAGTAAATCGTAATATCGATTTTTTGACGCATAGCGTCGGCCGTCGAGCTAAGAATGAGACTAGCACCAATTGTAATCAAAAGAATGATGAGGGTAATTGTCATCACGAGGGTAGCAGCAATCGTTAACCAAATATTACGCGTAAAACTGATGGCGCCGTACTTGACGATGCGGCCTGTACTACGCACTTTACCAACGCTACTATTCTCGACCAACGTTTTGAGGTTGGCTTTTTGCTTCTGGCGAGCGTTTTTGTTGAGCGCTTGGTGCCCGGATTGTTCGATGGCTTTTTTATCAATCATGACGATCCTTTAGATTACGCGTTTTTGTTTGGCGCGATTAATGACGTTGGCTTGCTTCTTGACGACTTGTTTGAGGCTGGGGGCGGGTTTGAGTTTGATGGTTTGTCCAGCACTAAGTTTACTGAGCTTCGGTGCGGATTTTAGAGGTTTGCTAGCGGCGTACCACTGGTTTGCCGAATCGCGGGCGTATTTTTTTGCAGGAGCGGCTGGCTTAGCGGGAGTAGCGTTAGCAGGTTTAGTAGTGGCAGCATTCGCAATCGGAGTAGTTTTAGTAGTGGTGACTTTTGGCGTAGTTCTGGGGGTGGGTTTCGCGACGGGCACTTTGCTAGATTTAGGAGCAGTAGCTTTGTTGGTAGTTTTAGGAGTTTTGCTATGATCGATCTTCATGCTGTAAGTTGGCGCTTTAGGGTTGTGAGCAGGACGCTGCGCCTGGATTTTTTCAATAATGGGCTGAGGAATGACGATTTTTTCAGTAGTAATGGCGGTGGGTTCTGGTTCATCTTCTTCGAGACGGTAGATACCATGATATTTCTGATCTTCGATAATGCGACCGGCTTTGAGTGTAACTACGCGCTTACTAAGGTTATTGACGATATTTTCGTCGTGTGTAGTGACGAGTAGCGTAGTGCCGAAGTCATTAATTCTTTGCAAGAGATCAATAATTTCATGGCGTGTTAAAACATCGAGGTTCCCGGTCGGCTCGTCGGCGATGAGGATTTTTGGTTGACGTGCAACCGAACGCGCAATACTGACGCGCTGACGTTCGCCACCCGAAAGCTGCTGGGGGAATTTGTGGGATTTCCCTTCGAGACCGACTAGATCGAGGACTTTAGGAACGGTTTTTTGGATTTCGCGATTGCTCATGCCGGCGATTTCGAGTGCAAAAGCTACATTTTCAAAAACAGTGCGGGTAGGAAGTAACTTGTAATCTTGAAACACTACGCCGAGACGACGACGATAGTGCGGAATATGACGACGACGAACATAATCGAGGTCGATGCCGCCGACGATAATTTTGCCAGAATCAGGATGTTCTTCCTTGGTGATCATTTTGATCAAAGTAGATTTGCCAGCGCCGGATTTACCAACCAAAAAGACGAACTCGTGCGGTTCGATATGTAAGGAAACGTTGTCAAGAGCTGGCTCTTCGTCGCCTGGATATGTTTTGGTGACATGATCAAGCAGAATCATATTATTATAATACCACAAACGTTTTGAATAAACAACGGACTTCGGTTGTGCTAATTGGTGGAGCTAAATCGATTCTAGGTAAGCGTCGATGAATTCATCAATCTTGCCGTCAAGCACGGCGTCGGGGTCGGTACTTTCGTACGTTGTACGGGTATCTTTGACGAGTTTGTAGGGCTGGAGGACGTAATTGCGAATTTGCTGTCCCCACGAAGCGGATTCGCCGGCGCGAAGTTTGTCGATACTCTCGGCGTGTTGCTCTTGTTGGAGCTGGGCAAGTTTGCCACGCAAGATCTCCATCGCCTTTTCCCTGTTTTGGAGTTGTGAACGTTCGTTCTGAATGGCGACAACGATGTTGGTGGGTAAATGGGTGATGCGTACTGCGGAGTTGGTAGTGTTGACGGACTGGCCACCATGACCACCGGAATGATAGACATCGATGCGTAAATCTTTGTCGTTGATAGTAATATCCGTGTCAGATTGGATAATGGGCAAGATTTCGACTAAAGCGAAGCTGGTTTGGCGTAAATTATCCGCATTAAAGGGCGACAGACGTACTAGGCGGTGGACGCCGTGCTCGCTCTTGAGCAGGCCATAAACGTTGGTGCCATTGATTTCGTAAACGGCAGTTTTAATCCCGGCTTCTTCCCCGGTGACGCGTTCGAGACAGTGGACTTGGAAATGGTGTCGTTCGGCGAAGCGGAGGTACATGCGTTCTAGCATGCTGGCCCAGTCCATGGCTTCGACGCCACCGGCACCAGCCGTGATGCGCAAAATGGCCGATAAGTTATCGTATTTGCCTTGGAAACGCAAAGCTTTTTTGAGTTCGTTGAGGTTTTGAGTCAAGATGGTAATTTGATGGGCGAGTTCGGCTTCGAGGCTGGGGTCATGGAGGGCAATGAGCTCGTCGAGATCGTTGAGCTGAAGTTTGAGCAGCGACCAAGGCTGGACCTCGTCGGTTAGGTGGGCGAGGGTTTCGTTTTGTAATTTGGCGTGTTGGGGGTCGCGCCAAATTTCGGGATCGGCGACGGCGGACTCGAGCTTGGCGATTTCGGCGATTTTCTGGTCAATGGCTAACTTTTGCCAGGCCGAATTGAGTTCGGCACGTAAGGTAGCAAGAGGCTTAGAGAAATCTTCCGCCACTACTTCAGCTCCTGGACGAGGGCTTGAAATTTCGCGCCGCGATCGTAAACGTTATCAAACATATCAAAGCTGGCCGCGGCTGGCGACATGAGGACGAGGGGCCGGTAATGACTCTGCTCGGCGGCAGTACGGGCTTGGTCGAGCGCATCGGATAATGAATCAGCAAGTACGGAATCGGCTAAGTGCTGATGAAGTTCGTGACCGGATTCGCCGATGAGGACAACTTTGTGGATATTAGGATGCTGGTGGATGAGGTCGAGGATTTCTGGTAAATCGGCGTAATTAGTCTTGTCGCGGCCACCGGCAATCAGAACAATGTCACGTTCGGGGAAGGCGTCCAAAGCAACTTGCAATGAAGTTGGCGTGGTAGAGAAATTGTCATCGTAATAATCAACTTTATTAAGGGAGCGTAAAAATTGTAGGCGATGTGGTAAACCTTGGAAAGTCTGCAAGGCAGTAGCAATCTCTTTTTGGTATTGTTCCAGAAAAGTATTCAGAGGGAGTTTGCAATAAGCGGCGACGGCGAGCAGTGCTGCTTCGGCATTGTCACGGTTGTGCTGACCGGGAATCGATAGTTGATCAAGCGCTAGGTCAAGCTGCTGACGGTCTTGCGTGAGCGGATAGGCGATTTGGTGCCCGGCACTTTGTGCGGCAATAGTAGAACTGTCGGAGTTGGGTGAATAATATATACACGTATCGTTCGCGGTTTGGTGTTTGGCGATGTTAGCTTTGGCCTGCACATAATCATTATAATCATCGTGTACATTGAGATGGTCGGGCTCAATACCAAGTACGACGGCAATTTGCGGAGATTTAGTTAAATCCCAAAGTTGAAAACTGCTCATCTCGTAAACAACGATATCGCTCGGCTGGAGCTGGTCGAGCACGTCGATTGCCGGACTACCGATATTACCAACGAGATAAACTTGATGTTGTAAAGCTTTTAGCAAAGCGGTGATGAGTGAGGAAGTTGTACCCTTCCCTTTGGTGCCGGTCACGCCGATAATGAGGCAAGGACAATGGTCGAAAAAGTATTGAGTAACGCTAGACCAGCCTGCCCGAGGGTGAACGGATGGACTACGCAGAACTAGATCAAATTGACTAAAGTCGGTATCGTTGAGAGTTTCGGTAGTGAAATTATCAATAATGGTCAGTTCGTGAGGATGGTCGGGATCGTCGGCAGAATGCTTAGTAAAATATTGTTCGGCACTTTGGCCTTCTTTTCCGTAACCTAGAATCCCAATTTTCATAAATCTATTGTAGCATATTTATGCAAATTTTAGCTTGTCGGCGAGATCATTGATGAGGGCTTTTTCAACGGAGCTAACCGCAACGAGGGCATTAATGTTGCTGTTAACAAATTCGCGCGCGAGACGAACAATTTCGCTCTTTTGGATATTCTTAATAAGGTTGGGCATGCGGTCATAGCGTTCGACGGTGCCGTTCACGAAATAACTGTCAGCATAATAGTCGGCGATTTGATTGACGGTTTGAGCGCCCATCTGATAGCGGCCGGTAGCGTATGATTTAGCGTTGGCGAGATCTTCGTCGCTAATTTCGCCGTTAAGGACTTTGAGAAGTTCTTTATGAATAAGAGTAAATAGTTTCTCGGCGTTCTCGGCATTAACCTCGCCGTCAAAATCCCAAGAAGTATTGTGCCAACTACTACTGATACTACTATCAATGCCATAGACGAGGCCGTGTTTGCGAGCCTGTCCGAGAATACGGCTACTCATGGTACCATTCAGAATATGATTCAGACAATTCATAGTGTATACTTCGGACGGCTCGAGGCGGCGCGGGACAATCCAAGAGAAAGCGAAAACAATGTTCGAAGCGTCTTTGCGTCGGATAAGTACGGGGTTAGCGGCATGGAGATCGTCGCGCGGAATCGGAAAACGTTCGCCGGGTCGTAGGTTCCAATTATTGAGTAGACGAATGATTTTGTGTTTGCGCCCGCGGAGGTTGCCGGCAATAATGAAGCGGAGATTGTGCGCCGTATGAGTGCGTCGGTAGTGCTCGCGAATGTCTTTTAGCTCGATATTGGCGATGGTTTTGACGCGCTCTTGGAGGTCAGGGACCGCCTCGCCGGTGATTTGCTGAAGCTTCGGCCAGAGAAGTCGGCAGTAATCATTCATGTAGCCGGTGAGTTCGGCTTTGACGTTGCCTTTTTCACTTTGCAATTCAGCGTCGTTGAAGCGAGGCTGCGCAATGGCAACTTGTTGTAGCTGCATGATGCGATCCCATTCGAAGTCGGCACATTCACTCTCGTAGCAGACGGAATAATGCGAAGTCCAGGCGTTGTGATAGGCGCCGTTTTTGGTGAAGACGGCCTCGAAAGTTTGTTCGTTGGGAAACTCGGCATTGGCACCAAAAGCCAAGTGCTCAACAACATGAGCAATTTCGTACAACTCAGGCTTTTTGGCATAGCGAATCCCGGCACGGAATTGAAATTTCGTGTCCATTACACTTGCTCCTGGCACATCGATTAATAAACCTTTGGCACCAGAAGTAAGGACAATCTCTTCGGCAGAATGTTTGATTATCTCTTCCCCTTCTTCTTGTTCTGACGTTCTTTTTTGCGATTTTGCTTGGATTTGTTGCGTTTTTGATTGTAAGATGTGGCGGAAGAAGTACTCTTTGTATCCTTGAACTCGTGATCAAGGTTCTTCTCGCCGGCACTAATTTCGTTAACGCCGCGTTCGGTAGCACTCTCAGCCATCTTGGTGAGTTCAGATTCGTATTCTTGGCCGTCGGTGAGCTTTTCTTCGTGGGCCTCGACCTTGGTGAGGCTGAGGAGAATCTTTAGAACTTCTTCGCGGAGATTCTTCTCTAGACCGTCAAAGAGCTTCTGTGATTCACTGCGGTACTCGACCAACGGATCGCGCTGGCCGATACTACGCCAGTGGATACCTTCACGCAAATGTTGCATGTTTTCGAGATGCTGCATCCAGAGTGTATCCAAAACTTTGAGGTAAACTTCGCGCTCGATTTTGCGCATGATTTCTTCGCCGAATTCAGCTTCTTTGTCCTGGTATTGGCGCTGGATTTCTTCGAGTGCGGTCTGGACACGATCCTTTTCTTTGCGCTTCTTGCCAATTTCCTCGACGAGCTTTTGATCAGTAGCTGGGAAAACGGTCAAGAAGTCTTCCTGGAACCTCGGATTGACGCGTGAGCTGTCCTTCGCAAGATCTTCGGCAGCAACTTTCATGAGGCGCTTGATTTCATTATGAATATTCTCTCCGTCGAGAATCTTGCGCCGCATACCGTAAACAACTTTGCGATGACGGTTAATCACGTTATCGTATTGTACGACGTTTTTGCGGGAGTCAAAATTGAAACCTTCGATGCGCTTCTGGGCGGATTCGAGAGTTTTGGATACGCTCTTATTCTGAATCGGGACGTCTTCGGGTAGGCCGAGACGAGACATCAGCATGGCGATACGATCGCCCTGGAAGATACGCATAAGGTCGTCTTCACAGCTGACGAAGAACTGAGTCGTGCCTGGATCACCTTGACGGCCACCGCGGCCACGTAGCTGGTTATCGACACGGCGAGAATCGTGCCGTTCAGAGCCGATGACGACGAGACCGCCTAATTCTTTGACGCCTTCACCGAGTTTGATATCGGTACCACGACCGGCGAGGTTGGTAGCGAGAGTGACAGCACCTTTTTCACCGGCTTTTGCGACGATGGCGGCTTCACTTTCGTTGTTTTTAGCGTTGAGCAAGCTATATTTAATACCTTGGCTATCGAGATATTTAGCGATAAGTTCGTTTTTCTCGATGCTAGCTGAACCGACCAAGACGGGCTGGCCACGATCATGGTATTTTTTGATTTCTTCGGCGATGGCTTTCAGCTTGCCCGCTTCGGTGCGATAGATGAGATCGTCTTTGTCGATACGCTGGATAGGACGGTTGGGCGGAATCTGAATAACGTCAAGCGAGTAGATTTGCTGGAACTCCTCTGCTTCGGTGAAAGCAGTACCAGTCATACCGGAGAGCTTGTTGTAGAGACGAAAGAAGTTTTGGAAAGAAATGGTCGCAAGGGTCATAGACTCTTCCTTGACAGCGACGCCTTCCTTCGCCTCGATGGCTTGGTGTAAACCTTCGTTGTAACGACGACCCTGCATGAGGCGGCCGGTATGTTCGTCAACAATCACGACATCGCCGCTATTCGTAACGACATAATCTTTGTCGCGTTTGAAAACAACTTGGGCGCGTAGGGCTTGTTCAATATGATAGACGAGGCGAGTGTGCTTGGTCGAGTAGAGGTTCTTCACGCCGAGGAGACGTTCGACTTTTTCGACACCTTGATCGGTCAAGGCGACACTGCGACGTTTCTCGTCGAAGACGTAATCTTCTGGGGTGAGCTGAGCGGCAATTTTCGCAAATTGATAATAGGCATCGGGATTGTCGCTGGCCGGAGCGGAGATAATGAGTGGAGTTCGAGCTTCGTCGATTAAGATGGAGTCAACCTCATCGACGATAGCGTAATTCAGGCCACGCTGGCGCAAATATTGCGGTTCACTGACCATGTTGTCACGCAAATAGTCGAAACCGAATTCGTTATTCGTGCCATAAGTCACGTCGGCAGCGTAAGCTTCCTTGCGGGTAGCGGGGCGAAGATGACGGAAGCGTTCGTCTTCGTGATCTTCGTTGAGATAATCTTTGTCGTAAACGTAGCTGGCTTGATTGACGATAACGCCAACGCTGAGGCCTAAGAAATTATAGACAGGGGCATTCCAACCAGCATCGCGCTGGGCGAGATAATCATTGACCGTAATCACGTGCGCACCGCGACCGGTTAGAGCGTTCAAATAAGCTGGGGCTAGAGCAACCAAAGTTTTGCCTTCGCCGGTTTTCATTTCGGCGACGTTACCTTCGTGGAGAGCGATACCGCCGATGAGCTGGACGTCAAAGGGGCGCATACCGAGGATACGTTTCGCGGCTTCGCGTTCGACTGCGAAGGCGTCTGCGAGAATCTCGTTGAGCTCTTTCTCGCTGCCTTCCTTGAGCTTGCTCTTGAGGATGTCAGTTTGCTTTTGGAGCTCTTCGTCGCTCATGGCCTCGTATTTTGGCTCAAGTTTGCCAATTTCTTGGACTTTTTTGTACATGCGACGCAGGGTCTTTTTCTGAGCATCACCAAAAACGCCTTGCAAAATGCGAGTTAAGAGGGTTTTGTCGGCAAGTTTGTCAGTAGGTTTCTTTTCTTTGGTAGGTTTTTTCGTCTTGGCGCGTTGAGCTTTCGTGCTGGGCGCCTCCTTTGGCGTTTCGGTAGACATGATTAATTTTTCTCCACAAATTATCCCCCTTTATCTCTTAATTATAGCACATTAAGACTTCTTAATAAACAGGCTTTTGAGACCTTTTTTGCTAAGATGCGGAGTACTTTCGAGCTTGAAGCGTCGGACTTGGCCTTTGAGCTTGGCTTCGATAATATCGATGCCAGCAAAAACGTTGGAACATTCGTCGCGAGCGGTGATAACTTTGCCGCCTGGAATCTCCATGGCTGCGGACACTTCATATTTATTACCATGGGCACGATCTACTTCGGTGACGACGATCTTGGCGATGACGTCTTTCTTATGGCCACGTGGTAGATAATGATCTAGTTTGCCAATACGCTTGATGGCATATTTCCGAAAACTGTCGGAAACTTTGTAATTGCTGCCGCTGATTTCAATTTTGTCTATCACGTTTACTCCTTTTTTAGAGGCCGAGGCTACCAAGCCCGCCTATTAATGGTTTCATTTTGTCAGTAGCAATTTCTTGGGCTTTTGCGTAACCGTCACGCATACAATCTTCGATCCAGTGCTCGAGTTCTTCGATATCGTCGAGGTCGATCTTTTTTGGGTCGATTTTAACACTCTTAATCTTGAGTTCGCCAGTAATCTGGACGGTAACTGCGCCGTCACCGGCTTCGACTTCTACAATTTCGTTCTTGAGCGACTTCTGCGCTTTGCGAAGTTGGTTTAACATTTTCATTTGGTCCATAGTGGCACCCATTTTTACTCCTTTTCTTCTGAATTATTGCCCACGTCTTCTGTTGGATTGCTTGTATATAGATATATTCTATCAGAATTATCCGATTTTGGCGAGGTTATAATGCGATTTAGATCGCCAGGAATGTGCTGGGCGCCGAGAGTGGCGTATTTGGCGGGATATTCGCCTTCGGCGGGGAGTTGATTTTCGACAATGCAGAGGTGGTCGTTGTCCTGTAAAATTTTGAAAAAGTTATAAGAAATATCGTTATTGAGAATGTAAATAGTCTCATGTGGCTCGATGTTTGCGCGGACGAGGGTGAGGTCGTTATTAAACTCGTCGGCGACGATTGGTACATAGCGATAACCGAAGATGAAGTGCGTGATGCCGCCAACGATCATAATACCGAGGAAGATGCTAATTGGGAAGACGGCACTGATGCGGGCGTAGGGGTTGTCTGGGAAGAGGTTGTACCATTTGTCGAGAATGTAGCGCAGACCATGAGCGATGAGAATGGCTAGGGGGAGCAAAATGAGGATGGCGCATTCAGGATTTAGCCCGGCTAAGAAAACCGTAAAGACAATTAAACAGCTGGCGATTGAATTGCGGGAGGCGAAAAAGCCTTTGGCGGTGGAGAGTAGGCCGATGACGGCGAGAGTAATCGAGCCGAGACCGACGAAAGGCGAGAGGAACATACTCTCGAGGGCAGTATTCCAAGAGAAAAGGGGTAGAAAAGCGACTTTGATATTCTCGATGAAGCCGCTGAAAGTAAGCCCGGGTGCTAATAATAACTCGGCTACGATACTGGGGTTAGCAAAAGCGGCGACGACGAGCGCGGTCAGACCCACTAAGATGATGAATAAGGTAATAATGAGCGGGACGGTGGGTAAAGTTTTGATCGTGAAACGTAGATGGGGGTGTAAAAGTGCAAAAAGTACGATGAAAGCAGCGAGATAGATGAGATGTGGGGTAAAGATTGAAGCCAGCAGAGCAAAAGCGAAGATAAAACAATAGAGAGGTTTCGGCTTCGTGACGCCTTGGATTTTCGAACCGAGCCAGAGTAGCAGTGTGGGCCAGAAGACTAACATGATGAGGGGCGTGCCGGAACCGGCGAGATAGAGGAAGGAAGCGGAAAGTACTGCTAAAATCGAGGCGAAGAGCGCGACGTTAGTCTTAAACCAGCGGTTCAGTAAGAGAATAAGAAGCAAGCCGAGGAATAGACCAATTACGATACTAGGAAGTTTGACCGAATAAACGGTGAGACCAAAGAGAGTAATGGATAATTTTTGTAAAGCTCGGTAAGGTAAATCAACGAGGTCGCCCTTGAGAATCGAATCTGGCTGTAAAGCGTAGGAATGAGCGGCAGATTCCATCTCGGCTTCAGAGAGACCGTTCGGCGCTAAAAGAGGTAAGCCGAAAAGTAACGCAACGTAAGCGACCGTTAACAAAAAGAAGCCAATATAGAATCTATATCGGTAAAGAAAATACTTAGAAAGCGTGGATTTACTCACACTATCATTATAGCATGAGTTCAAAGAAACGCCTAGTTTTCGTCGCGTTGTTTGTCCAGAGACATAAAACGTAGTAACTCGGGATGGAAGTATAATTCGACTTTGCCGACCGGCCCATGACGATGCTTGGCGAGGATTAACTCGGTAATATTCGTGGGTACGAAATCGTCATTGTTTTGCCTGTAATAGTCGGGACGGTGCAAGAACATGACTAAGTCAGCGTCCTGCTCGATAGAACCGGATTCACGTAGGTCAGAAAGGACAGGGCGAGGATCGTCGCGGCCGGTGACGCCACGAGAAAGCTGAGCGAGAGCGATCACGGGAATTTCTAATTCCCTGGCGAGAGTCTTGAGACCACGGGAAATCTCGGTAACCTCCTGAACGCGGTTGCCTTTGTAGCGGTCGGAACCTTGAATAAGTTGCAAATAGTCGACGATAACCATGGCGATATTGTGATCATGGACGGCGCGTCGAGCCTTGTTCGAGAGGTCGTAAATCGTCATGGAGCTAGTATCGTCGATGTAAAGCGGAACTTCGTTCATGTCGCCGAGAGCGTCGCCGATGTGGGCAAAATCTTCGTCGGAAACGTTACCGGTGCGGATTTTCCAAGCGTCCACACCGGCAATATCGGAAATCATACGGTCGACAATTTCGTTTTTGGCCATCTCCATGGAGAAGAAAAGTACACCCTTGTTTTCGCCGTTACGAGTAGCGACGTTGTAGGCGAGGTTTTGAGCAAAGGTAGTTTTACCCATGGCCGGACGTGCACCGATGATGATGAGGTCGCCTTTTTGGAAGCCGGCGGTTTTATTGTCGAGATCGTGAAAGCCAGTCTTGAGGCCACGGAGAGCGCCTTTGTTCTTGTGTAACTCTTCGATGCGGTCATAAGCGTCGATTAAGAGGTCGCCGAGAGCGCTATAGTCAGTCTTGACGGTGGTATTAGAGACGGCGAAAAGTTTTTGCTCGGCTTCACCAACTAACTCTTCAATTTTGCCAGAATTATTATAGACGGCCGAAGCAATATCGGTACCGACTTGGATGAGGCGGCGGCGAATCGAAGCTTGAGCGACTAACTCGGCGTAAGCGTCGGCATGAGAAGCTGTGGGGACGAAATTTGTCAGTTCGGTGAGGTAGGGTGAACCGCCGATGTCTTTGAGAACTTTTTGCTCCTTGAGCTGGGCGGTCAAGGTCATGAGATCGATCGGGCGGTGGCGACCGTATAAGTCAGTCATGCCCTGGAAAATTTGCACATGGCGCGGATCGTAGAAATCTTCGGCGCGCACGATGCTGAGGATATCCGGAAAGGCTTTGTCAGAAAGCAAGAGCGCCCCAAGCAGAGACTTCTCAGCCTCTAAATCTTGTGGCGGGATCCGACCATCAGTATTAGTCCGAGACTCTGTCTCCACGTTACCTCCTTGAATGCTGCGCGATCAACTAGAACGGCAAATCTTCGTTTACTTCTCGTACGTCTCCCATTATAGCAGAAATTTGCGAAAGTACGCTATCTTTTGGCTGCGGACAATCGTCGATGTCGTGGATGGTGAGTGCGAGGTCGCCGAGATGGCGCATGATAATTTGGGTGTTGTTAGGCTTTTCGAGGATGGTTTTGGTAAACTTTTGCGTGGGATAGATGTGCAAAGTATGGTCGATAATTTTGTGAGAGGATTTCTGAAGTTGCTGATAAATCGCGAGGTTTTCCTCGTGGATAGTGTCGACGAAATTATCCCAATCAAAATCGGCAGCGCTGGTGGAGGCATCAGAATTGGAGGTTGCTGATATTTCGGTGGCTTCGGTGGGAGCTTCAGGAGTATTTTCTGGCGCGTCAATTTGCGCTTCGTCCTGAGTAGGTGGTGGCGTTACGGATGTTGATGCTACGGATTTTGCAGATGCTGCAGTATCAGTTGATGTAGACTTGCTACGAACAGATTTGGCCGCTGACGAAGCAACTTCGGCTGATGTGGCTCTGGATGGAGCAACTTCGGATGCAGTAGCCTTGGCCTGAACAGTGGCGGGAGAACTAATAGGTGCAGAGGTCAGATTATTGCCGTTACCTAAGAGTGCGAGCAACAACTTTGCCTCTGGGAAGGGCGGTTGGACATCCGGCAGCTGACGTAAAAGTGGTAAGAAATTGGTTTGAGGACGATCGATAATTAGGGAGATGAGTTCAGAAGCGATAATTTCGGGCTTAATGCCATTATTAATAAGTTCGCGCAGGGTGTCGTGAATGAGTTGACCATCCTGGCGAGCGTAGCCGTCGAGTAGCTGGTCGAGCGCTTGACTTTGGGGGAGACCGAGCGCGTCGCTGATGAGGTGAGCGGTGATTTTGCCGTCGCTGAGGTTCATGGCTTGGTCGAGCAGGCTGAGCGAGTCGCGGAAGGAGCCGCCGCCACGCTGGACGATTAGGCGCAAAGCGTCGTCATCGATGGCGATTTTTTCCTGAGCGGCAATATGCTTGAGATGTTGTAACATAGTATCGGCATCGGCGAGCCGAAAGGTGAAGACCTGCGTGCGTGACGAGATAGTAATCGGAACTTTGTGTGCGTCGGTAGTGGCCATGATGAAAATAACGTGCTCGGGCGGCTCTTCAAGAGTCTTAAGTAAGGCATTAGAGGCGGATTTGGTCAACATGTGGACTTCGTCGATGATGTAAACTTTATACTTCCCTTTGCTGGGGGCGATGACGGCTTTCTCGCGGAGTTCGCGAATGTTGTCGACGCCAGTATTGGAAGCGGCGTCAATCTCGATGATGTCGAGATAATTATCCTCGACTTGGTAGTCAAATTGGTTCACGGCGTGCGCAAAAATGCGTGCCACGGAAGTCTTGCCGGTGCCGCGCGGACCGATGAAAAGGTAGGCATGACGAATATTGCCCTGGTCAATGGCGTTCTGTAAGGTGTGAGTGATTTGGTTCTGCCCAACGACATCTCGGAGGGTAGTAGGGCGATATTTACGATAGAGAGCCTTGTTGCTCATTAGAGGGCGGCCTCGACGGCGGCCCAGGCAGCTTGATCGTTGTTGGCGGGGATAATGGCGGAGACTTGACTACCTTCGCGCAGATGGAAATAGGTCACTGAAGCGTACAAAACTTCGTACTCACGACCGGAAACTTCAACATAATATTTATCATCGTGGTGGACGAGCGTGCCAATCACGGTGCGGCGCTCGACGGGTCCAATTTGCTTGTACAGGAATCGACCTTCTGGCGTGATGGTGAGCTTCAGAATGTCGCCCTCGACGAGCTTCGACTTCGAAGCATAGTTGGCTGGTACGGGATAATTCTTCCCATCCGGTCCGATCATAATCTGGCCGTCAAAGACGCCTTCGATAATTTTACCATCGGGGCTAGTAACTACGGTTTCGCGTGGAGCGGTAATAACTTCCCCATCGCCCAGTACGGAAATCAGCAGCTCTTTCGCTGCAGCTAGGTTGGTCTCAGCCTCCTGGATTAGGCCGCGCAGTCTTTTGATTTGTTTTTCTGGTAATTCAGACATCACCTCGCATCCCGTCCGTAATTAACTTATATTTCTGTCTCCATAATACCGCGCTGGGGAGCAAAAGTCAACCCGCTAATTTGGGCGTTTTCCACTGAAATAACGTCGGTCGTGGCGTAAATGTTGTAAAAAATACATGAACTTACATCTTGCGAAAAATGGCGGATTGGGCTTATGGCAAGAAGTCATAAAAGATGGCATGAAAAAGGGAGCGATCCAAGGTCGCTCCCTGTAGAATAGCCTATGTTAGATACGTTTCGAGGCGGTATAGGGCGGTCGGTAACGGTGGTAAGGGTACATATATTCAGAAAGATCGGCATCGTAGACGCTCATGGCGTGCATGGCATCGCCGATCGTAATAATATCAAGAGTGGCGGCGGGATCAACGAGACGGTAAGCGTGTTGCTCATTGACTGGCTGAGTGTTGTCGGGCAGCTGGGTGGTCTTGAGGGTGAAGTTGAGGAAGCGGCAGTCAGTGATGGTGCTATAGCCAGACTGAGTGAGGTTGACATTACCGTCGGATATATATTTAATCTCGCCGTAATAGACGAGGAAGGTATTAGGCCCGACCTGTTCGGTTACTTCAATGCGCACGGCGCCGAGCTCACCATCGGGAAGATGGCTGCTGTAAGACATGGTAACTTGACCGGTAAGCGTGGAATTTTGGGTGCCTTCAGTGCGGCAGGATAGGTCGAGCGAAACGTAGTAGTTTTCGTCTGTGGTCAGTGGGGTTAGGACGTAGAGCCAGTGTTCAGGAACTTCTTCAAAATCATCAGTGAGGATGTCGGCAATTTCGTAGTGATCGGGCGTACCGCGGTAGATTTCAATGGGGCAGGTGATATAGATATAGGTGTTAGCAGTTGTGGTGTTAGCGTTGGCGTCGGTGGCGGCAGCAGTATTGGCGTTGGTCGTGTCAGCGGTATCCAGAGAGCGAGTGTAGAGAACGGGCAAGTTGGTAGGTGTGACGGTTGGGACGGGCTGTGCGGAAGTGCCGGGACACTGAGCGAGAAGTGCCAGCGTGAAGACGATGGCCCAGGCGAAGATCAGCAGAGTAGCGGTGATGCGGGAATGCGTTTTCATGAAAAATCCTCCTTTTGTGGCTGTGCCTAGTGTAGATAGACTATTTGATGATAATGTGCGTGTGAATTGATTCCCCTCCGTTCAATTAGCATTTGGATATTATAGCATAGTTTGCTGAGTTGTGGCAGAAACCGACAAAAAACTAAGCCCCTTGCGGAGCTTAGTCAGAGACAACTTACTAACAGAGATAAATAAACTAGGCGAGCTCGACAGTTGCGCCTGCTTCTTCCAAGGTTTTCTTCATGGTTTCTGCGTCAGCCTTGGCGACCTTTTCCTTGACGGTAGCAGGAGCACCATCAACGATAGCCTTAGCTTCACCGAGACCGAGGCCGGTGATTTCCTTGACGGCCTTGATGACGGCGATCTTCTGAGCACCAGCGTCTTTCAAGACGACGTCAAATTCGCTTTTGCCTTCATCGGCAGCAGCGCCACCTTCGGCAGGAGCGGCAGCGACAGCAACAGCTGCAGCAGCTGGCTCGATGCCATATTCATCTTTGAGAACGTTTTTAAGTTCGTTGACTTCGAGAATAGTCATGTTGACTAATTCTTCGGCTAATTTTTTGATATCTGTAGCCATAAAATCCTTTCCTACGGAATGGGGCTCTTTCTGGAGAAAGATCCCCAACTTCTAAAGACCAGAGTAATTTTCTTGCGAAAAGCGCGGTTTCCGCCAGAAAATGATTTATTTAATCTCTGATTAGTTAATAATTATTAGAAATTGGTTGATTGCTAATTAAGCAGCCTTAGCTTCCAAACCAGAGATAATTCCCGACAAACCATTGCTGGTAGCGGAGATGGTATCGTTGATTGGCGAAAGAAGCTGAGCCACGACCTGAGCGATAAGTTCGTTCTTGGATGGCATCTTGGCGAGGGTATTGACCTCGTCTTCGGCCATTGCTTTGCCGCTGTCGTTGAAACCGCCCACGAGGACGAGCGCCGGGTGAGTCTTGGCAAACTCGGCGAGGACCTTTGCAGGGGCGACTTCGTCGTTGCTGGAAATCGCGTAAACCAATTGACCGGTGAGGCCGGTAGTGTCGGTGTCTTTGTAGACGGCGATTTCTTGCATCGCGACGCGCATTAAGCGGTTCTTGACGACCTTGATCTTCACGCCGGCTTCGCGAGCGGCTTTGCGCAGCTCTTGGAGCTCGGCAACGGTCAAGCCCTGGTAGCGAGCGTAAGCGGTGAGCTTAGCGTCGTTCAGGAGGCTAGTTAAATCAGCAACCAAAGTATCTTTTTTTGCTTTTGAAATTGCCATAAAAGTTCCTTGGTTAGTTTTTAATATAATCTGCTAGCAAGTTGTTAAACAACGTTACCCTTTAGACCCCAAGATAATTCTTCGGTAGCATAATTAAAGGTATTCACCTCGCCACTGTCTTTAGAATAACTGGGTTCATTATAGCACGGATAGTCGGAAAAGACAAGGGCTTGGCACATTAAAATGTCCCCAACGAGGTTGGGGACAAAGGGGGTATGGTCGGACGACTTACTGGTCGTCGATGGTAGCGTACTCGATCTCGAACTGGCCGGACCGATAGCGGGGGTCGTAGGTGCCGCTGAAGCGGTTCATCGTGATGTGGCTGGGCGAGGCCGGCCGATCTCCGGGCCACCAGAACTGAATCTGGCCGGTGATCTTCACGGCGTCCTCGCCGGTGTCGGTCAGGCTGATGATAGTGGCGTTGCGCCGGTTGCCCTGATTGTCGGTGAACTGAATGCCGATGTGCGACTTTTTGCTGTGGGCGTAGCACCAGGCGAGCGCGAGGTCTTGGCGGCAAGGGCCGTCTTTGATGTGGATAGTCTGGTAGTTTTGGTAAAGCATACGCGATACCCCTTTCTAAAGTGCTCTACTCATACAAGTAGGCCATATCGCATGGGCGATATCTTTTCATTATAGCATATATGTTTGTAGAAGTCAATAGCAACAAAAATCCCCGGCAGCACCGGAGATTTTTGAGCCGAAATCAAGCTTTATTGGTAAAGATTCTCAACGGCAATAGATGGACCCATAGAAGTGGTAATGAACACCGACTTAACGTAGCTACCCTTGAGAGAGGCTGGGCGATGAGTCTTTAGTGACTCAAAGAAAGTGTTTGCATTCTCGAGGAGCTGTGCATCGTCGAAGTTGGTCTTGCCGAGGCCGATGTGGATGATCGCCTGTTTGTCGACGCGATATTCAACTTTACCAGCCTTGGATTCCTTGACGGCCTTTTCGATATCCATCGTGACGGTACCAGCCTTAGGATTTGGCATCAAGCCTTTCGGGCCAAGCAAGCGAGCGAATTTACCGAGCTTAGGCATGTAAGCTGGGGTAGAAATCAGAACGTCGAAATCAATCTCGCCCTTCTCGAGGCGCTTCAGGAATTCCTCATCCTCCGCGATGTCGGCGCCAGCCGCAGCGGCTTTCTTCGCCTCGTCGAGCGGAGCAAAAACGGCGACACGGACGCTCTTACCGTTACCATGAGGCAGGACGACGGTTGCGCGAATATTCTGGTCGGCCTGGCGCGGATCGACGCCGAGACGGACGTGAGCTTCGACGGTAGCATCAAATTTAGTTGGATTGGTCTTCTTCGCGAGTGCGAGAGCTTCCTTGAGTGTATAAATCTTACCCTTCTCAACAAGCTTCGCGGCTTCTTGATATTTCTTGCCACGGCGTTCGATTTTCGGACGAGTGACAGGGGTCGCACCCTTTGGTTTCTCACCAGCAGCTTCCAAAGCTTTGGTCTCAGCCTTGCGGGCTTGGCGCTCTTCTTCAGCCTTGATGGCTTCGATGTGCTTCTTGGATTTTTTGCCAGACTTGGCGAATTGCTCAGGCTCAGCGGCGACCGCGTCAGTAGTTTCCTCAGCTACAGGAGCCTGATCTAAAGTTTCTTTGACTTCTTCAGTCATGATAATCCTTTCTGTGGTAATAACGAGACTACGTAATCTCTCCCAACCTGGTTAATTTAATGGGGCTATTATAGCAAAAATGCAGGAATTTGACAAGGGTAATCTAAAAACCGCCTCCTTGCGAAAGCGGTTTTAGTGTTGATCTGGAGTCGAGATTTAGTCTTCGACAACCACGCCCATCGAGCGGGCAGTGCCGGCGATGACTTTGACGGCGCCGTCGAGATCGACTGCGTTGAGCTGGCCCATCTTGACTTTGGCGATTTCTTCCAAATCGGCGCGGGAGATCTTGCCAACCTTCTCGAGGTTAGGTTTGCCGCTGCCTTTTTCGATCTTGATTTTCTCACGAATCAGGTCGTCAACCGGCTGACCGAGACAAGTCCAATCGAAAGTACGATCATCGTAGACTTTGATGTGGACGATGACGTTCTTGCCCATGAACTCTTTGGTTTTCTCGTTGAAGGGGTTGATGAAATCCATCATATTGAGGCCCCACTGACCGAGAGTAGAACCAACTGGAGGTCCAGCCGTAGCCTTACCGCCAGGAATGCGCAACTTGAGGTTGCCGATAACTTGTTTACCTGCCATAATTATTCCTTTTATCTGGGTTAGAAGCTCCCAGAAACGATTATTAACCGTGCGTAACTTCTCCATCTTAGCATAAAAGTGTAGTTTTGTGAAGAGAAAAGTCAAGAACGCCCGCTAAATATGGTATTAGTATTGACTTTTTTCATAGAGTGTGCTATAATGAAAGGATAGGCGTTATGAAAAGCCTATGGTTCCTTAAATTTGGTTGGTTCCCTACTTGGCAAAGATTGCGGGAATCATGAACTCAAAACTGGGTGCATGAAACCGTAATTTTTGAAAAAGGTGGGGGAAACAATGAAAACACAGCAAACCACGCAGAAACCGCGCAGAATTGGTCTCTGGATTCTTTTGGTCTTCCTGGCAGTGCTGGCGGTGTTTGATGTCTGGATGATCGGGAATATTCTCGACAGCTTCAAGCCGCGCAGCAGTATCTACTGGGGTGACAACTCGGAGAGCCCGAGCGGGCGACGATCCTATACCTCGGGCATGCGGCACGCGCTGGGCGAGCAGCCGGTCCTGAACTCGATGAGCAACAATGGTACTTACGATGACGAACGGATGTTCATCGGGGTGCGCAGGCTGGCGGACGGTCTCGACGGTGAGTATAAACAGTACAGTATCGACGGGGTCGAAGGTGAGACTTACGAAGTGCGAATGGTCGTGATCAACGATAATGAGTTGACGACGGCGGAAAACGTGCGGGTGAAGTTCGACCTGAAAGCCGGCGAGCCGGATCAGTTAGCGGTGGCGGCGTACGTCTATACCGATAATGCTGCGCCCACGGAATATTGGAGCAAGGTATTTATCAAGACGGAGCAGCCAGCTCAGCTGGGATACGTGGCAAGTTCGGCTAAGCTCGCGAATGGAGCGGTGAAAGATGTCGCTCTGAACGCGCTCGATCTGGTGACGGACGGTGTGTTAATCGGCTATCGAGAGCTGGACGGCAAGCTGCCGGGCGGGAGCGAATATGCGACCGTGATTACCCTGCGGATTAAAGTCTTACCACTCGATGAACCGACGTAGTAACCAACCAAAAGGCCCCTCTTCGGAGGGGCTTTGTCATGATTATAGATGTTGCGAGGGTTATTATTGTAGCTTCTGGACCTGGAGTGCGTCGAGCTCGACGGGCGTCTCGCGGCCGAACATGGAAACCATGACCTTGAGCTTGCCTTTGGTGTTGTCGATTTCGGCGATGGTGCCCTCGAAACCTTTGAACGGGCCGTCGATAATGGAGACGACTTCCTCGATCTCGTAGTTGACGTTGTACTTCGGGTCTTCCACGCCCATGCGTTTCTTGATTTTGGCGATTTCCTTCTCAGAGACTGGGGTAGGCTGGGTGCCGTTACCGATGAAACCGGTGACGCCAGGGGTGTTGCGGACGATGTACCAGGTCTCGTCGGAGAGGCACATTTCGATCAGGACGTAGCCCTGGAAGATTTTGCGGTCGACGACTTTGCGCTTACCGTTTTTAATCTCGATTTGTTTCTCTTTGGGCACGATGGCGTCGAAAATCTTGCCATCGAGCTCGTGGGCGTCGACGCGTTCTTTAATGCCGCTGGCGACTTTATCTTCGTAACCGCTGTAGGTACTAATGGCGTACCAGGCGCGGGTATCATCATAGCGATTAACTGCCATATTTTATCTCCTAATTCCCTTTAAATAGTAAGTCAAATATAAATGTAAAGAGCGCATCCAACAAAAGCAAGAAAACCATGAAAATCGCGCAGTAGACCAGCACGGCGAGGGTCATCTTCCAGGTGGCTTTGCGGTTGGGCCAGCGGACCTGGCGGATTTCGCGCCAGGAATCACGCAGATAGCGACCGAGCGCGACAAACGGGCGGAACAGGAGGAAGTAGGTTTTGAGCGGGCGTTCCTCTTCTTGGCGTTTGGCGAGGCGAGCGGCCTTTTTCTCGGCGCGGGTGAGCTTGCGCGGTTTATTGAGCTGCTGATCGTCGGGATTGACGGGAGCGAGCTCGGTTTTGCCAGTGTTATCAACGGCGAGTTCGGCGGGCGGAGTGGACTCGCGGCGCGGGGCGTCGGAGGACTCGGAGGGGCGATGGGCCGTGATTTTGGTAATGTGCTGACCAGATTTGGCGTGGCCGGTGGCGGCGCGGAGCTGGTCGGTTTTGGCTTTCTTGGACATGCGATTCCTTTCTAACAAAAAAAGTCTGATACCAGACTGTCAATAGTATTGTAGCACGGGTAGTCAAGAATGTAAAGGGTTAGAGACACTGGGCGCGTGGTACAATGGAGGTATGGGAATAAATCCCCACGAGCTCAGAAAGTGGACCATTGAGGTCAAGCTCCGGTCGCTTGAGGTGCTCAAAGATAGGATTGTGAAGCTCTCCTGTACCATGGCAACCTTCGATGAGTCATGATTAGGTTAGAGCGGCTAAGGCTAAGGTCGAACGTCGCAATAAAAGGGCTTCTAAAACTTGTTTCGGTTTTTGTCTGGTGGGCTCGTCAATTCCGGCAGCCTGCGCAACGCTGGCAGCGAAGGCTATTACTGGTCCTCTACCGCCCAGAGTGGCACCAACGCGTACAACCTGAACTTCAATTCTGGTGGCGTTAACCCGTCCAACAACAACAATCGCTACATCGGCATGTCCGTCCGCTGTCTCGTGCCGTTCCAATCCTATGCAGTGAAGAGTTTTGAGAATTTGAGGAATCTCTAATTTTGATGTTGGGGCGTGCGCGTGTTTATGCTATTAGTGCGATACTGGGAGGTGCTTTCTCCAGTATTTTATTGACGAGATGCGGTGCTGGGGTTTCTCCACTATTTTGTTGACGAGATGCGGTGAACCTCACAAAATCGAGCCCTCCTGCGGAGGACCGTGATTTTGACCCGGTTCAGCCGGGAAACTATCTCTTACAGCAACAGCTGGAGAAAACTAGCTAATCGTTCTTCATAAAAACATAGTCGCCAACCCGGGGGAGGTGACGAATTTGTATAGCGTTAGCTATAACACTAATAACAGTACTGGTGGGGTGACGCCAGCGACCCAAACAGCAGAAAGCAGTAGCGGTACCTATACGTTTGTTGCTCCCATGGGATCAGACTTAACCAAATCCGGTTATGGGTTCGCTGGTTGGTCAGAAAACTCAGCAGCCACCGCAGCACAATATAAGCCCGGCACTACAATTGCACTAAGTTCGGCGTCACCCACCAAAACTTTATACGCAGTCTGGCTACCTGCACTCAGCTCTCTCACTAACATGACTGATCTAACTCCTAAGATCTGTACTGATTCGCCAGAAAATGACACTAAACAGCTCAAAGATACTCGTGATAATAAGACTTATTGGGTAACCAAGCTTAAAGACGGTAACTGTTGGATGACTCAGAACTTGGATTATAACGACCCTAATAGTACGAAAGTCAGCGCTCCAAGTGGTTGGACTAACACCTCCGCTACCTACCGTGCTTACTACGATCCAGGCAATTATTATTACACCAACCCCTCTAGCTGGACGGCTTGTAGCAACAATGGAACTGGACCATCAGCTTGTACTAGTAGCGGTTGGAGTACTAGTGGGGATGTGCATTATCACGTAGGTAATTACTATAGTTACGTAGCAGCAACTAACGGTACCGGTACAAGTGCAAGCAGTGATGGAGCCAATGCCTCCAGCAGTATTTGTCCCAGCGGTTGGAAATTGCCAACAAGTAAAGTAACGACTAAAGGCTCCTTCGGTGGATTAACGAGTGCTTATGGAATTAATAGTGATGCGACTGGTGCGACGGCATTGCGTAACAGCCCCATGTACTTCATTCCTGGTGGGCTCGTCAATTCCGGCAACCTGCTCAGCGCCGGCAGCTACGGCTATTACTGGTCTTCTACCGCCTATAATAGCGACGGCGCGTACTACCTGTACTTCAACTCTGGTGGCGTTTACCCGTCCGATTACAACAATCGCTACTTCGGCTTATCCGTCCGCTGTCTCGTGCAGGGATCCTAGGTAGCGCAAGATCGCAAGAAGGAGCGAGAGAAAGTAGGTATATATTACTATATATACTTATCTCTCTACTCCTCCTTCTGTCTTTCTTCTTATTTAGTAGGCACTGGTGGCCAAAGTGGTAGCATATGTTGTGAATTTTACAACGTTTTTAAGGGTTTTCTTTTTTGGCGAGAAATGGCGCGATTTTGGGGTGGATTTTGTGGAGGTTTGTGGTATAATCTAAGTACGGAGTGAGTTGGAAACGGTCGCACTCTTAATCTCAAGAATGGGGATTCGCCAAGTGGTAAGGCAGTGGGTTCTGGTCCCACCATTCGGGGGTTCGAATCCCTCATCCCCAGCCAAGAG
>CAZUBN010000001.1:0-97223 GCA_964618675.1 uncultured Candidatus Saccharibacteria bacterium | reverse complement strand
GAGCGCTTCGCTGGCAGCGAAGAGGTCACGAGTTTGAGTCTCGTACACTCCACCATGAATTGCAAGCTTCTGCACGGGGTGTAATGCTCCTACCGCAGAGCTTCTTTTTTGTGCTAGAAAACTGCAATTGCATAATGGTGAACGTTTGATTATACAATGGTGGCACCATCGACGGAGATGATTGCACCGCTGACGTAGCTGGCGAGGTCGCTGGCCAGGAAGAGGAAGACATTGGCGATTTCGTTAGGTTCGCCGATGCGGCCGAGAGGGATGGGCTTCGCGACGCGTTCGAGCATGTCTGGTGGCAGAGCGGCGACCATGTCGGTCTTGGTGACGCCAGGGGCGACGGCGTTGACGCGGATGTTATCCTTCCCTAGTTCCCGAGCGAGAGATTTGGTAAGGCCGTTCACGGCGCTTTTGCTGGCGGGGTAGCCGCAGCCGCTGGGCTGTCCGTAGAGGCTAACCATCGAGCTAGTGTTAACAATGCAACCACCGCCTTGATCGCGCATGTAGGGTGCGACAGCTTTCGAGCAGTCAAAGAGGGCTTTGACGTTGAGGCGCATGATTTCGTCAAAGGCTTCTTCGCTGTAATCGTAGATGGATTCGCGGGCGGAAATGCCGGCATTATTGACTAAAATGTCGATGCGGCCGAATTGCTCGATGATGGTACCGACGGTTTGTTCGACGGATTGGAGATTGCCGAGTGTAGGCGCCATACCGGTAACTTCCCAATCAGCGTTTTCGGTTTTGAGCTGGGCGACGGCTTTGTCCGCGCTTTCCTGGCGTGAACCGAAGAGAATAACTTTCGCGCCTTGTTGCAGATAGGTGCGGACGATTTCATAGCCGATACCACGAGTACCGCCGGTAACGATGGCGACGCGGTCTTTTAATAAATCACTGATCATGAGCCTCCTTTGGTTTAGTGATTATAGTATAGCATACTTTAGGCTTTTTGGCGGTGGAACGCGAAATGTGGTAAGATGGTAGAAGATGGAGGTTCAATGAAAATTGCAAAGTTTCGGGCGCGGCGATTGGTCGTGGTAGTGGCAGCGGTGCTGGGGGCAGCGTGGCTGGTGATTAGTAATCCGAATAGTTATGAACAAGCTTTGGAGCCGGCCGGCAGTGCACAGGCGGAGGGGTCAGAAGGTGCGACAAATACAGCGGACGGTGTACAGTCGGAGGCGGGTGGACAAACGAATACGGATGGAAGTGTGCGGGCGCTGGAGGTTCTAGCAGAATTGCCGATCAAGGGACGGGCGCCGAAGACTGGTTACGACCGGAGTGAGCAATTTTACAAAAATTGGCCGACGATAGATGGTTGTAATTTGCGCCAGAGGATTATCCGGCGGGAGCTGGGCGAGCAGGCGCAGCTAGCGGCGGATGGTTGTACGGTGGTGGCGGGAGAGTTCGATGAGCCGTACACCGGGCAGTACATGGTTTTCAAGGAAAAGGCGGAGTTTTCGAAGAAGATTCAGATTGATCATATCGTGGCGTTGTCGGACGCTTGGCAAAAGGGTGCGCAACAGCTGAGTGCGGAACGACGTTATGAATTGGCAACTGATCCGCTGAACTTGGTGGCGGCGGAAGCCAGTGCGAATCAACAGAAATCTGACGGGGATGCGGCGACGTGGCTACCAAAGAATAAAAGTTTTCGCTGCCAGTATGTGGCGCGGCAAGTTTCGGTGAAATATAAATATGATCTGTGGGTGACGCAAGCCGAGCATGACGCGATTGTCAGAGTGTTGGACACCTGTCCGAATCAACCGGCGATAGGTGTAGAGCTGACGAAAAACTAGTCGGGGTGGAAATTGCGCTTAATCTTGGTATCGACTTAATCTTGATAGAGACCGTGCACAGCCTGATAAATGTCGCGGTGGATGGCTTCGATGCTGCGCATTTTGCGACCGTCAGCGGTGGCACAGTTAATCATAGTCCAATGGAAATGTTTTGCGACGAACATGGCGCCTTCGTAAACACGGCGGAGAAACTCATGGTCGCGCTCATGCACGTCATTAGCAATACCGTCATTATCTGTCCGAGCTTGGCGCAGCTGATCGACGAGCTCAAGCGGGGCGTAGAGGAAAATGACCAGGTCAGGACGCCCGATACCCATTTTGTTATATTCGAAATCGTCAACGTAATCAAGGAAGGCCTTGCGTTCGTCTAAATCGGTAATGAGGGCGGATTGGTAGATGAGGCTGGAGGTAGTGTAGCGGTCGAGGAGGATGGTGCGGCCCTTGTCATAGAGCTGGCGGAGCTTGATCTGCCAGGTGATTGCGCGATCGTAAGCGTAGAGATTGTTGATGAAATAAGGAGAAAGAGTCTCAGGCTTGCCATATTCGCCGGCGAGATACTGTTCGACGCCTTTGCCCTGGTAAGAATAGTAGGTGGGAAAATGGTGGTTGGAAATCTTCGCGCCGTCAGCAGTGAGGTGAGCCTTGAGGCGCTCGATCTGCGTGGTTTTGCCAATACCGTCGGAAGCGCCTTCGATGACAATAAGTTTACCTGTACCCATAAATAAATCCTTGTTCCCATTATAGCATCTTTTGTGCGCTCGCGAGTAAGATTTTCGTGCTGAAAGAAAAACAGAGGTAAATCTTGCAATTTTGGGCGGAGTAAGCTCGCGAAAACGGGGAGTAAGATTTAGTATTGACTACCGCTGACGAAACTCTTGAAGAGTTGCTGTTGTAGTTCGGGGAGGGTGAAGGTGGAATGGGCGGGGATGGTGATAGAGATGTGTTGGTTGCTCTTGAGAGCGATGAGGGCTTCTTTGGCGTAGAGCTTGGGCGTGGTGCCGAGTTCGTTCATGGCGGTGAGCTTTTCGTCGGGCTGGAGGATGTATTTCACGACGGCGTCATTATAATAACTGCGGTGGGTGCTGCCGTTGGGGAGGCTATCGACCATGGTCATGGTGTTGAGGGCGGACATGAGGACGAAATCTTTGGTGGTGGCGATGTTTTCCAAGGTGCTGGTATAGAAGGCGTTAAGGACGAGTGTGCGGTCGGGGTGGGCTTGGATGTACTCGAGGAGGGCTGGTGCGAGCTTGGTGACGAGGTCGTCGCGGTTTTCGGCGGCGTACATGATGGCGAGCTCGTCTTGATCGAGAGCGCGAGGCAGGGAGCGGAAGAGGTATTTAGTATCGGGGAAGGCTTGGGAGATCTCGAGATTGTTGGTGGTGCCGAGGTAGGTGGCGCTGCCGTAAATAATGCTGGAGTTTTGGCGGTAGGGGTCGGTGACGGAGTAGACATCGTTATTATTGACGCATTCGAAGAGGCCGCTCTCGGCGTTACGGCTGAGGTAAACGATACTATAATTACTCTTGCAGGCGAAATAGACGAGGTTAGAGAGGTTGGTGGGAACCTCCTCGAGTTTGGCGGCGGCTTGAGCCTCGGCGGTGGCGGTGAGGTGGGCGCGTTCGGTCGGGGAAATCGCGGCTTGCTCGATGTAATAGCCGGCGGTGAAGAGGAATTCGGTGACAGTGAAAGCCATGAGGGTGGCGAGAATCGCTTTCATAGTGAGAGTATTGGTAGTGTGGGTGAGGTATTGGCGGTTGGCCATCAGGGCGAAAACCCAGAAAACTAGCAAAATCGCGGTGAGGGCGAGGGCGAGCTGATGGGGCTGCCAAGGAGCGACGCAGCCGCTGAGCCAGATGAGGCCGAGCTCGAGAATAGTGCCCGTGGCGAGGGCGGTGACGACGTGGGCGGAACGGGGTTTGGCTCGCCAGGCCAGAATGAGAGCGGCGAGGTTGAAAAGGAGGGCGAAATTAGCGAAAAGCAGGACTTGGTCGAGCGTAGCAGGATAATAAACCGTAGTTACCCAGCCGTAATCTTGGGTGGTGGCGATTAGAATGAGCTGGACGGCGCCGACGATGAAGCCGAGGATGCTACTGAGCGCGAAAGCTAGAATCGCGAGCGGAATAGACCAGTTTTTGGGTTCGCGGCGACGAGCTTGTTCGTTGATGAGGTGGGCGGGCCACAAGAGATCTGCCGTATTTTCATTGTCAACTAGGTTGGGTTGGTAGGGGCGACTCAAGCGATAAAGCGCCGACATTTCTTCGACGCTCGGCCACAAAAGTACCGATTCTACTCCCACCTGACCCTTCATGTTTTTATTTTAACATAAAAATTTCGTTTTGCGGAGAAAAAGCTTACGTTATTGAAAGATTGGCATGATTATTATGAAAAGTGAGAAATTTTTGGTATAATATAAGGTAAATGATTCACTAGTGGTCGAGGAAGGAAGGTTAGTGTGAATTTGAAGATCGGAATTGTAGGTTTGCCCAACGTCGGCAAGTCGACCCTGTTTAATGCGTTGACGAATGCGGGGGCGCTGGCGGCGAATTATCCTTTTGCGACGATTGAGCCGAACGTGGGAATCGTGCCGGTGCCAGACGCGCGGCTCGAAGTATTAGCGAAGATGTACGATACGGAGAAAGTGATTCCGGCGACGGTGGAGTTCGTGGACATTGCGGGCCTGGTGGAGGGGGCGTCGAAAGGTGAAGGTTTGGGGAATAAGTTTCTAGCGCACATTCGGGAGTGCCAGGTGATTTGTCATGTGGTGCGGGTGTTCAAGGACGGTGATGTGGTACGGGCGGAAGGTTCGAAAGACCCGAAGCATGATATCGAGGTGATTCAGACCGAGTTGGAATTGGCGGATTTGGAGACGCGTGAGAAGGCAGAGGCGAAGCGTAAAAAGGGTGGCAAGGATGATGCGGGGATGGCGATTCCCTATCTGACCGAGAAGCCGGTAATTTACATGTTTAATGTGGATGAGGACGAGCTGACCGATGAGAGCTTGAAGCAGGAGCTAAGTACAATGGTGGCGTCGGCGCAGGCGGTGTTCGTGAATGCGAAACTGGAGGCGGAAATGTCGGGGATGAGCGCGGAGGAACGCAAGGAGTTCTTGCGCGAGTACGGCGTAGAGGAAGATGCCCTGGGCGAATTGATTAAGGCGGCGTACCAGACGCTGGGTTTGCAAAGTTTCCTGACGGCGGGTAAGAAAGAGGTGCGGGCTTGGACGATTAAGCAGGGCGCGACGGCACCGGAAGCGGCGGGGGCGATTCATAGTGATTTCGAGCGGGGGTTCATTGCGGCGGAAGTGATGAAATATGACGATTTGGCAGAGCTGGGGAGTGAGCAGGCGGTGAAGGCGGCGGGTAAGCTGCGTACAGAGGGTAAAACTTACGTGATGCAGGATGGCGACATCGTGGAGTTTCGGTTCAACGTTTCAAAATAAGGATAATGCATGGGTGAGGCAACGACAAAGCAGCAAAAAGTAGCGGGACGGAAGGTGAGTGAACGCTCGCAAAAGGTGAAGGCGACAGAGCGGTTACCGAAAGCAAAAGTGACCGAGCAACCGAGGGGTAAGTTCGCCGAGGGTCTGTCGTTTAAGAAGCTATTTTTCGTGTTTATGGTGGGGTCGGTGCTGGGGACGATTTACGAAGATATATTAATATATTGTCAGTCGGGTGAGTGGATGCTGCACCGCGGGGTGATTTACGGTCCGTTTAACGTGATCTACGGGTTCGGGGCGGCGGTGATGTGTTGGGTACTGCTGCGAAAGAAGTATAATAACTGGGAGATTGCGGGGATGTCTGCGTTGCTGGGCGGCGTGGTGGAGTATGCGTTGAGCTTTTTGCAGGAACTGGTGACGGGGACGACGTCTTGGGATTATAGCCATCAATTTTTGAATATTCAGGGGCGGACGTCGGTGCCGATTATGTTGGTATGGGGCGTGATGGGGCTGGTTTTGGTACGGATTGTGTATCCGTTTTTGTCGAATTTGATCGAGCGGATACCGCCGCGCTTGGGTAATCCGCTGTTTTGGGGGCTGTTGATATTTATGATCTTTGACTGTTTGATTTCGTGGACGGCGGTGATTCGGCAGAATTTGCGCTATCATAATGTGCCGCCGCTGACACCGATTGGGCAGTTTTACGACGAGTACTATACGGATGAGTTTTTGCAGAAGTATTATCCGAATATGGTGAGGAGCGACAAATGAGTGTGATCATCTTGCTGGGGTGGGCGTGTTTGGCTTGGGCGGGGCTGCTGGCGATTCGGGCGAATTTGGCGCTCAGGAATAATCATTTGCAGCTCGAGAAACGGACGAAGCAACCGAAAACGGCGGTACTGATCGCGGCACGCTACGAAAGTGCGGTGATCGAAGGGTTGCTGAAGAGCATTCAGAAGCAGACGGTGACGGTGAAAATGCGCGATGTGTACGTGATTATCGAAACCCTGGAGGACCCGACGGTACAGATTTGCCGGCGGTACGGGTGCTCGGTGATTGTGCGGACGCATCCGGAGCGTCAGCGGAAGGGGTATGCGCTGGATGAAGCGGTGAAGCAGATCCTGAAAAAGCACCATTATGACTTGTATTTCGTGTTCGATGCGGATAACCGGCTGGCGCCGACTTACGTGGAGGAGATGCTGAAGGTCTATGCAATGGGCTACCAGATGGCGACAGGATATCGAGAAGCGAAGAATGGGAATAAGAATGTAATTGCGGCGGTGTCGAGTCTGACTTTTTCGATGATTAATACTTTGGGTAATAAGAAACGGATTCGGTACGGGGCGAATATTATTTTCTCGGGGACGGGGTGTTATGTGGACGGTGAGTTGGTGGAGATGTGGCACGGATGGCCATTTCATAGTTTGACGGAGGACTATGAGATGTCGCTGTACGCGATGCTGAGGAACATCTCGACTTATTATAATGAACGGGCGGTGTTTTATGATGAACAGCCGACGAAGTATCGACAGACGGTGGACCAGCGGGTGCGGTGGATCAAGGGGTATTTCGAGGCGCGGAAGCTGTATTTGCCGCGGATGCGGAAGCGCAAGTCGATGAGTAATGACGGTAGTCTGGTGAAGGAGCGGATTGGGGTGACACCGGTGATTTGGGCGTTGATCGGAGTGGTGGCGATTTCGCTGGGTGATATCGTGGCGCTAATCAGCATGGTGGATGTGCGGCAGATGGCGTGGATGTTGGTAGGGGTGATCATGTCGGTGTATTTGATTCTGATGTTGGTGACGATTGTGATGATTTGGCGGGAGAAGGTACGGTTTAGTGGCAAGATGACGCTCGGGGCGATTTTGTTTAATCCGTTGTATCTCTTGAGTTACGTTCCCTGCGCGGTGCGGGCGTTCACTCGGAAGGTCGAGTGGAAACGTATTGAGCACGGTAATTAATGTAAATAGGATTGGAACGGCACGAGACAGCGGACGGGCATGCCGATGTAGCGATTGGTGTTGTTGGACGGGTTAACGCTGCTAGAGTCGAAGTTCAGGAAGTACGCGTTGGTGCCGCTTTGGGCTGTAGAGGACCAGTACCAGCCTTGGCTGCCGGCGTTGTACAGGGTGCCGGAATTGACGTACCCATCAACAAAATTATGTACAAGTAGTAAAGAAGCTCTTATGTGCAACTATCGGCCGTAGCTGGTAGCCAAAACTAGCCTGGTCATAGCGCAATGAAGGTTGCTATGGGGCAGGAGAGCTTCACAATCCTATCGAGGAGTACTTGGGGCGGCTGGAGCTTGACCTCAGTTGCACGCCGGCGGAACTCGTGGGGGTTTAGGCCCATGAGTATATTATAACTGTTCAAGCAGATTCTTCACGATTTTGGTGACGAGATGTGGTGAAAGACATAACGATAACATCGCTCGGTTTTCCAATGAATCTGAAGAATTTTCTCTTTCTCAATCCGGTGGAACTCTCCGAATGAGCGTTTTCTCCACTATTTTGTTGACGAGATACGGTGATCCTCTCTGGACCGAATCCTCCTAACGGAGGCCGTGGTCCAGACCCGGTTCAGCCGGAAAACTATCTTTTACAACAAAATAACTGGAGAAAACTAACTCTCGTTTATCTTCACGGAGACGTGGCCGCCAACCCGGGGGAGGTGACAAGTGGATTTATGGGTATAGATTACATGCAAGATCTGACTCCTAATCTATGCAAAAGTACTACTTCTCTTGCAACTAAGCAGCTTATCGACACCCGTGACGGAAAATCCTACTGGGTAACCAAATTGAAGGATAATAATTGCTGGATGACGCAAAATCTTGATTATGATGGTGGTGGAACCCCCATTATTCCTAGCGCTTGGACTACCAGTGGTTCACCAACCAATGTTACTAATACTACTGCAGTCTATTATGACCGTGGTATGGTTGGTGCGGATGGTAACGCAGTAACCGATAGTCACCTTTTGGTCGGAAATTATTACTCTTGGGCGGCAGCTACTAATGGTTCTGGAAATGGTATTAGCAGCGGCAATGCTAGTGACAGTATTTGTCCAGCTGGCTGGCAACTCCCTACAAACAGCGGTAATGGCTCCTTTAGCAACTTACTAAGTGGTATCAGTACCAGCTCAGATAGTGCCTTACTTGTAGCACCTTATTATTTTGTGCGTGGTGGGTACGTCAATCCCGGCAGCCTGTACGACGCCGGCGGCCAAGGCCGTTACTGGTCCTCTACAGCCAGCGCTAGCACCAACGCGTACAACCTGTACTTCGACTCTAGTAGCGTTCTCCCGTCCAACAACCGCAGTCGCTACCTCGGCTTGTCCGTCCGCTGTCTCGTGCAGGGATCCTAGTAGTATAGAGGAGCAAGAGATATAGTATTACTATATATACTTATCTCTCTACTCCTCCTTCTGTCTTTCTTCTTATTTAGTAGGTACTGGGGGATTATGAACCGAGTACTAAGCAGCGAACGTTGGCGCCGTTGTAACGGCTGTTGTTACTGTTAGGATTGACATTTGATGCGGTGAAATCTATGCCGTAGGCGAAATCCGGATCAATAGCCGTGGACGCCCAATAGAATCCTTGCTTGCCAGCGATGTTGAGGCCACTAGTTCTAATATAACCGCCAGGAATGAAATAATACGGCGAGGATGTAAATATAGCCACTCCAGTCGGTGTGCTCGCAATATTGCCACTGCTAAGCAAGGCTGCAAATGATCCATTATCTGCCGTTGTACTGGTCGGTAATTGCCACCCCGTAGGACAAACGTTACCATTTTTAGTGGCTTCCCAACTATAGAAGTTACCGATGTGATAATGCGAATCGCCGTTGGTTGACCATTTCTGAGTGTCGCACCCAGCAAAGCCTTTATTGGTATTGCATTCCGACCAGCCGTTTGGCGTCCAGTAATAGTTACCTGGGTCATAGAATTCCGGGCGATTTTTATCGTCTTGCCATTGAGGCAATGATTCGACGCCACCGATTGTTCCAGATGCGCCACTGCCATCTAGAGCCGTAATGTGCGTACCGCCGCCATTATAATCGAGGTTTTGAGTCATCCAACAGTTGCCATCAGCAAGTTTGGCGATCCAGTACGATTTATTATCGCGCTGATCGGTCAGTTGTTTCGTGGAGTTGGAAAAGGTGTGCTTACAAATGTCTTGAGTAAGATCTTGCATATAAGAGACTTGGTCCAACGCGTTGGTTAATTCTTCCGGATTGGCGGCGACGCTGATGAGCACGGAGGTTTTATAGTGATCTGGCACTGTTAAATCACTAAACTTAGCGGCAAAAGTTAGTGTGAAAGCTTTGCCGGTACTAGCTTCATTGTAATTTTGTTGAACATAGGCAGGTGTGAGAGGGATTTCATTATTGGCGGGCACGGTATTGTAACTCAAGCTGGCGAGTTGCAAATCCGTCATTGTGCCGGGCGTGAGGTTGTATCCCCAGGTGTTGTTGGTGAAAGCAGATGGTGCAACTTTAGTCCCTACGCCAGTAATTTCTGTTCCCTTTTGTTCGCCAATGAGTTTATTAGAAAAACCTTCGGCTGCCTGCAAGAAAATCGAGTAAGTTTCGATATTAGTTGCGGTGAGGGTGAGATTAGTAGAGATATAGTTGACGTTGGTGGTGCTGGATTCTTTGCTCAAGTTCGTGTTTGCAACGGTTAATTCGACACTTGCGTCGCTGTTTGTAACTGGTGTACTGCGAGTTTCGGCATGGCTGTATTGGTGGGTAATTGGAAAAATAGTTACTAGCCCCAAGAAAAGGAGAGCAGCAATGCTGACCAGAGGAATACTATGACAGAAACCATGTAGCATATCACCCAACTTATAAATTGGAATACTATGAAGCTGAGAATGATTTGGTTTCTGTTTATATTGGTGCATTGTGTCCTCCTTTTTTGGGAATTGGGTTGTTGCGCCTTCGGGGACAATTTATTTATGAGAAAGTAATAGAGTAAAAAGTACGCATAATAAAATTGGCGCCCTGGGGCGTCTAATCCATACGAGCAAAAAATCTGCTTCGGAAAAACAACGCTTGTGGTATGTATTAGACACTTTCATTATACATAGGTATTTTGCAAAAAGTAAAGTCTAGAAATTTGCGATAATTATTATATAGTTTATGCTTGCGAAGTTTTTTATTCTTGTATATAATAGTAATGTCTAATACATACCATAGTTATCAAATTGCTTTCGTGCAATCAGAAGACAATAGTAAACGACATCGTAGGTCCTTTTGTCCTCTGCTTTGTGTAGAAAACAATTTGGTATGGATTAGACACCCCTACGGTGTCGTTTTCTGTTTTATGGGGTGACTACACTGTAGCGGGTGCTCTAATAATCAAAAAGGAGGACCAGATGTGTAGCCATATTAACAAACTTAAGTTGTTGACGGGGAGAATAATTTTTAGTTGTAGTGTGGCTGGACTTGCGGTAATTGGTATAAGTTTTCTCTCGCCATCGTGTGCGGAGACGGCAAAAGCGCAAACTGCGGCCGATGCGCGTGCTAATGATATGTCCTTAAGTCTGGAAATTGGCGGAGCAGGGCTAGATGAAGAGACTGGGGCGCTGCATAATACGGTTGCCTTTCGGGGACATAGTGTTACGATTACGGCGAGCAATATTGAGGATTTCTTGTTAATATTAGATGGTCCGACTAATTTAACTAGTCCAGAGGGATCGTCGACCATTATTGCGGGCGCGAATGGCAAAACTGGCAGTGAGTTAGATGATAATACTTGGGGATATGCTTATGGAAATGATTCGGGGGAAGTATTGGATTGGCGGTTTTATTCTTTGACCGGGCAAGGTATAACTATAGATCACGGTTTGCCAAGTAGTCATGCGGTAAATCAAACGAAAAACCTATTCTTTGCAGCGAAATTTGGTGATGATGCGGAGGTTGGTGAGTATAAAGCGGAAGTGTCTTTGTCGCTGGTGGCTAACCCGCGCAAGTTGCCGATGGCTGGTATCACGAGGATGCAAGATATGACGACGGAAATTTGCGCTGCAAGCGAGGATGGTGAGACGGCGGTACTTCTGGACGATCGAGCGGGACAGAAATCTTATACGGTGAGAAAGTTTGGTGCTGCAGGCAGTGTGGGGCGCGGTTGTTGGATGCTGAATAATTTAGCATTTAACTTACAGAGCGGTGTGACTTTGACGAGCAGTGATACTGACTTGTCGAGAAACTGGACACCAAATTCTACTACGCAAGCAAGTACCGCGAACAGCTGGACAAGTAGTTTCACGGCGGTGATGTCTCGGATGTCTAATTACGATGGTAATGGGAATTTTTATACTTGGTGCGCGGCAACAGCGGGCGGTTGCAGTAGCGCAACGACGGCGAATTCGACTTCTCCTAGTAGTATTTGTCCGCAGCGTTGGACGTTACCAACTGGTGGTGGAGATCGTTCTTTGTCTCCGAACGGGGGTACGGGACAATGGGGTACATGGCTAAACGGTTTAAGCCATTTGGGTGTGATGGGCGAGCCATACCTAATGCCGCCAGCTGGTAACGTGAATACGGATGGAACGACCGGAGGCGAATTCTCTTATGGTTACTATTGGTCGAAAACGTCAGTAGACGCTCAACGGGCATATATTTTGTACTTTGATGCGGGTAATTTTAATCCGGGCAATAATGGTGATGGTTGGAAATCGCTGGGCTTCTCGGTACGGTGTGTGGCGAAGTAGGTTTCCTGTTTAGTTAGGTTTAAGGGCTGGGCTGTTGTCAGTGTGGCCGACAACCCGGGGGAGGTGACTTGTACCTGGCGATTTTTCAAAATCGCCACCAGATCACTACATTACGTTAGCGGGGATAGGTTTTGGTAGACCTACCTACTGTCCTCTTCTTCTCCCCCAGTACCTACTAAATAAGAAGAAAGACAGAAGGAGGAGTAGAGAGATAAGTATATATAGTAATATGTATACTTATACTCTCGCTCTCCTTACTCCCTAGGATCCCTGCACGAGACAGCGGACGGATAAGCCGTAGTAGCGAGCGTTGTAATTGGACGGGTCAACGGTACTAGAGTCGAAGTACAGGATGTACGCGTTGGTGCTACGGTTGGCTGTAGAAGACCAGTAAAAGCCGAGGTTGCCGGCACCGCGCAGGCTGCCGGAATAGACGCTCCCACCAGCAGTAAAGTAATACGGAGCAGCCGTAATGGCATTAGCCCAAGTAGTACCGCTACCTAATCCACTCAGTAGCAAGCCAAAGGAGCCACTGGCCGTAGTACTATTGCTAGTAGGCAGTTTCCAGTTGGTGGGGCAAATACTACCGGTAGCATTAGCTCCACTGGAAGTTGCACTAGAGCCAGTACCGTTAGTAGCGGACTGGAAACTGTAATAGTTCCCTGCGTGGTAATGTGCGTTATATACTCCCTCTCCATAGTCAATAGCTACAGTTAAAGTAGGATCAGTAGATGCTGTAAGACCCGTAGTAGGTAGCCAGCCGTAACCAGTACAGCCAGCCAGACCAGTTGCACTATTTGGACAAGCTGTGCTTGGTGTAATATTTGTATATACCCATCCTCCTGGATCATAATAAGCTCGATAACTCGCGTCAGTGCTTGTCCAGTTACTCGGAGCTGCGACTTTAGTGCTAGATGCATCATCATAATCTAGGTTCTGAGTCATCCAACAATTATTATCCTTTAACTTAGCTACCCAATAGGTCTTGTTGTCACGAGTATCCTTCAGTAGTCCTTCTGTGCCAACAGCAATACCTTTACATATACTAGAAGTTAAGGCTTGCATAGTGGTAACTCCTCCAAATCCACTTGTTACCTCCCCCGGGTTGGCGGCCACGCTAAAAGGTGAGACAATTAGCGTTGGTGCACAAAATTAGTGTTGATGCGCGAAAAGTTTGAAGAGGCCGAGGTGGTAGTATTTGCAGTAACCGGCGGTCCAGATGTCGGGGCGGCGGAGGAAGCGCAGAGTTTTGCCGGGGTGGCGGAGAGCCTTTTTCCAGGCTTGTAGAGTGGTCGCGCTTAGGTCGATGACCGGTTCGCCAGTTTCGGGATCAGTAATCGAGCCGTAAACAATCACGTCGTAGCGCGAAGGGTGCCTGACCAAGCGACGGCCGAGATAGCGATCGAGGAATTGCAGATAAGAGATTGGCGAGAGTTCAATGGTGTCGAGGAGGGTGTTTCCCTGTTCACGGCCGAGAGTAATCTGGGCGGCACGACGCGAATTAACACCGGTGAGGTGGGCAGCCTGATCGAAGAACTTTGGCAGCGGCGAGGGGCGACCGGTGGAGTCGATTTGGGCGGAAAAGAAACCGAGGTTCTGCCAGGGCTGCTTTTTATTGAAATGCGGGTCGAGACGCACGAGTGTGCGATGGCGGGCGGCAGTCTGAACGATTTTCAGCCAGCCTTTGCCGACGAGGGTGCGCATGCCGCGGAAACGACAGGGGCGATAATACCAAGCTTGTTGGTCGTGGGCGAGCGGCATCAGATAATCGTCGAGGCGGCGATCGCCGATGTGCAGGTTGCTGGCCGGGCGGAAATCCGGTGCCCAGAGAGCGGGCAGGAGCTCAAAGAGGTCGCCGTCGCGCTTGGTGAAGCCGAGGTCGCTCGAGCAAATGCCGTCGTCAAAGATGGTGACGTGTTTCATTTCCAGCAGGAACTTGACCTGGCCGGCGTTAAAATAGCTGTCGGAGACGAAGTAGAGCTTGAGCTCAGGGTACTGCGCCTTGATACTGCTGAGGGCGAGGATTAGCGGTTCGTTAACTTTAGCGCGCTTGAGGCGGTTCTGGAGCTCGAAATGGAGCATAGTTTCGGACAAGCGGCGGTAAGCATCGGCGTCGAGAGTGACCTGATATTTAGAGGTGATTTGCTCAATCAGGAGGGTGAACCAATTCTCGACGGTGGCGACTTCGTCACGTTCGCGCAGGAGCTGACGGGCGAAGCGGCGCCAGTCGTAAAGTTCATAGATCGTAATCTGCGGAGAAACCAGCTCCTGGAAGATGTCGAGCCAGTCCTCGGCGACGTGCAACTGCTCGAGGTCGCTCGGCCAGTACTCGTGCAGCAAAATCGTATCAAAAATATCCACCGTGATGCTGGTAAGCTGGTGTTGCTGAATGAGGCGAGTGAGTTTCTTGGTGTAGGCTTTTGCTTGCATGTTTTCTCCGTTTTGGCCCACCAAATCTTGCTTATATTATAGCGTATTTTTGCGGAAAAGTCTAGAATAATGTGGACTTCAGGTAAGGGAAAGGAGAAGGTTGTTAATGTAACTTTTGGTTTGAGGCGATGATAGCGGCTTAAGATGACAGTTTGAGGCTTCAGCTTAGAGTGAACCAATCTTCAATCTGAAAATCAGGGCCAGAGACTGCGGCGACGGCTAGCAGAGGTTGCAAGGTGCGGAACTCGGGATGGGCGGCTAGGAAAGCGGTAGCAGCGTAGTACATGCGACGCTGCTTTTGTGAGGTGATTTGGAGGAGCGGGCTGCCGTGATTGGGGTTCTTCCGATACTTGACTTCGGTGAAACAAATTGTCTGCTGGTCGCGAGTGACGATGTCGATTTCGTAGGTTTTGGTCTTGTAATTGTGGGCGAGGAGAGTGTGGCCGCGCTCTTGGAGGTAATTGATGACCAGATATTCGGCGCATTGACCGAGGCTAGTGGTAGAGCCGGCGAAGGACTGAGGGGAAGAGAGACCGTTCGTAGCGGTGCGAGCCTTGCGGGCGGAAGAGGTTGAGGTCTTGGAAGTTGTGGCCTTCGCGGTCGTAATCATGGAAGCTGGGTTCGCATGAGCTGGAACATCCGTCGAAACCGCCGGCGCTTCGGAGGCACTGAGAAGTCGTTGGATGGGTCGGAAGCTGCGGCGGTGTTCGGGACAGGGGCCCAGCTGCTGGAGAGCTTGCTGATGCTGGAGTGTGCCGTAACCGACGTGCTGCTCGAAACCGTAGCCGGGGTATTGCTGGGCGAGCTCGACCATGTAGCGGTCGCGAGCGACTTTGGCGATGATGGAGGCGGCGGAGACTTCTTTGACGAGGAAGTCAGCTTTGGGCAAGATGGTAACGTACGGACTGAGTGGCGTGTCGGCGAGGAAGTTAATGGTGCCGTCAATCACGATTTCGTCGAAGGGGAGTTGTGCCTCCGGTGGCAGGTCGGCGAGATTGGTGAGCTTTGCAAAGGTTTCCGGATAATTATGTTGTAAGAGATTGGTCAAGGCGAGTCGGGCGGCGTAGCGTAAACTCTGGCCGAGGCCGTATTGGTCGACCTCACGACTACTTTGCCAACCGAGAGCGGTGGCGGAAGCTTTTTCGAGGATAATTTGATTAAGCTCTTCGCGCTGATGGCGGGTGAGTTGTTTCGAGTCGGTCAGCTGGTCCCAAGCAGGACGTTTGCGGCCGAGAATAACTGCACCAATGACTAACGGCCCCGCCCAGGGGCCGCGTCCAACTTCATCGATACCAAGAAGAATCTTGCGTTTACTCAGCTTTGGCTTCCTCGGCTGGGGCGCTGGTTTCTGCCTCGGCAGGCTCAGCGGCCTTTTCCTCGGCAACTGGCTCTGCAAGCGTATTCGCAGCGGCACGATCGAAAGCTTTGTTAGTCAAGCGTGCGGACTTGCCAGAGCGTTCACGCAAGAAGGAAAGATTCTTCCGGCGTACCTTCGCGCGGTGGACAATTTCGATTTTCTCAACGAGAGGATTATGGATGAGGAAAGATTTTTCGACGCCGACACCCGAAGCAACCTTGCGAACGGTGATACGAGCAGTATGAGAATCTTTGCGATCGGTGCGAATCACGACACCTTCGAAAACCTGCGAGCGGAACTTTTCACCTTCTTTAATCTTCTGAGTAACACGGACAGTATCCCCAGAGCGTACGTCGACGACGGCTGGTTTCTTTTGGGCGTCGCCAATCTTTTTCAAATCTATAAAACTCATAATTTAACCTTTATATTACAACTTGTATTATTGTATCACACTTTTTGCGATTTGGGAATAGTGATTTATGAGGAAAGTAGCCTATCTTCTCATTATAGCACAGATTGCATAAAAAGTCAATAGGTACAGGTGGCTACCGCTGTTTAAGGGCCTCGCGGATGCGCTCTTCGACTGACAAATTCGGGTCGACTTCGGCGAGGGCGGCGGTAGCTTCCTTGAGTGGGAAGCCGAGGGCGATGAGGGCGTCGAGGGCTTCGTCGCTAGCGGCGGTCGGGAGGGCGACAGGGGCGGCGCCACGACCGTAGTGCGAAGGCAGGCCGACTTTGTCGCGCAGGTCAACGATGACACGTTCGGCGGATTTCTTTCCTACTCCGCTGGCCTTGGCGATGAAAGCGGTGTCGTCGTTGGCGATGGCGTTGCGGACTTCTTCGGGAGTGCTGAGGCTGAGGATACTGATGGCGGCTTTCGGGCCGATGCCATTAACCGAGATCAGCATTTCGAAAAGTTTCTTCGCGGCGAGGCTGAGAAAGCCAAAAAGTTCCTCGCTGTTCTCGCGGATGGCGTGGTAAGTGTAGAGTTTAACGTGGTCGTTGAGGTTGAGATGGTCGGCGTCGGGCGCGCTCACAGTAACTTCGTAACCCACCCCCTGAACGTCGATAATGACGAGGTTTTGGAACTTCTCGGTGACGGTGCCGGAGAGGTGCGCGATCACGCTTTGCGCCTCTTGCGGTCGATTACGTTGAGGACGATGAAGAAGATAATCGCGAGTAAAATCGAGCCGAAAGAGAGGTACATTGGCCAGTTTTGCTGGAAGTTGAGCTTCGCGAGGAGGTAGTCAAAGAAGTTGCCGCTGGTGGCGGGGACTTCGGGATTACTTTCGGCGTCGAGATGCTCGCCTTCTGGGGCAATGACAGGGTGTTCTTCGGGGGTGGTGGGTTCGGTGGAATCGGGTGCGGGTTGTTCACATTCGGCCATGGTCTCGTCGCAGATTTTGCTGACGCCGTTGTCGTCGGGGCGAGTGATCATGCTGCTGCTCTCGCCTTCAGTGGTGGGGTCGATAATAGTTGTGCCGTTGGCGGTGACTTCGCTATCGTTGCCGTCGGCGGAGACTGGGGTTGGGGCAACCATGCCAAAGAGGCTGATAATTGTAGTGATCGTGGCGAGGGCCCCGGTAAGAATAAGTTTTTTAGACATAATTGCTCCTTATGAATTTGATTGTAGCATGGGATGGGGGAAATCTCAAGGTTAAGCGGTTTGGAAAGCTTGCGGGGCGTGAAGTCGAGAGTTCGGGGTTATGTAGAGCCAGGCTTAGGGGGTGCTGGGCGAGGTGTTTTTCGAGACGAAAGAGTGGACGATGGCTACGGCGAGGGCGTCGGCGGCGTCATCGGGCTTCGGGACGGTGGCGAGTTTGAGGTGGACGCGGACCATCTCTTGCATTTGGGGCTTGTGGGCCATGCCGTAGCCGCAGATGGCGTTCTTGATCTGGTTCGGGCTGTATTCGAAGATGGGGAGGCCGCACTGCTTGGCGACGAGGAGGCAGACGCCGCGGGCTTCGGCGACGGAGATGCCGGTGGTGATGTTTTGCTTGAAAAAGAGTTTCTCGATGGCCATGACGTCGGGGTGGTTTTGGTCGATGATTTCGTGAAGGGAGTTGTAGATGTCCTCGAGGCGGTCGGGGAGCGGAGTATGCGGGGGCGTAGCAATCACGCCATAGTCAAGTGCGGTTTGGCCTTCGATGACGCCAAAACCACAGATACCAGTACCGGGGTCGATGCCTAGAATGCGCTTATTCATTGACATAATCGATTAGAGTAGTACGGAGATCCTTGACCGGGATAACAAAGGAATCTTTGATAGTGGCGGGGGCGATGGCGTGGGTGAAGCCGAGCTTCTTCGCCTCGGAGATGCGCTGGTCGGGACGGAAGGCGGAACGGATTTCGCCGCCGAGGCCGACTTCACCGAAGACCACGAAATCTTCGGAAAGTTTGCGGCCGGCAACCGCAGAGGCCATGGCGAGGCAGATAGCGAGATCGGCAGCGGCGTCCTGGAGTTTGAGACCGCCGACGACGTTGATGTAGACGTCTTTGTCGCTGAGTTTAAGCTTGGTGCGGCGTTCGACCACGGCGATGAGGAGCTGGAGCCGGTTCATGTCGAAGCCGGAGCTGGTGCGGCGGGGGTAGCCGAAGGAGGTGGGGGTGACGAGGGCTTGGATTTCCACTAATATCGGGCGCGTGCCTTCCAGGGTAGCGAGGATGATGGAGCCGTCGGTATTTTGGCGTTCGGCGAGGAGGGCGGCGGAGGGATTTTGGACTTCGGCGAGGCCTTTTTCGTTCATTTCGAAGATGGCGGCCTCACTGGTGGAGCCGAAGCGGTTTTTGACGGCGCGGACGATTTTGAACCCGCCGTAACGATCACCTTCGAAATTGAGAACGACGTCGACGAGGTGCTCGAGGACTTTCGGGCCGGCTAAGGTTCCCTCTTTGGTGACGTGGCCGACGATGATGACGGCAGTGTTGGAGAGTTTGGCGGCGCGAATGATAAGGCTGCCGCAATTCGTGACTTGGGCGATCCCGCCGGGGGCGGAAGCGATTTCGGCGAGGGTGATGGTCTGGATGGAGTCGACGATGACGAGGTCGAATTCGCCTTCCTCGATGGTTTTTGCGATGTCGTTGGCGGAGTTGCTACTGGCGAATTTGAGCTGGTCGGAATCAGCGCCGAGGCGGACGGCGCGAAGTTTGACTTGGCCGGCCGATTCCTCACCAGAGACGTAGAGGACGGCGCGTTGCTTGGCGATGGTGGCGCAGATTTGCATGAGCAGGGTGGACTTGCCGATGCCGGGCTGGCCAGCGAGCAGAAGGACGGAACCGGGCAAAATCCCGCCGCCGAGGACGATGTCGAGGTCGCGAAAGCCGGTACCGAGGCGGAGTTTATTATCTGAAGATTCGAGATCATTAATTGAGACATATTTGAGTGAACGACCGGAGTTCTGGCCGCGGGAGATGGCGGATTTTTCGTTGCGGGTGTCGTCGATTTGCTCCATGAGTGAACTCCAAGCACCACATTTGGCGCAGCGACCGGTCCATTTCGGGAAGATGGCGCCGCATTGTTGACAGACGAATTGAATGTGTGGTTTGACCATGAGTTTATTGTATCACGGTTGGGCTATTTGGCGGATTTTTTGTGGGTCTTGCGCTTGGCGACGGCGATGCGGTCGTCATCACGGCTAAAATCATCCTGCAGCGCGGTGCCGAAGAGGAACTCGAGGAGCTGCTGGAAAGAGAGGAGGCCGACAGTTTTTTCGTAATAATCAGTCACGATGAAGAGCTGCTCGCCGGTGCGGAGGAAGGCTTTGAGCGCCTGGACGAGAGTGTAATCGTCGCGAACGTAGTAAACGTGCGGATTCATGAGGCTAGTGGCGGTGGCGGAATCTTTGACGTCGAGTTGGTTGAGGCGGGCGGTCTGCAGGGTACCGATGATGTGCTGGCGACCGTCAATCACGGGAAAATGGTCGAAGCCGGAACGGTAGAGTTTGTCGAGTACGAGCGGGCCGAGGACTTCGGCTTGGTCGACATAGACGATTTTACGCGCTGGGGTCATGATCTCGGCAACTGGCGTATCTTCGAGCTCGAAGAGAGCGGACATAGTCTTGCGCTCACTGCTGGTAAGGACGGACATCGGGGCTTCACGCAGGATGGCGAAGAGCTCGTCGCGACTGGCTGGGGCGGCGGGAGTATAAGTCTCTTCTTTGATGGTGACGGTAGGCTCGGGTGCAATGGGCGCTGCGGAGTTGCGATTATCGTCTGGTTGGTCTTGATGCGATATGGAAGACGGTGCAGGTTGTGAAGCTTGTGACATAGATTGGGAGGACTGGAGAGGGTGCGCGCGGTAAGGCTCAAGCTTCGGATCAGCCCAGCGGGCAAAGGAACGTAAGAAATTATGCCAGAGCTCGCGGAGGGCGTGGCCGATTTGGATCGTAGTGGTCTTGAGGAAGTGCCAAAACTCCTGGAAGAACTTCTGAACTTGTTTGAGAAAGGCCAAGAGTTGAGCAGAAAAGTCGCTAGATCCGGTAGAAGGTTTCGAGGTATGCTTTTGCTTATCCATATGCTATAATTATAACGTAAGATTAGTTAATTTGGCAGAATTGGCCAAAATTTGGAGAGGTTATGGACAAGAAGACCTGGGTGATTATCGGCGTTTTGGTGGTGGCAGTGGGGGCACTGATTGGCGTGTCGTCGTGGCAGAATAGCGCGGAGAACAAAAAGCCGAAGTACGATTACAGTAGCTTTGACGAGAACTCAATTATCGAGCCGACGGATGCGACTGGGAATTTACCAGAAAATATCCACGGCAGTAAGGATGCGCCGGTGGTGATTTATGAGTATGGCAATTATCAGTGTACGGCTTGTGCGCCGATGAATCCGATTATTAATAAATTGTTGGATGAGTACGGGGATAAGGTGGCACTGGTCTTCCGGAATATGTACTTGCCAGCTCACGATAATGCGACGGCAGCAGCGGCGGCAGCGAACGCGGCAGCGATTCAGGGGTATTGGGAAGAATATAAAGATCTGCTCTTCGCGAACCAGAGTGAATGGTTTTATTCGAATGCGAACCAGCGTCAGGAGCAGTTCGAGAATTATTTCGTGCAAGTTAGTGGCGGCAAGGGCGACGTAGCGAAGTTCCGCAGTGATATGGGGAGCGATGCGGTGGCGCAAAAGATTGAGTTTGATAACCAAATGGCGGACAAGCGCGGGGCGACCTTCACGCCGAGCTTCTACGTGGAGGACGAGTTCGTCGGGCAGCGACGCGAAGATAATGATGGCAAGGCGCTGACGAATGAGCAATACTTGGATAAGCTGCGGGCGGCGATTGACAAGCGTCTGGAAGCGAAAGGCATTAAGAAGCAACAGAAGAAATAGCAGATCAGATAAGCCTCCGTGTGTGCGGAGACTTTTTGGTGCGGTCGAGTTTTGGAATGACTAGGTTGTCGATGCGGCAACAATAAAACCCTATGCCGAAACATAGGGTTCTTAGCGTATAAACTAGAATTCGGGGTCCACCTCGATGAATTCTTGCCAAGGTGCAGGCGGAAATTGTTTATGTTGCCGTACACCGGGACGTTTGGGTTTGCTACGCATTCATTCTCCTGTTTAAGTGCTGTCACAAGCTTGGCTAGCAGTAAATAGCTAATCGACCTAACCAAATGCGACTTATCTATAATAGCAAACTCGCTGGATTATATCAAGCGTAATCGTTATCTGTTATTGTAAAATTAACACGAGGCCAATCACGAGACACGCGACAACTACGCGGTATTTGCCGAAAGTTTGGAGGGATTTCGGTTTTTTGAGGTAGTCGAGCACAAAAGTAATTGCGAGCCAACCGACTACGAAGGCGACTAGGTTGCCGAGCAAGAGGGCGCCGATATTTGCACCGAAATAAGCCCGACCGCTACTCGATAGGAACATTTTGAGGCAGACTGCGCACATCAGCGGGATGCTGGCGAGGAAGGAGTATTCGGCCGCCGATTCAGAATCCATACCCATTAAGCGCCCAGCGATAATCGTAGTACCAGAGCGAGAGGTGCCGGGTATGAGGGCAAAAGTTTGCAAAACGCCAATAGCGAGAGCACGGAGAGGCGTGAGCTCGTTCTCGTTCTTGAGCGTGGACAAGTGCGGGAGCTTATCGATTGCAATCATTAACAGGCCAACGATACCCATAGCGGCAGCGACGGTGATGATGGAACCGAAGAAATCATTATTCTCGATGAAATCACCCAGCAATAGGCCCGCTAGTCCGGCAGGAATACAAGTAATAATGATGTTGATAGCGAGCTTGTAATTGCGCTCGCGAAAGACGTTTTTGATAATTTTCCAAATGCGCTTGCGAAAGTAAATCAGGAGTGCAAAGAGTGTGCCGAGATTAATAAACTCGAGGAAGAGGTGAAAATTCTCACCGGAAAAGCCAAAAAGATAACGTGCGATCTCGAGATGGCCAGACGAAGAAATTGGTAAAAACTCGGTAATACCTTGTATGAGACCGAGGAAAATAGCTTCAAAAATATCCATGATTCAATTATAGCACTTATTCTTAGTTTGTTTTCTTAAATAGTAACTTTTTGGCGCGCTTGATGACCGGCTGGACTTGTTCTAGGTCGAGGAACCAGCCAGCGATGACGTAAGCGATCAGCGAGACGAGTGTAATTAGACAGAACTTCGGGAAGACCATGAAGAAAGAGTCGTCAATCGCCATGAGCGGGAAAAACTTGGTCATGGAGTAAGAGACTAGTCCGGTGATAACCGTGGCGATGCCGATTTTGCCAAAGTTGCGCCAGAACTCTTTGTTGAGGAGACGGCCTTTGTTACGGCGCTGGAGGATGGCGAGGAGGACACAAACTTCGAGGACGGCACCGATAGATTGTGCCCAGCCCAGCCCTTCCGGACCACAACCGAGAACGGAGAGCAAAATCGCCAGTGCGATGCTGAAGCCGATAGCGACGAGCGAGACAATAAAAGGCGTTTTGGTGTCTTGATGGGCGTAAAAACCGCGCGTCGCGATATGAAAAATCGAATGCGCAAAGATTGATATGACCAAAGTTGCTAAAATCGAGGCGATTAAGCTATCACCACCGTTCTTGATGAAGCTCACTACGTAGCCACGAGCCGAGAAAGCAATCACGGTGATTGGCAGTGCAATCCAAATAATCGTACTTAGAGCGGTACGGAAAGTTTTGCAAAAGTCGGCTTCTTTCCCTTCGCCGATTTCTTCGGTCAGCTGCGGGAAAAAGGCCGTCGAGATCGCTACGCCGACGAGATTGACCGGCATTTGGGAAAGGCTGTAGGCTTGCTGATAAGAACGCAGAGCACCGGCACCCATGCGTGAGGAAAGATTCGTCGTCACAATAGTATTCACGTAATCAATGCCCTGGTCGAGCGAGCGAGCGGGTAGGAGCTTGAGGACTGAGCGAAAACCTTGATTGCGCCAGCTAATCTTAAATTCATAGTCAAAACCTAGGCCGATCAGGCCAACCAAGCTCACTAACAGTTGCAGGACAGCACCGAGTACTACGCCGAGCGCAACCCCCATGATGCCACCTTCGAAAATCTGCCAGCCAAAGAGATTGATTCCGCCGGTGAACCAGACGATACCAATCAGAATACCAACGTTATACAAAACTGGCGCAAGTGAGTAGAAGATGAAGCGACCGAGTGCCTGTTGAATGCTGGAAAAAATCGTGGAAATCGAGAAAAGGAAGGGATTAATCGCGATGACGCGCATCATATTGATAGCGAGAATCATGCCAGATTCGTCGAGACCGGGGCCGACAATGTATCGCACTAGCGGATCAGCAAAAATCATAATGAGAATCGAGGCGACCAAGGTAATTAATGCCATGAGGTTGAGCATGCTCGAGCTAAGCTCCCAGGCGGACTTTTTGTTACCACCGGCTAAGCGCTGGTTAAAGACCGGAATGAAGGATACGGCCAGCGCGCCCGACGTGAGGATGAAGAAAAGGAAATCCGGAATGGTGAAAGCTGCGGTATAAGCATCAATGCCGGTCGGATAGGTGTCGAGATAGTATGAGTTTAACAGACGGTCACGGAAAATGCCAAGCAGCGCCGAAATGAGTGTAGACCCAGCCAAAACTACCGCGACGAAGCGTACGGGTAATTTTCGATTGGCCAGCGCGACAACGGACTTAAAACGCCACCGACGTCTCTTGGGGGCTTCTGCTTCGGACATCAAATTTCGTCAGCCCCACCGAGATAAGGTTTGAGGGCGTCCGGAACACGCAAGAGTCCATCTTTGATAGCGTAATTTTCGATGACAGCGACCATGGTGCGAGCGAGAGAAATAGCAGTACCATTCAGAGTATGTAGAACTTCGACCGTGCCATCTTCGCGACGGACGCGAATGTTGAGGCTACGGGCTTGGAAATCGGTACAGTTAGAGCAGCTAGTAAGCTCGCGGTATTTCTGATCGGCAGGTGACCAATATTCAATATCATATTTTTTCGCGGCAGGAGCGCCGAGATCGCCAGCAGCAATGTTGATGACGCGATAAGGGATGCCAAGTTCTTGCCAGATTTCTTCCTCGATCGCACGGATTTTTTCGTGCATGTCCTTCGACTCTTCGGGCAGACAGAAAACGTACATTTCGAGCTTGTTAAACTGATGCACCCGGAAGAGACCACGAGTATGCTTACCGTATGTACCAGCTTCTTTGCGGAAGCAGGCGCTGTAACCAGCATAACAAAGCGGGAGATCTTTTTCGTCGATAATTTCGTCCATGTGATAGCCGGTGAGAGGCATTTCGGCAGTAGCAATCATGGCGAGGTCTTCACCTTCAATGTAATATTCGTCACTCTGTGCGCTACTACGTGGATTAAACCCACAGCCTTCTAGAATCTTACTGGATACCATGTCCGGAACGGTCATGAAGGTGAAACCGTGCTCGGTCACTTTTTTCAGTCCGAATTGTAGCAAAGCGTTCTCTAGCAGGGCTAGGCCGTTTTTCAAATAATAGAACTTCGCACCGGCAACTTTCGCGCCGCGCTCGAAATCTACCCAGTCACGGCTAAGTGCATAATCCAGATGGTCGACACCTTCGGCTTTTTGACCGCCCCAAGCGCTAACCTCCACACTGCACTCCTCGCCACCGAGTGGTACATCGTCAAAAATAATATTCGGAATCTGCTTCACGCCATCTTTGAGCTGTTCCTCAATATTGGCCAATTTTGGCTCTACTTCAGCAAGCTGAGCCTTGATAGTCTTGGCTTTTTCAATGAGGGCAGGATCAGGTTGGCCTTTGCCCATCGAGCTAGATATTTCATTTCGTTCGCGGCGTAAGTTCTCAACGTCCTGCAATAAAGCCTTGCGCTGGTCATCAAGCGACAAGAGTGCTTTAATATCGACTTTGTAGCCCTTTTCGCGCGCAGATTTTTCTACTAGTTCTTGATTATTCCGAATGAAATTGATATCTAACATGATTTTATTGTACCATATATTATATAATATCTGCAGTTTTACTGAGCGGTGGGCTGGAAATTACCAGCCGCCCCCGCCACCTCCGCCGCCCCCGCCACCGGAGAAGCCTCCTCCACCGCCACCCGAGAATCCAGAGCTGGAGTTACTGACTGTGGAATGACTAATACTGTTCGAGACTGACGTGCTAGCGGCTGCCATCGCCGAGCTGAAATCACGAGCTGAGAAAGCACCTACGCCAATGTACCAAGCGGGCGTGGCTACGTCGTCAAATTCGTAATAGCGGCTGAGTTCGTCTAGCCAAGATTTTTCTAGCTTGAAAATCTCCGCATAGGGGAGAAGCTTTTCGTAGATTTTGACAATTCCCTGGTGAGTAGTCGTAGCGCCTTTGGTGCTTTGGAGCATTTTGAGACGATCGGCTTCGGCCATTTTGATGTACATCTTGAGGCCTTCCATATAGTTAGAGCAGTCGAGACCTTTGGTCGTAATCATGGAATATTTACTAGTTTTGATAGCGACGATAATCGAGGCAATGAAAACTACGGCTAGGATCGCAATAATCACAGCGACTAGTTCCTCGCCGACCAAAACGCCGTAAGTCGGTTGGTAGTCAGCGATAATTGGTAAGAGGAAGATGCCCACGAACATCCAAACTACGGCAGCGATGAGTAAGATTGAAGGATAGTTGCGAACTTTTTTGCCGTTAGCATCTTTGTAGGCAGGATCGACAGCGAAACCTTTTTGCTGAAGAGCTTTGCGTACCGCTTCGATGAAGGCAACCGGCAATTTAGCTAGTTCACTAGTGGCAGTATGGTTTTTCACGATGATCTCTTGACCAACGTGCAGAGGCTCATTGCGACCAGCCAGAATCTTGAGCACGGTAGCCTGTTCCTTGTTGAGTGTATCGGTTTTGACGCGGACCATCCATTCGGTTTTCTTCTTGCCAAAGCGAGTTTCCTTCTCAGTTTTGACCATTTCAATCTTGTGATTGACCGCGAGCTCGAGCAAGGTAGCCACGCGTTTGTCGCCAGTCGCGCCTTTGCCGATATAATTCTCGGCGGCTTCCGCAACGGTTAGATCTGGGTATGGCGCATACTCGGGTTTGACGAAAAGATTTTTATAATATTTACGGTTTTGGCTGGTGGAGCGATAGGCTAAGAACATCAGCACGAGTATGACTAAGGCGATTAGACTCACAACTACCGTAACGATCACTAGGAAAAAGTCGTAGTGCGTCAGCGGCTTCGCGAAAGTATCGGGATCAAATTGCATGACGAAAGTTAAAGTCTCGCCGGCGCTCAGAGTGTCTTTCGTACTGAACTCTACGCCTTTGAAACTCTTGAGCTCGTCGGACAGTTCGACTTCTTCGGTAAAATCACTAGTTACGCAGCGTTTCTGACCGCTCTCGCCATACTTACCGACGTAGCAAGAAGTTTCGCCAGTGAACTGGTCAGCGATGGCTTGGTCGAGATGGACGCGCGCCGTCACATTGTTAAAACGTTGTGACCAGTCATTACCATTCGCATCCCAGTAAAGTTCCTGCCAATCTTCGAAATCGAGCACGAGATTCTGGAATTCATAGACTAGAGTGTAAGTTTGCGTGCCGGTGACATATTTGTCGGCATCTCCGATGTAAACTTCGAAATAGCCGTCGCCGATTTCGACTTTACTAACAGGCTCTTCTTCACCGTTGCGTTTAACATCAATGTGGAGAGTGTTGTCGCTTTCCATGGTCAGATTCTTACCGTCGTTATTAGTAAACGGAATCACGCGTGTAATGCCGTGATTTTGGCTCGTGTTAGGAAAAACCGCGGTCAGTTGCTCCACGACAAACATCCGGCTAGCACCAGTTTCGTCTTTATAAAGATAATAGTCGGCCGTGAAATCTTCAAAGTAGAAGCGATTATATTCCGAGCCGGTATAGGCTAGCGTGCTGGTGGCATGAGCTGGCGATGCGAAGATTGAGCTAGCGCAAAGCGCGAAAGCGAGAATGATCGTATGAGCAATGGAACGTAGAGACTTAAACATCGGTAATCTTCTTAATTGTATCTTTAATAGTGTTAATAGACTTTTGGAATTTGATGCCCTCGGCTTCGGTTAATTTAAGCTCGAGGCGACGGATGATACCTTCGCGCCCGACAATGGCTGGAAAACCATTATAGACGCCGGAATTATCATCTAGCGAGGAGACTGGTAGGATGCGACGCTCGTCATTCAGAATGCAGTTCACGATGTTGACAACGCAGGCACCGATGCCATAGTGGGTGGCACCCTTTTTGCGGATAATATCGTAGGCCTTATCCCGAGTGTTTTGCTCGATTTGATCGCGTTCACTCTCATTCAGCAGCTGCGCAAGAGGTTCGCCACCGACGCTAGCTCCAGACCAGAGTGCAAACTCCGTATCGCCGTGCTCACCAATCTGATAGGCGTGAATCGACTTAGGATTAATCTGTAAGCGTTCAGCGAGAGCAAGGCGTAAGCGAGCGGAATCGAGTACGGTGCCGCTGCCAATCACGCGAGCAGCTGGCAAATGCGAATAATTCCAAGTCAGGTAGCTCAGGGTATCGACCGGATTGGAAACGACGAGGAAGATACCGTCAAAACCCGCCTGCATGACCGGATCGATGATGGTTTGTAAAATCTGAGCATTTTTCTGGACGAGATCGGTTCTGGTTTCGTCAGGTTTTTGGTTGGCGCCAGCAGTGATGATACAAATGTCACAATCTTTCGCGTCGGCATAGGTACCGCTACGAATACGCAAAAAGCTCGGCGCTACGGCCAGGGCGTCACACAAATCCATGACTTCACCCTCAGCGTCGGCCGTATCAATATCGGTTAGAATTAACTCTTTGACCGGCGTGCGTTGATTCAGCAAAGCAAAAGCAATACTAGCACCAACGTTCCCGGTCCCAACGATCATTATTTTTCCACTCATGTTAGCTTAATTGTAGCACAAAAAGTAGGAGATGTTATAATGATTGTATGGCGAAACTATATTTCCGGTACGGCGCAATGGATTGCGGTAAAACTGTGCACTTATTGGCGGTGGCACATAATTATGAAGAGCGTGGACAGAAAGTTTGTTTAATTAAGCCGAGTAAAGATACGAAGAACGGGACGAAGTTGTTGTCGAGAATCGGCTTGGAGCGCGAGACGGATTTTACTTTCGATGACGACGTGGATCTGTTAGCGAAAATCAGGAAGTTGTATGCGGATGCAGCGTGCGTACTAATTGACGAGGCACAATTTTTAGCACCGCAACAAGTAGATCAGTTGCTGCAGGTTACGATCGATCTAGATATTCCAGTAATTTGTTACGGTTTGCGCCTCAACTTCCGGCAGACGGATAGTGGTTTCGAAGGAGCAACGCGACTTTTGCAACAGGCGCACGATATTGAAGAATTAAAAACCGTTTGTGAGTGCGGCAAGAAAGCGACCTATAATGCCCGTTTCTTGGACGATAAGTTAGTGACGGATGGTCCCGATATTCTCATCGACGATGGCAAGACCAAAATCGAGTATCGGGCGCTTTGTCCAAAATGCTATTACAAATACAAAAAGTTAGCTCAAGCTAAACGATAGGTTAGCCGACCAGGTCGAGTAGCTCGTCAACGCTTAGAGCCTGGACGAGGACACTGCCGTTTTGTTGGTCGAGAATGTAAGGTTGGAGCTTGGGTAGAAGTTCTGCATACGGAATATCGCCGAGGATTTCGTCTTCGGCATTCTGGAAAATTAGTTTCCAAGAATTAATAATATCAGTATTGAGCTCGAAATCTTCCGCTGGATTCAGCGAGATAATAGTCGGGGTGTTAGCGCGAAGGCAGATTACACCGACCGAAGAATTAATTTGTTCGCTGTCAAAACCCAGCGGTTCCGCTACTTGAGCTGTCTGCCAAAGTTTGGCGAGATTAGTCATTATTCACTCTTGGTTTTAATAATTGGGAACGGAACAGCTTCACGCCCACTGACGCCCTCGAGCAACCAGAAGTTGCGCTCGCTATTGCCCCAACCACAGGCGGGCGGCATGCCGTACTCCAGCATTTCTACGAAGTCCATATCGAGCATCTGGGCTTCGCTATCGCCGGCATCACGCATAGCTTGCTGTTCTTGGAAGCGTTCGAGCTGATCTAGCGGATCGTTTAACTCACTATAGCCATTACCCATTTCGGTACCAGCAATAATCGGATGGAAGCGCTGAGTGACGAGAGGATTCTCTGGTAAGATTTTTGCGAGCGGACTGAGCGTCAGCGGCTCTTCGATGAGCCAGTAAGGACCAGCGGAGGTCTTGCGGATGATTTTCCAGAGGTCGTCAATCAGGCGGGCGTCATTAGCCTTCGGATCAGCATCGTTACCATTTTCCTTTAAGATTGCGAGAATCTTCTCGCGGTCTGGATGGAAGACATCAATGTCAAATTTTTCCTTGAGTAGATCGGCATATTTGATGCGTGGCCATTCACAGTCTAGGTCGACTTCGAAACCGCCAACATTAAACTTCAGCGTACCCCAAGTCTCCATGGCGACATACTTAATCATAGCTTCATAGAGCTTCATGCCATCTTCGTAATTCTCATAAGCAGCGTAACTCTCGAAAGCGATGTGCTCGGGCAAATGTTCGTCATCGACACCTTCGTTGCGGAAACGTGGACCGATATCGAAAACTTTTTCGAAGCCACCACCGAGTAAGCGTTTGAGTGGTAATTCATGCGAAATACGCAAATAGTAATCCTGATCGAGGGCGTCCATGTGCGTCACGAACGGGTTAGCATCGGCACCACCGGTGGTAATTTCCAAGACCGGAATGTTAATCTCCACGAAACCATGGTCAACCATGAAATCGCGAGTGGCATGCCAAAACTTTGAGCGGCGGACTAAGCGTTCGCGGACTTCGGGATTAACATTCATATCGACATAGCGTCGGCGGTAGCGCTCCTCTTTGTTCGTGAAGCCATCATAGCCCGGGAGTGGGCGCAGGGATTTCGTGAGCAGCCTGACGCTGTCAGCGAAAACCGAAATTTCGCCAGTACTAGACTTACCGACCTTCCCTTCCGCTTCGATGAAATCGCCGTTATCCAGCAACTTGAGATCGCGCAAGCCAAACCTGCCTTCGGGAACTTGGTCGGTTTTTTGCATAAAAATCTGGATTTCACCGTAATAATCGCGGATTTTTACAAAAGCGATCTTGCCAAAAGAGCGAATAGCGACGATGCGACCAGCAATGCAAACTTCTTGACCATCCTTCTCGTCGAAATGATTCAAGATTTCGGAAATTTTCGTATTGCGCCAAGACTTAGCGGGGTAAGGATCTATGCCCTTGGCACGGATTTCCGCCAGTTTACGTAATCTTTCGTCTCGATAATCGCTTAAAGTAGTCATAATATCATCATTATAACATAAAGCGACGAAAAAGACACCCCTGAGGATGTCTTTTTTAACGTTAGTTAATAGATTTGATTTTAACTTTTTTGCCGTTAAAATCAAATTCTTCGTTGGCTTTACGACCGAGTAGCTCTTTGCCGATGGGTGATTCGTGTGAAATCTTGCCTTCGAGCGGGTTGGCTTCGACCGGACCGACGATAGTATAGACAAATTCTTTACCAGCCATATTAATGGTAACTGTGGCGCCGATTACGACTTTGTCGCTTTTGCGAGAACGGATAATCACGGCATCTTTCAAGGTGTCTTGAATCTCGAGGATGCGATTCTCGATGTTCTTTTGTTCGGCGCGAGCGTCAGTATACTCTTGGTTCTCAGAAAGATCGCCAAATGCACGAGCTGTCGCAATCCGCTCCGCGATAGCTGGACGCTGAGCGATTAATTCTGCAAGCTCTTTCTCGAGTTCAGCTTTACCTTCTTTGGTAATATTGATCGTCTTTTTCATAACTGTAAACAGTTTATCGTAGTTCAATACAAAAGTCAATCACTTTTATGAGCAGTTTTAAGTGGACTTAAAGCTTAAAATGCAATCTGGGTGAGCTGAAAATTATCAGCTGGATAAGTTTTGGTTTCGCCGGTACTGCGCTTAGTGACCTCGATTTGGCCCTGTTCGAGACCGCGTTCCGATATGACGATGCGATATGGTATGCCCATCAATTCGGCGTCGGCGAATTTCTCACCCGGGCGTACATCGCGATCATCGAAAATCGTCCGCTCACTGTTCGCTGCATAGAGTTGTTCGGCAACCTTCATACCCTCTTCACCAATCCCAACTAGATAATATTGATAGGGCGCGACCGACTCTGGCCAGACGAGACCTTTGTCGTCAGCTAACTTCTCGGCAATCACGCCCATGACACGCGATACGCCGATGCCATAGCAGCCCATGAGGACGGTTTTGCGCTGGCCGTCCTGGTCGGTAAAGCGCAAGTCTAGTGGTTCGGAATACTTAGTTTTGAGAGTAAAGATATTGCCAACCTCGGCAGCCTTGGCCGATTCTAGCTCTTCACGTTTAACACCTAGCTCGGTCAGCACTTCGTCGTTCAAAACTTCTTCGTTTAGGACAACGCTGCGATCGTGATTGAAATAAACGGTATCTTCGCCAACCTCAGTGATAGTCTGGAATTCATGACTATACTTCGAGAAAACACCACCGCTAGCAAAAGTTTGGTAAGTATCGGCGCCGATGCCGAGACGGTCGTAGATACGCTTGTAAGCTTGCTCGGCTTTGTGATAAAAAGCGTCGTGGTCGGCTTCGGTCGCGGCGAAGCTATAGAGATCTTTCATGATAAATTCGCGGGTGCGCATAATGCCACTCTTCGCACGCAATTCATTACGGAACTTAGTCTGAATTTGGTAAACTGCGACCGGCAGATCTTTGTAGCTAGAGATATAGGATTTCATCAGCTCGACAATCGGTTCTTCGTGGGTAGGAGCTAAGCCCAGCTCGCCGCCCGCAGCCAAAGTAGTCCGGAACCAGATATCCATCTTTTCGATGTCCCAACGGTCGGTTTTTTGCCAGGGTTCAGGATTTTGCAGCGTAGAGAGCAGCAATTCTTGACAGCCAATTCGGTCGAGTTCTTCACGAATAATTTGCTTAATATTATCCAGGACGCGCAGCCCGAGGGGCAAGTAATCATAAACTCCAGCTAGTTCCTTGTGAACATAACCGGCACGGCTAAGATATTGAGCGCCACGCGCCGTTTCCTCTTTGGGCGCAGAGCGTAAAGTTTTGATAAATGAGTGACTTAAACGCATAACACCTTATATTATATCATGAAATGCTAAATTGCGACATACAAGAGATAGAAGGCGATGCCATTCGAGAGCATATGCAAAAGCATGCCACTCCAAATCGTGCCCGTGACTTCGCGCAGGCCGCACAGAATCACGCTGAGCGCAAAGACGGCGACGCCGACATTCCATTGACCGTGCAGAATCGCGAAAACTAGCGAAGTAATAATAATTGCAATTGGCGCACGCCACTGGTTACGTAATTTACCATAGAGCCAACCGCGCATGATTAGTTCCTCAGCAATAGGTGCAATAAAAACGGTCGCAATAATTGCACAGATGCGATCACCGGTGGTCAAGAAATAACTAAAACCTACGTCTTGCGTCTCCTGCGCGTTAAACCAAGTGAATAGACTCATGAGAGCTGTCAGCGCTGTAGAGCATAAAATATACGCGATGTAACCTATCGGTGCTAGACCAACATCGGTCAAAGTCGGCAGCTGGTCGACGCCCATCTCGTTAGGTGTGACAGCGAGAGTCTGTGCAAGTTGATTGGCGCGTGCGGTAGTCTGTTGCTGATGGCGTTTCTGGTAGATGCGCACGATCCAAGGTGGAACAAACAGAATCAGGCTAATCGTAAAGGCATAGACAATAATATAATATATAAGCATCCAAAAAGGCTGGCTCAAGCATTCGCCGAGGAGCAACGAGCAGATCGTGCCTACTAATAGCTGACCGCCCAGCATCGCCACGAAACACCAGGCGACGAGGAGAATCGTGAGGTAGATTTTTGGGCGTAGTGCTTTGCGCTGAGGTCGCTCCGACCTTTTCTTAGTTTTTACTGTTTTGTCCATATCTTCCACCGTCAACGCCTTTTAGAACAACTTAGTAATATCGAGAATCGTAATAATCACGATTAATGCCAGTAGTACCGTGAAGGCGCGAGAGACAATCTTTTCTTCGGCTTCCTTCGTGAGCTCTTTTTTGCGCAATTTGTAAATTGCGATTAAGAGCCAGCGTCCACCATCCAATGCCGGAATTGGCAGCACGTTCATACAGGCTAACGAGACTGAAATGAGAGCGGCCAGGAAGGCTAGATTAGAAGCACCAGCACCCGCAAACGCTGGGAAGATGACACCCACAATGCCGACTGGTCCCGATACTGAGTCGCCAACCATGGCAATATCCTGACGTCCAGATTCGCGATCTTCGCTGTTGAAACTAAATTGTCGCGCGATGCCAGAAACGAGATTCCAGACGAGGTCACCGAGACCTTTGAAAGTCTCGCCGGTAAGTTGCAGGGTGGTGCCAGCACCGACGATGGGTGCGGACCAGGTCGAACGAATGAAAGTCTGACCAAAACTCATTTGCACGCCTAGTGTATATTCCGAGTTATTGTCATTGAGCTTCACTTCAATATCTTCGACTTGGTCTCCGCGTTGCACTTGGTAGCGTCCGGATTGCCCCGCATGGGCTTTGCCGTAGTTAATCACGTCGTCGGGATAGAAAACCTGTTGGTCGCCGACTTGTAGGATACGGTCACCAGCCTGGAAACCCGCTTGACTAGCCGGAGAGTTCTCCATGACTTCGACCACCGTAACGCCTTCTCCTAGCACTTGAGCGTCATTGTCGAGGTAAAATTGATGGTTGAGGAATTGCGGCATACCTGTGAAGGCAAGAACAGTTAGAATTACGAACGCGACTAGCCAGTTCATTAGGACGCCGCCGAAGAGGATTTTTGTCTTGCTCCAAAAGCTAGCCGCGCCAAAAGTACCCTTGCGCCGATCTGCCGCTGATTCCCCGTCCAACGAGCAAAAACCACCAATTGGCAACCAGTTAATGCTGAAAACCAGACTGTCCTGCGGTTTATTCCATTCGGATTTGGGGATTTTGACCCACTTAGTCTTTTTGACGCCGTCTTGCTCGATGGTCTGCTTCACCCAGGCGATAGCTCGGGGAGGAAAGCCGATCCCGAACTCATTAACTTTGACACCGTTGCGACGCGCCATGATGAAGTGTCCGAATTCATGCGCAACCACGAGCAGCATTAAAATTACTAAGCCGATAATAATCCCAAAAACAATATTCATGTATTTATTTTAGCACAGAAATAGATTATGCATATTGATTTATCAAAAATGCGCCACGAAGGGCGCAAAGTTGAGATTTTATTTACCAAAACGTCTTTGTCGGTGATGAAATTCCTCGATGGCAGCGTTGACATCCGCTGCGGTGATGGCCGGGAAATGTTTTTTGATGAAGAGAAACTCGGAATAGCTAGCCCGCCAGAGTTGAAAGCCCGAAATGCGCTGCTCGCCACTCGTACGCACCACGAGGTCGAGGTCGGGAACTTCTGGATGGTAGAGATACTTACGTAAGCTCTCGGGGGTCCAATCTTGCTCGCCGGCGGCGGCTGCACGACGAGCAGCATCGGCAATTTCCCAGTGGCCACCGTAATTGAAACAGAAGCAAACCGTCAATCCGGTGCAATCTTGAGTTTCGGCCTCCGCATGGAGAATCTTCTGCCAGAGTTTGGAATCGACCGGCTCCGGCCGACCACAGATCATGAGACGGATATTTTCCTTTTTAGCTTTTTTGGTCATGCGTCCGATCATTTGGTCGAGCAGCTGCATGAGATAATCGATTTCTTCTTGGCTGCGATCCCAGTTTTCGGTACTGAAGACGAAGAAAGAGACGAAGTTGACTTCACTATCGCGCAAAACGTCAATAATCATATCGACTTTATCAAACCCGCGTCGATGTCCTTCGAAGGTTGGCAAACCATGCTCGCGCGCCCAGCGGCGATTGCCGTCCGCGATAAAACCAATATGCGTGAGCTTGTCTGCCATTAGATTGCCATGATTTCCGCTGATTTAGCTTTGAAAGCTTCATCAATTTTGTCGGTGAAAGATTTAGTTAAATCGTCGACGTCCTTCTCGGCACGTTTTTTGACATCTTCCGGAAGTTCAGCGCCCTTGAGCTCTTTGCGAGCGTCTTCGCGAATGTTGCGGATAGCGACCTTAGCGTCTTCGACCTTACTCGAAGCATTTTTAACGATTTCTTTGCGACGCTCCTCGGTCAATGGTGGAACCGGCACACGCACGACGCGGCCATCATCGGACGGATTGAGACCCAAAGACGCGTCGTTACGAATCGCAGCAGCGATAGCTTGAATCGTACTCGGATCAAACGGGGTGATTTGCAGCAAAGTTGCATCAACCACCGTGACATTAGCAACTTGGTTGAGTGGCATATACTGACCGTAAACCTCGGCCTTCACAGTGGCGAGCATATCGGGATGAGCGCGTCCCGTGCGAACCTTCTTCATCTCGTCATTGAAGCGCGTGACTGCAGCTTCCATAGCTTGGCGATACTCTGTATCATCGAACATAAATGTTACCTCCTTATTAATTTCCAAAAAGGTACTAGACTACAGAAAATCGCCTAGTACCATAACATATTCTATTCAGTAACACCTAGTTCAAGGCGCTTGAATTGTCGAACGGTAATATTCTCACCGGTCTTAGCAATCGCCTCTTTGATAAACTGGGCAACTGTTAGGTTGTCGTCGAGAATATACGGCTGTTCCATCAAAACTTGATCAGAAAAGGCCTTCTTAACTTGACCGCCGATAATCTGGTCTTTCATATTTTCGGGACCATGGAAGTTCTCTTCGAATTCCTTTTTCTTGGCATTCATGATATCTTCTGGGACGTCTTCGATACTGACGTAGAGTGGGTTCATAGAAGCAATCTGCATAGCAAGTTTATGAGCCAAATCCTTAAACTCATCGGTCTTCGCGACGAAGCTCGTCTCACAGTTAACCTCGACGATGGCGCCAAGGCGACCATCGTGGACGTAAGTTTCGATGATACCTTCGCGGGTCTCACGATCGCCACGTTTCTCAGCTTTGGTCATGCCCTTCTTGCGCATGGCTTCGAGAGCTTTGTCGAAATCACCCTTTGCTTCGACGAGAGCTTGCTTCGCATCGGTCAGACCGACACCAGAAAGTTCTTTTAGTTTTTTAATCAATTCGATTGAAATTGCCTTAACCTCACCAGCTTTTTCTTTTAGTTCTTCGCTGCTCACGATGGACTCCTTTTTACTTGTAACTATTATAATACAATTCTAGACTTAAGCGGCTGTCTTTTTGCTTTCGCCTTCCTTAATGGCGGCGGTAAAGTAATCTAGCAACTGCTGGACCGACTTGATCGCATCATCGTTGGCCGGAATGACATAGTCGATGTTGCTTGGATCGACGTTAGTATCGGTAATGGCAAAGACTGGAATCTTGAGAGTGTTGGCTTCCTTGATAGCATTCTTGTCTTGGATAGCATCGACGACGATGATTGCGGCTGGCTGCTCGGTCATTTCCTTAATACCACCGTAGCGTTCATTGAGAACGTCGATTTCTTCTTGATAGCGCTGAACTTCGAGCTTCGAGTAGCGAGCTTCGAGCTCACCAGAAGCCATGCGGCGTTCAAGATCTTTCAGCTTCTTGATCTGACGATTAACGGTCTCGACGTTAGTTAAGATACCACCAACCCAACGGACGGTCACGTAGGGCATATCAACCGATTCAGCGGCAGTTTTGGTTACGTCTTTCAGTTGCTTCTTCGTACCGACAAAGAGAATTTTCTTGCCACTAGCGGCGATTTTCGTCAGCTCCGGCAGAGCCTTCTCGAGAGCTTCGACGGTTTTTTCGAGGTTGATAATGTGCCCACCTTGGCGTTTGCTATGAATATATGGTGCCATTTTGGGGTGCCAACGGCTAGTTTTGTGGCCAAAGTGGCTACCAGCATCAAATAGAGCTTTGATATCGACTTCTACAGTCATGTGGTTTTCCTTTCACGTCGCTACGGGATTTGGATCAGGAAACCTCCCATAGCTGTTTCGTTTGATATATTACCCTTTCATTATAGTGGATTACATGCAAAATGTCAAGAGAGGGCTTTATCGAGTTTCAGGGTTTACATTTGGGGAGAAGTATGATAAACTGGAGAAAGTTATGAGTAAAAAAGTTGCACAACCGGAAGATTATCGCTATGTTGTTTTCATGGACGAGGCGGCGAATTATTCGTTTTTGACCCGTTCGACAGCTAAAAGCGACGAGACCATCAAATGGGGAGACGGAAATGAGTACCCTTTGATTAAGATGCAAATCTCTTCTGCTTCACATCCATTCTTCACTGGTGAGGAAAAGATTATCGATACAGAAGGTCGCGTCGATCGCTTTAAGGCTCGTGCTGAGCGTGCTGCTAAGTTGCGTGAATCACTTGGCAACAAGGTAAAGAAAGCCGAAAAAGAAGCTGCCAAGAAAGCAGCTAAGAGCGCTGATAAATAATATAGCTAGAGAAAAGGCTCCGAGTTCGGAGCTTTTTTGATGGACGTTGATTGGTGGTGTATAAAAAATGGGCGACCCGAAGGTCGCCCAGTGCAAAGATAGCGCAGCGGCTAAAAGGAAATCCTGCCGGTGCCGTTGCACGAGGGGCAGCGCTTGCCATACTGGGTGCCGGTGCCGCCACACGCGCGGCAACTACCACTATTCCAGGAGTGCTGGCAGTGGGCCTGAGCCTCCGTCCAGCTAAAGCAGGGCGCGCCGCAGTGCGGGCAACTGAATGTCGTCCCGGATGGGCCAATGTCGCGATAGTCACCGCTCCCAAACGGTCCAAACCTCATTCATCTCGACCACCTTTCAAGAAAATAGTTGGATCTTTGCGTAAAAATAAGTTGCTAGCCAAATCGATGGTTTGGTTATCGTATTTTACTACAGGATGAGCTTTTTCGCAAGCATGAGCGTTTAGCTCGGGGTAGAACTTTTCTCAATCAGCGCATCAATAAATGCTCTGATCTTCGTCATATTGTTATTCTTGTCGGGTTCGATAAAAATCGTCTCATCATGGACAAAATCCAAACTTGTCATCTGATAGTAGACGGCTTTCACGAGGGCTTTGAGCTTGGCTTCATCTTTATCATTAAATTCGTACACTTTGTCATAAACGCGCCCGTCATTATCTGGTGTCACGAAGAGAATATGACCGCGGGTAACTTGAAAATCGCGGTATTCGCGCGACAAATTGAGCAATAACTTATAAAACCCGAGCTGCAGGCTGTACTTGTAGAGGCTGGGTTGGCTATCCCACTTTTTATCATAATGTTTGCCAGTCTTAAAATCGTACACTTCAATAGTTTTGGCTTTGGAGTCGATTTCCAGATGGTCGATTTTACCTGTGAGCGGGACACCGTCGTAGGAAATCCGTTCAGAGGAAAGATTGAGCTCAGCCCTCGCCCCCGGATGCCGGAGGATATCGCGGAACTCCTGGAGTGTCGTGCGTAAGCTATATTCGCCCTTGGCTAGGAGCTCCTGACGATCGCCGTCTTCGAGCGCGGCAACTTTAGCCTCTTCCTGGCAGAGCTGCAAGGCCACATCGTCGTCGATGCCTTGGTTAGTGATTTGCTCAAAAACTTTGTGAATGAGATTACCGTAGCAAATGGAAAGATTGGCTGCTTCACGAGGCGCGCGCAAGACTTTCGTCTGGTAAACTTGCTGCGGACCAGCGTAAACGATGTCGATGAAGCTAGTAAGATCCGAAGCAGTGAGGCGATAATCTTGCATGCGTTCTCTCAGCATAGTCATAGTGTCGGGCGTGAACTTCTGGTAAGCAGAAATCCAATGCGAACGTAAGGTCTCGATCTTTTGGGGATTGGTGAGCTCGTCGCCGTGCATGATGATTTCTTGAGCGTTTTCACGCAGGAAGGGCGAACATTGTACGGTATCTTCACGACTACTCTCGGAGAGATAGCGCAGGCGGCGAATTTCACTACCGTCGGCTTTAGTGCGCGAGCTAGTCATGGTGAGACTATCCTTTGCACGCGTAATTGCCACGAAAAAGAGGCGTAGTTTCTCGTCGTCGGTGGTGCCGGTATGACGGATGTAGGTCAAGTTTTTGGGGAGGACAAGTTTATTATTGTTCCCCATCGCCTTGCCCCAGGCTGCGTCATCCACCGAAGTGAGGAAAACGTGTTTGAACTCCAAACCTTTGCTCTTGTGGCTGGTCATGAGCTGGACGGATTGATTACCGTCGCGATAAGTGTCGATGCGCATGATTTCGGTACCGGCGAACTGGTAATCTTCAATCGTCGTAATAAAATGTTCGAGCTTCAGGAAAGTGTCGTTCGCGCGTTGTAAGCTCTGCATGTGGGCGAGGGTCTTTTGCTTCAGGGTGGCGAGGTTTTCGTAAAACTCCAGGAGCTCGGCCTCGGTAGCGTGGCATTGATAATAAGCAAGGAACGGCGAGGTGTAATCGTCGGAGATTGATACCGTGCCAATCAAGTAATCGAGCCAGAGTTCGAGGGGTGTAGTCTCAGCTTTGGTAGCGAGAGTCGCAAAAAACTGCGCGATCGGCTGCAGCTCAGGATCGTCGCCCAAATATTCAACGACGGTTTTGCTAGTTCCCCATTTTTGCTGGACCGCTTCGAGGACCTTGACCGGAGAAAGTTCCCAAAAGTCAAAGGAGAGGATTTTCAGGAGCTGATCGACTGGTTGTTTGCGTTGTGCAAGTTGCCAGATAAACTGCGCCAGCTCAATCAACATACTAATATTAGCGTCCGCTAGAAGATTGTCGCGTTTTTCATAAGTAACGTCGAGCTGCTGCGCCTTGAGGTAAGGGAGAATCGGTACGATATTCTTGTGTTTCGGCGCAATGACGGCAATATCATTCGGCGCTGCGCCACCATCGACGAGCTTGCGAATTTCGTTAGCAATCCAAAAGTATTCAGCTTCATTGGAAGGAAACTCGTGCCTGTACACTTGGGGCGTTGAGGTTTGATTTCGACTACTCAGGTCGCGCATCGAACGCAGAGTTTTATTGATCTCATAATTCTTCGCAAAACTATCGCTAATTTGTGCAGCCAGATGGCGCGAGACCTCCAAAATCTCGCCGGTACTACGGTAATTATCGACTAGGGTAATTACTTTAGCATTATAATATTCTTGGAAGTCGCGGAGGTTGGAATAGTTGGCACCTTGGAACTCAAAAATAGCCTGATCATCGTCGCCGACCGCCATGACCACGGGCTTTTCGTAATCGGTGAGTAGTTTAATTAGCTCGAATTGAGAAGTGTTAGTATCTTGGAACTCATCGAGCAAAACGTACTGGAAGAGTTCGGAAAGTTGCATACGAAAGCCACTGTCTTGCTTCAGGAAGTTAATTGCACACTCGATCATATCACTAAAATCGAAGAGGCCTGCTTCGGACAACTTGCGATCGTACTTATCCATGATGTTGGCGAGTGAATGGAGTTTCTTGTTGGCGATATGGTCGCTTAAGCGATAGGCTTTGAGAACAGTTTTACGATCAGTACTTGCATCGTAAAGTTCGAAAGTTTTATTCTTCCAGTCGGAAAGTTTTTTGATTTTGGGCTTTTCCTCGGCGGAAAGTTCTTCGATGATTTGATTCAGTTCCTTAGCCAGGACGTTAGCAAGACGCTCGACGTTACCGACGATCGGCTCAGGTGAGCTATAGCGCAGCAGGATTTCTAGAATAGGCTGATAAGTCGTAGCGACGGCCTCAGCAAACTTAGTCCGCGGTTTGAGGCTGAGCAAAATGGGCGAGACTTCTGCGCTGAGGTCTCGGCTGTCTTGCAGATTTTGCTCGGCGATTTTTTGTAAATCGGCGGCTGATAACCGCGCAGCTTTGGCATTACTAATCGTCGAGACGAGGTCTTTGGTATCGGCATCTTTGAGAATATCCATGGCCGGAAGCCCCCTCTGAATATCGTGGATGAATTTGAATTGCAAAGTTTCGTCGATCGGGGTTTCGAGCTTGCGATCAAAAGTTTCGGCGTAGTGTTTGTAGCGTTCGAGGATATTTGACCCGAAAGCGTGATAAGTATGAATATTCACATCCATCGCTTCCTTGCCAATCATGGTCTGGAGGCGAGTGCGCATGTTCTCGGCGCCGGCTTCGGTGAAAGTCAAACATAGAATGTTGCTCGGGTTGGCGTCGGTTGTTTCCAGAATGTGCGCGACTTTCGCGGAAAGTAGTTGAGTTTTTCCGGTACCGGGACCCGCTAGTACTAACAGTGGTCCTTCTAGATATTCGACGGCGGCAAGTTGCTCTTTGTTCAATCCCATTAGCGACGCTCCAGTACGATCAGATTCTCGAGGTGGGGCGTACGCGGGAAGAAGTTAAAGGGCATAATTTTATTAATGCGATATTTAGTCATCAGTTGGCTGATATCACGAGCCTGGGTGATAGGATTACAGGATAGGTAGATAACCGTACTCGGCGCAACTTCGGATAGACGATCAATGACTGCTGGTAGACAGCCGGCGCGTGGCGGATCGACAATTACGGTCTGGTCAGGTTGGATAAAATCTAGAACTTCCTCACTTTTCGCCAGTACGGCACGAGCACCGGTACCAGCACAGTTATGCTCCATTTCGCGATAGGCGGACTTGTCACATTCGACCAGAGTAAGATTGGCGGGATCGGCGACGACCGATAGTCCAATAGTACCAACACCAGCATATAAGTCGAGGACCTTGGCATTGTTAATAGATTTACGAATTTCCTGCAAGGCCAATTCGTAAACTGGCAAATTAATTTGGAAAAAGCCGTTTGGTGAATAAGTATAAGCCCGACCGAGCAATTCATCCCGCAAGGGCGCAAAAGTGGCACGCGGGCGATGGTTCTCGTAGAGGCCGCCACTCACTTCCCCGGCTTGGTTACAGCGCAGGAGGAGGGATTGATATTGGCGAGCACTGGCGCCGCGCTGGTTGAGGTCGTCAATAATGGCTTGCGCCTTTTGCCAAATGTCGGGATGTTCGAGGCTAGATTGTTGCACCGGAAGCTTACGATGTGTGCCACGTGCGCGAAAAGCCAGAAAAATCTTCTGTTGGTCGTTATCATAATAGAGCGCGTACTCCATTTTGTTGCGATAGTGATATTCGCGTCCGTCGGTCTGAACGTCGGCAATTTGCGCTTCGTCAAGGTTGAGCTTTTGCTGGCGAAAAATTTCTAGGAGAATGGCGCGTTTTTGCTCAAGCTCGTACTGGTAGTTGATGATCTGCCAGGGAGAGGTCGCAAGGTAGCACGGGTCTTCGGGCGTAACCCGGTATGGAGATGGATTAACAATTTGAGTAGCAATACCTTCAGCATAGGTAGTCTTGTCTTTGGAAACTTGCCATTCGGTCACGGTTTCGCCGGGGAGGGCGCCCCAGAGCATAATCTTTTTACCGTCAGCGCGCGTGCCGAGGGCTTGACCGCCCGGAATGAGTTTGTCGATATGCAGGGATTGCTCCATATGTTTTGCCCTATTCGTACCTGAGCGCCTCAATCGGATTCTTGTGCGAGGCTTTCCAAGCCGGAACCGTACCAGCGATGAAGGAAATTACCATGACAACTAACATGACGGACAAGATGCTAGCCGGAGTGAAGTCGAAGAGGTTAAAGGTCGGGAAAACTTCCAAGAAACCTCCAGGTGCATGCACGAGTGAATTCACAATGTTACCGATCAAAATCGCCACTAATACACCCACGGCCGAGCCCCAGAAACCGAGGAGAATGGCTTCGCAGGAAAAGTTTAAGAAGATTTTGCCCGAGGACATGCCTAGAGCCTTGTCCAAGCCAATCTCGCGAGTGCGCTCTTCGACCGACATCAAAAGTGTATTTACGATGCCGATCGTAGCGGCGAGCAAGGCAATACCGCCAAAGATAGTAAAGACGGCGATGATCACATCGAAGAACGAGCGAATCATACCCATCATGTCGGACACCGTCCAGCCGACAAAACCTTGTTCCTTGAGGAGGGATTTGATTTCGTCCTCAGTATATTTCGTACTGTCGAATTTGGTTTGGATTTGGTACACGGAGGTTTGCTGTTCGGCGGGATAATATTTCGCGTTCACATCATACATGGCATCCTCGAGTGCCGGTGTCACAATGGCACCATTCACGGCGACGACACCAGGGGCCTGCACGCCTACGACCGTAGCATGGAAGATTTTCATCTTTTGAGTCGCGACATCCTTGATCGCTAAATCAACCGTCTTGCCGATAGCATCTTCGTCGGAAGAGAAGCCGAGCACCTTGGGATAGCCCGCCTGGAGCGCGATTTCATACTTATCAGAATTACGATCAGGAATATGACCAGCAGTAGTAGCAATCCGAAAATCACCCGGAGGCATAGCGCCAACGTTAATAGTATATTTCTTGTCAGTTTGGGCGCTCGTAATATATTCAACCGAAATGAGCTTCGCGATGTAGAAATCTTTATCAATGCCATCGATTTGCTTGAGTTTTTCCAATTGCTCGGCGGTCATGGTGGAGAGCGTCTGGTCGGGATTATATTCTTTTGGTTCGGTACTATTGCTCATCATGGAGCTCATGCCGCTCATAGCGCCCTCAGTTGTAATCATGAGGTAGTTCTCGCCGCCGAGGCTAGACTCTTGGTCGTCGATAAACTTATTGACGCCGGTGCTAATGGCAGAGTTGAGCACGATGGTAAAACTGCCGACAAAAATCGCCAGAATAGTGAGCAGAGTGCGAGCCTTATTGCGGAGTAGATTATGATTAGCGCTGCGGATAATTTCAAATAAACTCATGGCTACTGACCTTTCCTTGACTTTTGTGCTTTAGTGGTTTTGGACGACTTCCCTGTTTTAACAGCTTTGGACTTTTTCACCGTATCGCTAACGATTTGACCGTCCATCACTCGGATTTGTCGGTCGCACATTTTCGCCAGATCTTCGTCGTGGGTCACGATAATGAGAGTAACGCCACGGTCACGATTCAGATCGAAAAGCAGCTTAATGACTTTGTCGCCGGTAGCAGAATCGAGGTTTCCGGTCGGCTCATCAGCAAAAATAATATCGGGATTATTAACAATAGCCCGGGCGATGCAAACACGCTGTTTCTGTCCGCCCGAAAGATCAGTAGCCTTGAATTTAGCGCGCTCGGACAGACCAACCGTTCTCAGGGCGGCTTCGGCCTTCTGACGGCGTTCGCGGCGTTTGACACCGGCGATTTTCAGCGGCAAAATAACATTCTCAAGCACCGTATCATTCGGATTCATGAAAAATTGCTGGAAGACGAAGCCGAAGCTTTTGTTGCGGAGTTTATTAAGCTCTCTGCGCTTAAGTTTAGTCGAATTGACGCCGTTAATATAGACACTGCCTGAAGTGGGTCGATCTAGCAAGGCTAATAGGTGCATGAGGGTAGACTTACCGGAGCCAGATTTACCGACGATCGCAACTGATTCACCGCGCTCAATCGCGAGGCTAACTTTCTTCAGGGCAGTGAAAGCCGACGAGCGCTTGCCATAAACTTTGACAAGATTTTTTGCTTCAATAACTGTATCCATTATTTCATTCTATCACAGAGAGTTATGTTTTACCTTAAATATTGCCAGATTTGCCCATCCGGAGTATCAAGTACACCGAAGCCAAGCTCAGCAAGTTGATCGCGTAGTTGATCGGAAAGCATAAAATCTTTCGCAGCACGGGCGGCGGCGCGCTGATCAAGAAGTTGCTGCACTGCCGATGTAGGTTCAGGTGATGAAGCAAGTAGTCCCAGACCAAAAAGTTGGTCAACTTGTCGCCAAAAGTCGAGGCTACCGCCCTCTACCGCATCAATAAGGGCGAAGGCCTGCGGAGAGTTAAGATTGTCACTCACGGCAGCGAGAATATCTTGCCAAGTTTGCGCTGTATCTTGATACTGCGTGAGCTGATAACTGCGTGCGATACGATTGCGCCAGTTCAGCCGCCGGCTACGTGCCGCTTCTAAGTTCTCAAAGTTAAAATCTCGTTCAGACTGATAATGCCCCTGGAGGACCCACATCTTGAAATCGAGCGCAGAATAGCCCTGATTTTCTAGTTGTTCAATCGTAATCGTATTACCGAGTGACTTAGAGATTTTTTGCTTATCAACGGTCAAGAAATTACAATGCAGCCAATACTTAGCGAGTTCCTTGTCGAAAGCCGCTTCGCTCTGCGCGATTTCGTTAGTGTGGTGGACTGGTATGTGATCAATGCCGCCAGCGTGAATGTCGATTGTTTCGCCGAGTTCGCGATGAATAATAGTGGAACATTCGAGATGCCAGCCGGGGTAGCCAGGACGACCTAAGTAATCCCAGCGCATCGAGTGCAACTCGCCCGGTTGGATGAATTTCCAGACCGCAAAGTCAGAAGGATTTTTCTTTTCCGAAGAATATTCGACACGGGCGCCGGCACGTAAATGCTCTAAATCGAGCTTAGCAAAATCAGCGTACTTCGGAAACTTGCTGGTATCAAAATAGATACCATCATGCGTTTCGTAAGTGTAGCCCTTACGAGTGAGCGTATCAACGATAGCCTCATCGTCCTCGATATAATCGGTTGCCCGCGCCCATTTGGCGGGCTCGAGTAACTCTAGCTTCACAAAGTCGCGCCGAAAAGCTGCGATATAATATTCCGCCACTTCCCAGACTGTCTTGCCAGTCTGGCGCGCGCCTTTCTCGAGCTTGTCTTCGCCATCATCGGCGTCAGAAGTTAAGTGACCGACGTCAGTGAAATTAATCACGCGCTTCACTCCATAACCGTTCGCTAGCAAAGTACGTACCAACAAGTCCCAGTAAACATACGCGGCAAAATTACCGATATGAGGCTGGCTATAAACCGTGGGGCCACAAGTGTAGATTTTCACCTCTTGGTCATTAAAGGGCGTGAAGGTTTCTAGTTTGCGCGAAAGAGTATTATAGATCTTCATAGAGTTGCTCTTGTTTAAGGATTTTCTTAATCTCTGTTAACATTTTAGCACGTTTGCCGACGGATATGTCATGTTGACCGATGACGCTGACATATTTAATGTAGTGTGGATTGCCACGAGCGACGCGTTTGAGATTGTTACGCAGCACCAGTGGATCAAAGTGGCCGTGGATAATCAGCGTCGGCAGATGTAGTTTTACAAAAGTCCGATAGTGGTCGTGGCTGAGGATGATGTTTTGCATCGAGCGCTCGAAAGCGGTAGTTTTGATAAATTGACTACGAAAACTACTAAACCGCTGGACGATTTTTGCTAACACTTCGGCGGCCGGGACGTCCTCTGCAATCTTATGTAAGGAGCCGTAAGTCTTTGTATAAACTTTGTCAGGCAGCTTAGCCAGATCGTCCGCCATCAAAACCGGTGGCGAAATCAGAATGAGCTCGACCAACTTGGCATGATAGTCGTAGTTGGCAGCGTAATTCGCGGCGATTAGAGAACCCATCGAATGACCGATCAGCACAACCGGAGTTTTGACCTTGAGCGACTTCAGGGTGGCGTCGAGGGCGGCATTATATTCAGCACTGTCGTATTGCAGCCAGTCCGCTTTCAGCGACCGCCCAAAGCCCAGCAAATCCAAAGCAATCAACCGTACACGGCTCAGCTCTTTGTCGCTATTAAATTGCCGCAGCGTAACTTTCCAAGTGTCGGAATCTGCCGAAATCCCGTGCAGAAAAACTACCGTCAACTGCGGTCGCTTGACTTTGTTATCAAAAGCTACTGCGTACTTAATTGGCCGTTTCAAGACGCGATGCCAAAACCAAGTCGCACCGTTATATAATTTACTGGCCATTCTCGGTCTCGCAGGCCGCCAGCAGCCCCGGCAGAATTTGGATGATTTCGGCGACCACTTCTTCGTAATTAGTATCATAAGTACGGAAGCCCGCAGCGTACGGATGACCGCCACCGCCGAAATAGCCGGCGATTTGCTCGGAGACAGGCTTGCTACTGCGAATCTTCCCGGTCACTTTGCCGTCGGGATAGGTCTTAATCGCGACGGAAACAATGACGCCTTCGACTAAGCGCAACTCCTCCATGATGAGGACGTTGGGGTTATATTCATCAGAGTATTGTTGGATTTCTTCGAAAGGAATATGGATAGTAGCTAGTTCCCCATTCAAGAAATATTCAACCCGCTTAATCAAATCGGCTTTGTAATTCAGAATCCGCTGGGATTTCTTCATATACTCACGACGTTGTTCGTCTAGCTCGGCCGGATTAGCCCCGAGATCGATCAACTCTGCCATAGTCCGCATCGTATCAGCCGTGACCGACGCGCTGACGAGTCCGAGCGTATCCGACGAAATCGCTGAATAGAGGGCGCAGGCGGCCTCTTTATCAATGTTAAGATGATTAGCTTTGGCAACTTTGTAAATCAGGTCAGCGCAGGCGGGTAGTGGCGAGATGATCGCTGTATGTGGAAAGTCGAGGTCATCTTCACTCTCGTGGTGATCGAGTACGAGGACGGGCTTCGAGTAGAGGCAATTCCGGATCGCCGTATCATCGAGGAGTTTCGACAGTAAGATGCTCGAAGCCGTATCGACGATAATATATCCATCAGCCTTGTAATCGAACTCAATTTCGACACGTGACCAATCGCTAAAGTAGCGTAAATATTTCGGGATATCGACCGGACAGTAAAGCGAGTTCTCGGTATCTTTGAGAATATAATCAAGCGCGATGGCCGATCCTAGCGAATCACCATCGGGATTTTCCGCCTGTATAATGCAGAGGCGTTTTTTGCCCTGCAAAAACTCCGTAAACTTTTCGTACATAATATATATTATACCTTATTTTTGGTCGATCGGCGAGGCTTCTTGGTTTGTTGCTTGGCCGACATGTCCGGGAAGGCTTTGACCAGGCGTCGGTTAAGCTTGCCCTTAACCCGACCTTTGTCGATCAGAATCTCGCGAACACGTTCCGTGATTTCATCGGTAGCGTCCGGGGCAATCGTGCCGACCGTGACGCGACAACCGATGATCAACCAGAGTGAAACGCCGAAATCCAACAACCAAATCAAGAAGATTACACAGGCGACGACAATGCGCGCTGCGACATCCCAACTATTAAAGAAGCCGAAGAGTAACGGATTGATGAACTTAATCACAATGAGACCGAGAATACCGAAGTAGAAAAGATTTTCTAAGCAAATCCGGCCGTTGAGGTTGAAAGGTTTTTCGCTGTAATCCCACCAGCGCACATGGAAAAGTTTCTCCATCACAACACTAGTTAGATATTCGAGCACGGCACTACCGAGCACCGCGACGGCGAAAACTTCAAAAATATTCCCAGTGTCACTAATCAAGATAGTCATGAGCAAAGCTCCCGCTCCGTAAATCGGGCAGACCGGACCGATGAAAAAGCCGCGGTTAGTCATCTTGCGCTTGGCGACGACGTTGTACCCCACTTCCATAACCCAGCCAATCATAGAATAGGAGACGAAGACGAGGAACCAAGTCGCAATTTGCCCGGCGAGATCCATATTAACCTTGACTTTCAGCTGGCAGTTCTGGCTTGGCAGTAGCGCCTAAGAATACAGAACCAACCGTCATAACGATAAATCCTACGATCAGCAGCCAGTTGACGTCGATGACGAAGAAAGACATGAGAACATTACTCAGACCATGCAAAATCATACAGGCGAAAACCGAATGCGTGCGACGATAGAGACAGCCCAGCCAGAAGGCTAAAGCAATTGTAGACAAAATAAACCAACCGAAAGGTATCCCTTGCTGCGTACTGCCACTCACGAACCAGAGCGGTAAATGCCAAATCGCCCAGACAACGCCAATGATTAGCATGGTGACGATAAAGCTAATATACTGGTTCTTGATTTTTTTCTCCAGCATGCGGCTCAGCACGGGCTGCAAGGTGCCACGCCAACCTAATTCTTCATTACCACCACCAAACAGCGTGCAGACGAGGAACACAACTGGGAGCATGAACCAAGCCATGGCTTCATTAGTATGAAAACCGGCCGAGACGGCGATGACTAAAATCTCGAGCGCTGCGAAAGCTAGCAAATACCAAATCGTATGGCGACGCTGACCGAAGATGAAGTGTCCGAGCTTTTTGAAGGTTAATTTGCCGTCGATACACATAATTGCAGAAATAGTCGGGCCGAAACCACCAATACCAAACAGAATCAAGCCGACTGGGCTATTAAACGTCACGACGTTAAAGGCAGTCAGCAGAATGAGCAAACCCCAGCTCAACCAGCTGATGAAAAATGTAATTAATAAGTACTCTTGGACTCGCCATTCGTCTAAATAACCTTTGATTTTGCGCATATTATACCTCTACATCGCCTATCATTTTTATACTTTCGTTCTCTGGTAAACTTTCCACGGATTTGAGTTTGCGTTCGATCTGACGGGAGGTAACTTCGGCGCTGCCAATTTTGTTGGCAGTTTCTTCGAGCTTCTTCTTCGTAGCGGCGAGCAAATCGCCAAATTTACCGAATTGAGTTTTGACGGCTCCGAGCGTCTGCCAGACTTCGGCGGAGCGCTTTTCGATCGCGACACTACGAAAGCCCATAGTCAGGCCGGACAAAATAACTGGCAAAGTCGATGGTGAACAGATGGTCACGTTGTGCTTTTGCCGGACGTCCTCACTTAGACCGGGAATACGCAGAATCTCGGCATAGAGGCTTTCGGTCGGAACGAACATCACACCAAAATCAGTCGTGGCGGGCGGATCGAGATACTTGGTGGAGATTTTTTTAGCTTGCTCCTTCACGTCGTTAGCCAAAGCTTTGCGCATGGTTTCGATGTCAACCTTACTGCCTTTATCATAAGCTTCGATCAAGCGACCATAATTCTCCACCGGGAACTTCGAGTCGATCGGTAAGTAAACGGTCAGATCATCCTTGCCCGGCATTTTGATGGCGAACTCGACGCGGTCATTACTGCCTTTCTTAGTAATAATATTCTCCTCGTACTGCTCCTTCGGCATGCAATCAGAAATAATATTGCCAAGTTGGACTTCGCCGTAGATGCCACGCGTTTTCACACCTTCCATGACTTTCTTGAGGTCGCCGACGCCATTAGCGAGCGTTTTCATTTCGCCTAAGCCTTGATAAACTTGGCTGAGCTGGCCAGAAATTTGCTTGAAACTTTCGTTGAAGCGACGTTCGACCGACTTTTGCAACTTCTCGTCGACTGTTTCGCGCATCTGATCGAGCTTGCGCGAGTTTTCGTCTTGCAAGCTTTTCACACGATTATCAACGGTCTTCTGGATACCTTGCAAATTGTCGGCGATTTCTTTACGATTATCACGGAACTCATTTTCGATTTTCGGAGTGATTTTGTCAAGCTCGGCTTCTACGCGAATCAGGCGCTCTTCGAGCTTCGAGGTATCAACAACCGGCGCTTGAGGTCGGCGAAAGAGTAAGATGACGAGTAATCCAATCGTAATCAGCGCGAGGCCAATGGTAATTAGTTCCATATGCTTATAATTATAGCACTGAACCCAAATTTGCTCCAGAGTTTTGTCTGGAGCATTTTGGTGGTCGCCGGGCGAAATTAGTTGCGACGTTCGCGGATCATGTTGCGACTGCAGAAATAGGTGATTACGAAGTAGCCGCCGTAGATACCGAGTAGGAGGGCAGACACCCACGGGAGAGTTCCGAAGATGTTAATGCCGCCAAAGGTCGCTAGGACAAAGTCACAGAACATGAGGCCGAAGATCGAGTGGATAATCGCGATAAATAACGGGAAGACGAAGAAGATAAAGATTTGCCAGAAAAGTGCGCGGTTAAGCAGGCCGTTGCTCGCACCGAGCTTCCGCAGCACGCTATACTTATCACGATTGTCGCTACTTTCGGAAAGTTCCTTGAGGGCTAGGACGGCCGCGCTAGAGATGAGGAAGATGATCCCGATGTACAGCCCGATGAAAGTCACCATGGCAGAAGTACCGACGTTATTGTCAATGATGTCTTGCTTACTATTAACATCGTAGTAATAGAGCACCGGATTTTCGCTACTGCCGGGCTCAGCGTCGCCGTCTGGGTCTTCGCTGAAGAAGCGGTTGTTGAGCCGGTAAAGTTCTGCCTCGATTTCTGCGGCGCGATCGGGATCGGCGAGATTAGCAAGTAAGATTTCCTGGCGATAAACATAATTATCAGTTTTGATTTTGAGATCGTCCGGAATGATAATAATGCCGCTATTCATATTCGCCATCTCGAGCTCTAGCGTACCCTCGATACAGTGGTCGAACTTTGGCGATAATTTCCGGCCCATGAGCTGGATTTCTTGCCCCGCGGCCATCGACTTGTCGCGCATTTCGGCGATTTGGCGGAAATTAGCAACTGCGGCGTACTCATTATGCCCTAGCTCGATCACGGGGAGATGGAAGAGTTCGGCAGCGCGATTATAGTCGCCTACGTGGACGATAGGCTGAGATACGGTATTATAGGAATCAATAATAATGGAGCCGTCGCTGCCGGCATCATCAACGGTGAGCGCCGAACTACTCAAGCTGTCACTCATGTAAAAATCTGGCACGGCGTATTGGTAGTAAGTTGTGACGTCTTTTAGCAAGTCGTCGAGATTGATGCCTTCCTGACGGTAGATTTGCTCGATGCTGACCGCTTCGCGTCCGATGCTACTAACTTGCACGTCGACGGGAAGTGCTTGCTCGATCGTGCGGTGCAAGTTCACGTTAATCGAGAGGGCGGAGCCGAGGACGCAGATAGTAACGAAGAGCATGAGGCAGATCAGGCTCATCGACACAACAGTAGTATTGATCTGACTACTAAACTGCCGCAGTACGAAACTATTAAGCTTATTATAATAAACTTTCTTGAAGCTCATAAAGATGCGCAAGAGTAGTCCGGACAGCGACCAGAACAGGAGGAAGGTAGCGATAACGCCCATCGCGATTGGCTTCAGGAGGTCTTTTGGCTCTTGTAAAGTAGCCAGACCATCGGTCACGAGATAGTAAGCCCAGCCGAGCAAGGCCGCCGCGACCATGAAGACAACCGTGCAGAGCCAAGGATTCTTGAGGCTAATCTTCTCGTTGCGTCGGCTAGAAGAAAGTAAGTTAATGAGCTTCTGGCGGCTCACGATAACGGTATTGAAGACCATGACCACTGCATAAATAATGCCGAAGTAGAGCAAGGTCTGAAGGACAGCTGATAGCGAAACCGCGAAGTGGAAGTTCGTCATGTCGGCGTCGAACATATTAGCGACGATTACGCTCATAAACTGTGAAGCAATGACACCGAGCACTAAACCGACCCCGAGCGAAAGCAAGCCGATCAGGAAAGTTTCGATCAGCAGAATCAGGGAGATTTTACGTTTGCTCATGCCGAGCGTGAGGTAAATCCCGAATTCTTTGCTGCGACGTTTGATCAAAAACCGTGAAGCGTAAATAATCAAGCCACCGAGAATAGCCGAGACAAACACGCTGACGATGCCCATAATGACATTCACGAGGTCAATCATCTCGCGGACACGCTCGGTGACGTTGAGCATCACGCTTTGGCTATCGAGTGAGTTAAAAACGTAGAAAATCGCGACGGCCAGAACTAAAGTAAAGAAATAAATCGCGTAATCTTTTAGGCTGCGCTGAATATTTTTGAAAGCAAGTTTAGCAAACATACATCTGGCCTCCGCAAATTTGTAAAACTATTGGATTATAGAGCATCGTTGAGATCTCCACCGAGTAAGGTAATAACTTGGATAATTTGGTCGAAGAACGTTTTGCGGCTGTCTTTACCTTTACGCAATTCGTTAAAAATTTGGCCATCTTTAATAAAAATCACGCGTGAAGCATACGAAGCCGCGAAGGCGTCGTGCGTCACCATGAGAATAGTCGCGTTAAACTTTTCGTTGAGCATATCGAACTGTTCGAGTAACATACGCGACGATTTCGAATCGAGAGCGCCGGTCGGTTCATCGGCGAGTACGAGCTTCGGATTCGTAACGATGGCGCGTGCGGAGGCGACGCGTTGCTTTTGACCACCACTCATTTGATAAGGAAACTTTTCCAGAACTTCTTTAATATTGAGTTCCTTCGCGACATTTTTCACACGATCCTCGATAGTATGCACATCACAATTCTGAATCGAGAGCGCGAGAGCGATATTTTCGTAAGCAGTCAGCGAATCGAGCAAGTTAAAATCCTGGAAGATAAAACCTAGCTCTTCACGGCGGAAACGGTTGAGATCCTCGCCCTTGAGCGTAGTAATGTCTTCGCCAGCAACATAAATATGACCGGACGTGACGCGATCAATCGTCGAAATCACATTGAGCAAAGTCGTTTTGCCCGAACCACTCGAACCCATGATGGCGACAAATTCACTTTCATCAACTTTGAAAGAAATATTATTAATCGCTTTCGTGAGTGAAGAACGACCGCCGTAATATTTCTCGACTTTTTCTAATTCTAAAATCGTTTTCATAAAATCTCCTTATACCCATTATAGTAATGACCGGGCAAGCTGTCGTTTTTCTAGGCTTACAAGTAGGTTACTTTTTTGTAAGTTTTTCGTGCGCAGAGTTTCCCTCAACCACATGGTAAAAATCATCTTGCGAAAAAGTGATCGACATTTCAGTAAATTTTCCCACTTCAGAATGTGCAATAATCTGATGTCCGAGTTTATCGCAAAGAGTTTTCACAATGTAAAGTCCCATGCCCGTAGAATTGCCAGTGCGACGTCCGTTGCTACCGGTGAAAGATTTTTCAAAAATGCGTGGCAAATCTTTTTCATTAATGCCGAGGCCGTTATCGCGAATTTTGAGTGTAGTGAGCCGTTGCTGATGCTGAGCGGTAATTTCGATTTTGCTACTGTGATATTTAATACTATTATTAATAATTTGGCCGATGATAAACTCGAGCCATTTCGAATCTGTGCGCACTTCACGTTCGAGGCCGTGCGTAGAAACTTCGATGTGCTTCGCGAGGAGAATCTCGCGATTGCGATTGAGGACGTTGCCGACGGCGGTGGCGAGATTGACTTCGCCGATTAAATAATCCCGTTCGGCATTTTCGGCGCGGGTGAAGAAAAGAATCTGCTCAACATAATCGTCGAGAGATTTGATTTGCGCGTTGATTTTGGGATCGTGCGAAATTAAAGCCAGCGTCGCGAGCGGAGTTTTCACTTCGTGAATCCACATTTCGACGTACTCTTGGAACTCGTGAGCCGTGGTGCGATAATTCTGAATATTCTCCGCCATGGATTTATTAGCACGATAAAGGGCTTCGTATAATAATTCCCCGTCGTAGAAACTCGGCGAGTCGAGGGTTTCTAAAACGAGGTAAGCTTGGTCAAGCTGCCACAAATTCCGGAACAAGCGTCGGTAAAAAGCCCAGCGTCGCACGTATTCTATGATGAGCGCGAGAATAATAAACCCCCACCAGAGCACACTGGTCGTGATAATAATTTCGAGAGAGGCCCCGAGCGCGAACTGAAAGAGCAGGAGCGAGCACCACACCGCGACGGCGAGTAAAAGAATATAGGTTTTGTCGCGGAGGTAGGGGCCGAAACGGAAAGTTTTGTGCTCAGATGAGGACATAGCCGAGCCCCTTGCGCGTCTCGATCGTATCGCCGGCACCGAGGAGTTTGAGCTTGGCGCGGACACGGCTGATATTAACGGTGAGTGCGTTATCGTTGATATATTCGTGGTTATTCCAGAGGTCGGTCATTAGCGCATCGCGGGTGACGATTTCGCCCTGGTGGTTCAGGAGATGGCCGAGGATAATCATTTCGTTTTTGGTCAGTAAGATGCGTTTTGTAGGGCTCTCAATCACGCCGCGGCTTAGGTCGATCGTGAGATCATGATACTTGAGTGGCCCGCCGGTACCCTCAAGGCGTTTGAGGACGGCGGCGATACGCAAGAGTAAAATCTGCGGGTTGTACGGCTTGGTAATATAATCGTCAGCGCCGTAGCTCATAGAAAGAACTTCATCGAGCTCGACGTTACTGCTGGTGAGCATAATCACCGGCACGTCGGATTGAGTACGGAGATTTTTGAGTAGTAATTCCCCATTCACGCCGGGCAAGTTAATATCGAGGAGGATGAGGTTAGGCTCTTGACTGAGAATACGCTCGACCAACTCGGCGAGACCGCTCTCGGCGACGGGAGTTTGTTCAAAATCGAGACTGCGAGGTTCGTAGCCGGCGCTCTGGAGTAAATCCGCCAGCCCCTGACGCATGGTCGGTTCATCTTCGATAATTAAAATCCGTTGCATTTGCTGGTATTATAACACATTATGCAAATGAGCGCACTTACGCGACGAAGCAGGCCCAATACTCTTCGAAAGTAAGATTATGTTCATAGATATACTGCGCAGCTTCCGCCCCGACGTAACGGTAGTGCCAAGCTTCGTACTGATAGCCGGTGAAATCGACTTTGTCCCCGGGATAGCGCAAAATGAAACCGTACTCATGCGCGTGTTCGGCTAACCAAGCAGCCGCAGGGTGATCGCGAAAGGTCGCGGTGGTCTCGCCAGGGACGAAGACATCAATCGCGCGACCAGTTTGGTGCTCGGAAAAGCCGGGTGCCGCCGCATAGACTAAGGCTTCGGCTTCTCCGACGGTAGTGCGATAAGCTTCAAAGACGGTTTCCTGATCGGTATAGCCGCGATACGCTGAGGTGACGTAGAGTTGATAACCATCCGCCAGAGCTGCAGCAAACATTTTCTGAAAATACTGGTAGGCTTCGCGTTCGATTTCGAGACCGATACTACCATACTGCGCATCGAGGGTAACTAGCTCGGGTCGATAAGCTTGCTCGAGATAATAATACTTATTGACGAGGAGCTGTGCACCATGCGCGGTCTCGGCCGGTGCGGTATGTGTGTAATATTCATAATCGCGGTTAGCATTTACGAGAGCAATGAGATCGGAAGGATTATCCTGATCGTCGGTGAGAGCGAGTTGATCGAAGTAACGTTGGCGGCGTTCGGAGCGATAGTAGGGATGCGTGAGAATGGTATATTTAGCGGCGGTGTAATTTTCTTGGGCGTCAAAATCCGGATGGTTACCAAGTGTGACAATTTGCTCGGTGGTGAAGTCTGTGGTAGTACCAAGGCGTAAATAATTCTCCAGTCGCTCGGCAGCAAAGTCATCATCTTGCACGGCTGCGACTAGCCATGGTTGATAGCCCTGGCGCAGCGACAAGGATAGGTCAGAATCGTCGAGATGGGCGAGGAGAATTTGCGCCTCAGCGGTATCGTAACCGTGGCGCTTGATACGCTGCATGGGCGAATTGTAGAACGCATAGAGACCGGCTGCGGAGAGTATCGCAATGAGTGCAATGACAATCGCTAAGTGGCGTTTGGAAGATTTTACTATCGGCATGACTTTATTATAATATACATGTATAATATAGCCATGAAGAAACGGCCCGAGAGTGCGAAAATTAAACAACTACTGGAAGAATCACGTGGCGTGTGTGCATACGATGATTGGATTGACCATTGTTTGTGTGTAGGGCGAGTCGCCGGGTTGATTGCGGTAGCACTGCGCGAGAGTAAGGTTGATATCGATGTCGAAAAAGCGATCACGATGGGATATTTGCACGACATCGGGAAGTTGGTCGGTCCCTACCTCGGCCATCCGTTGAGGGGTTATAAGTATCTGCGGGAGCAAGGTTACGATGAGGAATATTGTTTGATCTGTGCGACACACTCTTTTTTGAAGGGCGATACGGAGTTAATTCTGGGTTCACCGGACGACATGCAAGCGGAACCGGAGTTAGTAAAAATCGTCACTGAGCACGAATATACAATCTATGACAAGTTGATTAATCTTTGTGACTTGCTATGTTTGCTACGCCCGATGGTGCTCGATCAGCGCTTAGTGGATATCATGATGCGACACGGAACGTGGGCTGGATCGCAGCAACATTTGATCGCTGCACATGAGCTAAAGGATGAGTTTGATCGGATGTTGGGATATAGTCTATATGAGGCAATTCCGGAAGTGAAGGAGAATTTGTAAAAAACTTCTTTCATTCTTCTAACCTCCATAAAACCTACACCTCACATTTTGTGCACGAGCTTTAGCGCTAGTCCCCTCTAACATATATATATATATATATATATATAGTCAAGTGCTTTCTCACAAAAACTCTGCGGCATTCGGCAGGCTTAACACTTATTCGTTCACCTGTCAACTGCCGGAGATTATCATCGTGCGATCGTGCACCAACAAAAAATAAGCCCCTCGCGGGGCTTATTTGCAATGTTACTTTGTATTGCGTTTCTCGATGATTTCGTTCGCAACGTTAGGTGGTACTTCTTCGTAAGCGAAGAGCTCCATGGAGCTAGCAGCACGACCTTGCGACATCGAACGCAAATCGCTGGTGTAGCCGAAGAGGTTAGCGAGTGGGCAGAAAGCTTTGATTAGCTTCGCACCACCGTTCAAATCTTCCATGCTATCAATGCGGCCACGGCGAGAGTTAATATCGCCGATCACGTCACCCATGAATTCCTCAGGAGTGGTAATTTCGAGCTTCATGATTGGCTCTAGGAGCACTGGCTGAGCTTTCTGAATACCAGCACGAGTAGCCAAGGCCCCGGCGAGTTTGAAAGCAAGCTCGCTAGAGTCGACATCGTGATAGGAACCATCGTACAGAGTAGCCTTCACGTCGACGACTGGGTAGCCGGCGATCACGCCACCGTTCAAAGTCTCTTCGACACCTTGCTGAACTGGCTTGCGGTATTCTTGAGGAACGACACCACCCTTAATCATATCGATGAACTCAAAGCCCTTGCCCGGTTCGTTCGGCTCGAACTTAATCCAAACATCACCGTACTGACCACGACCACCGGACTGCTTGACGTGCTTACCTTGGGCTTCACCAGTACCGCGAATAGTCTCGCGATACGCCACTTGTGGAGCGCCAGTATTAGCTTCGACGCCATGTTCCTTTTTCAGACGGTCAATGATAATCTCGAGGTGAAGCTCACCCATACCAGAAATAATGGTTTGGCCAGTTTCTTCGTCGGTATGTACGCGGAAAGTTGGGTCCTCCTCAGCGAGCTTCGAGAGGCCGATACCCATTTTTTCCTGATCGCTCTTGGTCTTTGGCTCGACCGCGATGGATACAGGAGGATCTGGGAAGGTGATATCTTCGAGATGAATCGGATGAGCTGGATCACAAATCGTGGTACCAGTAGTAACTTCCTTCATGCCGACCACCGCAGCGATATCGCCAGCGGTAATTTCCGAAATCTCTTCGCGCTTATCCGCGAACATGCGGACGATACGACCGATACGTTCCTTATCACCAGTAGTAGCGTTGAGCACGGTGTCACCAGATTTGAGCTTACCAGCATAAACCCGGATAAAGACCAACTTGCCCACGAATGGGTCGGTAGCAATTTTGAAAGCGAGAGCGGTCAAAGGCTCTTTGTCATCGGCCTTACGAACGATTTGATCGCCAGTCTTCGGATCGACACCAACGGTCTGACCCTGATCACGATCGAGCGGAGATGGCAAGTAATCAGTACAGAGATCGAGGACTTTCTCCACGATCACACCACGACCATCACCACCAGTCACGAGGAAGAAGTCGCCATCGAGCACGCGCTTACGCAGAGCGGCTTTGAGCTCGACTTCGGTAATCGCCTCTTCACCCTGAGTGAAGAACTTGTCCATCAGAGCCTCATCAGCTTGGACAGCTTCCTCGACGAGGATGCTACGAGCGTTCTTGGCTTTTTCGAGCATGTCAGCTGGAATCTCACCCACAGTCAATTCGTGATCAGCGTAATCTTTGTAAGTGTAAGCTTTCATGTCGATCAAATCGACGACGCCACAGATGTCCTTTTCGAAGCCGATTGGCAAGTGGATTGCTACGGCATTCTTCGACAAGCGCTTGTGGATACTATCGAGTGACTTGTAGAAATCGCCACCAATCTGATTAATCTTGTTGACGAAGCAAATGCGAGGCACGCCGTACTTAGTAGCTTGGCGCCAAACCGTCTCAGACTGAGCTTCGACGCCCATCTTACCATCGAAGACGACCACGGCGCCGTCGAGCACGCGCAGAGAACGTTCGACCTCCGCGGTAAAGTCAATGTGTCCCGGGGTATCAATAATGTTGATTTTATGATCTTTCCAATAAACAGTCACGGCCGCAGAGGTAATAGTAATACCGCGTTCCTTTTCCTGTTCCATCCAGTCGGTCGTCGCACCGCCGGTGTCGCCCTTGACTAGATCAATTTTGTGCTTGAGACCGGTACGATAGAGAATCGCCTCAGAGGTCGTAGTTTTGCCTGCGTCAATATGGGCGATAATACCAATATTGCGGAGCTTTGCTAAATCTTTGACTTCACTTGCCATAGAAGTTGGTTCCTTTTGATAATTACTTTTTTCACCATTTCATCGAGGGGTGTTTGGTGCCAAAGCGAATTTAGCACGCAAAATACCTCCGAGAAATAGGCTTTTCTTTATTTTATCATAAAACTTGAAGTTTTGGTAGGGGGTTTATTGCTAAACGACCGGTTTCTTGTCGCTACTGAGAACATACAAACGGCGTTTTGCGCGGGTCAGAGCTACGTAGAGTAGGCGGTGCTGATCGGCGAGCTCGGCCGCCCGCGTATCGCCGAATAATTCAAAGATCGTAGCGTGTGGATGAGCGGCGCGGATCTGGTCGCGGTTGGCTTCGAGTAGTATAACGTTGTCGGATTCGAGACCCTTTGATTTGTGCATGGTGAGAGCGCGGATTTGACTAGTAAAACGCTCTGCTGATAGAATATTTTGCTCTAATAGTAGATGCCGTAGCGCTTGCAGGAAATTATCCAGCGTCACACCCGCGTAAGACGTGAAGTTATGCCGGTGCAATAATAGGACTTGTTCGCGACGCCGACGTTTCACAATCCGAAAAACGGTTTTGAGCACGCGAGCAACGTCGGTATATCGCCGAGGATCACCACCACATTGCTGCGCTAGAGCCAGTTGGAAGCGCGCATCACCCAGGGCATCTTCGTCAAGGTCGGTCGCGTCAAATTTTGTACGGAGAGGGTCGAGATGGTAAATCTTGCCACGCTGGCGCCTAAAAGCTCGGGCTGGGCGCGCTTGAGAGTCGTAGTGTTGAATCATATACTGGTTAGCATTCCGTACGATGCGCTGGGCACTGCGATAATTTGTCAACAGCGGAATATTCGCCGCATCTTCGGGAAAATACCGATCGAAATGGATAAAGTAATTGACGTCCGATCCGGCGAACCGATTGATAGCTTGCCAATCGTCACCGACGGCGAAGAGGTGGGCTTCCGGACAGTTCTGACGGATCGCACGGATGAGGTTAAAAAAGAGATCGGAAAAATCTTGATACTCGTCAACCAGTAAATACTTGAGCGCAGCAACTCGGCGGCGCGCCGCCTTTGCGCCGGATGACGACAACATAGCAGAGGCATGCGCCATCAACATATTAAAATCCGTGTACGGCGCATTAATCTGTAAGAGATATTCTTGGTAGACTGCGAGGCAGAGCCGATGTAGCCAAACCTGCCAGGCGTAGTTTGCGTCTTCCGCATGTTTCCCGCAATATGCTTCGGTTAGTTGGCATAAATCGTTCAGACCTTGGCAACTCGAGAAGCGCTGGCCAGCACGTGCGATGAAACTGCTTACGAGTTGCAAGGTTTCGCGAGCCTGCCGGGGAGTGAGGCGTCGCTGGAAATCATGCTCGAGTAACTTCTGAGTAGTCCGACGAATGATCTGGTCGTGCTCAGTCTCACTAATCAGTTGCGGACGTTCCCCGCCGGCTTTAACGAGGTCGAGCGCGTACTTATGAAAAGTGGAAGCTACGCGAATGGGTTGAGATTGGCTAGACCAACTACGTAGCGCGTGACCGTCGACCCTGACCGCGCCAATCCGCTCATTCACTTCGGCAGCGGCCGTCCGATTAAACATAAAAGCGGCAATTTCCGAGAGCTCGGCGCGCCCGCTCGCGACCAGATAGGCAATCTTCGCCACAATGACGCGCGTCTTGCCAGAGCCGGCCCGTGCCGTCACGAGTGTATTCTTATGCTCATCACAGACCGCACGCGCCTGATCGAGGTCAAGCGTATAAGGTTTACCCTCCAGCGTGACGTGCTGCTCGAACCAATCCCGAAATTCGCGAACGTCAGTAAAGTTCAGACGAATCTTAGGCACTCAACTTTTTCCGCAGGATGTCTTGGACGGCCGAGGGGTTAGCTTTGCCTTTGGATTCTTTCATGACTTGGCCGACGAGGAAGCCGAGGACTTTTTCCTGTCCGGCTTTGAAATCCGCCTGAGCTTGCTGAGTCTCGGGCTTCGCGAGCACAGCATCGACAATCGCTTCTAGCGCACCGAGGTCATTCTCCTGCACGACACCCAGCTCCTTCGCGATAGTACGCGTATCTTTATAGTGCATTTCTGGGTCGAAGAACTTGAGGAAAACTTCTTTAATACCAGTACTGGAAAGTTCTTTTTGTTCGTTCATAGCGACCAATTCGCTCAGTTGCTCGCGCGTCGGTAGCTCATCATTGAGTAAGCTAGCATTTTCTTCGGCGAGCAAAACTGAGGAGAACAAATTAGCAACTTTCTTAATGGCTTTCGGATTGTCAAGCTCAGCGAGTTTCTCCATGAGCGGCTGATGGTCAAGCAACACTTCGATAATGTCGGCGTCGAGCACTTTGCCAAATTCCTGACGATACCAGCTCGGTAGCTTAGGCAACTTCGCGCGTTCTTCCTCAACCACCGGCTCCGGCAAGCGAATGGGTGGAATATCAGGCTCGGGCATATAGCGGTAATCTTGGGCGGCTTCCTTGCTGCGTTGTGCAGTGGTTTCTCCAGTAGTATCGCTCCAACCTCGAGTCTCTTGTGTAACTTTTTCGCCTTTGTCGAGTAACTTGGCCTGGCGCTTAATCTCATACTCAACTGCACGCTCAACGCTACGGAACGAATTAAGATTCTTAACTTCGGTCCGAGTACCAAGTTCTTGACTATCTGCAGGAGCAATGCTGATGTTGACGTCAAACCGCATATTGCCGTTGTATAAATCGCCGAAACTCACCCCAGCGTAAGTCATCAGGCGCCAGAGTTCCTTCGTGTATTCGCGAGCTTCCGCTGCCGAATGCATATCCGGCATGGAAACGATTTCTACGAGAGGTGTGCCAGCACGGTTTAGATCCACTAGCGAGTCGCCGCTTTCATGGCTGAGTTTACCGGCGTCTTCTTCGAGATGGGCATGCTCGATGCGCACTTTGCCGCCGCTCGGTAGTTCGACGTAACCGGCGCCGATGATTGGATGAAAGAGCTGAGTAATCTGGTAACCCTTTGGCAAATCTGGATAGAAATAGTGCTTGCGGTCGAAACGACTTTCGAGATTGATGTTAGCGTTCAGAGCTAACCCAGCGCGTACCGCATAGCGCACAGCAGCCTTGTTTAACCTTGGCAACATACCAGGCAGACCGTAATCGACCGGTGATACACAAGAGTTAGGTTCCTTCATGCGCGCGTCATTATCAACTTCGGAAAAAAGTTTGGTTTTGGTACTAAGTTGCACGTGACATTCAATACCAATCGTCGGGATATATTTAACTTTGTCTACCATTCTAAATCGCTCCTAAATCTTTTAACGCCTGCCGGAAGATCGTCAGTGCTTTGCGGGCTTGCTCGTAACTAATATCGAAATCGCTTTCGTGGGAAATTTGATTGCGCAGCTTGTGTGCATACCAAATCTGATTAATTTCGGGCAGTTTATTGCCAATTTTCTTCAGCCTTTCGCCCATGCTCTTGCCGGCAACACCCATCTCTTGTAAGGCGCGATCGAGCAGTTTGTCTCCCTCAATCACAGCCATACCATAGCTCCGAGTGTTATTCTTCGAGAGGCTATTCTCAATTTTGAGCCAACGGGTCTGATATTCCTCAACATTAAAGGCGTGCCCACGTTTGCCAGTCAAGATCATCGCTACGAGCGCGAGGAGCAAGACCGCAACAATCGCAATCACCAAGAAAACCATCTGTGGCAACATTAGTCTTGACCCCCCTCAATATCGGCGCTATCGGCTACTGCCGGCTCGAGGCCGTTCGTCATACTCTCGGCAAATTTCAGGAGATGCGCATCGCTACGGCGCGGACCAACTAACTGTAACCCGAGCGAGAGCCCATTGTTCGTTTCACCTACCGGAATCGCTAGACCTGGCAAACCAGCTAAGTTCAGCGAAACCGACATCATATCTTCTAGATACATCGCGACCGGATCGTCAACTTTCTCGCCGAGCTTGAAGGCCGGATTCGGGCTGACCGGAGTGAGAATGAAATCGCATTTCTGGAAGGCGTTTTCGTATTCATTAATAATCAAGGTGCGCGCTTTAGCCGCTTTGAGATAATACGCATCGTAAAAACCAGACGAAAGCACGAAGTTACCAATCATGATACGGCGCTTATTCTCTGGCATGAAACCTTCGTTGCGGGTATTTTCGTAGAGTTCGTCTAGGGTCTGAGCTTGCTGACTGTGGAAGCCGTAGCGAACGCCATCATGACGAGACAAATTACTCGCTACTTCGGCTGGCACAATGATATAATAGGCCGCTAAGGCATATTTGAGAGCGGGCATGTTGAGCTCCACGATTTCATGACCAGCTGCTTTAATTTCCTCGACCGTGCGGGCAAGTGCGCCCCGAATCTGTGGGTCGACCGCTTCGTTATCAAAATCTTTAATGATGCCAATCCGTTTAATCGGGTCATTGAAATGTTCGTCCTGACCGTAGTAATCTGGCAGCGTGGTCAAATCGTTCGGATCCCGACCAGCTGTAACCTGCATGAGTAAGTCGATATCGGCAGGATTTTGTGCGAAGAAACCGACACAGTCCGTACTGGAAGCCATCGCAACTACGCCATAGCGCGAGATAGTACCGTAAGTCGGCTTGAGGCCGTAAACGCCATTAAAACTCGCCGGCTGGCGAATCGAGCCACCAGTATCCGTACCCGTAGCAAACGGCACGATTCCGAGCGCTACTGCTACTGCTGATCCACCAGAGCTACCACCGGCAACCCGCTCGCGATCTTTGGAGTTCTTAGTCGGACCGTAGTAAGAGTTTTCCGTAGATGAGCCGTGCGCAAAAGCATCGAGGTTCGTCCGTCCAATCATGATGGCGCCCTCAGCCTCTAGCTTGCGGACAGCCGTTGCGGTAACTGGACTGACGAATTCTTCGAGAATGTGCGCTGAGGCAGTCGTGCCACCTTCTGGACTAAGAAAATTATCTTTTAGCGCGTAAGGTACGCCGGCCAATCTACCGACGTCTTCGCCGTTCTGAATGCGCTGGTCGATGGCCGCGGCTTTTTTCAGCGCTTCGATGTCGTTGAATGAGTTAAAAATATGGTAATCTTCTTGATATTTATGTGCTTTGTCTAATGCTTCTTGCACTAGGGAAACGGCGCTCAGATCTTTACTCGCAGTTTTCATGACCCCTCCTTATAGTACCTTCGGTACCTTGATTTGATTATCTTTGACTTCTTTGGCTAGCGCGAGTAACGCTTCACGATCAGCCTCTTGCGGTAGAATCTCGTCGTCACGCCAGATATTCTCCATTTCGAAAACTTGATAAGTTGGCTCAACGCCCGTCGTATCCAGCTCGTCAAGTTGCGAAATGTACTGCACGATACCATTAATATCGGTAACTAGGCGCGCACTTTCGTCGTCGGTGAGAGCAAAATTAGACAATTTGGCAAGATGAGAAATAGTGTCCTGATTAACTTCCATACCCTTAATTATACTACACTTTTAGAAGTTGGCTTGGATTTCAGAAATATTTTTCTGGACTTTTCAACGCTTTTTACTCACCACAATAATCCGATAATTGCAGCCAAAAACTCCCCTTGCGAGGAGCCTTTGGTGGTCGGCAGAATTAACGATTATAACTCAGCGACTTCTTCGGTCGATGGAGTACTTTCCATATCGAGCGTTTCGTCAGCTAACTCCGCTTGTTCCTCGTCGGTCACGTTAAGTGGCTTGACGCCAGTACCGACTGGGATTTTGCGGCCGATAATCACGTTCTCTTTCAGACCGTTGAGACGATCGACGCGACCGTTGATGGCGGCGTTGATCAAGACGCGTGTAGTATCCTGGAACGAGGCAGCTGACAAGAAGGAATCAGACCAGATAGAAACCTTTGTGATACCGAGCAACAAGCTATGGTAAGTAGCGAGTTGACGATCCTTCTCTTCGAGCTCTTTGTTCTCAGCGATGATAGCGGCTTTCGAGACGATATCGCCAGAGACGAAGCTAGAATCACCCGCACCGTCAATCATGACGCGGCTAAACATCTGGCGCACGATAATCTCCAAGTGCTTAGCAGAAATTTCATGGCCCTGAGCAGCGTACACGGCAATCACATCGTTCATGATGTAGCGAGCAGTTTCCTCGGCGCCTTTGTAACGTAGCAAATCTTGCAAGTTCAAGGAACCGGTGGTAATCCGATCGCCAGCTGTGACACGGTCGCCGTCCTTTACGATAATCTCAGCATCATTCGGGATTTCCAGCTTAACTGCACTACCAGCTTCGGCCACGATGATAATCGCGTCGTCCGTCAGCTGAGCATTACCATCCGCCGGAGCGATCAATGGTTCTTGACCATCAGCCTTATCGGCGATGACATCACCAGCATTGACGCTCGCGCCGTCTTTGATACGGGCAGTTCTACCCTCGAGCAAGAGACGGATAGTATCGCCGCTATCTGGAGTGATGGTTACGATGTAACGGTTGCTTTCTTCGGCAACGTTAACTGTACCATTAATTGGCGAGACGTAAGCTTGACCTTTCGGTGCGCGGGCTTCGAGAAGCTCCTCGACACGCGGAAGACCACGCGCGATAGCACCGGAACCAGCGACGCCGGAGCCGTGCTTCGTATCGAGCGTAAGCTGCGTACCTGGCTCACCGAGCGACTGTGCGGCAATCACGCCGACTGGCTGATTCGGCTCAACTAGAGCACGGGTAGACATGTCGACGCCGTACGCCTTGCGTGGAACGCCACTAACGGCGGTGGTAGTCAACACGGATTGAATCTTGACGCTCTCAATCTTGTCATCGTTCTCGATTTGCTCAGCAATATCTTTGCTAATGAGCTCATCTGCACCAACGTAGCCAGGAATTGGCTCGGCAGTATAGCGTCCAGCGATTCTCGCCCCGAAACCAATACCGGTGTAAGCCGACTCGCTGCGATAGACCGTAAAGCCTGGATCGGGAGCTTCTTCATTGGTAGTGAAGACGTCCTGAGCCACGTCGACTAGACGACGAGTGAGGTAACCAGAGTCGGCAGTACGCAAAGCCGTAGAGACCTGACCTTGGCGGGCACCTCGGGTCGCAATGAAGGATTCGAGGGTGTTGAGACCTTTCTTGTAACAAGATTTGACTGGGAGCTCGATTTCGTTGTTGTTAATATCGACCATGATGCCGATTTCCGCTGAAGCGAGCTTAATGTTGGAGACGCTACCACGAGCACCGGAGTTGACCATCACGGCGATATCAGTATCCATCTCGGCAAGTTTACCCTTGAGGAAGTCAGAAATCTTCTTATCGATATCGCGCCAGTTAGCCACCGTGAGGTTATAGCGCTCTTCCTCGGTAACGAGACCTTGGTCGAATTGTTCCTGAATCAGTGCGGTCTTCGCATCACCTTCGGCGATGAAGTCGTCAATCTCCGGATAGGTTGGGTAATCATCCTTTGCTGTAGAGACAGAAGCAATAGTTTCGTACTCAAAGGCGAGGTTCTTGACTGCATCGGCGGTCTTGACTGTGGTCTCGGCGCCATACATATCGAAGATGTCGGCCATAACTTTCTTGAGCTGCTTGCTCGTCTGGACGGAATCATCGTACGGATAATCTTTTGGCAAGATCTCGTTGAAAATCACGCGTCCGAGAGTCGTATTGCGAATTTCACCCTTCGCGAAGACGCGAATTGGCGTCTGGAGAGCGATTAAACCTTGGTCGTAAGCCATTTCTGCCTCATAGACAGAGCTGAACGGCTTGACCTTCTCAGTGGCTGCGCTCGGTTTGTCGTGGGTGAGGTAGTAGATACCAAGCACGACATCCTGGTAAATCGCCAAGACTGGTGCGCCATCCGCCGGTTTGAGCAAGTTTTTGCCCGCCGACATCAGCTCGCGAGCCTCCGCCTGGGCGGCATCGGAAAGTGGTAGGTGGACTGCCATCTGGTCACCATCGTAGTCGGCGTTAAAGCCGGACGCCACGAGTGGGTGGAGCTGGATAGCCTTGCCTTCGATCAATTTCGGCTGGAAAGCCTGGACAGATAGACGGTGTAGGGACGGAGCACGGTTCAATAGCACATACTTGCCCTTAATACATTCGTCGAGACCATCCCAAACGACAGCGTCGCCTTCTTCGATCTTGCGAGTCGCAGCGCGAATATTGGCAGCGTGTTCATTAGCAATCAACCAAGAAATGACGAACGGTTTGAAGAGCTCGAGAGCCATTTGCTTCGGCAGACCACATTCGTTCAGCTTCAATTCTGGACCAACGACGATGACCGAGCGGCCAGAGTAATCAACGCGCTTACCGAGCAAGTTCTGACGGAAGCGACCCTGCTTACCCTTGAGTAAGTCAGAGATACTCTTCAGCTTACGACGGCCGTTCTGAGCACTAGCACTGCGGCTACCATGCACCGCCGAGTTATCAATCAGAGCATCGACCGCCTCTTGCAACATACGCATCTCGTTGTGACAAATGACGGCTGGCGCATTAAGTTCGATCAGCTTCTTGAGACGGTTGTTACGGTTAATCACACGACGATAAAGATCGTTCAAATCCGAAGTGGCGAAACGTCCACCAGGCAGAGCAATCATCGGGCGTAGATCGGGTGGAATAACTGGAATGACCGTCAAGACGAGATCGATTGGCTTGATACCGGCACTTTCCATCCCCTCGAGCACCTTGAGGCGCTTCATGACGCGCTTTTGCTTTTGGCCTTTCGAATTCTCCGCTTCTTCACGAAGCTCAGAAATCATGGTTTTTAGGTCAATCTCTTCAAGCAAGCGAGTGATAGCAGTGGCACCCATCTCGACTTCGACGAGATCTTCGTATTCTTCTGGGAGGTTACGATAGGCTTGTTCGCCAATCACTGCACCCTTCTGGAGGCTTTCCAGAGTGGTTTTGCGCGTAGCATAATCAGTCTCGAGCGCTTCCATTTCCTTCGCTTGTTCGTCAGCGAGAGCGGTTGCGTTAGCATTGGCATCTTCGGCCATTTTTTCGTAGCGCACCCGGATAGCCTCACGAGCGGCCACAGTCGCAGCTTCTAGATCAGCTAGTTGCTTAGCAATTTCTTCATCTTTAGCGTCGATAATCAAGTAAGCTGCAAAGTACACAACTTTCTCGATGTTTTTCACGGTAAGATTCAACAAGACGCTCAAAGCACTCGGCGTACCGCGCATGAACCAGATGTGAGCAACTGGCGCAGCGAGGGAGATGTGCCCCATACGTTCACGGCGAGCGATACTCTTGGTAACTAGATTACCTTCTTTATCGACAGCCGCTTCGCGGGAGCGCACACCCTTTAACTTCGAGTCATGCGGATTAATATCTTTGACTGGACCAAAAATCCTCTCGCAGAAGAGACCATCACGTTCTGGTTTCTGTGTGCGGTAGTTGATAGTTTCTGGTTTGAGAACTTCGCCATAACTCCAACCGAGGATATCTTCACGGCTAGCAACACTGAGCCGGATCGAGTCAAAATCGTTGGCACTGATATAATTATCCATCCAAGCCATTTTACAACTCCTCTCCTAGATCTAGAGAACCATCGCTGTCGAGATCTTCTTCCATTAGCTCGTCATCGCTGGGTTCGCTGAGATCATCAGTTTCTGTTATTTCCACACCTTCATCATCCAACATTTCTTTGGTTTCTTCATCGTCGTCGAGATCGACAATCGTGTCAGTTTCTTCCTGTGCGGCACCATGTTGTGCGTAAATGAGGCGATCATCACGTTCTTTTTCGATAGCGCGGGAAGTCTTTTCGATAACTTCGCCGGCATCGGTCGAATTGCCGTGATCGAGCAAGTCAACTTTGAGGCCGAGACCTTGGAACTCTTTCACCAAGACGTTGAAACCTTCTGGGAGCTTCGGCCCCTCGATCGGTTCACGCTTAATGATGGATTCGTAAGCCTTGGCACGGCCATAAACATCATCAGATTTGATAGTTAGCATTTCCTGCAGGGCGGTAGCAGCACCGTAAGCTTCGAGTGCCCACACCTCCATTTCTCCGAAACGCTGACCACCGTTCTGGGCTTTACCACCGAGTGGCTGCTGAGTGACGGCAGTGTATGGACCAGTCGAGCGGGCATGAATCTTGTCTTCGACCATATGGTGAAGCTTCAGCATGTGCATCACGCCGACTGAAGTGCGCTCGTTAAATGGTTCACCGGTGAGACCGTCATAGAGCTGGACACGACCATCACGAGCAAAACCAGCTTTTTCGAGCTCATCCGAGATAACTTCGTCTGGCACGCCGTTAAAGGATGGCGTGGCTACTTCGTAACCAAGCGCCCGTGCAGCCATACCGAGATGGGTCTCGAAGAGCTGACCGAGGTTCATACGGCTTGGCACGCCCATTGGGCTCAAGAGAATGTCGATTGGAGTACCATCAGCCATGAACGGCATATCTTCGACTGGCAGAATGCGGGAAACGACACCTTTGTTACCGTGGCGACCAGCAATCTTGTCACCGACGCTAATCTTGCGCATTTCGGCGACGTAGATTTTAATCTGCATCAACACGCCAGCCTTGAGCTCATGACCCTGCTCATGCGTATAGATTCGCACACCGACGACTTTGCCAGTGCTAGAACCGTTCATACGGACAGAAGTATCACGGACATCTTTGGCCTTTTCACCGAAGATCGCACGCAAAAGGCGCTCTTCAGAGCTAAGCTCCTGTTCGCCCTTTGGTGTAATTTTACCAACCAAGATGTCGCCCGGCTGAACTTCCGACCCGACTACGACAATACCGTCTTCGCCGAGATGACGTAGGCTGCGTTCGGGGACATTTGGAATATCACGAGTTACCTGCTCAGGACCGAGCTTAGTCTCGCGTACTTCAACGTCGAAATCCTTAATATTAATAGAGGTGAGCGAATCATCCTCGACCAAGCGCTGCGAAATCACGATCGCATCATCCATGTTGTAACCACGCCATGGCATGAAAGCCACTAGCAAATCTTTACCGAGGGCGAGTTCACCGTTCGTCACGGAAGCGCCTTCGATTAGGATGTCGCCTTTCTTAACTTTCTGGCCACGGGCGACCTTGACGCGCTGATTGTAACAGCGGTCATCGTTGGTCTTTTCGAAGTGTTCGACTTTGTATTCTTTAGTCTCGTCTTTATATTTAACGGCGACGACTTCACCATCTGCCCGGATAACTTCACCGTCCGCCTTCGCCACGACGATTTGAGAAGTATTGAGGGCGATTTCGTGTTCGATACCGGTACCAACGACTGGCGCATCATTCTTCAAGAGTGGCACTGCCTGTTTCTGCATGGCGCAGGCCATGAGAGAGCGGTCGACACGGTTCTTCTCAACGAATGGAATCAAGCTCGCACTGGTACCGAGAATTTCCTTGTGGGCGGCATCAATATGCGTAACTTGGCTCGAGGCAACCTGGCTCGGACGACCGTGCACGCGAGCCGAGACCCACTCTTCTTCAAATTCGCCTTTGCTATTCAATTTAACGGAAGCGTCCGCAATCACCATGTCATTTTCATGTGCGGCGTCGACATAGACCACTTCATCAGTAACCTTACCGTTCTTAACCACGCGGTATGGAGCCTCGATGAAGCCATACTCATTAATCCGAGCGTAAGTGGCTAGGTTCAAAACGAGACCGACGTTGCCACCTTCTGGAGTCTCAACCGTACAGATACGGCCGTAGTGAGTCGGGTGTGCATCACGTACATCGAAGCCGGCACGTTCGCGAGTAAGGCCGCCAGGACCCATACTGGAGAGGCGGCGCTTGTGGGCGAGCTCAGAATAACCGTTAACTTCGTCCATGAGCTGTGAGAGCTGTGAGCTGGAGAAGAATTCCTTAACTGCAGCGACGACTGGACGCGAGTTCAAGAGCTGCGAAGGCGTAACTTCCTGCGGATTAGCCATTAGCATACGATCGAGGATATTCCGCTGCAAGCGAAGCATACCGAGACGGAATTGGCGTTGGACCAATTCCCCAACCAGCTTCACACGACGATTAGCGAGCGAGTCGATATCGTCGGCGGGTTCCTGCGTGTTGTTCAAACGGATAATTTCACTAATAATTGCAATCAGATCCTTCATCTGCAACGTGCGATGAGTGGAATCGTTGGGTGTATCGTAACCGAGACGCTGGTTCAACTTATAGCGACCCACGCGCGAGCTATCATAGCGACGATAGTCGAAGAACGTGTGCTCGATCATGGATTTCGCATTCTCGACCGTTGCTAGATCGCCCGGGCGCAAACGCCGGTACACCTCGAGCAACGCCTGAGGCTGGCTGGTAGTAGTATCCTTATCGAGAGTAGCGCTAATGTAGCTAATCGCCCCGTTATCGACATCTTTGAAAGTTTCGCGGATTTTCGCTTCATCAGCGATGCCGAGTGCGCGCAAGAAAGTCGTGACCGGAATCTTGCGACGACGGTCAATCTTAACGTTAATGCAGCCGTTCGGGGTAGTCTCGAACTCCAACCAAGCTCCACGGCCTGGAATCACCTTCGCGCCGTAGCAACGCTTGCCGTTGACTTCGTCAGCGGTGAAGAAGACGCCGGCCGAGCGGACGAGCTGAGAAACGACCACGCGCTCGGTACCATTAATAATGAAGGTAGCACGATCTGTCATCCAAGGATAATCGCCGAAGTAAATATCCTGTTCCTTAATCTCGCCAGTCACCTTGTTGGTGAGCTCGACTTTGACATGCAAAGGAGCCGCGTAGGTCGACAAGTTGTATTTCGCAGTCTTCTCGTCCTCTAGTGGCTCTTTAAAGTAGTAATCTTTGAATCGGAGTGACAATTTGTTACCGTTGTAATCGTCAATCGGATTCAACTCGTTGAAAACTTCCCGAAGTCCAGATTTGACAAAATCGTCCCAGCTATCTTTCTGGTGCGAAATCAGATCCGGAATTGGAAGTGCTTGGTCGCCCTCCGTAAAAAACACGCGGCTACCAACAGTTGTTGTTTTACTCACAGTTCCCTCTCACTTTAGTGTTGATAATCTTGTAGCGCCGAAGATTACTGCGGTGTTTAATCGACCCAGATTCGCCGTCTCTGGGATGAATAGGGGCAAAATCTCCTCAAGAGCCCCGAAAACACCGCACACTACTTCTTATTGGTCTATTATACAGATTTTGACAAGAAAATCAAGCTTTTTCTGAGACTTTTTCAGAATCGGAGTCGGGATTTTCAGACGGTTGCTCGCCATTCATCATGACGGCGTGCTCGGAGCTCGGAATCGGTGGCGTCGGTGTCAGGATGGCGTCCTCAGGTAGTTTCTCAGTATCGCGTTCCGCCCACCAGTGCTTAATCCGACCAGTGAGAGTTTGGCGATTACGAGTATCGCCAGCCCGGATCTCGTCCAAGAACCGGTTCATAAAGGCAAACGCCTCGGCTTCTTTCAGCTGATTACGATAAGCTTGGTAGCCGATATCGTCGGGGCGTCCGTAATGTTGCATATTGAAGTCATAGAGGTCAGCCATATCGGTACCGCCGGCAGCGCTAACGCGTCCCTGCATGACGTGGTAGAGTTCGTGGGCCAAAACTTGCGCATACGCCCAACTATTCTGTCCGATCACTCCAGCATTCAGCCGCACGAGGTAGCCATCTTTGACCGGAGTGCAGGAACCTTTTTCGCCATTCGGGTCACCGGCAAACATCTCGACTTTAATATTAGTATCTTCGAGGTTGAGCGCCCGCTCGAGCACGTCCTGGACTTGCTCCTGGAAGGCCGGCCACTTATCGCGACGATCCATCAGCTTCGCGAGCTTGTCGAAATCTCTTGGTGGCACCGACTCGATGATAGCGTCCATGTTCTGGTTGATAATCCCCGAATCCATTCCTTCGATGGCGTCGTGGTAAAGCGGATGGTCCTTGGCTAATTCACGCCCTAATCGCACCTGGCGTGATGTGAGATTCTTACGATTTTCCTCCGGATGTTCGAGGAGTTGGATCTCCCGGCGGCGGTTGCAGGTCAGCTCGTAAAGGTCGTTGTAGCCCTCGAGGGATTCCGGGTCCACCTGCTGCTCGGCGGCGCGAGCGCGGTACTGGCGAATGTCATCCTGCATAGAGGTCAAAACGCTGCCGAGGGCCTCTTGATACTGGTCACGCTGCTCGGGGCTGAGTTGCAAAAACTGCTTAATACTTGCGAGGTCGCGTTGATTGCGGTCATACTTTTCCTGCGGTGACAGTTCGCGCCGATAGCGCTTATCGAACTCTGGTTCCCATTCGGCATCGAGAATATCACAATCCAGCTCCATAGTTTGTTCGATGCTGCGCTCCGTCTCAGCTGGAGCATCGCCAGTCTCGGCGCGTTCCTTGATGGCTTGGTCCACCACGGCGCCAATCTGACGCGATAGGTCTGCAGATGACGTCGGCGCGTCTTCCGAGACCGAGGTCAAGCCTTCTGGGGCGGCTGGTGCTTCTGGGGCTACCGCGCCTTCGGCTTGGCTCTGCAGTGCCGCTTCATGCGTGGCGAAATCGGGCAATTCACTCAAAGCTTCCCACGGCGAACCCGCTGGCTGCGATTGCGGCTGATATTCCTCCTTCATGTTTATGATTATAGCACATCTTAGGGTTTTATAGCATATCTTAGAACGGCGCGATAGAATTGGTCAATCTTTAGAATGCGTGGCAGAATCGCACAGTCTCCAGAGCGCGCGACATATTTAGCCAACGCCACCAAAAAACCACCTCTCAACGGCCGGAAGGTGGTTTTTTGAACATATAAGCTCTCAACTTATGTTGGCCTCGCAGTTAGCCATATGTTCTTTCGAACTGTTTTTATTATAACGCAGGCGCAAATTTTTAACAAGAGCATTTTCGGACGATTTTACCGGTATTTTGTGTAATTTTTACAACATTAGGTATTTTTCATCTGTTATTTTCATTTTCATAGTTATGTATTTTTTACAACATTTTTCTAGCTACCTCTGTTGTCGCGGTGGAAAAGTTTTTGTACGTAGCCACTCCTGAGCGCGAGAGCGGTGGAAAAACATTGCAGACACAGATGCTCCTCACGACGCAACGGAAAATTTTTCGCTCAAACCCGACCCACCAAAAAGCCCTCACGCGGAGGGCTTTGCTTTCGCTACCAACGATGCTAGATCTCGAGGTCGTCCAAATCCGCCATTTCAGCGCGGGTCTTGTCGGCCAGAGCTTCTTCTTGTTCAGCACCAGCGGCAACTTCGTCCCGAATCTCTTCGTGGACGCGTTCGTGCACTTCGCCACCCTCTTCATCGGTGTTAACGATCTTTAAGTTGTAACGTGCGCCGTTCTTCGTACCGAGCACGCGCAAGAGCGTCCGGATACTCTGGGCGGTAGCGCCACGCTTGCCAATCACGCGACCGACATCTTCTGGATCTACGCTTAAGCTCAGTAATACTCCACGTTCATCAATTTCGCGGTCAACAACGACTTTTTCTGGGTTGTTGACGAGGGTTTTTACGATGTATTCTACAAATTGTTGGTCAATGGTTGCCATAAGGTCTCCAGTTTATTTTTTGTTAGATAGTTTTATTATAACACAACTTGGAAAAATACAAGCGGTTTTGGAGAAATTTCCGCGGTCGGAGAGGTTTTATTAAACTTACATTATGGAACCACTCAAGCAACGGTGAGATTAGCGTAAATACTATTGCTTTTTCTGCCGAAGTGTGGTATAATGGTAAGATATACTACGTTGGGAGGGATTAGTAATGTGCCTTAAAACAAGAATTTACACAGCGATTGCCGGGGTGGTTTTGCTCAGCGTGAGTTTAGCGCCCACCGCTGCGGCAGCGGAGCCGTCTTTCTGGGACCAGGTCAAGTCGGTCGGATCCGGCGTCTATCAGTCCGTCAAAGAAGCCACGCCCGGCCTAATCGACCAGGGCAAGGAGCTGGCCGGAGCGGCCGTCGACAAGGCAGGTGACCTCTACGATGCCGCGAAGGACAAGGTGCCGGCCGCGGTTGACAAGGCCAAAGATGGCCTACAGAACGCCGGCGAGCAGTTTGCCGAGTTTCGCGCCGATCAGCAGGAGCAATTCTGGGCGTGGTTCGCACGGCAGGTCAACGCCAACCCGCAAGAATAGGCTATCTACCGGCAGACAGCGTCGCGATTAAATTCTTGTCCACCAAAAAGCCCCGATCGTCGGGGCTTTTCTTTTGCGCTCTAATTCCGAGACTCTACTCAGCAGCTGGTGCCACTTCGGCTGGAGCAGCTTCCTCAGCAGGAGCTTCGGGAGTGGCTTCTTCTTTCGGCTGGTTCTTGCGGAGCTTGTCAGCGTGCTTAGCCTGGGCGTGCTTCTGGGGAGCAGCCTTGTACCAATCAGGAAGCTTCACGCCTTCCTTGGTCAAGATGTAGGCGACGCGGCTGGAAGGCTGGGCGCCGTTCTTGAGGTAGAACTCAACTTTTTCTTTATCAATGACCACCTTCTTGGTGGCAGGGTTGTAATTACCGACCTCGGCTACAACACGACCCGAAAGAGGGTGGCGCTGCGCTTCTTGGACGATTATCCGATACACCGGTAAATGTGCTCGGCCATTACGCTGCATACGAATCGCTAGCATGTTTCTCCTTAATTAAAATATCTTGTTTATTATAGCAAACTCGCGCGCAAAAGTAAAGAGGCGCCCGGGTGGACGTCTCAAAGCGATGAGGAACGCGATAATAGTTGTAGGAGTTCTTCGCGGGTAAGTACGTAACCTTTGTCGGTCAGGAACAGCTCGGAGAGCCGGTCAATCGGCCAGACTTCGTGGGTAGTGACATAGCCGGCCTGGGACATAATATGATCATCGATGCGCATGACCGTGACGTAGCCATCGTGATGATGGCGAAGGTGCAGCGCGCACCACGCATGACAGATTAGGACCGACAGGAGCATAGCGAGATTGAGCAAGCCGACGGGTAGTGTGACACAGAAGAAGAGCAGCGGCATCCGGCCGGCCAGGAAGCACAGGAACGAGCCAACGGCGCCAATCAGAACGATCCGGAGACTGACGCGCAAATCGAGGCGACGCACGCCGTAGATAGAGTGTTGCTGGAAGGTCTCGTAGAGCAAGAAACAACGTTCGAATTTCGGCCAGTAGATTAGCGAGATGGTCGGCGTCTGCAGCGCGAGCGCCAGAACGGCGATGTGTAAGCCCAACTCTCCCAGCCGCAGCGACTGATGTGGCGTCCAGATTCCGTACCAAACACCCGTTGCGGAGAAAAGTGGCAGAGTGTAGGCCAGGAGACGCGTCAGTTTTTCCAGATAAGGTCGCATGGTAATCCCCCTCACAAATATTATCTAAAAGTTCTAGGCACCAAAAAGGCGCCCTATCCTTCTATTATAGCACACTTATCGTAGAAAGTCAATAGATAACGCTAACGCCTAGCGCCGAAATTCCACCTTCTCCCCGGCTAATAGCGCCGACATCATGTAGTGCAGCGTGGCTAGCCCCTAGTGGCGAAAATCCACCTTGTCTTCCGGGAAAGTCTTCAGATAGAGCTTGACCGCTTCGGCGGCAGCATTGCCCTCGGCCTCTTGTTTGGAGTGGCCGACACCCTGGCCCTTGAGCTGCTTGAGGACGTAAACGCCGACCGTAAAAGTCTTGTCGTGGTCGGGACCTTCCTCGCTAAGGACATGGTAGCTCGGGGTGGCACCGTCGTGGTGCTGAGCCAGTTCCTGGAGGTAAGATTTCGGATCGCGCCAGCTGCCTTCCTCGAGGATCTTGTCAATTTTAACCAGAATATGCTTGGTGATGAACTCCTTCGCCGTATCGTAGCCCTGATCCAGATAAATTGCGCCAATCACCGCCTCGAAACAATCCGCCAAGATCACCGCGTGCGCCCGCTCCGAACCGTGCTTTTCGCCCTTCGAGAGCCGTACGAGTGGTCCGTAACCGAGTTCTTCGCCGGCGGCACCGATGCTCTCAGTGCGGACGAGAGCCGAACGCCAAGCGGTCATGATGCCTTCGGGCTGGTTATAATTCCGGTAGAGAAAGTCGGAGCTGACCAGTTCGAGGACAGCATCACCGAGGAACTCGAGCCGTTCGTTGTGGTCATGAACGCTCTGTTTGTGCTCGTTGACATAGCTGCGGTGGGTCAGTGCCGTCACCAACAAATTAATATCGTGAAATTCAAAGCCGAGTTTTTCGCGTGCGAAACTTTGGTATTCCTCTGTATTCATAAGTTCTCCTATAAGCCTTGACGGATTTTATTTTTTGCGACCAGCATCAACTTCTCGATGTCTTCGTACTCAATGGCGTCGAGCGCCTCTTTGAAGGTGAACCATTTAATTCCCTTCATCCACTGCTCCTTGGTCGGAGTTTCTTGGTCGTCCAGGGCGCGGACGAGGTAAATCTGCGTAGTCATGAGCACGAGCTTGTCCACGCGGCGATACTGGAAGTGGATTTTGCCTAGCCACATGATGACTTCGATATGGAAAAGCCCTGCCTCCTCGCCGATTTCCCGAATCGCGGTCTCTTTGGCATTCTCGCCGGGTTCGATGTGACCTTTGGGGATTGTCCAGCGACCTTTCGAATCCTGGATCAACAAAATCTCGATATCTTTCTGATCTTTGCTCATCCGGAACACGATTCCACCCGCGGTCGGTTCGCGTACGACTTCTTGAATAGCTGGCTTTTTAAAGATGCGGGCGGCCATGCGCGTGGCCACGGTAGCGCGCTCAGACCGCAGAGGCAGAGCTTCGGGGACTTTGGCTGGTCGGCTAGGCTCGGCCGGAGGTTGCGCGTTCCCTATGCTAGACTGCGACGCCTGCGCTGCGGGAGCGGGACGAGGCTGGGCCTGGTCAGGACGGGCAAGGTTTTTCGAGTCATGCCGAAGCTGCGCCTGAGGTGGCGCCTTGGGTAACGCAGTTACTCGGCTCACCGCTCGGGCGTGGCTATGCGTCCTCCGCTTCTGTTTTTTCTTTGACATGCTGCTCCTCGGGGGTGTTTGGCTGAGACGTGTCCGCTGAGCTGGCGGCAGTGCTGGACTTGCCATCATCGCCGTAAATCGAGCGATAGGCAGTACCGAGTACTCCGTTCACAAACTTAGAAGAATTATCTGATCCAAATTCTTTGGCTAATTCGACTGCCTCGTTGATGGCGACCTTCGGAGGGACGGCGTTGCTAGCGTTGCTGAGCTCGTAGAGTCCCATGCGCAAAACGTTACGATCAATCGCCGCAATCGTGGAGAGTGGCCACTCGGGAGCCATCGGCTGCAAGCGCTCATCCAGCTCCGGGAACCGCCGCGAAATCTCCTCCGCTAACTGATAAACGAACTCAGTATCGCCCAAGGCTTTCGAGTAAGGTTCGATGTCCTTCGCGACAATCGTCCGAATATCGGCCGTCTTATCACCAGCATTTGTGCGAAATTCGTATTCGTACAAACTTTGTAAAACAATTATTCTGCCCAAGTGCCGGTTACTAGCCATATCCCTTCCCTTTTATTTAGACTTTTTAGTGGTGACTTTTGCTGTAGTAGTCTTCTTTGGTTTGACCGCAGTCTTCTTGGCGGCTTTCTTCTGTTTAACGGTTTGAGTGCTGGCAGGTTTGACAGTTTTGACCTTGAGATGCGGGGTCTTCTTAGCGGTCTCAAAAGCCTTGACCGGAGAAGTACGGTTGACAGAGCGAGCCAGTTTCAAACGCAGGTGGCTGCGACGTAGACCGGTCTTACGCGGGCTACTTTGTTTTTTAGGTTCAGGCATATTACTCCTTAATTATATAAAATCTATACTTAATTTTAGCATATCTGGAGCGGTGTGGCAAGAGCGAATTTCGGGCCAATTTTCCATTCAATTACGCATAAACGTGTTATAATGATGAAGAAGGTTATGCAATCATTAGCTTATTTTTGTAACAGGAGAATTATGCAAAAGCCGATTTTAAGTGTGATCGCGACAATCTTAATGATTATTGGTCTAGGGGGAGTGGCGACTTTATCGCCAGCTTACGCGGAGGCGAATGTGACTTGTGCGGACGGCACGGTCGCCGCGAGTTTTTCTGACTGCCAGGAGAGTACGGTGGCGGTCTTTGAGGATGATTCCTTGATCGGGGTGGTGTCGGCGATTATCAATACGGTGATTGGGCTAGTCGGGGTGGCGTCGGTAGCCTTAATGATTATCGGGGGTGTGGGTTACGCGACGGCGCAGGGTGAGCCGGCGAAGACTAAGTCGCGCGATACAATCCTGTACGGCGCGGCCGGGGTGGCTTTGACGTTGGTAGCGGTGATTGTGGTAGCGTGCGACGTGTTCGGACAGTTGATTGGCGTCTAGGAAAATGTGCAGGTGCAGTTTGAGATAAGTGCACTCTGAAATAAATACAACCAAAAAGCCCCTCTTGTACAGAGGGGCTTACTTAGTGCAGCTTAATTACTGACGGAGGGCGCGGCGGCTCTTGACGTAGTAGCTAAGGGCTGTCGCGATGGAACCGGCGCCGATGACGCTTCCGACGGTGGTCATAGGACCAGCGGTTGGCATCTTATCGACAGTACCAGGGTTCGGCTTGACCGGAGTCTCTGGCTGTGAGTCGACCGGCTGTTGAGCCTGGTCCTTGGTATAGGTAACGGTATAGTTGAGATCGTACTTACCAATTTGGCCAGTGATCGAGCTGTAGTTTGGCGTATAGCCAGCGATCTTTGGTGAAGGAATCACGAATGGATCACCAGTTTCGAGCTCGACCTTCACAGTAGGAGCGGCCTCGCTACCATCTTCGTAAACATAGTTCACGGTGACAGTATGTTTCTCACCTTCTGGGGTGACTTGGTTGCTACAAGTCTTGTTCACCATCACCATCGAGTAATCTTGAACGAGCTTATTGTCAGCGGTACCGCGAGCCCAGTCGAAGAGACTGTTCGCGCCACAGGCTAAGCTATTGTCGACCACGACCGCAGTGAAACGGATGTAGGCATTCGCACCAGGAGCGTAGTCACCGATGTTGATACCCGTGGTGGTCACAGTATCCTCGACGATGCCGGCACCGTTCGGGTGATTATGGTTGTAAAGTTTCGTCGTACCAGCGACATAACGCATATTCTTTGGCAAGACGCTACGGAAAGTGACGTTACGTTGAGTATTGACCTTGCTGATGTTAGTATATTCAGCTTGGAACTCGACCTTATCACCGACCTGTGCCGTGATAGAATCGTGCCACTGAGTTTCGCCGGCTAGACGGACGTCTTGAGCCATGGTGAACTCAGCTTGGTTGACTGGTTTGTCATAAACGGCTTTTACACGGATACCGACGAAGTTGTCGTAAGTGTAACAGCCCGGGACCTGACCATCGAGATCGTTATAACCGATCAAGACACCACCGGTTGCAGCTTTGACGATGTCATCGCTAAGCTTAACACCACCGTTTTGGCCGATACCATTATTCTCCAGCAAGGCTGAACCCCAATCGTACTCGAGGTGGAAGGGTTGGTCGGCGACGAAGTCGACATAGTCCCAATATTTGGACGGAGCGGCGTTACTAGAGGTAATGAAACCATTGACTTGGATACGGGTAGACGAATCTTCCGGAATATCGAAAGCCACCTTCACATCCTTCGCAATCGCAGCTTCACCGTTAGGGTTATTATTGTGAACGTAGAGACGGACGAGGTAATCCTTACCGTCTTCAACGTGAATCTGGTTCCCCTCCCAGATGTTTTCCGCGCCAAGGTTCTGGCCGGTATCTTCACGAGCGCCAACGAAATTCTTTTCGTCACCGATCGTACTGTTAGAGATGGAGTTCAGGGTAATCTTGTTACCGAGGGCTCCATAATTAATTTGATCAATGGTGTAACTACGACGAGCAGCACCATCGTTACCCCAAGCTGACACTAGTGACGGAGTCGATACGACACCCGCCGCAAGAACGGCTAAACTAGCCGCGGCCGCAAGGGTATTCTTTGCAAATTTACGCATTTTATTCTCCTATTAACTAATTACTTCCCACCAGTTCAGCTTGTGGCTGTACTAGTTTGGACTATTCTGTATCTGTATTATTTGGCACAAAATAGATTCCATAGCCTGGTCTGTTTCCAGGTTATGCTTTCATTATAGCACACATGCTTGAAAAAGTCAATACTTTTTACGCTTTTTTCGGGATTTGGCAAGTAAAAAGAGCGCCTGGCGGCACTCTTTTTTGAATTAATCGGTTCCCTGCGTTTTAGCCAGTTCGTTCTCTAGAGACCTGGTGCTCGCGCATCCGGTGTGCTTTTGAAAAACGCGTCCGGTACGCTTACGCAACGATATTGATCAGCTTGGCACCGTGCGGGATGATCACCTTGCGGATTTCCTTACCCTCGAGGTGGCGCTGGACGTTTTCGTCGGCCAAAGCGAACGCCTTGAGTTTCTCCTCGTCGCCGAGGTCGTCAGTACTGACGTTGAGGCGGGCGCGGAGTTTGCCGTTAATCTGGACGACTACTTCGACACTTTCGTCGACGAGGCAGCTTTCGTCCCAGCGAGGCCATTCGTCATCACTCCCGAGACGTTCGAGGAGCTCGGAACCGAGATGTGGCGCAAACGGCTTGATCATCTTGGCCAGGGCGATTTTGTCCTCTAGGGCAGCGCCTTGCTTATAGAGGTCGTTGACGTATTCCATGAGAGTAGCGACCGCAGTGTTAAAACTCTGGCGGTGGATGTCTTCGGTAACTTTCTTGATGGCGCGGTGACGCAGGGTTTTCGTCTTGTTGCCTTCCGGACGGGTCTTATCCGCAGTATTGGATGCATTCGTCTCGCCATCGGCTGTGCAAAGCGTCCAACAGCGGTTGAGGAAGCGGTAAACACCGCCGATGGCTTCGGTGTTCCAAGCGGCGTCTTGGTCGTACGGCCCGATGAACATCTCGTAAGTGCGCAGGGTGTCGGCACCGTAGCCGCTCTCGATGACCTCGAGTGGGTCGATGACGTTCCCTTTCGACTTGCTCATTTTCTTGCCGTCGGGCGCATTGATATAGCCATTATAGAGTAACTTCTTGATCGGTTCACGGAAAGGCAGGTAGCCCTGGTCGGCGAAGAATTTGCACCAGAAGCGGACGTACAAGAGGTGGGCGACGGCGTGGTCGCCACCGACGTAGATGTCGGTCGGTGCCCAATATTTGATCGCTTCGGAGTCCCAGGCGGCTTGGTCGTCGTGCGGGCTGACGTAGCGCCAGAGGTACCAGCTCGAGCAAGCATAGCCATCGAGCGTGTCGGTCTCGCGCGTACATTCGATGTCGTGGCCATTTGCGTCTTTGAGGGTGACTTTGAGCCAATCTTTGGCTTTCGCTAGAGGTGAGCGACCGGATTCGTCGGGCTGGTAATCTTCGATCTCGGGGTGGACGACCGGGAGCTGGTCCTCAGGGATGGGGTGAGCATTGCCGTCTTTGTCGTAGGCGATCGGAATCGGACAGCCCCAGTAGCGTTGGCGGGAAATCAGCCAGTCGCGCATGCGATAGGTGACTTTCTTGGCGCCGAGGCCGCGCTCTTCGAGCCAAGCCACGATCTGCTCACGGGCATCTTCGCTACGGGTGCCGTTAAACTGGCCGGAATTGACCAGAATCCCCTCGCCGTGGTAGCAGCGTTCGTCGTCGGTGCTATTCTCAGGCTTCTCGACGACCTCTTTGATCGGCAGGTCAAATTTCTCGGCGAACTCAAAATCGCGCTCGTCGTGCGCCGGCACTGCCATGATAGCGCCAGTACCGTAACCGCTCAGCACGTAATCGGCGACCCAAATCGGGACCTTCTCGCCGGTGGCAGGATTGATGGCGTCGCTACCGGTGTAGACGCCGGTCTTTTCCTTGTTCTCTTGGCGTTCGATTTCGGATTTCTTGAGGGCGGTTTGGCAGTATTTCTCGACTTCGGCGCGCGTGGTGTCGTTCACCAGCTCTTTTACCAGTGGGTGTTCAGGGGCGAGGACGAGGAAGGTGGCGCCGAAGAGGGTGTCCGGGCGAGTCGTAAAGACCGTAATAGAGAGAGGCATCCCCGCCGCCGCGCGTTCGGGAGCGCTCTCGTCATCTGAAGAATCCGACCTGCGCTCGCCGGAAGACAACGCGCTTGCGGTGGCGATGCCTCCGTTCTGAGCGGTTTCGACCGCGAACTTGACCTCGGCACCTTCGCTGCGACCGATCCAGTTCTTTTGCATAGTTTTGATCTTGTCGGGCCAGTCGAGCTGGTCGATGTCGTTTAATAATTCATCGGCGTAGTCGGTGATTTTGAAGAACCACTGCTTCATTTTCTTCTTCTGGACTTCGGTGCCGCACCGCCAGCAGTGGCCGTTCTCGACCTGCTCGTTGGCGAGGACGGTTTGGTCGACCGGGCACCACCACTGATATGACTCTTTTTGGTAGGCGAGGCCGGCTTTGTAGAGCTGGAGGAAGCACCACTGGGTCCACTTGTAATACTCGGGGCTAGAGGTGTTGATTTCGCGGTCCCAATCGATGGCGTAACCGAGTTTCTTGGCTTGTTTGCGGAAGTTTTTGATGTTGGTGTCGGTAGCGCTCTGCGGCGAGATGCCGGTCTTGATCGCGTAGTTCTCCGCGGGCAAACCGAAAGTATCGTAGCCGAAGGGGCGCAGAACGTTCATCTGTTGCTGGGTATAGAAGCGCGTGAGAACATCGACGATAGTGAAATTACGGACGTGACCGACGTGAAGCCCAGCGCCCGAGGGGTAGGGGAACATTTCGGCGAGGTATTTTTTGGGTTTGTTTGCGTCGAGCGGGCCGGCCTTGAAAGCTTTGGTGTCGTCCCAAATTTTTTGCCATTTTTGTTCGATTTTCAGCGGGTCATATCTTTCCATAGGTAAAATTATAGCACAATTCCTCGGAAAAGGGTAGGCGAAGCCGAGAGTTACGGAGAGAAGCTGGGAGTCGCGTGCAATCGGGATAAATTATGTTATAATAAGTGATAACTATGAAGCAAATCATCCTCGTTCTGCACAACATCCGCTCGGTCTACAACGTCGGGGCCATTCTGCGCACGGCGGAGGGGATGGGAGTGGAGAAGCTGGCGTATGCGGGCTACACGCCACGCTATGCCGATCAGGCGCTGTTGCCGCATTTGCGGGAGAAGCTGAACCACCAGATTGCGAAATCAGCGCTGGGAGCGGAAACCATGGTGGAGCAGGTGGATTTGGGGCGCGAAGTGGACGACCTATTGACTTTTTTGCAAAAGTGTGCTATAATGGAAGGATATACGGTAGTTGGGCTGGAGAATAATTTGCAGCCTGCGGAGCAGCCGAAACAACTAATCTTAGGGGAGCCGGCGGAATTAGGTGAGAAAATTGTCCTGGTTCTAGGTGAAGAAGTGGGTGGAATCGCGCCAGAGGTGCGGTCAGAGACGGAATATTTCTTAGAGATACCGATGTACGGACGGAAGGAATCTTTCAACGTGTCGGTAGCGACGGGGATTGCGCTCTGGGGATTGCAAAATTGCTATTAGAAAGGCCACCCCGTAGGGTGGCCGTGAGCCGGAGGGGTCTTAGCGGCTTGAAAGACCGTTAGGACTGAGGCTCAGGATTAGTTTGGGGCCGGCAATAGGGCGTTTTAAGGTGGTAAACGAACTGGACCTGGCCGTTGACCACTTCGGTGACGCGCAGGTCGCAAATCTCGTGCGGATCGCCGCCCACCGCCGAGCGGCAGGCGAAATTGTAGCGAATGCAGCGCTCGGGGTCGTTTTGCATGGCCGGGACGATGAAGTCGCAGGCCAGATTGGTCGGCGCGACCAGGTTCAGCGTAGCGCAGTGCAGCATATTACCGTTGGCAAAACCGTCGGAAAAGCTGTGCGGGGATTCCTCTGCCAAGGGATAGAGGCGCATGAAGGTGAGTTGCAACCGCTGTGGCAGAATCCGGATGAGCCAGAGCCGCCAGATGTCGGAACTGCCCTCCAGCACCGCCGGCAGATGCTTGCGGAAATCTTGCGGGTGCAGGCACTGCAGGTTACCGGACAGCAGCTGATCGCGTAACTTCGCGGCGTCAGGGGCGCTACCGTGCGGAACTTGCAACTGGATAGGCAACATCGGGGTGTCATCCGGCATGCCCGCCAGACTGGGAGCGGTGCAGTATTCGAGACAAAACTTCTGCTGGTTGATTTTCATCGATCATTCCTCCTTTTCAACCGGCCAGCCCAAAAATTAAGGTGCGATATAAATTATATCACCTTTTAGAGAAAAGTCTATGACGCTCGCCTATTTAACAGCGGGGATTTCCGACTGCGCGCTCGAGAAGCCGTCGTAATAGTTAGTCTTGATCGGCGGATGGCCGATTTTATTCGCAGCGGTGACGATTTCTTTGATGTCATCGGTGAGCTTGTATAGCTTCGTATCGCCCTTGGAGACGAGACCCATCGGGAGCATTTTACCCTCGATGAACTTGGTGAGGGGGCGCCAGAAGCTCTTGCCGAAGAAGAAAACCGGCATTTTGGGCATTTTGCCCTCTTGCATGAGGATAATGATCTCGGAGAGTTCGTCGAGCGTGCCGAGACCGCCGGGGAAAAGCACGTAGACTTTGGCGGACATGGCGAGCATGACCTTGCGCGCGAAGAAGTATTTGAATTGCAACGTATCGGTCAGATAGGGGTTAGGGGCCTGTTCGTGGCGCAGAGTGATGTTGAGGCCGATGCTGCGACCGCCGTACTCGAAAGCGCCATGATTAGCCGCCTCCATGATGCCGGGGCCGCCACCAGTAATGACGGCATGGCCGTTCTGGGCGAGAAGTTGGCCGAGTTCGCGGGCTTTTTTACAGTATTTGCTGTCTTGGGCAAGGCGAGCCGAGCCGAAAATCGTGACGCCTTGCGGATAAGTGCGGACGATTTTCAGGCCTTCCTCGAGGTCACGTGCGTAAGCTTTGGCGCGCTCAATATCGGCCGCTTCGAGTTGTTTGAGGGTTTCTTCATCTAACATCTAGAGTCCTTTCTGTGATTCAACTTTTTGGATGGGCATGAGGTGGAGGTCTTCGCTGCCGTTCAGAATGCCGGCTTGGGCGCCGTACTTCTGGGTGACTTTAGCGGCATTGGCGGCAGCGAAACGCAAGGCTTCGGTGAATTCAGCACCCTCCGCCCACTTGGCGAGGAAGCCGGAGCCGAAAGCATCACCCGCACCAGTCGTATCGCGCACGCGGGCCTGCTCATAAACGCCGACTCGATAGGATTCTTTGCCATCGGTCGCGATTGCGCCCATAATGCCATCGGTAATAATCACCATTTTACAGTACTGCGTGAGCCGTTCCAGTAGCTCGGTTAACAAAACACCAGGGACGATCTGGGCAGCTTCGCGCTTATTGACGATTAAAATATCAGTGTCTTCCAGCAGACCAATCAGCTTCTCGGCCTGGGCAAGTTCGAGCTGACCGGGATTGAACATAACCTTGGCGCCGAGCTGGTGAGCCTTCTCGAAGAAAGCGAGCAGAGTGTCCATATCGCCCCGCAAACTGGCGGCATAGAGCCAGTCGGGCTGAATCGTCTCGAGGTCGTGCGGATCGAGATTCTTAAAATGGGCGGACACGCCACGATAAACCAGCGCGGTACGTTCCCCATCGCTAGCGTCGAGCAAAATCACCGAGCAGCCGGTATTGCCCTTGACGAAATTAACATAGCTGCTATCAATATTCTCACGGTCGAGGCATTCGAGGACGGCTTCACCAGCCGCATCGCGGGCGACATTACCGATGAAAATCGTCTCGTGGCCATTGCGAGCGAAGGTGACCGCAGTATTAGTGCCGCCACCACCCACTTCGAAGATAACCTTATCAATATCGACTTTGCTGCCGATCAGGAGTTTACCAAAGATTGACTGACCGCCGATCTCGACACTGTCGAAATCGTCTCGGTCGACCATATAAATATCCTGCAAGGCGGAGCCGAGCGTGACAATGCGACTCATACCAGGACTCCTTTTTTGTCAGCTTCGGCAACCAGAGACTGGTACATGGCGGCTGGGTCAGAAGCCCGCGAGATCGCACTGCCGACGTTAATAATATCAATATCGGAGTGGGCGAGGGCTCGAACATTACTGAGGTTAGCGCCGCCGTCCCAGCCAATCTCGACCTCGGGCTTGATATTCTTGATCAGGGGGACTTTCTCGGTCTGGAGCATGTCAATGGCGCCGCCTTGGCGTCCTAATTCACCGGCGAAAATCATCACATGGTCGGCCAGCTCAATCAACTCGCGCACGCGGTTCGGAAAAGTGCTGCGCAGGAGGGCGACCCCAACTTTCACGCCGGCGTTATGGAGCTGGATGAAAATGTTTTTGAGGTCATCATCAACCTCGGCGTGCAAGATGCAGAGAGCGGGCTTCAGCTCAAGCATGTCGGTCAAATGCTCACTGGGGCGCGCGGACATAAGATGAATGTCGAGGGCGACGCCATCAATCGGCTGGACGCCGGTCAGCGGAGCGAGGTTGGTCGGAGCAAAACTGCCGTCGCTCGCATCAAGCTGGATGCGCTTGGCAAAACGGCTGAATTCGAGCAAGCTGGCGTTGCAAGCATTGACGTCTTCGGTCGTAATGGTAGGGACAATCACCGCCATCGTTAGGCGCTCCCGTACTGATCAAGTTTTTGCATGCGTCGGAGGTATTTCGGATCGGATTTGGGCTGGGCGTGGCAAAAGGCTTTGACAATCTGTTCCATCTGCTCGACATCGAGCTGGTCGGCGCTGAGACAGAGGACGTTGGCATAATCATCGGCTTTGCCGGCCACAGCACTAGCAGGGGTCAGAGCATTGATTGCCCGCACACCTTGGAAGCGATTGGCCTGCATGGTGACGCCGTGGGCTGACCCGCAAATCAGGACACCGGTCCCGGCGCTATTCTGTTGCACAGCCCTAGCAACCGCAATGGCACAATCATTAAAATCATCCTCCGGATCTAGACTGAAAGCACCCAAATCCTCGATCGTGACATTCTCATGGCAGTCGCGAATTAGCTCGAGGAGAGCGTTCTTTTTCTCAAAACCACGGTGATCGGCACCGACATAGATGGTGTATTCTTCTGGCATTTAGCACTCTATCTTTCCATTATAGCATACTTCGTCGAAAAAGTCAAGCATAATCATCTCCCGAAGTCGACCGACAGCTCCACCAAGCGGTTGGAATAGCCCCATTCGTTATCGTACCAGACCACGACCTTGATCATATTGTCACAGACCACATCGGTCAATGGCAAATCGACGACGGCGGAATGCGCGTTGCCACGGAAATCGGAACTGACCAGCTCGTCTTTCATGATGTCCAAAATCCCTTCGTAATAGGGTTCGCGCGAGGCCCGCTCAAAGACGTTATTGAGCTCCTCGACGCTAGTTTTGCGCTTGACAATCGCGGTAATATCCGCCAGCGACACGACCAGGCTCGGCACGCGCACAGAGAGGCCGTTAAACTTCCCCTCTAGGCTGGGGATGGTCAGGGCAGTGGCCTTCGAGGCGCCGGTGGTAGTCGGGATGATGTTAGTGGCGGCGGCACGAGCTTCGCGAATATCCTTCGCGGTGTCGTCGACTAGCTTTTGCGAGGCAGTGTAGGAGTGGATAGTGGTCATCATGGCTTTCTCGATGCCGAAATTATCCTCGAGGATCTTCATCACAGGGGCGATACAGTTGGTCGTGCAGCTAGCGCAAGAGAGGATTTCATCATCAGCGGTCACCACCTCCTCGTTCACGCCGAGGACAACGGTCTTAGCACCAGGGCCCTTCGCCGGGGCGGAAATGACAACTTTGCGCGCGCCAGACTTGATGTGAGCGCGAGCGTCGGCCGGATTGGTAAAGGCGCCGGTACACTCCATCACAGTGTCTATCTTCAGCTTGTCCCAGGGGAGTTTGCTCGGATCGGGCTCGGACAAGAAGAGAATCTTGCAGCCATCGACGATGATGTGCTTATCGTCGTAGCTGACTTCGTGATCGTACACGCCATAAGCGGAATCATACTTAAGGAGATGCGCAAAAGTCTTGGCATCACCTAAACTGTTAATGGCTACAACCTCAGCATCGCGACGTTCGAAAGCAATCTTGAATGCACAACGCCCGATTCGTCCGAAGCCATTTATCGCCAATCTTACCATTTTGCCTCCTAAAAAATATACTTACGTTTATTATAGCATAGGATTTGTAAATGTTGACAAAAATAATGGTGAGGAGGCGAGGGTGTGAGGCGCTGCTATTGACTTTTCTGGTGATGTATGCTATAATAAGGAGATTGGAGCGTGTAGCTCCTGGCAAGTGAGTTTTTGCTCAAAACCATTCGTACTTTAAGAGGTGAGAATATGGAAAAAATTCTGATTCCGAAAGAATCGCTAGTGATTCTCTGCGGACAAATCACCATCAGCGACCCCAATGCGGCAGAGATCCAGTGTGCTTAAACCTTGACTACGGAAGGCTGGGGGGCGTGACTACGATTTTGGATTTTCGTGATGTTCCGAAAAAACCTCAAAACCACCGATTTACTCGGTGGTTTTTCTTGGGTTGCGACATAGTAATCTTGCGGCCTAACAATACTGCACGATATCGCAATATCACTCAATACTGCGACGACTAGCAATACGGGCGCTTAGACACTTAGGTGCTTAGGCACGAGCGAAGTGCGCGAAGGCACGGTTGGCTTCGGCCATGCGGTGGCAATCTTCCTTCTTCTTGAAGGCAGCACCGGTTTCGTTGTAAGCGTCGACGATTTCCGCCTCAAGGCGCTTCGCATACGGCATACCCTGGCGAGCACGAGCCGACTGGACGAGCCAAGAGAAAGCGAAATGTTGCTGACGGTGGCCGCTGATTGGGAATGGAATCTGGTAGTTAGCACCACCGACGCGGCGAGACTTCACCTCGAAATCTGGGCTGACGTTAGCCAGAGCCTTCTCAAAGACCGCGACTGGATCCTCGCTCTTGAGCTTCTTGGCAGCACCTTCGAGTGCTTCGTAAACCGCGCGCTCAGCGGCTTGCTTTTTGCCGTCGAGCATTGACTTGTTGATAAGCTTCTGTACCAAGATCGACTGATATTTGCGATCTGGGGTAACTTTACGTTGAAGAGATCTAGTAACTTTGCGTGGCATAATTATTCTCCCTTCTTAGCGCCGTACTTAGAACGGCCTTGCTTACGACCTTGGACGCCCTGCAAATCGAGGGTACCGCGGACAATATGATAACGCACACCTGGAAGATCCGGCACACGACCACCACGGACCAGCACGACGGCATGTTCCTGGAGGTTATGACCTTCACCACCGATATAAGCCCAGACTTCCTGACCGTTGGTCAAACGCACACGAGCGACCTTGCGGAGAGCGGAGTTTGGCTTCTTTGGAGTCTTAGTAGTGACTTTGAGACAGACGCCGCGCTTCAACGGAGCAGCCTGCTCATAGCGACGAGTCTTGAGAGTATTTACAATAGAGCCGAGCGCCGGAGCCTTGGATTTCTTAGTGGCTTTCTGACGTGGCTTACGAATCAACTGATTGATAGTTGGCACGATAAAATTCCCTATTAACTTTGATAATTGCCGTCTAGCTTACAGCAATAGCTAGCCAGCGTGAAACTCTAACCGTTATTATAGCGCAGATGGGCGGAAAAGGCAAGAGTTTTAAGGTCAGAGAAAAGCCCAGGCTGAAGCCTGGGCTGGTGGATAGGTACTTGATACGCTAGAGTAAAAGAATTGTGCTAGATAGTGCGGTAATGGTTAGAAGTTGCGAGAGTTGTGAGAGGTTGCGGAAGTGATCAAATGTGCCAGTGCTCGCAGACGATCCGCGAAGTAATCGCACGAACGTACCAGTGAACCGCGGCCGGATTGCACTCGATGTTGTCGAGCTCGGTCTGGGCCAGCATGTTGCTGACTTCGTGGCGATCGTTCTTGTCATGACCGCCGCCGGCCAAATTGGCAAAGGCCTGGCTCTGAGCGATCGGAACGATCTTCTTGCGGAAATTGTCTTTGGAGATGGTCTTGATCAGGAGTTGCGCGTCTTTCAAGCTCGTAGGTATCATTTTGGAAAATTCCCCCTTTTGAATTCGAAACAGCAAAGCTATTCCACTTCTTATTGTAGCACAGTTTGTCGGAAAAGTCAATACATAAGGGGGTTAATTTTTGCTTGCGGCGTTAAAACGGTGCAAGAGTGGGGCAAAATAGAGCGAGGTGAGGCGAAAAATGGCAAAAATGTAGCAAAAAGCCCCGCCTGGGGACTTTTTGGGTCGCTTGGGGAGGGGCTTTTGTGAGAAATTGACGATTCTAGGTTATTTTGCGTCAGATTTAGAGGTTTTAGCAGCCTTAGCGGTCTTGGTTTTCGCGCTAGATTTGGCGGCTTTCTTAGTGTCCGCCTTCTTGGCGCCTGCCTTGGCGTCATCAGCTGGTTTAGTGCTGGCGGTCTTTTTTGTAGCCTTGTCGCCCTTAGTATTGGCGTCGACGAGAAAATCGAGGGTTTTGTCGATAATCAAGCGGTTGCGGATGTCTTGGCGGACTTCCGGTTTCTTGAGGTTAGCAATGGCTTCTTTGGACTTCTGATAGAGGTCCTTGAGCTCGGTAATCTTGGCGTTGACCTCTTCCTCGGCGGCCTCGATGCCCTGCTCGCGGGCGAGAATCTGGAGGACGAGTGAAGATTTTACGCGCTGCTCGGCGACTTGACGGGCTTCTTTCTCCCAGTCGGCAAACTTCTGGCCGGCGCTCTCGATATATTCTTCGAGCTGCTGACCGCGGCTCATGGCGTTGCGGCGCATATCTTCCTTGATGAAACGGAGCTGGTCATTAATCAGGATCTCTGGGGCGGAGACCTTAGAAGCCTTAACGAGCTCGGCGACTAGGTCCTCGCGATACTGCTCAATGGCACGGTGGCGATTCTGAGAGGCGAGGTTTTTCTTAATGTCGGCCTTGAGCTCGGCGATGGTCTGGAAATTGCCACACTTCTTCGCCAGGGCATCGTCAGCCTTGGGTTTCTGGACTTCGTTGACTTGCTTAACCAGAGTCTCGAAGACAGCTTTTTGGCCGGCCAAAGTCTTCTCTGGATAGTTCTTCGGGAAGGTAACTTCGAGGTCGAACTTGTCACCAGCGCTATGACCGATGATCCCCTCTTCGAAGCCAGGGATAAACTGTTTCGAACCAAGTGTCAAGTGATGGTCTTTGGCACTGCCGCCAGCGAAAGCTTCGCCGTTACGCTTGCCGACGAAATCGATGATAACTTCGTCACCGTTCTGGGCGGCGCGCTTGACCACGACTTTCTCGGCGTAGGCAGTAATAATATTGTCAAGAATCTCCTGCACCTCGGCAGCGGTCGGCTCGGTATCCTTCATCTCGGCTTTGAGCTTCTTGAAATCTCCCAACTTCACGTCAGGGAGAATCTCCGCAACGGCGACGTATTCTGCGCTCTCGTTCGGGACAAATTTCTTCACATCGATGCGCTCGATAGCGATCGGAGCTTGTTTTTCTTTGGCAAAAGCTTGCATCACGCTCGTACGCACGGCAATATCGAGAACTTGATTGTTAATTTCGTTGGCCGGGACGTGCTGCTCGACGAGAGAAGCGGGGGCTTTGCCTTTGCGGAAGCCTTGTACTTTGAGGTCGGCGGCGAGTCTAGTCAGAGCCTGCTCGCGGGCAGTCTGGAGATCTGCGGCGTCGAGGGTGACTTTCATTTCCACCTTGGTATCAGATAGTTTCTTGATTGTAGTCTTCATGCGTATAATTATAGCATAGAAGGTGCGGATTTTCCAGATTAGACCGTGATGACGCCAGGGTAGGCGGTGGTGCGGAGGCAACGAATGGTGTCTTTGACGTCGGCGCCCATTTTGACTTTGGGGTTGAGGATGTTTTTGGCGTCGAAGGCCTCTTTGATCTGGTTGTAGAGTTGACGCTCACCAACACCGAGAGTGCGGGACATCATCAGGGCTTTCACCCGGCCCTCAGGGCCGTTACCAGTCAGCGAACCCTGACAACTAGCCACGAGCTCGCTGTAAAGTCGGATAAACTCCATCATTTTCTTGCGTCCGTCGATGCTAGCGCAATCTAGCTCGGGGCGAACGTAATAATTAGAGGTGGCGAAGGAGCCAAAAAGTGGTAGCGGGAGGTCGAGGGTGCGCTCGAGGTCCTTGAGACCTTCGACAAACTCGCCAAAGTGCAAATTCGGCACGAAAACGTCGTCCAGGACCGGCGTGCGTTCGCCGTACTGAGTATCATTGAGGTAGCTGAGCAAGGCGTTATTGATACAGTAGAAAGCGGAGGTATTTTCCGGAGTTTCCTCGACAAAGAAGGTGCCAGGCGGCAGGACGGCCTTGCAACGCTTGATTTTTTGGTTGGTTTTGAGTTTGCGATTGCCGAAGTCGATGAGGACGAGGAGACCGCGACCAATTTTACGGATGAAGAGGTCAGGCTTCTTCCCTCGGTTCGCAGCATCCTCGATAATGCGTAAGTCGCAGATTTTGACGCTGGCTGGCTCGAGATCGCAGGCGAAGTTGAGGAAGCGCTGCGCGGCTTTGAGGTCGTGGAAGGAGACGAGGAGCTGGCGAGATTCGGGCGGGAGCGGCTCGACGTGCAGGATGACGTCCGAGATGACGCCGAGTGTACCCTGCGAGGCGAACATGAGCGGCAAGAGGTTGATGGTGTGACGTCCGCGGACTTTGGTGATATTGGCGTAGCCCATGGCGTCAAGCGGTTGCATGGAACGGTCGAGAATCATATCGTCGTATTCATCGAGAATGTGATTGATTTTGCTATAAAGTACACCTTCGGCGGAGTTTTCGGCGATCTTGGCATTGATACTGTGAGAAGTTTGCGGAGCAAGCTGGGCGATGTCGCCGTTCGCGAGGACGACTTCGAGTCGTTCGACGTAGCTATAGATACCACCGTAGCGGCTAGCCATGTCGTCGCTCGGGCAATTAGCAATGAGGCCGCCGATGGTGCTACCGGGATTATAGTCGACTGGCAACCAGAGACCCTGAAGCCGGAGGATATCATTGAGCTGACCGAGGGTAATGCCAGGCTGGACGCGTACGAGGCGGCCCCGCAGGTCAATCTCTTCGAGCTGGTCGAGCTTCTCCGTCGAAATGATGAGACCTTCCCCGATGCTGGCGCCGGTTTTGTCGAGGCCAGTACCTCGGACGGTGATCGGCAAGAGATAGTCGCGGTCGGCGAGCTGATAGGAGAAGCGAACAAGCTTGCGGATATCTTCGGTACTTTCAGGGAAAGCCACGAGACGCGGAGTAATCTTCAGAATGGAACGGTCACAAGAGTAATCTTCCAGGATGGCGGGGCGATCAAAAACATTGCCAACGACATGTCGATTTAAGTACTCTGAGAGTTTGCTCACCCGTTCCACCTATTTAACTTATGATTATTATAGCACGTCTACCCGCTTGCTGCTAGCGTTTTTTCGCTTGAATTATTTACGGATTCTTATATAATATAGAGGATGAAATCTCAAGCTTATCACGAGTACGAAGCGCCGAAATGCTGGGTCGGTGAACAGCAGAAGGTTTGCTATGCTTCGCGCGATGAGGCGGAGGCTGCGGCCTTAATTGCTGAACATGATTACGGGGCGCCGAAACTCAGTGTATATAAGTGCGAGTATGGTGACCACTGGCATCTCAGTTCACACACTGACGATAGGCCAAGACGTTAGTGAATTTACTCCAGTCGTCGGGCGGGAAAGGCGGATTATCTAGTAGGGCTGCGCTGGCGGTATTGGGGACTTTGGGGATGGTGGAATTGATTTCGAGACGCCGTGCACGACCGCGCAGGTTATCGCGATATGGGACGAGGCTGACCATGGCGGAGCCGACGATGTCGCGAATGGTGATTTTGCCAGTGCCAGAGTCGAGCGGAACGAAGCCCTGCAAAGTGTCATCCAGGAGTAGGAGAACGCGGTCGGCATTAGTCTGGAAAGTCAGTTCGAAGCTGCCGGGCGCAACTTGATCGACCGTTGCTTGGGCGATTTCGGCAGGCTGGAGATGATCAGTACTACGAATCGTAACCTGTGCGGACATGGTACTGAAGTTGTCGGGAGAGGTGTAAACTTTTACGCGCAGATAGTGCTGGGTAGGGGTAGAATATTGATGGGTGATGCGCGGACCCTGATCAAGGGCTTCGAAAATGCCGTCCCCATCTAAATCCCAATCATAATGTAGTTCGGCACCATCGGTCGTATAGGAATGGCTGGCGTCGAAGGTGATTGGCGTATCAGTGGCGCCGAAATAGTTTTCCAAGGACAACCGAGCAACTGGGCGCGTCAGAATAGTCCGCGTGGAAAGTTCGAGCTCAGTATCAAGGTCAAAGACGTGACCGTTTGTGCCCTCTGTCAGAGGCTGAAAACTCTCTGCGGCATCTTGGCGGTTAGTGAGGACATAGAAATTCACTGGGTCGATCTCAAGGCTACGTTGAACAACTTGGTCCAGCGTCGTGCCGTCGCGATCGGGATTCAGGTAATATGCGTCCGTCAGGATAATAATGGATTTAGTGGCGCCCGGTGACCAGCGCAGTTCATTCATCGCGGTGAGTGAGGCAGAAAGGACGGATTCTGGACGATCGCCGCCACCATAAACTTCGATGCGGTCGAGCCCAGCACTAAACTCCGCTAGCGTGCAAGTAAAGTCGCAATGTTGTTTGGGCTGGAAACCGTCGATTAAATCGCGAAATTCGTAGAGCGCAACGTGGCCGTGATGCTCGAGTACTTGAGTGGCGAGGCGCTGGGCTTCGGCTTTGTAGCTGTCGATGAGCTTCGACATGGATTTGGTGGAATCGATTAAGATAGCCACCTCGGCGAGGTTAGTCGTAGCTGGGTCTGGGCGAGAGAAATTGCGCTGCAGGAAGGCAGATTTGATTTTTTCGACGATGACGCGCGCGGCATCATTATATAGGTCACTAGAGACGTAGGAAGTATGGTCGCTTAGGCTAACGCCGGAACTACACATAATGTCATATTCGTTGCACCAAGTACCGAGCTTATCGACGTAGCCGTCCGGCTGGTAGGGTTGATAACTGCCGAGGATGCCTTCGTAGGCGTAGCAATCCGGCACGTGTAGGCGATAGTTGGATAGGTTCTTGCCAGAGCAAGCCTCCGGAATCTTCGGTAGGACGTCGAGGAAGTGGCTATTGCCCTCTGGCAGATAGAGTTTCGGATCGCCAAAGGTGGTAGCATAAATAATTTTGTTATGGTCAAGCTGGCTAAGGGTGCGCGAGACTACCATGGCGCCCTGGGAGTATCCGCCGAGGACATAGCGCGTACGCGGGCAAAGCGCCGAAGTACGGGACAAATAAGCTTCTAATTCCCCGCTGCCCTGCTCGACGCTGCGGCCAAATTCAAAGGCTAACCCGCCACTAATCGCTGCGCCGAGCAAATTACCAACGCCTGATAAATCACCACCGACCGAAACAGCTGGGTATTGATAGTCGTTAATGACTTGCGAGCCTAGCTCGTAAAACCGATAGCGTAAAGTTGTAGCGCCTAGTTCCTCAATGATATGATCGCGCCAAGCGGTATAACTGGGGCCAGAGAGAGCTTCGCCGGAGCCACGGGCGAAAATAAATTGTACGTCTTCGCAAGCAGTGGCCGAAGCAGGCAATGAATGCGAAATATTAGTAATAATCATACCCAAAATGGCTAGGCAGATAAAAAGTGACCTAAATAAAGTGCGTTTAATATAACATATGTTATACATGTTCCTCCAAAAATGCCTATTTAATGTTTTATGCGCAAAGTGTAACAAAATTTTTACAAAAATCACAAGCATAAGCATGATATTTTGGCGGTTTTATTGTAAAAATTACAACATTTGTGTAAAATGTGAATTTTGGGGCGAATAGTGTAGCATACTTTGAGGAGGTGGTACAAGCATAAGTATGCAGAAAGTTAGCATAAACGTTTTCTCCAATATTTTGTTGACGAGATACGGTGCTGCGGTTTCTCCACTATTTTGTTGACGAGATGCGGTAAACCTCTCTGGACCGAATCCTCCTAGCGGAGGCCGTGGTCCAGACCCGGTTCAGCCGGAAAACTATCTCTTACAACAAAATAGCTGGAGAAACCTGCTTAATCGTTTATCTTCATAAAAGCGTGGCCGCCAACCCGGGGGAGGTGACGATGACGCTCAGTGATGTAATGTATATG